>CALDSR010000051.1 GCA_937924505.1 uncultured Granulosicoccus sp. | reverse complement strand
ATTTGGAAATTCTTGAATTACTCGAAAAAGGTGATGTTGTAGACGCTTCTTACAAAATGCGCCAGCACCTAAGTGGTGCGTTAAAACGAAAATCACCCATTGCGTGGAGTTGGGCGAACGATTCTGATATGTAGCTTACGGTGTAGGCCAGCTAGATAGGATGGCTAATGGGATTGTCCCTAATTCAGTTTGTCGCCAATTTCGAGCACTTGTCAGTCTGAAAAATACACAGAGAAGACTGGATTGTTGCCAGGGGAAGAAATAATAGTCGATTGAAGTGATGACTTGCACGGAGAGCGGCCGTTGCGCAATCGAGCAAAGGTTCGGTACGTTTACGTGTTAACACCTTTACGACATTATCAAACCACCATCGACGTTGATTGTTTGCCCGGTGATGTAGCTCGCATCGTCACTGGCTAAAAACGCAACTAGCCCAGCCACATCCTTGCCCTCACCTGCGCGCTTCATTGGAATATTATTTTCTACCCACTCTGCCATAAGCTCACCGGGGCCATAGTCTCCAAGCATTTCACCCCACACCCGGTCGTTGTAATCCCACATGTCAGTTGTGATTATGCCTGGGCAGATTGCGTTAACCGTTATCGCATCAAGCGCTACTTCTTTTGCCAAACTTTGCGTCATACCCATAACACCAAATTTGGAAGCTGCATAATGAGGCGTATAGATAAAGCCATCACGTGCTTGCCCTGACGCGGTATTGATTAGTTTGCCACCACCGGATTTTCTCATGTATCGAATGGCTTCTTGACAACACAGGAATACACCCTTGGTATTGACTTCCATGGTGTCGTCCCATTGTTTTTCGGTTAGGTCTTCGACTTTTGCAATAGTGATAATGCCCGCATTTTGAATGGAGACATCGATTCTGCCGAACTCTTTTGCAGCCGTGGCATACAGATTTTTAACCTCTGCTACATCCGACACATTGCACAATACTGGCAAAACAGATGCACTGGTATCCGATACCAGGTTGTTCGCAGCCTCAGTAACTTGCTCCTCAATAGAAGCCATAACAACATTAGCACCCTCTTGAGCAAATCGCGTTGACATCGCATAACCAATACCTCGATTGCCACCGGTTATAACGACCGTTTTATCTTTAAAACGCATTTACTTTTCCTATGTCTAACTCGATAATTTGTCAGTAAAAATTGTCAGGCAACCATGTAGTCAAAACGAGCGCAAAGTCACCAACAACAGAAACCGCCATCGACCAATAAATCAACTCCAGTGCAATATGATGATGCATCACTGGCCAGAAATATTGCAGGCCCGACCATCTCATTAACCGACGCCATCCGCCCCATAGGTGTTTGCTCTTCGAACTCCTTCGTTTGATGAATCATTTCCGGCCTTGTATTCATGGGAGTAGCCGTATAACCAGGGCTAATCGAATTTACCCGAACACCACCAGCCACCCATTCCATAGCCATACTTTTACCCATGTGTATCACACCCGCCTTGGATGCATTGTAGTGACACTGCTCTAATCCACGATTAACTATTACACCAGACATGGACGCAATATTAATAATCGATCCTTTGCCATGTTTTAGCATTGCATTCGCTTCAGCCTGACAAGAAAAAAATATACCCTTTAAGTTGATATCCATTAGGTTTTGGTACTGATCTTCTGACATATCTTGCGCTGGATTAGCGTTAGCAATACCTGCTGCATTAACAGCGATACCTAAGGCACCCAGCGTTTTTTCAGTCTGAACAACCGCATCATCAAGAGATTTTCGACTGGTGACATCCGCTTTTAGCGACAATCCGGTACCGCCAGCCTGTTCAATCATCTCTATTGTTTCGCCCAAGCCTCCGTCTTCACGACGATCAAGACAGGCAACCTTGGCACCGCATTGAGCCATACCCACAGCTATGCACTGACCAATCCCGCTTCCTGCTCCAGTTACCAAAGCAACAAAGCCACTTAAATCAAACAAGGAAGGGGCGTTAAATGAGTTCTTAGACATAGCTTAGCCTCATAATCAAATCGATAATAGTTGTACACATTAGCTTGTTGCTAGCTCCATAACCGACACATCGTTGGCTGCGCCTCTTTCAAGAACACCGGTCATACGCCCTTGCGCCATGACCATAACCCGATTGGATATTCCTAATACCTCTTCAAGATCAGAACTAACGACAATAACGCTGATCCCCTTCTCTGCTAAGGCCACAATGCTTTCGTAAATAGATGAGCGAGCCCCAACATCAATACCGCGGGTGGGCTCATCGAGGATAACCACTTTGGGATCTTTGGCAAGCCACTTAGCCAAGATAACTTTTTGCTGATTGCCGCCGGATAGTTCATCGGCGTTTTGCAGCACTTGACCTTTTACGCCGAACCGGGTAATTGTTATGTTTGCAAAATCACTGACCGTACTATCGGTTAAAAAACCATTGCTCGATATTGCCGGGAAGTTGGCGTAAGCAACATTATTAGCGATGGAGTGATCAACTATAAGACCTTGCAATTTTCTGTCTTCAGGCACCATAACCACGCCGTGACGAATTGAGTCTTGAGGTGTTTTTGGCGTGATGTCTTTGCCAAACAACTTTATATTTCCACTTTTAATTGGGTCTGCGCCAGCAATGGCTCTCACTAGCTCTGTTCTACCGGCTCCGACTAAGCCCGCTATACCAAATATCTCACCCCTTTTAACCTCAAAGCTAACATCTTCAAACATGCCGACAGCTGACGTAAGATTGCTTACCTCAAAGCTAAACTCTTCTGATGGATCAGGAATTGCTGGAAACATTCTATCCAGACTACGCCCAACCATGCTCTCCACGATAGTACGCACCGGCACATTGCCACTATCGAATTCCTGCACCTTATGGCCATCTCGCATAACAACAATGCGGTCGGATATTTTTCTTATTTCTTCCAGTCGATGAGAGATATAGATTAATCCCACTCCATCGGCTTTTAATCGTTCGATCTGTTCGAACAGCAGTTCCGTTTCCGCTCCGCCTAATGAAGCGGTAGGCTCATCGAGAATTAATAATTTGGCGTCCAAAGCAAGCGCTTTGGCAATCTCAATGAGTTGCTGATTTGCAGTGGACAAACCTCGCACCAATCGTGATGGAGAAATCTCTAAGCCCAAACGTTCGAGCTGCGCTTGCGCTTGTTTTTCCATGAAAGCGCGATCGATTCGGCCAAATCTTTTTTTTGGCCAGCGACCCACGAATACGTTTTCTGAAATAGATAAATGTTCGAGTAAATGTAGTTCCTGATGTATAAGGCCCAAACCTGCATCAATCGCCGACCTGGGGTTGGCTGGCGCATAGGCTTCGCCCATCCATGTCATTTCACCAGAGCTGGGCGCAATGGTGCCGGCAATCACGTTTGATACAGTAGATTTGCCGGCGCCATTCTCACCTAAGAGCGCCACTACCTCCCCAGCGTAGATATCAAGGTCAATCCCATGTAGAACTTCGGTTGGGCCAAAACTCTTACGAATCTGCCTTAAGGAAAGTAAAGGTGACGCTTCACTAGACATGTAACAAAGCTCAACAGCCTATGGGTGATTATCGATAAATTGCTGTACGTTCTCTTTTGTAGTCAATTCTGCATCGATAATTTGCTCTTTCGGTATGGTTTCGCCTTTCGCAACGGCAATTGCTGAATCAACCGCGAGACGACCCATGGTGCGTGTGCTTTGTGTGGCTGTTACATCGAACACACCTTCCTTCAATGCTAACAAAGCGCCAACATCGCCATCATATCCACCAACATAGATACGCTGGGATGCGCCTGACGCTGCAACTGCCTTTGCTGCACCCATCGCTAAACCATCTGCCTGGCCAAAAATAATGGAAACATTCGGATTGGCTTGCAATAAATTTTGCGTGAGAGCAAAACCTTCATCTTGAGACCAACGCTCACTCCACTGCTGTCCAACTAGAGTAACGCCAGCATTCTCATCGATTGCCTGTTTGCAGCCCTGTGCGCGATTAACCTCAGGAGTTACACCCTTCTGCCCATGAATCATGAGCATCTCACCTTTACCGCCAGCAAGACCAATTAGATGACTGCAAACCTCGTAAGCAGACTTAATACCCTCCCCAGCAATGAACGTATCTCCCGGTTCGGAGTCCGCGTTTCGATCTACATTGATTACAGGAATACCGGCGGCGCGCGCCAATCTTGTAGGTACCGTTGCAGCCGCGGCTCCCGCCGGAATATAAATAAACGCATCAATATTCTGGGTGAGTAAATCCTGCACTTGTGACACTTGAGTCGCACTATCATTATTGGCATTAACCGTGATGACTTCGATGCCCAACTTTGCGCCATACTCTTCAACTGACTCTTGAATTTGAATAAAGTAATCCGCTGATAGATTCGGTACTGCCAAGCCAATTTTTTTGACCTCCGCAGCGCTTGCATTCAATGATGCCGCAGTTGCTGTGACCATGACGGCTCCAGCCAACATTAACTTTCTAAATTTCATGTTTCTAATCTCCTCTAATGGTTAAACATATCTGGCTTGCGAGCTCGTACTCGACAACACCAATCTTTACTTCTTCTTTTTAAATGCTTCAGCCGCAACGGCTGCCGCGATTACCACGCCAATGACCACTTGTTGAGTAAAAGGCGATACTCCTAACAGGTTCAAACCGTTCCTTAATACACCGATGATGAGCACACCAATAGCCGTACCGGTTAACCCACCGGTGCCCCCAGACAAACTCGTACCGCCGATAACAACAGCAGCGATTGCATCTAGCTCATAGGTAAAACCCGCACTGGGCTGTACTGAATCCAGGCGAGCACCCAACATAATTCCGGCCAAGCCTGCCAATACGCCAGAGACGACATAAACACCGACGGTATGTCGCTTTACATTGATCCCGGCTAATCGTGCGACTTCTTCATTACCACCAATGGCATATAGGCTTCGGCCACCCGACGTAAAACGCAGATAAATCCAACAAACAACAAATACGACAAACATCACAGCAACGGTTGTGGTGATGTAGCCACCGTGTCGGATCAGCGCCATAAGATTGAACCAGGCAGGAAAACTTATTATTTGATGACCATCGGTAACCATGTTGGCAAGGCCGCGCGCGGCGGACATCATGGCGAGCGTTGCAATAAATGCTGGCACACGAAAATAAGCGATCAAGGTGCCTGAAATACCGCCCGCTATACCCGCTACAGTTAAACCCAAGGAGATTGCCAACCACATTGGCAAACCAGCCTCTTTAGCCAGATGCCCCATCACCATGATGCAAAGCGCGAGAATCGAACCCACAGCCAAGTCGATCCCGCCGATTAAAATAACGAACGTCATACCAATAGCAAGAATGCCCAGCACCGTTATTTGATCGAGGATATTTAGAAAATTTCTAACCGTAAAAAACGTATCCGTGGCCAGACTCAAATAGACGACGAGCAACACCAGACCAATCAGAGGGCCGGTTGTCCCAGACAGGATATTTCCAAGACCGCTCAGCAATCCCCTAGAGCGACTATCTGAGTCAGCAGCCATTAGTTTTTTATAAACGCCATTTCGATGTACCAACTAAATTCGTTCACATTCATCAGATGCTAAACGCCTACTCCAACGCAAGCAGACGCATCTATTTGTGTGAGTGAATATATATTCGTGCCTCAATTTAATTACACAACGATGCTCATGTCAATAAATAATTACAGAAATAGCAATTAAACTGGTTGCGAAAAATGATTGACAGATACTTGCGTGCATGAAATCATTTATCTGTATATTTATTCATTAGAGAACCCTGCTACTTTGGACATCCAGAATCTCCAAGATAAAGCACGACAAATTAGGCTAGACGACCTAGAGACCGTCTATCGCGCAAACGCTGGGCACATAGGCGGAGAAATGTCAGCTATCGATATTCTCACGACCCTGTATTTCCACACGCTCAATGTCGATCCTGCGCAACCAAACAATCCAACCCGAGATCGTTTCATACTGAGTAAAGGGCATACCGCTTGTGCGCTCTACACCACCCTAGCGCATCGTGGCTTCATAGATCTGGCAGAACTGCAATCGTTTTTACAACCAGAATCTCGCTTAAACGGTCACCCAAATCGTAACAAAGTACCGGGCGTTGAAACCAACACCGGTGCCTTGGGTCACGGCCTACCCATTGGTGTTGGTATGGCTAAGGCCGCGCAACTCTCTGGTGAAGATTGGCGAGTGTTTGTGCTTTGCGGTGATGGAGAACTCCAAGAAGGCAGTAATTGGGAGGCTGCGATGGCCGCCGCTCATTTCAAACTAGACAATCTCACGCTTATTGTTGATCACAATCGATTGCAACAAGGTGCTCGAGTACACGACACCAACGCGCTTGCCCCCGTTGCAGATAAATTTGCCGCTTTTGGTTGGGCAACAAAATCAATTGACGGCCATAACATAGCCGAACTATGCGACGCATTTGATGCGCAATCAGCCACTATCGGGCAACCCACCTGCGTGGTGGCAAATACGTTTAAGGGACAAGGTATTTCTTTCATGAAAGACAAAGTTGAGTGGCATCATAAAGTGCCCAGTAAAGAACAATATGAACAAGCAGTACAAGAACTAAAGGCGGCGATGTGATTACAGACTTTAATCCGCTACACGATTGTCGCGATACGTTTGTTAGCACCTTAGAGAACCTCGCTTCTCAAAACGACAACATCGTTGCCGTTTGCAATGACTCCGTTGGCTCAAGCAAACTCGGCGGATTCCGAGACAAATGGCCTGAACGATTAGTGAACGTGGGAATAGCCGAGCAGAATATGGTCGGTGTAGGCGCGGGCCTGGCCAACGGCGGGAAGATTCCGTTTGTCTGTGCAGCTTCATGCTTCTTAACCGGCCGAGCACTTGAACAAATAAAGGCAGACGTTGCCTACACTTATTCAAACGTAAAGTTATGCGGGATTAGTTCTGGTATGGCCTATGGTGAGCTCGGCCCTACTCATCATTCAATTGAAGACTTCGCCTGGACTCGCGTGTTGCCCGGTATCACCATTATTGCCCCGGCAGATCCAATAGAAACAAAAGGGGCAGTCGAGTTCGCTGCCAACCATAACGGACCAGTATTCTTAAGGCTCTCTCGTGTCGGCGTGCCGGATATTTTCGATTCAAACCATCAATTTGAAGTGGGCAAAGCAAACACGATTAGAGCCGGACGAGATATAACCATTATTGCTAACGGAACGCTCACCCACAGGGCTTTGCAGGCAGCCGAACTGCTGAGCAAGCAAGGTACCGATGCCCGGGTAGTGAACATGGCTACACTAAGCCCGATTGATGTCGATGCGATTGTTTCGGCAGCAAATGAGACGGGCGCTATATTAACGTGTGAAGAACATTCTGTTCATGGTGGCCTTGGCAGTGCAATAGCCGAGGTAGTTGTACAACATTGCCCAGTACCAATGAAGATTTTAGGTGTGCCAGGTGTATTTGCACCAACTGGTTCGGCTAATTATTTACTCGATGAATTTGGCATGTCTGCTCAAGGTATAAGTGACGCTTCAAATCAACTCGTTAATAACAAAGGAAAACAGCGCATTGCCTGATAACGCTATTCTCTGCATTGACCAAGGCACGACTAATACAAAAGCGATTTTAATCGACAAGCAAGGTCGCATTATCGCACTCGGATCATCGGCTTTATCTGTCTCGCATCCACAACCTGGTTGGGTGGAGCAATCAGCAGATAATATTTGGTCAAGCGTTGTTAGCGCAATTGAAGACTGCCTTACCCAAGCCCCAACGACTAACATCATCGCTATTGGTATTTCCAACCAACGAGAATCGGTTGTACGTTGGGATGCAACTTCTGGTCAGCCGATTGGCCCAGCCATTACTTGGCAGTGCCGAAGAACAACCGACGAAACAGAAAAACTCAAAGCGCGTGGCCACGGCGAGGAAGTTCTGGCTAAAACCGGCTTACCGCTCGACCCATTATTCCCTGCGTCAAAAATACGCTGGCTACTCGATTTGAATAACAGTAGCAACAGCTGCGTGGGTACCGTTGATAGTTGGTTGATCTGGAAGCTTACTGCCGGTCAACGCTACGCAACAGACCGGTCAAACGCATCTCGCACTCAATTACTCAATGTACAAACAGGGGAATGGGACCCAGAGCTCTGCGACTTATTCGGTATTGATGCGTCAATATTAGCAACGGTCACCGATAGTAGTCACCTGTTCGGACACACCAAAAATGTCCCTGGCATCAACGATGGTGTGCCCATCGCATCAGCGATTGGTGACAGCCATGCTGCCTTGTTCGGGCACGCCGCCTTTGAGCCAGGTGAAGCCAAAGCCACCTTCGGCACTGGCTCGTCCGTGATGATGATCTCACCACAATTCTGTGTGCCAGGCAGTGGCATGACAACCACGATTGCGTGGTCAATCGATGGCAAAATTACTCATGCTCTAGAGGGCAACATATTGGTTAGCGCTTCAGTATTCCCATGGGTGGCAACATTGCTCGGGCTTGATGGCGATGTGGATGAGCTCATGCGGCTTGCTGCCACTGTCGACTCTTCAGAAGGTGTGTCACTTATACCTGCACTAGTGGGGCTGGGTGCTCCGCATTGGAATCCACAAGCACGTGGCATCATATCCGGGTTGAGTTTTTCAACCCACCCAGCACACGTCGCACACGCCGCAGCGCTGTCAATGCCGCTGCAAGTTGTTGATGTGTTTAACGCCATGCACCAGCAAACCGCCGCCACCGGCGGCCGTATCTTTGTGGACGGCGGCCCAACCAAGAATCAATACTTAATGCAACATCTGGCCAATTTGCTATCACGACCAATCAACGTGTGCGCCGACCCAGAACTGTCAGCGCTCGGAGCTGGCATGCTAGCCGGGCTTAGTGTCGGATTCTGGTCAGATATGGACGAAATCGTCGCTCTCAATCGAGATCGTGTCACAATAGAGCCATTGATAAGTGAGCAAGAACTAGCGAGCATTCTGTCTGGTTGGTATGACGCTATGGAGAAATGCAAGCACAGGCGAGGTTAGCGTCCTTAATGAACGCTCAACCACACTATTTTCATAATTCAAGATAAAAATGTCGCGACTAGACGAACTAAGGTTTATGACACGCGTAGCGCAACGCTACCACGTCGATGGCCAGCGTCAATCTGCAATTGCGAAAGACTTAAGCATGAGTCAAGCAACGGTGTCACGTATGTTAAAGCGTGCGCTTGAAGAAGGCATCGTACGCATTAGTCTTAATGTACCTCAAGGCACCTACCCTGAACTAGAAGCCGGCTTGCGCAATAAATACCACATTGCAGAAGCTATCGTTGTCGACTGCTCTGAAGATCGAGACGGCGCTATTATGGCGCGCATTGGTGAAGCAGCTGCCCATTTTTTAGAAACAACGATTCAAAATGATGAAGTCATCGGTATATCCTCATGGAGCCAGACCATCGTTAAAATGATCGACAACGTACACCCCATGATTCACGGTAAAGCCAAAGCTGTTGTGCAAACGCTGGGCGGAATCGGCAACCCCAACGTACAAAAACACGCAACCCATGTCACCACGCGCCTTGCACAACTCACGGGCGCTGAGTCAGTGATATTGCAGGCACCAGCAGTCGCAGCGTCACGCGAAGCTAAAGTGATCTTGCTGGGTGAAAAATTCGTGCGCGAAGCAACCGAACAATTCGAGAACATTACATTGGCCTTTATTGGCATCGGTGCAGTTGAACCATCCGACATGCTTGCCCAAAGTGGCAATATATTCTCTGAACCCGAATTAAAAAAGCTAACGGACAAAGGCGCTGTTGCTGAAATGAGCCAGCGTTATTTAAATTCAGATGGCGAACAGGTACTTACTCCATTAAATGAGCGGGTGATTGGGATGACGCTCGAGCAGCTAAATGAAGTGCCTCGCGTGGTCGCTCTTGCTGGTGGAAAATCTAAAACACGGGCAATAGATGCCGCACTAAAGTCTCGGAGTATCGATATACTAGTTACAGATCGATTCACCGCCAGCCGATTAACTCAGTAAAATATCGGTCACTGTTCTTAATGCTGCGTCTTCGTCAAATTGTGCATATCAGAGTGAATCAATAATAAGCCAGCAATACCGTATACCCAAGATGAATCAGGCTACAGGCTATTTTGAGCAAATCTTGGAGTCGAACATGTGTTACTAAATCAATCAGATAGAGAATGTGGACAATTTATGCTTCCAATTTCCGGACATCTTATGGTCCCCACCCTACTACTTAGGCCGCGTGACTGTACCCACACACCGGGGATGCGCATTCATCAGACCCTATAAACAATACCATCCCATCCACAATGGGCAAGTGCTCTTAGCCTGTAATTCTCAAAATTCCTGAACCCGTAGGCCCGTCTGGATAGCATCTCCATTTTGTTGTGGCAGCCTTCGGTCTGGACGCGGGTGATTAGGAATCAGCAGGCTATGTACGGCGCAATCGATTGTCGGATGTAGCCAGAAAATTCCACGCTGGGTCAACCTCACTGGAATAATGCCAGCTAGCCGAATCTCGCATCAAGCAGCGGATATTTCATGATCACCTCTTAATCAATACTTCAACGTAATTCATCAAAGCTAATCATCACATGAGAGCGATAGCGTGGCATCGCGGTGAGTAAATTATAGTAACGACGTATACCGGGCAATTCAGCCCTGATAATTTCCAGCTCAAAATATCGATACAATATATGACCGAATTGAATATCGGCTAGCGTGAAATCATCACTTACCAGAAACTGATGATGGTTCAGTCGATCCTGCGCAATTCTAAGTTTATTTTCGAAAACAGTTACGGCAGCCTTTAATTTTTCCTCGTCTCTTTCTTCAGGTGGTGTACGAATCACCGGCCAAAACAGCGAAGCATTAAAGTTCATCTGCACACTAACCTTGGACCACTCAGCCCAGCGATCAACGTCAGCACGTTTTACATTGTCACGTGGCCAAAATTTCTCATCAGCATAGGTATTTGCCAGATAGCGCAGCATTGCACCAGATTCCCACAAAGCTGGCCCACCATCATCAATCAAAGTGGGTACGGTTCCATTTGGATTCATCTCCAAATACTCGGGTGTATTGTTCACACCGTACATCAGTCCCGCATCAATTCGCTTATGTGGAAGATCAAGTTCTGCAATACACCACATCACACTTTGCACATTAGAAGAACTCGCCCTACCCCATACAGTAATCATTTAAACCTCGTAAATATAATTTACTTTTCGCAGCTCATCGATTCCGAGTGTTTAATTGATCGCACATATTTTTGCGTGAAATCACACGCGCCAATCAAGCAAAGTCTTTTCCAGCAACCCGATTAGTCCGCTAACGAGGACCCCCAACACAGAGAGAATCGCCACCCCAACAAACAGTCTTTCGAGATCGTACAGAGAGCCTGCCTGAAGAATATAAGCGCCAATCCCGTATTCAGCGCCCAGCATCTCTGCGGCTACTAGAAGAATGATTGCGATAGCCAAACTGATACGCAAACCCGAAAGAATGCCCGGCATCGCGCCAGGCAAAACAATCTTGCGCACGATTGAGAACCATGACATTGAAAAACTTTGACCCATGCGGATAAGGGTTCGGTCTACGTTGTCTACCGCGCCATAGGTTGCGACAACGGTGGGTGTAAAAGTACCAAAGGCGATCAGGGCATATTTTGACGCCTCGTCAATACCAAACCAGATAACGAACAAAGGTAGCAACGCAATTTTTGGGATTGGAAAAATAGCGGCAACTAAGGGTACGAGGCCCGCCCGAGCCAATGAGAACAAGCCGATAACGATACCAACACATATACCAGCCGTGCAGCCTATCGCCGCCCCTACCACCAATCGGGAAAGGGACGGTACCAGATGCTTAAACAGCAATCCACTTTGCCATAATTCCATGAATGTCCAAAAAACATCCGACGGGATCGGCATGGTCAAGCTCGTAATAACATTAGTGCGTGTCAGAAATTCCAGCAGTAGGATGAGCGATATAAATACAATCAGTCCAACCCAACGTCGAGGGCGCGGAGCAAAGCCACCGCCCCTGAAGACAACTGTTTTGAATGCATCTGGACTTCCAGTAGCGTCAGTTGTTTTAGACACTCAACAGCTCCTGATCTGCGGCCATGGCTTCATCGCGCATCAATTGCCACAGTTGCGTCTGTTTGCGTTCAAGTTCGGCGTCGCCAAGATGGCGCGATGCCAACGGTATATCGATTTCGACAATCTCACGAATACGCCCAGGTCGACGCGACAAAACCACAATCGAATGACCCAACCGTACCGCCTCGTTTAGGTTGTGGGTGACATAAACGCTGGTGAACGGCGCGCGCTCCCACAGTGCTACCAGATCACTCATGAGTAATTCGCGCGTCTGGCTATCGAGAGCGGACAAGGGTTCGTCCATCAGCATGACCGCTGGATTGACTGCAAGTGCTCTGGCTAGCGCGACCCTCTGCTTCATTCCTCCCGAAAGTTGTTTGGGAAGGGCCTTACGAAAATCGGTGAGCTTGGTGCGTGCCAGGACATCGCCGATTATCGCCTCAGTTTGATTAGCGGCCAGCTTATGATCCTCTAGCACAAGCTTCACGTTACCCTCCACTGTTCGCCACGGTAGTAAAGCAAAATCCTGAAACACATAAGTCAGCGGGTTTAGGCATTCCTTTGGTACGTCACCGACCTGAAGGACCTGCCCTTGTTGCGGTTTCTCGAGCCCGCCGATCATGCGCAAAAGGGTAGATTTTCCACAGCCAGACGGGCCCACGATACACAAAATCTTGCCTTTGGGAATATCCAAGTTGATATTACGCAGGATTTCCAGATCGCCATAGGAGTGGCCTATGTCGTCGAGTTTTAAGTCCATGCCTTGTCTCTTGGAAAAGAAAAAAAGGGATAGCAATCACTTGCTACCCCTTTGATGACAGTAATATTTTATGAAAGCTTATTTTGATTCAACATAAGAGTCGTCAACCAGCATTTCAAAGCTGACGTCACTGTCCACCAGCCCTTCGGATTTAAACCAATCTAACTGCGCTTTTACATTGTCGGTATTCATCGCAGCATTCTTATTTATTCGCATCGCTCCGTTGCGAATACTTGGCGCAGCTTTTTCGTAAGGTCGATCCGTGTAAACATATTTATGGACCAATTTAATCATGTCTTCTGCAGCATCTTCCCCGAGGGTTTTATCAACTAAAGCTGCGTTGAAATCATCAGCACCTTTAGAAAACGCCCTTAGAAAAGCTTCAGTCTTTTCGCGTTCATTCGCAGCGTTATCAGCCGAAGTGAAAACCACAGTGACTTGGTAATCTGGAATGTATTCAGAAATTGCACCGATGATATGTACCGCGCCTGCCCCGTCTAACGGCTTGGCAATATGTGGAACGATTGCCCAAGCATCGACTTGTGACGATTTAATCGCACCTATAACCGCGCCAACTTTTTGCAAGGGTTTATATTTGAGAGTAAGACCATGAGCCTTTGCAACTTGGGATCCGGTGTAGTGGAAAGATGAACCTGTCTGAGTCAACGCCCATGTCGCATCTGCCAGTTTAGATGGATCAGTCATGCCCGCCTCATACGCCTCATTCGACACGATGATCTGTGACCCATCAATGCCTGGCTCTTCAGATAGTGCGCCACCAATCACCTTGGCAGCCCCCTTCTGCGCTAAAGAGATGAGGCCGCCCGAAATGGCTGTCACGGCGTAATCAACGTCTTTAGAGGCTACAGCAACAGCCATTGGTTGAGCCGCCTGAAAGAATTTTAGCTCGACATCAAGACCTTCATCGGCAAAATATCCGCGCTCTACTGCAACGAAGCTTGCGGCGTGACTGGTAAAACGCAACGCACCAACCGTG
This sequence comes from uncultured Granulosicoccus sp., assembly GCA_937924505.1. Next base: position 81,984 of record CALDSR010000051.1, on the reverse strand, counting down.
ATCTTGGAATCCTCGGCCAGAACCGGCATAGCGGCCTGACTAAACAACCCCAACCCCACAATCATTATTAAGCGTTTTACCGTATTACGTTTGTATTTTTGCTCCATATTCCCTCTCAATATATTTGTCATTGTTGAACACCTTTCATACTTTACACGTTTCAAAAGAAGACTTCACCAAATGGATTTAAAGGTGGATTCGCTAGCAGATTTCTCGCACGCCCAGCTGGCTTGACGGCCGAAACACTGAGCATTCCCAGGCTCTGGGTGTCGATCTCAGAGCCAATGGCGATGATCAATATATTGCATGCAGCCATGCCTCCGTTTTCACGACGATCAAGACAGGCCACCCAAGCGCCGCATTGAGCGACACTGCTCTACTGCCATCATAACGGGTACGTGCCGGGTTACAAACCCATGGAGAATGGTCGTTTCGCCTGATCTTAAGTCGTGAAGAATATCAATATACCGATGAGCAATCATCGGTGCGGGGTGCAGAGGCCATCAAAAGCCCGAATAAAAGTCTTCGTTTCCAAAGACACAATATCTTTCCGCAGGCTTACTCCCTGAGCGTTTTAACGTTACGCTATCGTGCGAGCCAGCCACCATCGACATTGATTACTGCACCCGTGATGTAATTCGCAGCCGAAGAGCAAAGAAACGTAGTGGCACCTGAAATATCAGCTGGGTCTCCCCAACGTCCCATCGGGATTCGCCCTAATATTTCTGCAGAACGGGTTTTATCTTCGCGGAGGGCTGTCGTGTTATTCGTTGCAATATACCCTGGCGCGATAGCATTGACGTTAATACCTTTGGCAGCCCATTCGTTGGCTAATATTTTGGTCACGCCTGCAACACCATGCTTCGAAGCCGTATATGCTGGTACACGTATACCACCTTGAAAGCTCAATAAAGAGGCAATGTTCACAATCCGCCCTGTGGCGTTTCGAGCCAATACGGATTTAGCAAAACTTTGGCAAAGCATAAATACGGCTTTAAGGTTTACATCCATAACATCATCCCAATCGGCTTCCGTGAAATTCACAGAATCTTCACGCCGAATGATGCCCGCGTTGTTAACAAGGATATCCAGTTTTTCTATGTTCAACAGTTGCTCGGCTGCCTTTGCAGGGTCAGAAAGGTCTATTGACATGCTCTCTGCCGTACCACCTGAGGACTCGATATCATTTACCGTTTGCGTACACGATGATCGACCCGCCGCAATAACATGTGCGCCGGCGTTGGCTAAACCGATGGCGATAGCCTGTCCTATCCCGGTATTAGCGCCGGTTACCAATGCCCTTTTATTGGCAAGCGAAAATACATCGTTCATCGCAATGATTCCATGGCCACCATATCCATATCGGTAAAATCAATATTGTCTCCTGCCATGGCCCAACAGAATGTGTAAGCACCTGTTCCAACACCACAATGAATTGACCAAGGAGGCGAGATAACAACCTCTTCATTAGCCATCACTAAATGGCGAGTCTCTTCTGGCGGACCCATAAAGTGAAACACACGCTGGTCTTCAGGTAAATTGAAATACAGATACGCTTCCATGCGACGATCGTGTACGTGCGCCGGCATGGTATTCCATACCGACCCTTTTGAAAATTGTGTGTAGCCCATTAACAATTGGCAACTCTCGCAAACGTCTGGATGCAAAAACTGGATGATCACTCGTTCATTGACCGATTCAGCGGCTCCCATCTCTACGCGACGCGCATCATTTAATGTAATCAGCTTTGTTGCGAAGCTTCGATGCGCTGGTGCAGACAACACATAGAATCGACCGGGCGCATTGAATTCTACAGCGCCCGAACCCATGCCAACATAAAGAACTTCACCCGTGCCAACTGAATAGGATTGCCCACCAACACTGACGTTAGCAGTGTCACCAATATTTAAAACTCCCAACTCTCGTCGTTCAAGAAACGTGGCCGTTCCAGTTTCAGGGACATGATCCAAAGTTAACGCATTGCCTTCTGGCACCACTGAACCCAACAACAATCTATCGTAATGCGAGTACACGAGCTTGATCTCGCCAGGACGAAATAGATCACCCACATGAAAATGGTCACGAAGCTGGGTAGTGTCAAGGGTCTTCGACGTCTGAGGATCTATTGCGTAACGTGTTTGTGCGTGTGTAGTCATGTAATTAATTCCAAGTATCAAAGTACTAAAGCCTGCAAGCCGCTTTTGCCAACTTGTAAGACGTCATGAAATCCTGGTAACGAACCAAAATCAGCTTATGGCATATTGTAATACGATCCTCTCTCAAATACTGAAACTCGTGCCGAGACATGACTTCGAGCAGCTTGCAAAACTGCACCATTCTCGCTGTTATCCAGCGACAAACGTCCGCTCGAAACACAGTTAGATGCAACATTTTTCCGGAGTCTGAAAAATAATCCTTTTCCGGTATTGAGAGAAACTGGCATTGATCGCTGGAAAGAGTTGTGGGACGCGAGGTTGGCCTGCGCATTCAAGGCGATGGTAATAATAATGGATGTACCACGGGTCAATCAGTTGAAGACCTTATTTTCATATTCATCGCACTATCGAACATCTGGATGGATACCTTCTCCTCTCGGCCTTTGACAGAAATAAGTTCATTGTGTCCGCCCGCGATGTCAAGCCGTGCACTTGTTACTGTTGAAGTAGACAGAATTAACTGACACTTATGACCCTTGCAAGCACTCTCGAGCCGACTGGCCGTATTAACCGTATCGCCCAGTGCCGTGATTCTCTGCGTTGCACCAGATTCACCTGCCACACCAATACGCCCCAGAATTGCAGGGCCAGTATGCACTCCAATTCCTATCGTTAGCGGATTATCTAAATCTGCAGCCAGCGATTCATTGAGCGCCAGTAAAACTCCACTCATCGCCTGTGCAGCGGAGATGGCATCCCGGGCACCTTGTTCCACACTGCGCTCCATGCCGAAGATCGCCATGATGCCATCGCCAATGAATTTATCGACATAGCCTCCGGCATCAGAGATAGCGTCAGACATCTGCCCCAGGTACTGGTTGAGAACAAATACGACATCGTATGGAAGCTTGTCCTCTGACATCGCCGTAAATCCTCTGATGTCAGCGAACATGATCGTCACCGACTGATCTACTCCCCACAGATATTTATCCTGAGTGGCGACATCATTTACTTTGATACGCTGCGCCGGGAGCAAGGTTGCAACGCTGATATCAGCGACAGGTACAAGTTGGCAAGCAAGTCTGACATTGGCGCTCGCCCCGACCCGACTCAGGACTCTTCGTTCATCATCCTCAGCAGCAGGTAGTTCGTCAAGCCCCTCCAATATGCGTACTCGACAGGTTGAACAACGCGCTCGCCCACCACACACCGACGCATGCGGTACTCCATGGATGCGACTAATCTCCAGTAAGCTCGGGCCAATCTTCGTGCTCACAATTCGACCATCTGCATAGACAACCTTGATCGATGGTCCAAATTTGCTCCGCATGGAGCGCGCTGCGCGATACATTAGAACTGCTATCAACAAGGCTACCCATCCCCATAGCGAATCGTGACTGAGGGCTTCCCTTAAGGCAATCTGCTCAATCGGCAATGCCTCTCGCACATTGTCCAATCCCCCAAGTTGCCTGCCAGTGACTGCAAAACCAGCATAGGCCAACACCGGCACGACGACCGCGACAGTGTGCAACAACCAGACAAACGACGGATACCAAGGTTTCAATCGCAACCAGTAATGAATACCAATACAGCCATGCACCCAAACCAGCACAACCAACACCGCCTGAGAGTAAGCGGCATTTGACCACATTCCCGCCAGGACATTACTGTAGCGGTCATCAATATCGAACAACTCGTGACTTACACGGGTGCTTATCACGTGCCGCAGAAGAAATAGTGGAATTGCAAGACCAAAAAGCAGTTGTACAGCTTCTGCCAGACTCATTCGCCAACTGCGGCGTTGAACAAATTTCCACAAAGAACTGGTGAGGTGAAGCAATATTGCTCCTGCCAGCAGTATGGTCCCGGGCCATCCCCGCCAAACGGCAAAGCGAATTTTCTGCATCGCTTCCATCGCACCAACGGAAACCAACCCTAAGGCGTGATTGACAAGATGCATGCTTACAAATACGAACAGCACCAAGCCCGAATACAAGCGAATATTGCGCAACCATGCACGCTGAAAAACGGTAGATGAGTTACTTAATTCAACCAAAAGCGAATAATTACCCTGTTATCGATAATGAAAAAATTGGCGATTCTCAAATACACCGACTCTCAGACGGGTACTGCTATGCTCGCCGTATCCTATTTGCGAGCCGCTAATCATCAGACTTACCCGCTAAAGCTGCCTTGAGAGACAGCGCCAAAGCCGAAGGTGCATCCGACTGAGTAGCTTGCCTTTGTTGTTTCCCCGGACCAGATCGATTATTGCTGTTACGGGTGGCTTTTTTGTTATTTCTCTTATTCTCTGGCGTATTACCTTTTGGCCGAACCGACGGCGCATCTTTGGTTTTTGCCGACGCATTACTCTCGTCAGTTAATCGCATCGACAAGGCTATTCTATTGCGTTTTACATCCACGCTCATCACCTTAACCTTAACAATATCACCAGCCTTGACTACCGAGCGCGGGTCCTTCACATATGTGTCAGCCAATGCTGAAATATGAACCAAGCCATCTTGATGTACACCGATGTCCACAAAGGCACCAAAGGCTGTCACATTGGTTACTTGACCTTCTAATACTTGATCATTATTCAGATCATTTATTGATTCAATTCCATCTGAAAATTTTACCGCTTTAAATTCAGGTCGAGGATCTCGACCTGGCTTTTCAAGCTCTAGCAGAATATCTCTCACTGTGGGCTCACCAAATTTCTCGTCGGTAAACTGATCTGGATTCAACGAACCTAAATAGGCACCATCGCCCATTATTTCATTGATATCACGTCCAGCGTGTTTGAGGATACGTTTCACCACAGGATAAGCCTCAGGATGTACGCCTGAGGCATCTAATGGGTTTGAACCTGATGGTATTCGTATAAAGCCAGCGCATTGCTCAAACGCCTTTGGCCCCAATCTTGGTACTTTTTTAAGTTGAGCTCGCGTATCAAAAGTGCCATGCTCGTTCCGGTAATTAACAATATTCTCAGCAATCGTTGTTGACAAACCAGCGACGCGTGATAACAAAGCAGCTGATGCGGTATCAAGGTTGACCCCGACAGAGTTCACGCAATCTTCAACTGTCGCCTCCAAACTACGCTGCAATGCAGTTTGAGACACATCGTGTTGATACTGCCCGACACCGATTGCCTTCGGATCAATTTTCACTAACTCAGCCAATGGGTCTTGCAGGCGTCGAGCAATTGATACGGCTCCTCGGATAGTGACATCCAAATCAGGAAACTCATCTTCAGCAACCTTCGATGCAGAATATACAGATGCTCCAGCCTCTGATACTAGCACCTTGGTCATACCCTTCACGCCTGATGAATTAATAACTTCTTCAGCAAGCTTTTCTGTTTCTCGACTCGCCGTACCATTGCCCACGGCAATCAATTCAACGTTATGTTTTTTACACAACGTATTTAATGTAGCGATTGCTTTTTCCCACTGCTTTTGTGGTGCATGTGGGTGGATTGTGTCGTACTGAACAACTTTTCCATTTGCATCGATGACAGTTACTTTCACACCAGAACGATAACCAGGGTCCAGACCTAAGGTTGGACGCGCACCCGCAGGCGCTGATAAAAGTAGATCTTGTAGATTGGCAGCAAACACACTGATGGCTTCAGCGTCTGCTTTAATTTTTAGTGCGGTAAAGAGCTCGACCTCTAAATGCGACACCAATTTCACCTTCCATACCCACGAAACCACCTGTTCGCGCCAGGGATCACTCGGCAATTGTTTGTTTGAAAAACCCAAATGGTGTGCAACTGCGTCAACACAACCGTTATCACCGTAGCCCTCAGGCTCTTTAAGCAACAAACGTAGCGATAGCACACCTTCCTTTCTACCTCGGAGCATGGCCAAGGCTCTATGTCCCGGTACTTTGCTGTAATGCTCTTGATGATCGAAATAGTCTTTGAATTTCTCGCCTTCAATGTCTTTTCCAGACACCACGCTGGCACATAAATACGCCTGGTTTTGTAATAAATCTCGTATTCGACCGATCAACACGGCATCTTCCGCAAATCGCTCGACTAAAATCGAACGTGCTCCATCCAGCGCTGCCTTAACGTCCGTGATGCCTTCAGATTTCTTTACAAATGCGATAGCTTCACTATCGGGTTGTTTGCCGGGAGAATTCCACAAAAGATCAGCCAACGGTTCAAGGCCAGCCTCAATAGCCATCTGCCCTTTGGTTCGGCGCTTCTTTTTGTAAGGAAGGTAGAGATCCTCTAACGCCGATTTTGTATCGACTTGCATGATTTGACTTCGTAATGCGTCTGTTAATGCGCCCTGTTCATCAATAGAGGCAAGGATGGATTCTTTACGGGCGTCAAACTCACGCAAGTATGAAAGTCGTTGCTCAAGATCCCTTAGTTGGGTGTCAGTCAAACCACCAGTGGCTTCTTTACGGTAACGTGATATGAACGGTACGGTATCACCGTTATCAAGCATATCGACCGCAACTTTTACCTGCTGGGCCGACGCGTTAATAGATTCAGCTATTCGCTGAAACAGAAGCCTATTGTCAGATTTCATTGCTTAGTGTAGCGATGGCGTGAATTATCAAGTCGCGTATCTTATCATCTATAAATCCATAGAAATTGAAGTCGTTAAAGAGGTGAGTTCAGATAGGTATAACTATTGACAGAGTCGACTGACCAGGCAGGATATTGATATGATGGCGTGACCTCTCGCTAATTCCAGATCACAAAATGGTTTTCGGGCTTTTTAACAAACAAGCAGTCATTGATCCTTCCTCCTCTGAATGGATTTTCAAGGCCTATGATTGGGCACTACAGAATTTTGATGCTGACTTGTTCTATTCCCAAACTGTGCTGGTGCGGCCGACTAACGAGTTTTTTCCCGGCACGGTCAACAGTGTTCACGGCATGGCGGAGTCTATATTCGAGCGCGTCAAGGGCTATGCCGGTATCAGCCACTGGCCAACACTGGTACAAGATCAAAGCAAGTGCCAGTTAATTGAATCTCAGCAAGTTCAGATTCAGGGAGCATTACGAGGACCAGACGGCATTACAGACGAATCCGTTGCAGACAGCCAAAGGCTGGTCATCCCCTATAACCCACAGCAGATTAATAATCCCGAGGGCATGATCGCCACCTATGCCCATATTCTATCGCATCACATGGGCAGGATGGCGAGAACCCCGCCCCCTGGAGGTGTCGATAACTGGCCTCAAGCTACCGAGCTGTTAGCCGTGTTTTTCGGGTTTGGATTGATGTTTGCCAATAGTGCCTACAATTTCCGGGGCGGCTGCGGCAGCTGTTATAACCCCTATGCGCAGCGAGATGCCTACCTATCAGAATCGGAAGCAACCTATGCTTTGGCCTTGTTCGGTAGCTTGAAAGGGATCCCTAATTCAGACGTGACACCTTATTTAAAAAGGCACCTGCGCGGTGTTTATCGTAAATCTGTCAAGGAGATTACGGATAATGTTCAAGCGCTCGATCGACTTAAACAGATAAAGAATGCATAAAGAGCAATTACCCGAACCGCTCAGGCGACTCAAAACAACTCAAACGCAGGCGAGCCGGAAATCCTCGAAGAATTTCCTGATAGCTGAATATTGAGATTACCTCCACGGTCCCATGGTGTGACGGAAAGCCAATTGTTGGCGATGGTTATATTGTCGGACTGTCTGAACTCAATCGCCCCTGGATAGCTCCCTGCCAGTTTAACCGTGTTGAACTCGACAACCGTGTTACTGGCACCATACAATTCTATTCCAGCATCCCCCGGTGAAGATTGATTTATTACGTTGTGCAAGATGCTCCCGCCAAAGTGAGGAGTGCCAAGGCCGAAAGCAATATTTCGGAAGCTATCGACAATAGTATTGCCTATGACTTCTGTACCTACCGCACCATTCCAAGCCAGGATAGCCGGTGAGCTGGTGTATTGACCACAATCTCGATCAAGAAGGCAGCCACTGCCATCGCCGTTGATGTTGTAAATATAATTATCTCTTATAGTCCAGTTTATAGTCGCGTGCATATCGATAGCACCATTGTAATCACCCAAAGCTGAACCCTCGCTATACCCAATAGATGAGCAGGCAATCAAGCCATCGCGCGCACCGGACGGATTTACCTTGATGTGTTGGGTACCAATATCTTTTATGTACAGGTTATATAGCTGCAGCCCTTGTTGCGCACCGACGCTTGGGTTCACGACGACACCGTGATCGCGAAAATTACTGATTGAAATATCGGCTATGGTGACATCGTTGCCGACAATCATAATACCTTCCGAGGGAATGTCGTAGCCCATGCCCTGAATACGAACTCGGGACGGGTCTCCGTTCAAACTTCGCACAGTTAACCCGCTGCGGACTTGCACAACGTACTGATCGAGCTGGTAATTGCCGTCTTCGAGCAGAATCTCGGTATCCGGCGCAGCGCTTTCTATACTGCCAACCCAGTCTGATTCAGGACTGACTATTTGCGTATTTTGACGAGACCTGTAGAGATTCGATTCGTCATATTGATCACAGACACCGAAAGTGGCATCGAAAAATCGAGACAGTTCTGGCGATTCTTCGCTGCCTGACCCTGCCGCACATGCATATAACCAGACGCATAAAGCCACAACAAGACAACGTGATAAAAATTGGTTTCGAGTAAATTTCATGTCTTATGACATTTCGTATCGAGCGCTTAGAGTATCCGCATATACCTTATGCGATTTCACAGACAAAGATAACATCTGCTGACATTAGAGTTCGAACGTTTGAATACAGATGCCCCTCAGGTAGGGTTATTCACTCAGAAACCCCCGGCTTGACCGCCCCAGGTACAGAGCGATACAGCCTCTGAAACCCTTGCTAACCCCCGCTAACCCCTGTCAGCCTACCCGATTACAGCCTGGATCCCGGCTCATTCCGCACCGCTCAACCACCGCCCGTCCCACCTCTGATCAGTGCAGTAGCCTGTGACCCTTTGTGGTTCTTCACGGTCAAGCTAACCACCGTGATAACCGGGACTCGGTATTACGCCGATGAACCGGGGGCGCGCAGTCTCACTGGGACCGCGACAAGTGCACCGGAAACTCGTCATAGATGGCGACAAACCGTGCGTCCCAAATAACGTATTCACCCAGTGAGGACATAAAGAACCATTCAGAACGTGCCGCTAATCCGCCCACATCCTTCAAATAAATGGATTTATTACTCCCGTGACTGACATTTTCGAATCGATCGACAATCGCACCAACCTTGCTGGTACCAATCGTCTCGAGATTCTGATGTTCAGCCTCGGGAAAAAAGACCAGATTGAAAACGAAACACGCTTTGGTATCAACGTTTTCAAGGTACGCGAATTGATGACAGTACCCACAATCCTGAAAATCCCAGAAGCATCACCCAGCCTTAGTGGAATGGCGAACATTCGAGGCAAAGCAGTCCCGGTGATTGACCTGAACCATTTTTGTGGCTACGAATCCAGTGCTGATTCCAATATTCTTATCGTTACGGAGTTCAATAACAGTACTCAGGGTTTTATGGTGAGTGAAGTTGATGACATTACCCAGTTGGCATGGAGTGAAATTGTTGAACCCGGGGAACTGGTATCTAATTCCCACGCCAACATGTTAACCGCGATGAGTAAGCTGGAGGATGACAGGATCCTTTTACTCATCGATGTAGAGAAAATTATTGCTGAGGTATTAGGAACTAATCTAGATCTCGATGTAGCTGCGGTCGAGCAGGAAGATAACGAGTCCAAATTCGTATTCTTTGCCGATGACTCAGGCGTTGCCAGAACACAGATATCACGTATGCTGGATAGCCTTAACTACAATCACAAGAGCGCAAAGAATGGCAGGGATGCCTGGCTGGCACTCGATCAGCTAGCCACGGAAGCAGCCAGTAATGATCAAAAATTAAGCGATACTTTACAGGCAGTCATAACTGATGTTGAAATGCCATACATGGATGGGTATGTACTGACCACCAAAATCAAGGAAGACCCCAGATTCGCCGGCATTCCAGTCATGATGCATTCTTCATTGTCCGCATCAGAGAACATGAGACTGGGAATGAAAGTTGGCGCAGACGCCTATGTACCCAAATTAATCGCCAAGGAATTTGCCGCAAACCTGAATAAGCTGATCGGTAACGTCGACACAGTAGAATTGAGCCCAACAGTCAAAGCTGCTTGATTTTCTAAGCTCAATTACATGCATTGTCGCGCAAGCGCTGAAGTTAGAGCCCCTGATTCTTTCCAGCGACCTCAGTAAAATGTTCGACTGCAGTATGGATACCCGGCGTAGCTTGGCGCAACCTAGTCAAGACTTCAGGATCTAGGTTTCTCATTTATCAATATCCTGCGAATGGAAAGTTTAATCGCTCAGCTACATTTTGCCAGTTTATTCTGGTGGCTCGACCATGCTTTCAACCACTCAAAGAGCAATCCGGGCCAGACGTTTTTTTCAAACGGCCCTGTGTGGAACAGTAAATGGTTCCCTGAGCTCAGACAACGCGCATACCTGATGATCTACGCTCCGTGTTTCGTCGCTCGCCTGTCACAAGCTCGGTGTTTGACTAATTGTCATGATTCATGTTTATCAGACAGAGCGCTAACAGCACGGTAGCAACAACCCCAGATGCTCCCGCAACGGGCGGTGGCAGAAAGGCATCACGTCCAAAGATTATCAGGATCGAATTGGCAACTATCGCAATACCACCAGCCAACGCAGTCAAGCCACCTAAGGTTTTGGCGCCGGCAGACACTGCGCCCCTTCCAAAAACCAGTGCGGCGAGGCCTAGCAGAACCTTCGCGGCATTATAGATCATAAAGGAAAATGCAACGATTGCCCCGATCAATGGACCCGCCGCCTCCAGTTGTTGAGCGACTCCACCAAAGGGCCCGAACAATTTAAGACCAATACTCACTTGTACAATATTAAGCACAGCGCTGAATGCAATGGCAGACCATCCAAGCTGATAATTCTTAGCTTGCACCAACGCGGCTCCGGCGAAGGCCGCAAGTATGGTGAACAGAACCGCTTCCAGTCCCCAGAGAAACGGACGAGGTCCGGCAATACCAGCACTGTATAGAACGGTAAATATCGCCTGAGTAACCACCAGAGCCAGTAGCAAATACGCGACAGTCTGGACGTTGCGCTTAACAGTCAATTCCATGCTTTTATCCCGGCTTGGCTTGATAGATTTCTAGTTGCTCAATTTCGTTCGACTGCCAGCTATTTGGCAGCTTCGAAGAATATAGTTTGTCCATTTGAAGCACTTTTAGTTCTATTTTTTTGCGCATACCATCGTCAGTACCCATCCGAATTTTGCCTCGAACAATCAATTATATTCCTTGCCTGCCTAGACGAGACACACCTATACGCTCAACAACGAATCCCCGTCGAGCAATGTTTGGGTGATGTAATTGGCAAGACATGCCGGCACGCGAGCCTAGAATCAGGGTGATTCCAATTTGTGACTCAAGGATTTAGAATTGGACGCGGGTAGCGATTGGGAGAGTTTTTATGGACATAGTGAAGGGATATAAATTTTTTACGCCTGAAGAGTGCGAAAAAATGCGAGCCTACTGCGATAAAAAAGAACGAAAGCTCGAAGCAGTACTTAACAAACAGGCCAGCGCGCCAGCTGCCGAAGGAAAAGCCAAAATTCCGCTGACCCAATCGCATCATTATCTTTATAATTTTTTTTCTGAAAACCAAAAATACCAGCCGAGATTAATCAAGTGCGTGCTGGAGTTAGTGCCTCATCTCGAGTTTCCCATAGCGGTCCAATCCTGGGTCAACATTTATCGCAATGGAGAAGGCATCAAATGGCATACTCACGGCGGCAAGAACGGTTATTCCTATTCCGCCAATATTTTTCTTGGTGGTCACACAACACCTGGTATTTACTATTCAGTTGACCCCGACAACATATTTAACGTAGAAAATGATCTAGGCGCCATGCATCTGTTTCCTCACAGCCTCAACCACATGGTGCCTGCAAGTGAAAACAAGGTGAAACGGTATACGGTTGGAATTACCATTCACGGCTATCAGGCGCTCGATAAATCGTTAGTGAAAGGCGTGGCAGCAAATAACGAATACCAGGAAACCATTTTTCTTAATGACCCTCGTTAGGCAAATTGTCATCGTGAAAAAACAGCATAAATAACACAACCGTTTGTGTTTGAGAATTTTCATTTAACGCCGGCAAATGGATAATGCTCGACCTCAATAAAAAAGGGCTATGGAGACACTACCGATAGTTCAGTTAAACCATATACCGGCGCCGCTTTCGGCAAACGCATGAAGATAATGGTATTTCTTTGCTTATACTTTTTTAACCCGGTTAAACACACGGTCTACACCAGACATCGAAGTCACAGCGTTTTCAGCTTGAATGATTTCCTCGACTGAACAAGCCGTGCCAGATAAAATAGCCGTGCCGTTTTTTACCTGAATCTCGAGTTCGGTAGAGCGTAACAAGCGATCACCTTGTACAGGTATTGTGTTTTCTTCAGCTTTCACGAAAATACACCTTGTAGTGAGTTGATAATTATGACGCCGAGCACTCGTGTTTAGTTTCGGAAAGTCACTCAATCCCACATTACCTAATTGTATGGCACTGCCTGGTTTGCATCGATAGACCCCGCTAGCGCGGTTGTGGACGATTTCCACGAAGCAAGATAGCAACAGGCGACGTACGGTCACTGTGCTGATCACAAGCGCTTTTACCGACCTTCAATGGGATGAACCAGATTTTTCAGAAGCTTCTAAAACAAAAATCGGCTCGCCGATAGGCGTTGTGCAGGGCTTCGGTTTATCCCAAATCAAGTAGGCCAAAAGTGTGTGAGCACGCGAAGACGCTAGCAAATTGTGTGTGACATATTAAGGCCTCTCTACGCAAGCTCAGGCCATTTTACGAATTTTGCCGCAGCTCAACCCGACGTATCTTGCCCGAAATAGTTTTCGGCAAACTGTCAACGAACTCGATAACTCGGGGGTATTTGTAAGGAGCGGTCAGCTCTTTACAAAATGATTGAATCTCGGTGGATAATTCGTCTGTTGGGGCGGTGCCCGCTGTCAACACGATGAATGCCTTGACCAACTGCCCGCGAGTTTCATCTGGCACACCAATAACCGCACTCTCTACAACGAGCTTGTGTTCCAGTAACGCACTTTCCACTTCAAATGGACTGATGCGATAACCGGCTGATGAAATCAAATCATCAGATCGCCCAATAAACCACAGGTAACCGTCTTTGTCGCGTGTAGCCGTATCACCGGTATAGTACCAGCCATGCCTGAATGCTTCAGTATTGAGAGACCCATCTTTCAAATAGCCGTGGAACAAACCTGCTGGCCAGACACCATCGGTGCGAACGGCGATGTGTCCAACTTCATCATCAGGCAGTACGTGACCATCATCATCAATCACATTGACATCGAATCCCGGTACCGGTTTTCCCATTGAACCGAATCGAGTTTCAAGTTCAGGAAAATTCGCGACGATATTGATGGTTTCCGTTTGTCCGTAACCATCCGCAATCGTGGTACCAGTGTGCTCTTCCCAATATCGGATGACTTCGGGATTGAGTGGTTCGCCAGCTCCCAGGCATCGACGCAACGATTTCAAATCATAGTCCGACAGATCTTCTTGAACAAACAAACGGTATACCGTCGGCGGTGCGCAGAAAGTCGTTACCCCGAGTTCCTTGATGAGACTTAAATGGGCTTTCACATCCATTCCCGGTGCATCATAGAGGACAGTGGTTACCCCGAGCAACATCTGCGGGAACAGCATTCCCCATGCAGCTTTAGCCCATCCGGTATCGGTGAGCGTCCAATGTATATCTGATTCCTGCAAATCCATCCAGAACAAACCTGTAGCCGCATGCGCCAAGCCATATTCGAAACTACGTGGCACCATTTTGGGCATGGCCGTTGTGCCCGACGTAAAGTAAATCAGCATGTTGTCAGCTGACGAAAAAGGAGGCTGATCCGATACGTTCAACTCAGTGCTCTGTTCGTCACTGAGCTTATCCAGCGATAGCCAATTGTCTTTTGCATGCGCACCCACGACGATCAAATGTTTCAGGGTAGGACACTCAGCCGCTATTTGATCAAGCTTCTCACAATGCTCGGGGGATACGATGGCCGCTTTTGCACCGGCCTGATTTATTCGGTAAGCAATATCTTTTGCTGTCAACAGGTTCGTGCCCGGCATGGAAACAACACCCGCTTTCATGCAGCCAAGTAGCACTTGATGCCACTCAGGGCGACGGCCGATAACTACACAAGCAGCATCACCACGCTGCATGCCCAGACCCATAAGGGCTTTGCCGATCTGCGCCGACCGATCTGCGAGGTCAGCATAGCTAATGCGAGTGGTCGTTCCAGTGGCTGTGTCTACCCAAATCAAGGCATCCTTGTTGGCTTGACGAGCACGCACATCCACCACGTCGAAGGCAAAATTAAACGATTCCGGGATGTTAATTGAGTAGGAGGTACGAGCGTCGTTATAGTCTCTGTTTATGTGTGAAAAATCAATCAAGGCGGCACCCGAAAGCTGTGGTGTTTATTGAAGCAATATCTCACGTTATCAATACAAACACAATCTGAGTAAGCTCTTGCCTGGACTCAACATCTCTACTGAAAAACTACAGCTCAAGGCAACGGCACATGCAATACATACTTGAACAGTGTATAAAAAAGCACCATGATCATTCCACCTGAACCCCAGTAGATCAGTATATTTGTTAGCGTCCAACGATCATGCATCGCCGCTATCAAGCCTCCCGCAAAAGCAATTGCCCCGGCTGGCAAGAACCCGACAATCGGCATGGCAAGACAGGTTAGAACCATGGTTGATATCAGTAGTACACGGCGCCACCACACCCCTTGACCAAATCCTCCTTCGTCTGTCGGATTGATAAATCGCAAGATAAACGAGGTGGAGGCACAGACAATGAGAATGATTGCCACAGTTTGCGGAAATACCCGGCTATCCCGATCCGTATAACTTAACGTGTCATACAGAGTAACTACACCAGCAAGCACAAACACCGCCGAGATGATCAACGAACCCAATTGACCATCTGGCTTGGCCGTTGAGCGATTCATGACTCAACCTCCTGGTTTACATTACTCTGTTTGCGCCCGAACCATATTGGCAGTATCAGCGTAATTAACGTGAACGCCAGAATTCCTTGAGAAATCGGTCGTCCGAAAAACATGCCGAATAAATTGCCTGTCGCCGCACCAATGGTCCATCCTTGCACAAAACCTTGCTCTGCAATGGGCCCGAGAATAAGCCCAAGTACTATGGGTGAAGCAGCAAATCCAAACCGCGCAACCACCCATCCAAATACACCGAGACAAAGCATGATGATAACGTCCGATACGCTATTACGTATGGAGAAAGTGCCGATAATAGTCATGAAACCCACTGCGGGAACCAACACGGCTTTAGGTATGCTTACAATGGATTTATAGGCATAGCGCCCAATCAGTAACCCGGCGGGTAACATCAGGATTGTTGCGATTATCAACCCGTAAATAAACGTATAAACGATCGAACCACTTTGAGTAAACATCGCCGGTCCAGTCCGAACACCCTGCACCAACAGCGCACCTAACACTATTGCATCAGGTGGCGTGCCTGGAATCCCGAGAACCAGCGTGGGAATAAAACCCCCACCGACAGTCGCGCTATTGGCAGATTCTGTAGCCATGATGCCATCGGCCTCGCCTTCACCAAATTTCTGATGTGGTTTTGCCGTTCGTTTGGCTTCCGAGTACGCAACCAACCCAGCCACCGACCCGCCAGCTCCGGGCAAAATTCCAACCAAGGTTCCTACTACCGACGAGCGTACGAGATTGAACTTGGACCGGATTGCCAAACGATATGCATCACCTATTCGAACCGCCTTTACGTTAGATTCGACTTTCAAGTGCCTACCCGGTACTGCAACCAGATCAATAAGCACGGGTATGCAATACAAACCAATCAACGCACCGACAACACCAAATCCTCCTATAAGTGTCTGGCTTCCAAACGTCAAACGAATATCGGCAGAGATTTCAGCAACTCCGACTGTGGACAAGAGCATGCCAAATGCCCCACCTGCCAAGCCCTTCATCAGGTTACCGTTTGATAGGGACGCTATTAATGAGAGGCCAAAAATAGACAACCAGAAATATTCGATTGGACCAAAAGCCAACGCTACTTTTGACAAGGGTGGAGCGAGAAATAGCAATGCAAGCGCCCCAACCATGCCGCCAAACACAGAAGCAAAACAGGCAAGGGCAACAGCAAGGTCGCCTTCCCCGCGCTTCGCCATCGGATAGCCATCAAAGGTTGTGGCGATAGCTGACGGCGTGCCCGGCGTGTTGAGCAAAATAGCGGCATAAGCGCCGCCGTATATGGCCCCGGTATATATAGCACCCAATAGTATCAGCGCAGATGCTGGCTCCATCGCGAAGGTAACCGGCACCAAGACTGCCAAGGCCATGGTGGCGGTTAACCCGGGGATAGATCCAACAACCGTACCGGCAAGTACGCCAAACAAAGCTAAAGCCAAATTGAATGGCGTAATTGCCGCCAAAAACTGATCTAACTCCAAACCAATGCTCCTCGGCGTTAACCAGCATAAATTACCGCGTGACTTATTTAATCAAGCCAGCTGCGCGCGCGTCGTTCAGGTATTCCTCAACACGTGCTTTCATGAATTCAGCCATACCATCGGCATCGACATCCAGCATCGCAAATCCACCATCGAGCATTTGCTGCCGAAAATCAGCGTCGTTATTGATTTCGCCAATCATGTCAGACCATAATTTGGTCGTTTCCGCGTCAGCCGAATTAGGTAGGGCAATACCACGATAAGCACCACCCGTCATGTCGTAACCTAACTCTTTAAACGTTGGTACATCCGGGAACAGTGGATGGCGCTCGTCCATAGCAACAGCAAGCATGCGAACAGCATCACCCTGCTTGGCACCCACGGTGGTGTATCCCCACTCGGCTTTGACTTGTTTACCCAGTAGCGCAGTTACTGCGGCACCTGTACCTTTGAACGGTACATACGTAGTTAGTGTGCCAGCTAATTTGTCAAACTTGATTTGAGCCAGATGATTTGCACTTGCCTTACCTGAGCCGGACATTGTCACCTCGCCTGGATTGGCTTTAGCATCGGCTACCAAATCAGCCAACGTTTGGTACGGACTGTCTGCCGTTACAACAATTGCATCGGGCGTGTAATGGAACATATAAAACGTATTGAGTTCTTCCGTCGTGAAACCAACATCTTTTTGCGCAGGTTTGATAATGATATGAGGCAAGTTGACACCCATTATCGTTTGACCATTACCACTAAGTCCATTTAACGACGCCCATCCGACTGCACCGCCGCCACCAGGCTGGTAGGAAATCACCATGTCCTGACCAAATTTTTCTTTAAAAAAGGGTTGTTGAAATCTCGCAGATATATCCGACTCACCACCGGGTCCAAACGGGATGATATAACTCACCGGACCTGCCAATTCGGCAGCAGTTGCAACGCTGGCATTTGACACCATAGCGACAGCAAATGTGGCGCTTAGCAAGATTTTTTTTATCATGATTTTCTCTCCAATGTAGTATTTCATTTCAACGTTTAAATGACTCCTGACAAGTCAATCAACTCGATTCTCACTCAATTATTATTTCACTGCAAATTTAAATTCCTGAATTTCGATCAAATACCCATCTCGTTTTCAGAGCGGTGACAGCATAATCCTAATTTTTTAGAGGGTTGACACATCTATTTCGCTGTTCAAAACGCTCACTGCCAGGCGATACCAGTAGTTTCAGTGCGGCTGCAGGTGCTTTGGATACGACTTCGCAGGAAACCTTAGCGAGCATCTTTACGCAGGTTCTCGGTCTGTGCATTGTTCTGGTTTTAGGCGTACTAGAACCAGTTGTTGAACAACAACAAAATTTGACGTTGCCGATAGCTCTCGTCGCCAGATTCACCGCGGTCCATGGCGGATTATTATCAGCAACCCTAATCTTGATTACGGCTCTCCACCCGTCTTTCCACGTAGGCTGTCAATCGCCGACACAGAGACCTCACGTTCAAATTATCCCTCGCCTGTCATCGCACCGATACCCGGTATAGTGCGCCCTATCGAATAATGGAGGCGGCTACACATGCAAATCGGAATAATTGGCTGCGGCAATATGGGTGGCGGTATGGCATCGCGGATTTTGTCAGAAGGTCGCGGGTTAAACTGCTACGACCCAAGTGACGAAAGACTCAAGGTGATGAGCCAATTTGGCGCGACGAACCTGACGTCAGCTAGCGCCCTGGCAAAAATATCAGAGGTCATCATTCTTTCGCTTCCCAAGGCGGCCGTGGTTGAAGCGGTCATGCAGGAGATCCTGCCGCATATTCAACCCGGCACAATCATTCTCGATACGTCTACCTCGGAACCCGCGACTTCACAGGCAATGGCAGCGACCGCTGTGCATCACGGATTTTCCTTTGTCGATGGCCCGGTCAGCGGAGGCCCGGCAGCAGCAAACGCCGGAACGATGACCATGCTTCTGGGCGGGTCATCCTCGGCTATCGAAGCTTTAACACCGATCCTTGACATCATCACGGCAAAGACAGTCATTGTCGGACAATCCGGCGCTGGTCATGCGGCCAAGATTGCCAATAATATGTTGTGCGCCGCCAATCTTGTGTTAGTGGCCGAGGCCGTACGCTTGGGCGAAGCGGCCGGGGTGCGTGCGGAGAACCTGCTCGAGGGCATCAATGCAGGCTCAGGCCGCAGTGGCGTCAGCGAGGTCAATTTCCCCAAATGGGTCCTGAATCAGACGTTTGATTCGGGGTTTACCATGGGCTTGATGCGTAAAGATGTGGGGTTGGCGCTTGAGTTGGCAAATTCATCGAATGTGGAGCTCAGCGGGTTTGAACAGATAGCGGATATTTGGCTTAAGCAGTCTGACACTATTGCCGATCACGCCGACTTCAATGAAATCGTGGGATACCACAAGAGCGACGACGATGTCTGAACGAACTGATGTACTACATAAAGCGATGATGGCAGTTGGACTGAATAGCGCCGTTCAAAATCTGATCAATGGCAAGCTCGTCGATGGCAGGGGTACGGACATCGCCTTGATTGATCCCTTCACTGAAGAGACCTTGTTCACTTATGCAGATGCGGATACGCATCTCGCATCCATGGCTTGCGAGGCTGCTCAAGCGGTCCAAGGCGAATGGGCCAAAGGTATGTCAGCTGCTGCACGCGGGCAAGTAATGCAAAAAATCTCACTCGCCGTTCTGGAACATGCAGAACCTTTGGCAACAATAGAGGCCATTATTGCGGGCAAGCCTATTCGAGATTGCAGAATTGAAGTCGCCAAGGTAGCGGAGATGTTTGCGTACTACGCCGGTTGGGCCGACAAACTACACGGCGAGGTCATCCCGGTACCATCCGGACACCTTAACTACACGCAGCGGGAGCCGCTCGGCGTTGTCTTTCAAATTACCCCGTGGAACGCACCAGTTTTTACCGGCGGATGGCAAATTGCGCCAGCTATCGCGACAGGCAACGGTGTTGTTATCAAACCTAGTGAACTCACACCCGTAACGACCGTTGCCTTGGTGAAACTTGCCGAGGCCGCAGGTTTACCTCGTGGCCTCGTCAATGTGCTTTGCGGACTAGGCCCAACAACGGGACAGTGCGCCATCGAACATCCGATTGTGCGCAAGGTCGTTTTTGTCGGGTCCCCCGGTACAGGTAGGCGGGTTGCAATGGCAGCAGCGGCAGCACTGAAACCCACTATCCTGGAATTAGGGGGAAAATCTGCCAACATCGTTTTCGACGACGCCAATATTGAACATGCCTGCCTCGGCGCCCAAGCAGCAATATTTTCTGGCGCCGGGCAAAGTTGCGTAGCTGGATCTCGACTATTGGTTCACCAGTCAGTGCACGGTCAATTAGTGGATATGTTGTCCGCAGGCATGAACAACATTACTCTGGGTGACCCACTGGACGAAGCCACGGAAATAGGTCCCATCGGTAATGCCAGGCAATTTGCGCATGTGACAAGCATGATCGAGCAGGCGGCAATAGAGGGAGCATCTGTTTTATCAAGAGCTGAAACACAAGGTCAAGGCTACTTCGTCCCACCGACTGTTCTTGACAGGCAAAGCAACACGTCCAAATCCGCGCAAGAAGAAATCTTTGGCCCAGTAGTAACCGCTATTCCTTTTGAAGATGAGGCACATGCGATAGCGTTGGCCAATGACACCGCTTTTGGATTGGCTGGTGCTGTATGGACCAATGATGTGGGTCGCGCACATCGCATAGCAGATGCTGTTCGAGCAGGTACATTCTGGATCAATAGCTATAAGGCTATTCATGTGTCCTCTCCGTTTGGCGGATCCTTGAACTCAGGCTTTGGACGTTCAAGCGGAACCGATGCATTGATCGAATACACCTCCGCCAAAAGCGTATGGCTCGACAGTGCTGTAATACCGAAGATCGCTTTTGGCTACGTGTCTTAGGAGACGAGCATGCGTCTGGTCGATGAGGTACATCAGTTATTGAACGCGTCACCCGAGGTGGCGTCAATGCTCGGGTTAAGGCCGTTCAAAAATATCGCGGAGTTGTTGGGCCCGATGTTTGGGAGCTTCAGCAACAATCCCGCGATTGGCAAGATATTTTTTGAAACCTACAGCGCTGATCAGGATCTTGTAAAACTACTGGACTATGAAATTTCCGAAACAGCACGCAGGAACTTCGAACCGGGTGGAGAGGCTGCGACGTTGCTATTTTCTCATGGTGCGCAGGCGGTTATAGCGCACCGGGTAGCGCACAAACTTTGGTCGGAGGGTAATTTCAACCCTGCGCTTGCTGTAAAAGCCACTTGTGGTCGTGCCTTTAATACCGACATACATCCCGCTGCCAAGATTGGCGCGGGACTTTGGCTTGATCACGGTTTGGGGTTTGTGGTTGGTGAAACAAGTGTCATCGAAGAAGACGTATCTATCTGGCACAACGTAACCCTGGGCAGTACCCTGAATGACAGTGGCCCGACTCGTCACCCTCACATCGGACGCGGTACAGTAATCGGGGCGGGTGCGATACTGCTGGGACACATCAGGATCGGTCAGAACGCAAATATCGCAGCGGGTGCAATTGTTCTGGAGGACGTTGAGGATGGTTTCTTGTTCATTGGTCACAAGGCACGACGACACGGACAAGCACGTGTGAATTTTGCAAATAGCGAAAAATCACAATGAATGCATCCTTCGGCATAGACCATCCGCTGCTTGCAACAAACGATATAAACAACCTGCGCCGAACGCTAATCGCGCTGGGATTCAATATGACGGCAATCGGCAAGCATCCATGGGGCACCAGCACCAGTTTGGCGATGTTCAACGGATGCCTGATTGAAATCATGGGCATCTACGATGACTCTTTGATCGATGAAGTACCCGCGGGCGAATTTCATTTTGGCCGACACGTGTATGCGCATCTGCAACAGCGCGAAGGTGTGGCCCTTACGGCCCTGCATAGCACCAACTCGACAGCAGATGCACTGCGGGCAGAGTCTGCTGGCTTTACCGTTGCCGGGCATCTGGAATTCGGTCGCGACGTAACCTTGCCAGATGGCTCGCAGGGACGGACAAAAACCACACTCGCCTTACTGCCCGATGAGCAATTCCCTCGCCTGTCGTTTTTTCTGTGCCAACAACACCGACCTGAGCTGATTTATGTACCAGAGTGGTTGCAGCATCCAAACAAGATCACTGGCATTTGCGGAATTAATATTATCGCTAACGAGATGCATCAGCCAGTATTAAAACAGCGTTTCGGTGGTATCTACGATGACTTCGAACACATCGAAGGTGGCTTTCAATTCCAGACAATGAATGGCGTCGTGCGAATTACCGATGCTGTAACCTTTACGCAGACTATCGGCCCACTGCCCAAAGCACTTGCTCTGGCGTCGCAAGATGAGACACCATGGATTGCCGGCATGGACCTGAAGATGTCTAACCCGAACACGGCCCATGAATTTCTCAAGTCGGTGCGAAAGACAGCTGAGATAGACTACCGAACCATTAACAATGGGTTTGCATTATCGACTCCAGAGCTTACAGCGAACACTGTACTGCGATTTATTGAATAGTCACTCTAAATCCGCTGCAAAATAATAAAATAAGTCCGGTACAAGCTATTCTTGCATTTTTCGGGCATCATAAAGGCAGCCCGCCTACTCATAAGACCAGAGCCACCCTTGGCTCACCTCGGCTAGTGCAAGGCTACGAGTAATCTATCCGCGTAAGCCTGACTTCATGAACAAAGACACTAACCTCCGTGGCATTCTTTTTATGATTGCCTCAATGAGCCTGTTCGCGGTGGCCGACACATTAGTCAAGCTCTCAACGTCCTTGATCTCACCAGCACAGGTAATGTTTTATCTCATGAGCGGCGGCTTTGTATTGTTTTCACTCATGGCATTACTACAAAAAGACAAATTAAATGACCCGAGAGTGTTCTCTCCAATTCTCTTGCTTCGCTACTTTGCAGAAATTGCAGGTATGGTTGGGATGGTTATGGCACTGGCAAATGTGCCCATTTCTACTGTAGGTGCAATCACACAGGCCACCCCACTCCTGGCGACAGTTGGGGCTGTTATATTCTTGAACGAGTACGTTGGCTGGCGACGCTGGTGCGCCATTATTGTCGGCTTCCTCGGCGTGCTACTTATTGTTCAGCCGGGTGCGATCGAGTTTGATGTCGCAGTGCTTTGGGCAATTCTCGCTCTCGTTGCGTTGTCAATCCGCGATTTGACAACACGATTGATACCAGCCGATATCCCATCAGCCAGCCTCGCGACATACACCATGGCGGTAGCGGCTCCCTTTACGATTATCTGGGTGATTTATAACGGCGAGAGTTTATTTCCCACTCAAACCAACTGGTTTATGACCATACCGATGGTGGTACTAGGCGCGATCGGTTATATGTTTTTAATCGCATCAATCCGCTTAGGTGAAGTATCGGTTGTTATGCCATTCCGGTATTCTCGAATTATATTTTTACTTATTTTAGGCGTGATAGTTTTTAACGAAAAACCAAGTATTCTAATGCTGGTGGGTGCGTTTTTAATTATTTCGTCAGGTACTTACATGATGTGGCGGGAACAACTTGTAAAAAGATCCGTCGCGCTTAGCAATAAAACGTAAATCAGGATAGACCCACCGCCTGTATATGTATCCCATTTTTCTGTCAATCACTTATCAACGACAGGCAGATAATTGAAAGCTTAATTGTTACAGCCTCAAATTTACGTCATCTGAAAAAATAAATTGACTTAAAACTCAAGGAGTTGGAGCGTATACTCAGTGAATTGCCCTCGAACATCAGGCCTTCATCAGTTCAGCATGTTTACAATGGGGGAATGCCATCATTCAGGGCGATATGTACAATCCCATAAATGGTGTCGCTCGATCTGATTGAGGCATCGACTACAGAAATGAAAGCCAAAGAAAAGGCGTTCATATTTATCGCTTTGCTCGCAAACTATGCAAGGCTTCAACCAGGAGGTTTACGATGATCAGAACTATCAAAACAGCCGCAGTATGCGCGGTGTTGACCTTGGGTCTGGCAGGAACTGCCAGCGCTCAAGATCTTAAATTCTTTACGATCGGTACCGGCGGTACCGCATACACCTATTACCCGGTTGGCGGAGTAATCGCAAACGCGATATCAAAACCACCCGGCTCACGTGAATGTGGCGAAGGCGGGTCGTGCGGTGTTGATGGTCTTATCGCATCTGCAGTGTCGTCACGTGGTTCGGTTGATAACGTCAATGCAATTGTATCCGGGTTACGAAACTCTGGTTTTGCTCAGTCGGACGTCGCCTACTGGGCGTATACAGGCACCGGCACAATGGAGGGCAGCGAGCCAGCAACCGACTTGCGTACAATTGCGGCACTCTTCGAAGAGCACATTCATCTTGTCGCTTTGGCCGATAGCGGCATCAATTCGGTTGCTGATTTGGCTGGCAAGCGTGTGTCTCTTGATGAGCCTGGGTCAGGCACCTATGTCGATGCGTTATTGATACTGGAAGCCAATGGCCTGTCTGCGGATGATCTGACAGCCGAAGCACTGAAAGGCAACGCAGCCTCCGAAGCACTGCGCAATGGCAAGATCGACGCCTTCTTCGTTGTGACAGGCTACCCTACCGGCGCCCTGGTTGAACTATCCTCCGCGGCTAAAATCAAGCTGGTTCCGATAGACGGTGCTGGTGCAGATGCACTAACAGCAAAGTATGGCTTCTTTGCTTCTTCGTCTATTCCCGATGACGCCTATGAAGGTGTTGCCGGGGTCACAACAGTCGCCGTCGGCGCACAGTGGTTCACATCCGCAAAGGAAGATGAAGAGCTGATCTATAACATCACAAAAGCACTGTGGAACGACGAGTCTCGCAAACTGCTTGACGTAGGCCACGCGAAAGGCAAAACAATCACTCCGGACACTGCATTGGCGGGTGTTGGCGTACCTTTGCATGCAGGCGCCGAACGTTTCTACAAAGAAGTGGGCTTGATCAAGTAAATCAAGCTTTTTGGCGATGGCCTCGGGCACCTTAATGCCCGGGGCTTTTTTAATCGCCAAAAAATAGCGTGCTTTTTCTCAACTCAAAAACTTGGCCATGAGTGCTAACACGACAACAGAGCTTACGCCTGAGCAACTGGCTGAGATCGAACGCAAATTTGACCCAGAAACAGCGTTCAGACCAACCGGCAAAACGCTCGGTTTTATAATTGCGACTGCCTTGGTCGCTATGTCGGTTTACCATTTTTACGCATCCGGCTTTGGCTTGATCCGCGAAATTTTGCATCGCGGCATTCATATTTCCTTTGTCCTCGGATTGGTGTTCCTGCTTTTTGGTTTTCGTAGAACCGATCCCGCCATGCCGCTCCGCGCCTGGTATCGTTTCGATGGCGTGCCATTGATTGATCTGTTGTTCGCCATACTGGCGGTGGGTGCGGCGATGTATCTGCCGCTCTTGTCACCGGAGGCCTTGGCCTTGAGGGTAGGCAACCCCTCATCCACAGATATTTTCATGGGGACAGCTCTGTTGCTTCTAACATTAGAGGCAACCCGCAGAAGTGTGGGTCCGACGCTTCCCATCATTGGATTGATCTTCATCGCATTCGCTTACTTTGGACCGTTAATGCCAGGTGCGCTGAAACATGGAGGTTCATCATGGCTTGGTATTATCAACCACCTGTATATGACCAACCAAGGCATTTACGGCATTGCGATTGGCGTAATGGCGCAGTACGTTTTCCTGTTTATCCTGTTCGGCGTGCTGGCGACACGTATTGGCCTGGGCCAGCTCTTTATAGATTTCGCGATGGTCATTGCAGGCCGCTATTCTGGAGGCCCGGCAAAGGTCGCTATTTTCTCCTCCGCGTTCATGGGCACGATTTCAGGTTCATCGATTGCCAACACGGTAACCACCGGTGCCTTGACCATTCCAGCGATGAAAAAGGTCGGCTACCCACCACACTTTGCAGGCGCTGTTGAAGCAACGTCCTCTACTGGTGGCCAAATCACACCACCGATCATGGGAGCGGCGGCGTTCATCATGGTGGAGTATCTCGAAATTCCGCTCAGAGATGTTCTTGCAGCCGCACTATTCCCGGCGCTTTTGCACTACTTCGGTATTTTTATAATGGTTCACCTCGAAGCCAAGAAACTCGGACTACGCGGCTTGCGTGCCGAAGAGCTTCCCAAGATGGGCATCGTCCTTAAAGACCATTGGCTAAGCCTGATCCCGCTTCTTATCCTTGTATACCTGATCCTGACTGGCCGGACCCCCGACTTTGCAGCCGTCTACGGAATCATTGCCTGTGTTGTTGTCGGTTTCCTGAACCCGACAAACCGTTTGAGCATCAAGGATCTCTGGAACAGTCTGGCAGCAGGTGCCAAAAACACACTCGCCGTAGGTGCGGCGGCAGCAACTGTCGGTGTCGTGGTTGGCGTGGTGACGCTCACTGGCGTTGGTTTTCGCCTGGGCTTTGTTGTTGTCCAAACAGCGACAGATATTGGCACGATGCTCAGTTCACTACCTGTTCTTAGCTATTTTACGGTAACGCAGTGGGCGCTGTTCACGTCCCTTATTATGGTTGCAGCGTCTTGTATCATCATGGGTGCAGGCATACCAACAACAGCGACTTACATCATTCTTGTCGCAGTTGCCGCCCCAGCACTTGCTCAACTACAGGTAGAACCGCTTGTTGCCCATTTCTTTGTTTTCTACTACGGGGTACTTGCCGATATCACGCCACCAGTGGCGCTAGCAGCTTATGCCGCTGCAGGAATCGCAGGATCGAATCCATTCAAGACCGGTAACACAGCCTTTCGTCTTGGTATTGCCAAAGCACTTGTGCCGTTTGTATTTGTATATTCACCCGCGCTCTTGTTGGTTGCTGACGGTTTTACCTGGTGGGCATTCACCGTCACCTTGCTCGGAGCCATGATGGGCATAGCGTCTCTCGGAGTTGCGTTCTCCGGATATTTATTGTCCACGCTCAAGACATGGGAAAGATGGTGGATTGCACTGCTATCGTTTCTCTTTATAGCGCCAGGTTTGATTACGATGGGAATTGGCATTGCACTTATGTTGCCGATTGTGGTTCTTCAGGTAAAACGAAGGAATCTGCCATCCAAGTTAGCTAAGATCGAATGAGAAACCGCTGCCGAATCCTTCATCTCATACATCGCTCATGCAGCTCGCGTGGCTCGCGCCGGATCGTGCAGCTCGCGTGGCTCGTGCGCGCTAAAACAGACTACTCTGCCGGGGCAAATCACTCTGCCCTGGACCAGACCATTGAAATTCGCTTAAATTGATCTTTTCCGTCGAGAAAAGAACACCTTCTCCTTGCAGCAGGTTTTTTTGCGTTCCAGCCGCGGGATGGCTTATCTTTCCCTGTGCATTGACGACCCGTTGCCACGGCACATCATCTGGACACGCAGCCAGTGCCAAACCAACCCAGCGCGAAGCAGACAACTGATATTCTTCTGCATCAACACCATCAGGCAGCGGAAGAGTCTTTGCTATTTGGCCATAGGTGGCAACTCTTCCGCAGGGGATTTCGCGCACTAGCGACCAGACTTGCTCAAAATAGAGCTGCTTGTTCGGCGGTGGTGCATAATTCATGAAGTTACCAATAATTTCCTTGGATGTGGATGAGGCTAGAAAAATTCCCGTTTGAGTGCAGCACTCTTTGTACATTTGCGCATATATAAAATACACAATTATTCATCGAATATTGTATACCAGACAACGTAAGCACCCGAATATCCGCCGAGCCTAACTATATTCAAAAAAAAGGATTTCCAAAACTCTGAATTTCGCGTCCATTCCATCTATTTTCACACAATATAAGTCGCCATAACTCGACATGAAAAATCACTACGATGCCATTATAATTGGCGGCGGTGCAGCAGGCCTTATGTGTGCCTGGCAAGCAGGTCTGCACGGTCAACGAGTAGTAGTGCTGGAACGCAGTAAAAAAATTGGACGAAAAATTCTCATGTCCGGTGGTGGGCGCTGTAATTTCACCAACTTGTTTATTGAGCCGGAAAATTTTATTTGCAGCAACCGCCATTTCGTAAAATCAGCACTTAGTCAGTACACCGCGTGGGACTTTATCAATAGCGTTCAGGCCCACGGCATCGCTTACCATGAACGAGATCACGGTCAGCTCTTTTGCGACGATAAGGCACGCGATATTGTCAATCTGCTTCGAAGCGAGTGCGAATCGGTTGGTGTGGATATCGTGTTGCAATGCGCCATCGATCAAATTGAGTTTGACAACGATAATAGCAACTATGTAATTCATTCGAATATCGGTCAATTTGCGTCTAAAGCTGTAGTAGTTGCAACGGGTGGCTTATCCATTCCCAATATGGATCCAACGCCATTTGGATATGACATCGCCAGGCAATTC
The DNA here is from genome assembly GCA_937924505.1 of uncultured Granulosicoccus sp. The sequence continues at coordinate 53,798 of CALDSR010000051.1, read as the reverse complement.
GGACTCGCTGTTCTGCCGGTACGAGCTAGCCTGGTCCCGTACACATTTACTGGTCAGCTAAAAGACATGTTTGCCCGCCTATCAGGTAACGCCATACCAGCAATTATTAATGCGGGTAAAAAGAGCTTCGAGGAAGCCTTGCTATTTACCCACCGAGGGCTCAGTGGTCCGGTTGTATTACAAATATCAAACTACTGGCAACAAAGCGATCCAATACATATTGATCTAATTCCTGGCACATCCCTGTCCGCTACGTTGCAAGACGCCAAGCGAGATCAATCCAAGAGTCTGGCTAGAACCGTTATCGCTCAATGGTTGCCAAAGTCTGTGGTTCTGGAATTTGAAAAGCTATGGTGGCCAGAGTATCAGGATCGCCCTTTGGCAGATTGGCCTGATGCACAAATAGAGCAACTTGGCAAACAATTTCATGACTGGGAAATAGTACCGGCAGGTACTGAAGGGTATCGCACGGCTGAGGTAACTTTAGGCGGTGTAGATACCGAAGGAATTTCCTCAAAGACTATGGAGGCCCATAATCAACAAGGCCTGTACTTCATTGGTGAGGTAGTTGACGTGACCGGACATTTGGGTGGCTTTAACTTCCAATGGGCCTGGTCTTCAGCCTATGCCTGTGCTCAATCTCTGGCAACAAAGCGCGCGGATTACAATGATTGAAGGCAGCATACTTGTTGACGGTACCGCGTGCGGACCTTTAATCGTATCTGATACTGGTCTAAGTTTTTGGGGTGGTGTTGACCCGGCAAACGGCGAGATTATTGACCAGCATCATCCACTTTTCGGTACCAACATTTCAGGTTGCATGCTTGCAATTCCCAACGGGCGCGGCTCCTGTTCCGGAAGCGGCGCCTTGCTTGAACTCATGCTCAACGATTGTGCTCCCGCGGCACTATTATTTTCGGAGGCCGAAGATATTTTGACACTTGGCGTGCTGGTCGCAGAAGCGCTATTCCAGCGCAGCATCCCGATATTACGAGTACAACACGCAGATTTTAAAACATTAAACAATGGAACAATAGCGACGATCCGCGGAAGCCAGTTGTTTCTCAATCATACGATAGACACATTACCCGAAAATGTGCCGCAGCCCAACACAGCGAAAAGCCATTCAATTAATCTGAACGAATTTGATCAGGAAGTTTTGGCTGGCGTACATGGCAAAGCAGCCGTCACGGCTATGACCATTCTTCTAAAAGTCGCTGAAATTCAAGGTGCCGAATCACTTATTGACGTAAATCAAGCTCATATTGACGCTTGTATCTACCACGGCCCCTCCAGCTTGAAATTCGCATCTGAAATATTCAAAGTTGGGGCGAAGTTCGCCATACCCACAACCCTAAATGCCATATCAGTTGACCAACGTAACTGGCGACAACACGGGATAAGCGAATCAGTCGCCCAACCAGCCAGCGACCTCGGAGACATATATATGAAAATGGGTGCACAACCAAGCTATACCTGCGCCCCATACCTTTTAGACTCTGCGCCATCCTTCGGTGAACAAATAGTATGGGCTGAATCAAATGCGGTCATGTTTGCAAATAGCGTTCTCGGTGCCAGAACACAGAAGTACCCTGATTTTTTAGACGTGTTTATAGCGCTAACAGGGAGAGCACCTGCGAGTGGTAGTCATTTGGATGACGGTAGAAATCCGACTGTTTGTATCAACGTAGAGCCTCTAAGCTCTCCAGACGAATCCTTGTGGCCATTACTTGGCTATTATATTGGTCTACATGCCGGGAATGATATTCCGATGATAATGGGACTTAGCGAAGCGGCTCCAAATCCCGATGATTTAAAATCGTTCAGTGCGGCTTATGCCACTACTGGATCTTCCAGCATGTTTCATATGGACGGAATCACCCCAGAGGCTAAAGGTGCGATTAATTTCTGTAAAAAAAATGGTCTTCTCGACAGAGCAGTAACTGTATCGACGGCCAATCTGTTAAGCAGCTTTCATGAACTAAACACCGCCGAGAATGCAAATGTCGATGCAGTGTGCCTTGGAAATCCACATTTCTCTGAAAGTGAATGTAACAAGCTTGCCATGCTTTGCAAAGGACGAGTCAAGAACCCGAAGGTAAAGTTCATGGTAACTCTAGGGCGAGCTGTTTACGAAAAATCCAAAGCTACGGGAAGCATCCGGATACTCGAGAATTTCGGTGTCCAGTTTATAACAGATACTTGCTGGTGCATGATCAGCGACCCGCTTATTCCACCAGATGCAAAAACACTGATGACAAATTCCGGTAAATACGCCCACTATGGACCAGCACTAGTTCAGCGCGGCATTCACTTTGGCACCCTGCCTGACTGTGTAGCGGCGGCTTGCACTGGTACACATATCGCAAAAACTCCTGAGTGGTTGCTAAATTAGACACTTGACTATCCAATTCAGACAAAAACAATTTGTCCAGACCATGCACACCCAATCTCTCGCGCTAACTACACGGCGAAGCTAAAAGCTGAAGGTACTGATTGCAGTGCCTATTTAGAGCCCTGAAATCAAAATCGCGCTAACGATCTGCGTGTTCCGGTAGAGAGAACGTCCAACTTGGTCAAGTTCATCCTTATTGGCATACGCAATCAGAATACCCGGCGGCTCCTTGTCATCAGTCATTCTTTCGACTATTTCCGCACTACGGGTAATTCGATTATGGTGCTGGCGTGTCCCTTTAAAATGTGGTTCTTTCAATCGCTCCACCTGATCAAGGAATGCAGGCTCCGCGCCCAGATCGTTAACCTAATCAGGATCATTTTCAAGGCCAAAAAGCAGTGGCCGCATATGCTCGAAACGACACCGGGCTGGGAATTTACAAATCACACGATCAAGCTTGAGATCAATGCTCGAACTGTAGGAGCGACAGAACCTGGTAGTCGAGCGTTTCCCCAAATCGGGCGTCATAGCAAGTTCTCTGTCAGTTGATCGATAAATTATCCAAAAGACATGGGAATGCTCTGACTCACGTGGTACCCGAGACAGCATTTATCGATAGGCAATTTCATCGCTATCTAACGACAGGTAAATATCAAAGCTGCTGGGCATGGCAAGCATTTCAAAGTACTTCGTTAAGAATTGGCAATAGAGCAGAAACCAGGCAGCGCTGATAGCGCATGAAACGAATTCGCGTAGGTCATCGCTGAATGTATACCTAAAATATACAAGAATATTTCTACTCGCAGCCGTTACGGTGAGAGATACCAAATGCAAAAGAGCAAATGTCTGATCAGGCTGCACAGGATCTCTTGTGAAACATGTTACTAATGCCATAGTCCCACTCAGCCACCATTTTATTCAAGGCATTTTAACTTTTCGAACTGGATGTAACACGGATAAAAATGCAGTTTTGGCGTCATTCGTGATGTAGAATTCTGATACTGATCTAAAACACGTTTTTTGGATTCGAGTCAAGTAGTAGCGACGTAATAGAACGCGAAAACACCTGAGGCTGGCCTGAGGCTGGGATAAAGAACCGTGTCTTATTGCTCTCTAATTAGACTTCAGTTACCGCTTGATCTTCCAATTAGTGAGATAGCAATTCGCGATCAAAATATCAAATCTGCAAAGACCTAATCAGAGAAATGTCAATTATGTCCAATTCGAGCGTCTCGGTTGTCAACTCGATCCAACAAAATATCGCCGAGTATCGCTCTCAGGCGGACGTGAATCTTGACTGGATACAACAGGAGATGAGCCCCTATTTCCTGAATCTGAACAAGGATGAAATTGACGCACTTACCTTGTTGACAATGAGCCTAGACAAAATAGGCTCCTTAGAAAAAGTGACATTAGTTGATCGCGAAGAGGTGTTGATAATCGCACAACTCTCAACCGCCGGATCGACCTACCGGACGATACAAGACCTGCCAGACAAGCCTCTAAGCTATGCGGAAATCACGACATCCTTCAATCCACTTCCCGATATTGATATTGAATTGGAAGTTATTCGATGTGATTTTGACATGCCCGACGAGCCGATTGATGAAAATACCGGGCATTCAATAATCCCCGCCAAAATAAGAGACGAGATTGCAGTTTTTGTAAAAAAGGATTTTCCAAAAATTAGTGACAAACGCATAGACGGTGTCATGTCAGTTTTTGGTATCAGTAATATGGACTATGTCTTGAACTCACCACCTGAACGAGTGGCCCGAGTCATGAGAATTTACATTGAAACTCAAATAAACAGTGGCATACATCTCAAGGTAGAACCTACTGAGTTTAGTGAAAACCGTATTTCATTTGGGGTAACCAATCCACCGCATGCCGGCTTTCTGCCCCAAGTACTAGAAGTATTTCAACGCCTGGATATCGGCGTGAAGCGAGCCTACCACCTCCGTGTAGTCAACGGCTTAACCCCCTATTTCTTAGCGACCTTCTACGTTAAGCCCAATGACAATTCAGAACTCGGCGAGAACTCGGCGTTGTACGCAAAGTTAAAGCAAGAGCTATACAGTACGCAGATCACCTCTACTACAGCACCCAGTTATTCGACACTTATAAAAAGTGGCATTATGAGTGGACCAGATACAACATTGATTTCCGCCTTGATTAGCTTTTGCCATACCAATCTGGCACACAACGCGCCGGAGATTTACGAAAGAGATAATATCGCTCGTTCGTTTCATAATAATCCCAGCATCAGTATGCAACTGGTGGAACTATTCTACACACGCTTCGACCCAACCCAGAAAGACAGAGAAAATGCGTACGCCCTGAAGCTGGAACAAGTGACAGATCTTGTCGAAAATTTTAATTCAGGCCGACGAATACTGGATAATCTGAGACGAGTAGTATTTCGTTGCGCCTTATCATTTATAAAATATTGTTTGAAAAGCAATTTTTTCGTCACCGAAAAACACGCTTTGAGTTTTCGTCTAGACCCACACTATCTGGAGGAACTTGGGCCAGAATTCACCGATGACCTACCAACGCAAAGACCCTTCCGTATAACGTTTTTTTATGGCCGGCGCGGCAGTGGCTACCATATCGGATTCTCCGATATTGCTCGCGGAGGATGGCGAACCGTAATCACGCAAAGCAGTGATGACTATGCCAACAATGCGAGCACACTATTCAAGGAAAACTATGTGCTGGCCCATACTCAACATTTGAAAAACAAGGATATCTACGAGGGTGGATCGAAAATGGTCGCCATTCTATCGATCGATCCCCGCACTACCCATGAACAGCGGGATCAATATCTCTACAAAATGCAACACGCCTTTGCGAACGCCTTTTTGGACTTGTTTGTAACCGATGAGAACGGTCGAGCAAAAGATTCGCGTGTAGTCGATTATTACGGTCAGGAAGAGCCGATTGAACTTGGTCCAGACGAGAACATGCACAACGTCATGATAGAACGAATGGCCAAGCTGGCTGAACGGCGGGGCTATCTACTTGGCAAGGGCATAATGTCAAGTAAGAAAATAGGCATAAATCATAAAGAGTATGGAGTGACATCTATTGGAGTCATTCGGTTTGCTGAAGTAATAATGCAGGAACTCGGGACAGACATGCACACCCAATCATTCAGCGTCAAGTTCACCGGTGGTCCAAACGGTGATGTTGCCGGGAATGGCATGCGTTTGTTGTTGGAGCGCTGCCCTAAGGTTGCCATCAAGCTTATAGTAGATGGCACAGGTGCATTATTTGATCCAGACGGTCTGGATAAAAGCGCTCTATCGAAGATCGTACTACAAGACGATGTAGAGGCCTACAACCCCGAAGCCTTACACCCAGGGGGATTTATCTTGTATCGCATGCAAACTCGAAAGGACGGCATCAGCGATGTATACAAAAAGCTCACAATGACTGAATCTGGATTGAAAGAGGATTGGATATCTACAGATAAATTCAACAAGGCGTTTAACAATATTTTGTTTGATGTGGAAACCGATCTATTCATTCCAGCTGGTGGCAGACCAGAAACAATTAACGAAAATAATGTTGAGCACTATTTCAATGAGCAAGGAATTGCGAGCTCCAAGGTCATTGTCGAAGGCGCCAATTCATTTATCACCCCCGCGGCACGGCAAATCTTGCAGCAAAGAGGTGTGGTTATCATGCGTGATGCATCAGCGAACAAATGCGGCGTAATATCCTCGTCATATGAAATTATTGCCAATTTGGTATTTTCTGATGATGAATTTTTGGCGCATAAAGATGAATACGTGCGTGATGTCATTCAAATCCTGAATCAAATGGCCGAAGTGGAAGCCAGGTCCGTGATTCGTAAATACAGAGAATTGGATGGCTGTGAGACATACACCGAAATTTCAAGCTTGTTAAGCCAAGAAATCAACAATCATTATGCTCGTATGTTCGACTATTTCGAAGCGAGCCCTGACGAGATAAATTTGCCCAAACAGCAAAAAGCCATGCTTGCACATATGCCCGATATGATTAAAAATTCTGATGAATTTGGGCCACGACTTCAAACCCATTTACCGGAAAAGGTCAAGTACGCGATTCTGGCCAGCAAGCTTGCATCTGGATTGGTGTATGCGGGCGACGATACAAGCTTCTATGCGGACATTATCGAAGCTCAATTAGAGCGCGTAACGACCTGACTGAATCTTGCTGCTACGCGCACGCTGCCAAGGGATTATCTGACAGCCACTTACCCATCAGTTCAATCGAACTCCGATTTTCGTCCTGATACTTGGAAAAACACAGGCGCAGACAGTGTCCGTAGTGACCACGGTGCGAAAACAACCGCCCCGGTGCAATTACGATACCTTGACTGAGTGCATATTCCGCCAATGCCATAGCGCTGTATTCAGATGGTAGTTCTATCCACATCTGAAAGCCGCCTGTCGGTTGTGAGATGCGAGTGTGAGTTGGAAAAAATCGCGCTATATCAGAACGTAGTGAACGCCCACGCTTGGCATAGGTATCACGCGACAGTCGAATGTGACGATCATAATGCCCTTCTGCCATGTGCCGAGCGATTGCTTGTTGCGGCAACAGGATCGAGCGAGCCGACACCGCTCTTTTAAAATCCAACGCAGCTTGGCGCGCTCTCGTTGTTTTCAGCCAGCCAACACGAAGTTCAGGGGCGAGAGTTTTACTGAAAGAACCACAAACGAGAACACGATCCTCTGTGTCGAACGCTGCCAAGGTCCGTTGTCGCTGACGAGCGTAAAGTAACTCACCGTGGGTATCATCCTCAACCACGACGACATCGTTAGCATTAGCCAAAGCTACCAACTGCTGGCGACTCTCGTCATTCATGCTGCATCCGAGTGGATTTTGTACAGAGCTACTGACCACAATCGCTTTGACCGATAGTTCGGCGAGAGCCAGCCCCAGCGCTGGTAAGTTGATACCCGTTGCCGAATCTGTCGGGATTTCGACCATCTTGCGGCCACTCTGTTTTATCGCACTGATTAGTCCATGGTAGGTAGGCGACTCGACCGCGATCAGATCACCAGGGTTTGTCAGTATGTTTATACTGATAAACAAGGCTTCTTGCGCTCCGCTGGTAATGATCAATTCATCAGCGTCCATATCCATGCCAGCTTTCACATAACGACTAACGATCTCTTGTCGTAGCAGTACGTCTCCTTCTATCGAGCCGTAATTTTCCAGCTCCCGGCGCGCAACGCGGCGTATCGTGCGTCCTAGTTCCCGCGCACCTGCCAATGTTGTATCCGGGGTCCCGCTGGCAAAAAAAGCGGTAAATCGGTGCGCATGCCAGGCACTGCTTCTCAGGCCATCGATCAGTTCCTGTTCATTCCGCGCAACGGGGATTTCGCGTGAGGCAGTTGGCAGCGCCACCTGACACAACGCAGAGCGTCGCAAGAAATACCCCGATCGCTGACGCGATTCGACAATCCCGTTACGCTCAAGCTCTTCATAAACGCGTAACGCGGTGCTCATGCTGACACCCTCACGTGACGCAAAATCACGCAGTGATAGCAAGCGATCACCCACATTACCGGTAGCTTCTAGATGGCGTTGCGTCTGCTCAGCCAGTTGCCGGTACTTTGGCGTGTCAACTCTCATCTGTGCACTATAACAATAATAATATCGTGTTTAGAGTACAAAATTTCACGAAACTCACCATAGCAGATTGCCAAGTCACCCCACTGTTTAGCCGTAATGAATTAATTTTTGCCTCTGCCACGAGGGCCTCAGGCTTTCTATGCTGGTATTTTCCTACCTGCAAAGCATTAAGAACATGGAACAGTCCAACTTGCTGGAAAACAGCAAAGCGCTCCAGCAAGGAGCTGAACACATTGATTCCCTGTGGAGAATCTGGTTACAAAGATACAGAACCCGCAAGCAGCTCCACACCCTTCTGCTTGGCGATCCGAAGCGGTTACATCATGACCTTGGACTCAGCACTGAAGTCGCTCTGGCTGAAATCAAAAAACCCTTTTGGCGACGCTAGTAAACTAGTAAGGATCGTGAATCACAATCGTAAAGCGTGATTCACCAATTCCTGTTTTTCGCGATAGCCGCTCACATCGACACCGCGCGCGACAAGCGCTTCGCGCAGTTCTTGCTCAGACAATGCCTCAATAGCATCACTCGTCATATTCAACAAGTTGAACCTACGCTTTACAGCTTGAACTGATGGGCCGATATCTGTGGAGTTTTCAAACGCAAATTCCTTCGCGTATTTGTCGATAAAGTGAGTCAAAAATGTGTGAATCGCACGATTAATTCGTGGATCGTTGTTCAGGTCAAGTGCATCATCGTTCAAGGTATCCACCATCAGTTTTACCCAACGGTCCGCCCCTTTCTGATTCATCAGCTGTAGGGCGTTGTGGGTATGGTGAAAACTAAGTCGATATTCGCCACCGTGATATGCCAGGCCGCCCCCCATGACATCTATCCACATCGAGCTCTGCGTCCTGACGTGATGCTCCAGTCCACCTACCTTCTCAAACACACTGGTAAACCACGGCTCGTCAGCGAAAACCCGCTGATAAAAATTCCGCACGATTCCAATAATCCGCTCTGGACCAAGCACTGAGTACAACTGCCAGAACTGGATCGGCGAACTCACGTCATTAGGTGCGTTCAACGAAATAATATGCGGCATTCTGTGTGCATCTTTTGGGAGCACCCCTTTGCCAATCGCATTCTGAATGTATTTACGTTGAACAGTTTCAGTCAGATAGCCGTTGGCCGTAGGGTACTCCAAGTCATTATTCTCGTTCATCATAGTGAAAAAATTGCATCCACAAAACTCAATGAGCCTGAATTCCAATTATACAGTCAAGTGCTCTGGCAGAATTTAATGCACATGTGTATCTAAAACCGGTTGCGTAGTGGACTCTCCCGCATACACCCAAGTTGATTCACAAGACATGTTTGTAAGCAATTATGCTAAATTTCTGTGTTGATGGGCCACGCGATTCACTATAGCCTGCCTATATTTACGGCAGGGGAATTCGTGCGTCAAACGGTATGGTCGGCACGAGAATTTAACGAAAATGGTTGACAAAAAGCTCTACAGCGACATCCCTGGCACCATTGTGTTTGATAGTGATCAGGCGACGCGGGAGTTTCACCTCAACCAATTCTGCATCAGCCTTCGCTTACAATCAAATCGCGATACCTACAAGGCCGACTCTGAGCGCTACATTGACAATTTTCCGATGACACGCGAACAACGGGAAGCTGCATTAAACCAGGAATGGAATCGCTTACTCGAATTCGGCGGCAATACCTATTACACATCCAAACTGGCAGCATTTCACGGTATTAATTTTCAAGAGCCTGCCAAGTGATTCCACTCGCGGTTAATGTCGTGCAATACCCCGCTCCACTCGGTAGCCGTTGTTACGCACTCGGAAAATCCGTTCGCGAGGCGATTGACTCCGTTCCAGACAATCTCAAGGTATGCGTCTTTGGTACCGGCGGCATGAGCCACCAGCTACAGCATGAAAGAGCGGGCCTTATCAATGCCAACTGGGATGAACGATTTGTGAATTTACTGGTTAACGATCCTGACAAAGGAAGCATGATCGAGCACATCGAATACTTGCGCGAAGCAGGATCGGAGGCATTGAACTCGTTATGTGGTATGTCATGCGCGGCGCACTTAATGAGAAGGTTGAAGAAATACACAGGTTTTATCATGTGCCTGCATAGAACACAGCCGTTGGAAGTCTGATTCTGGAGAACCGCTGACATGGTAAGGATCGGTGTCGCTGCAACTGCTAGAGGATCAGATAGGTGCACTTAACTGTTGAACCCAAGAAGTATAAGAACAGACATAACTCTGATTATCAATTTAGCAATAGACACCCGGCTCCGTTTCACCTCATCGGCAATCCAAAGCACAGATTGTTGAAAAAAATGGGCAACTCAAGCACTGCGTGCAATCTTAATGAGGTTCTTATGAGCAATTCCAGTACTCACAAAGCAGAGATGCAGAAATTAAAAGCTGCGCAATCTGAAAAAACCGCACGCAATGTGAAGCCTGATCGCGGTCTGGTGTTGGTGCACACCGGAAATGGCAAAGGAAAGTCAAGTTCAGCGTTTGGCGTTGTGGCAAGAGCTTTAGGCTGGGGGCGACAGGTTTGCGTAGTACAGTTCATCAAGGGAAGTTGGGTCACCGGGGAACGACAATTTTTCGAGAAATTTCCAGAGCAAGTACATTGGCACACAATGGGCGACGGGTTTACCTGGGACACACAAGATCTGGATAATGACACCAAAGCTGCCAATGCGGCACTGACGAAGGCCAGTGGAGTGATCGCTTCCGATCAGTATGACCTTGTTGTTCTGGACGAAATCAATATCGCTCTGCGATACGGCTATCTGGACGTACATGCAGTAATAGCGGGCCTCGAAGCTCGCGCGAAACGTACAAATGTCATTCTCACTGGCCGCGACGCAAAGCCTGAATTGATTGACTACGCAGATCTCGTATCGGAAATGCGTGAAATAAAACATCCCTTTCAACAAGGTATCAACGCTCAGCAAGGCATAGACTTCTAAGTTTTAACATTTCAATCTCCACACTGCTATCCTACTCCCCATATTGAATGATCGATATAAATTCAGGAATTTTAGGCATTGAAGCAAAACACGAATCAAGATTCGCTGATCGTATTTCTGCACATTCCAAAGACAGCCGGCACTTCCTTGTCTCATCTTCTCAGGCATAAATTTCCGGCTGACTCAATCACTCAAATCTATAAGCCTGCTGACTGCGCCAGACCACTAGCAGATCAGGCCGCAGGAATAGGTGACTCGGTTAAATGCCTGTCTGGGCACATTGACTACGGAATCCACCAATTTCTACCCCGAGATTGCGTCTATTTTTCGATGGTTCGAGATCCTGTGTCACGAGTTCTGTCTCACTATCGCTACACGAGATCTAAAGATGCCAATACTCATCCATTGGGTGAGGCGGTAGAATTTGCCCAGAACCATTCCGCTGTGGAATACCTCGAACGTTTCCCAGCAATCGCGTTTGAACAAATTAGAGTTTTAAGCGGCGTTAAATCCTTTGATCGCAACGCGCTGAGCGTAGCCAAGGAAAATATCTCCTCCGGAAAAGTAAACGTCGGATTGACTGAAGATTTCTTTCAGTCCACTGAAATGCTCTTTCAGGATCTCGGGCTCGGCTACCCGCGATTTGCCTTGAAACGTAAAAATACAACCGCCTCACACAATAAAGGCCAGCGCGGAGCATCTCCCGACAAATCTACATTGGCAGCTATCGAGGAGATATGCGCGCTGGATATAGAACTTTATCAATATATTCAAAAACAAGAAGAGCTGAAAAAACAGAACTACAAAAAGATACCTCGAACGCCATACGGTCGGATTCAGCACGCATTTTTTCGCGTATATTGCCGCTTTCTTGATTAATTAAGATTCTCCCTGCCGCTTGGACCTTGGACATGCCGAGCGTCCAGCATCACTGATATCGGCGACCCATCCAATAGATGCACAGATATCCGCCATTCGCGCCGCACCAGCTACACATTTGCGTGGAGAACGCAAAGAGCCAGGATGACAGGTCAGAACCTAAGCCAAAGGCGACATTATTATAGTAGCGCTACCGCGAGATTGGATTCCCGGTCCTACCGTCAGCGATGGCAGGCCTCAAGACCTCACTTTGATTGAACTAATAGCAGGAGAACAGTCGAAACGATAGAAACTGTGCCCAGGAGGAACTCAAACCATGCATACTCGCCCAGGATACTCTGCGACATGAGTCGAAAAATCCTGCTGGTTGAAGACGAACAGGAAATCGCGGATATCGCGAAACTGCATCTGGAGGATTTAAATCTGGAAGTCACTCATGCCGCCGACGGTATACGCGGCCTGACTTTGGCGCTAAAAGGCCATTGGGATTTGATCATGCTCGACTTGACATTACCGCAGGTCGATGGCTTGACAATTTGCCAACAAGTCCGGGAATTCAAACCGGCGACACCGATTATTCTAGTGACCGCTCGAACGTCAGAAGCGCAGCGAGTCTCCGGACTCGACAGTGGCGCAGATGACTACATCACAAAACCGTTCAGCATTACAGAGCTCATCGCCCGAGTAAATGCGATTTTCAGGCGTGTGGATGCTTTGCGTGAAACGCCAAAGACAGGGCTAATCACTGTCGGCGAGATCGTCTTGAATCCAGCCGCACGAACCGTATCCGTTAGTGGCACACAAATATCCCTGACTAGCCGCGAATTCGAATTACTCCGATTCTTCGCGATGGCACCTGAAATAGTATTCAAGCGTAAGGAACTGCTTGAACAAGTTTGGGGTTATCAGCACAAAGGCTACTTGCACACGGTAAACAGCCATATCAATAGACTACGAGCGAAAATAGAAAAAGACCCCAGTAACCCTAGGTACATTCAAACAGTTTGGGGTGTTGGCTACAAATTGTCCAAACCGATATCGTGACCACCCTTTTCGCACGTCTATCTATTGCATTCACCGGAATTTTAGTGGTTCTCGGCTTGTCTGTACTGTGGTTATCGCATCGTTCCAACCAGAACTATTTTCTGGAATTTACCCAGCAACTAAACGCGCCTATAGCAATGTACATGGCCGAAAACAGTGGCTTCATTCAAAATGGAAACATTCAGACTTCATGGTTAGAAGATATTGCGCCACATGTAATGATGATAAACCCGAGTGTTGAAGTCTATATGCTCGATACCGATGGGAATGTTATAGCTAACGCCCCTGCCAACAAACAAGTAATACGTAAAAAGGTAGGGTTAAGCGCGATCGACGAATTTCTACAAGAAGACAGGAAATTTCCGATCAAAGGGGACGATCCAAAACATCTCACAAACCAAGTTATCTTTTCCGCATTTCCCCTTTATGAAAACGACAGTAATTCTGGCGATCAAACTATAGCTGCTTACATTTACGCTGTAGTTGCCGGCAAGCAATACCAGTCAATAATGGATACCATGAAGGATAGTTACAGCTTTAGAAACCTTACTGCAACCCTGCTATGTGTACTTTTGTTGGCTTTCATAAGTGGCGTGATGGTTTTTATGATGCTTACCCGTCGACTTAAAACCCTCAACAGACGAGTGAATGAAGATGCGCAGTGCTTACCGGAATTATCCAACACAAATCTAAACGAATCGAAAGACAATATATTGGGATTTGATGAAATTGATCAACTGGCGCAGTCCTACCAGAGCATGACCAACAAACTGGCTGCACAGTACGAAGAGCTGGAAACCAAAGATACCAACAGACGAGAATTTATTGCTAATATTTCGCACGATTTGCGAACGCCTTTAACCACAATGCAAGGTTATCTGGAAACCTTGTTATTAAAAAACAATTCGTTAAGCGACGAAAATAAAAACGCCTATATTCATATTGCTTTCCGACAAAGCAAACACTTAGGTCAGCTTGTCGCACAATTATTCACACTAACGAAACTTGAATCAGGAGAGATCAGCCCATCTTTAGAGACTTTCAGCCTCCTTGAATTGGCAAACGACACAGCTCAGGAATTCCAAATAAAAGCTTGCAAAAAAGGTATCAACTTGTATACCAAACCAATTCGTAGTAATGGGTGCGATTATGATGTAAAAGCCGACATTGGAATGATTCAGCGAGTTTTTGAAAACCTGGCGGAAAACGCAATACGCCATACATCCAATGGAGGTGATATCGTTATCAGACTGGATCGGTTTCATCACGACCATATAGACGTCGCCTTCATTGACTCGGGTTGCGGCATGAATCGAGAAAAAAGAAAGCGTGTAACCCAGCGGTACTTCACCGGATCAACGACGGAAACAGATGATTCAAACGGGCAGTTTGGCCTTGGTTTAGCCATAGTCAACAATATTTTGGCATTGCACAATACAAAAATAAGTATTGAAAGCACGCCCGGCAAAGGTACGACTATCCGTTTTCGGATAGCGTCATCCGACCCAATTTCCAAAAGACATAATGAACAAAAAAAGGAACTATTGCTCGGCTAGTCTCTACCCTTTAATCCCACTTTTTATAGAGTTCCTATGGGTGCAGTCGTTATATTGCCTGACTCATCATATTGTCTGACTCATCGCAGAAAATCAGCAACGCCCGGCTCACCCACTTTACGCCACCAGCGATAACAGCATCCTGCTCCCATACCCCTCACAATCCATCACCGCCCGACATTTGAGAATTGGTACCCGCATGTAACCCGGGTAATCTCACTGCGAAGCTGAAAATTAAGTAATTGGACCGTTTTTATCGCCTGTCGCATAACGGTTATGTCTGCTGATAATTCATGATTGACTAGCATATTGAACAGCTTGTAACCCGGCAGTCGTACTTGTATAACCATATCTGCCGATAGACATATCATCTGTTCATCTTTCTCTTTGCAACCACTCAATCACTATATAAGCACTCTATAGTGAGTAAATTTTATTTTATACATATAAAATGACAAATAATATCAATTATCTATGAAGTCATTTCTAACAATTCGCGGCAACCTCATATTTATCAATCTGATTGTTATTGCATTGGTTCTTTGGTTGTCCATCAGCTTCTTATATATAGCTGTTGTGCAACGAGTGGATGCTAGAAATTTACAGGCCAATGTCCAGATCGAAAGGCAAATATTCCAGGCAAACAGTGCTTTAGCACTGGAACGTGATGAGTTCGACACGTATTTTAACTCTGTCATATCAGGGACAGAAATTCAGAATCAATATCTACTCCGGCTTAAAACCGTCGGAAAAAATACGGATTCGAAGATCGATGCATTTATCACAGAAATTAAGGATAGTATCGACGATTTTCAATTTGAACGCATGGCAACAACACAACCGATTCTGTCAATGCAACTAAAGGAATTGGATAGAAATAGAACCCTACTGCGAGAACATAGAAGTTACTCACTATCGCAACGTATCCCAAGTGCAGATATAGACGAACACAACACATTTTCCTCACTATTCGAAAGCCAGACAGACACTATTGATTCGCTTGTTGACCTTGCCCGAAGCCTGAAATATCTACCCAACAACAATGCGTCCGCCATATCTCACTACCATTCATTATTAAACGAAATTCTTGCAGCCAATGTAGAGCTGGCCAAGGAATATACAGTCTGGAACAAATTATCTTTGGAAGGCCATGTTACTAATCTTGGGAATCAGTTACAGATTGCGACACAGCATCGAACTCTAGAACAACACTTTGAAAATATTGTATCTCTTGCGCAAGCTAGCGACAATGCATCACTATTGCTACCACTTGCTGTGCAATCACGAGATCTTTATCATCAGATTAACTATAGAGCTGAAAGAAATTTCCACTTGTTGCGGGGCCTGGATCAGCGTGACGATTATGTACACGATGAATTAAAAAATGTAATTCTCTCTGTTTTAAAATTAATGGAGGAGCTTGGTGAGTTAACCCATCTTTCAATGGATACGATTGCTGAAAATTACGGCAAGAAATCGACTAGAAACTTGATAATTGATATATTTCTGATTTTTTTATGCTTGGCAATAACAATCGCTTCTGTCGCCATCAATCGCAAGGTCAAAAGATACGCCTATTATGACAGCCTCACTCAACTTCCGAACAGGATGAATTTTGAATCAACGCTGAAAAACACCTCTGGCTCAGACTCGCAGATACAGGCCGTTATATTCATGGACCTGGACAGATTTAAAGCAATAAATGACAACTATGGTCACTCTCTGGGAGATGAATTGCTGAAAGAGCTTGCGGCAAGGCTCAAGTCAAATTGCCATCCTTCTCATCTAATTGCACGAATGGGCGGTGATGAATTCGCAATACTTATTTCTGATGCTCAATCAGCAGCTGAAGTAGAGGCGATTGCATGGCAATTATTACATGCAATGAAAAAAACCTTCATGATTCAAGGGCTCGGTCTAAAGGTGGGCGCCAGCATTGGATTTTGCATTTCACCGTATGATTGTAATAGTGGAGTCGAGCTGACTAAAAATGCGGATATTGCGATGTATCACAGCAAGGCCAAGAAGCTGGAAGTCCCCTACCGCTATAATGTACAAATTGCGAGCGACCATGCGCAACGATTGCAACTGGAATTGGATTTGAAAAAAGGAATAGACAACGACGAGTTCAAACTTGTCTATCAACCAAAGGTGTGTACACAAACCGGAAAGGTAAAAAGTGTTGAAGCCCTGGTGCGTTGGTTACATCCCGAACGGGGCTTCGTATCGCCCGGAGATTTCATCCCCGTTGCTGAAGATACTGGATTAATGGGAAGCATCGGCCATTGGGTCTTGAACGAAGCATGCCGTGAAATATCACATTTGCAAAAAGACAACCACTCGAATCTACAAGTCGCAGTGAATATATCAACCCAACAATTTGGTGACGAAAATTTTATTGATGATGTTTTCTCATCACTTAACACCCACGGATTGAACCATGAATGCCTGGAGCTCGAAGTCACAGAGAGTATTGTAATGAGTGATATCGGCCGTGTTGTTTCCATTCTCAATACCTTTAAAGAATCTGGAATTGCTATCGCAATAGACGATTTCGGCACAGGCTATTCATCACTACAATACTTGCAAGAGTTACCGCTAGATACTTTAAAAATTGATCGCGCATTTATAATCGCACTTAATGATAGCGATCCGGCAAACTCCGTTGCCAATTCGATCGTTCAATTGGCAAAATTGTTTAATCTCCAAACAGTAGCAGAAGGTGTCGAAACTGAAGATCAAAATCAGAATATCAGGTCGCTAGGCGTTCATCATATTCAAGGCTACTTCTATTCCAAGCCTGTGCCAGCCAGCGACTTATCAGCCACAATCAAAAAAATTGAATCACAAAGTGTAGATTCCACGCAGCGAGCGGCTTAAATCAGAACACTTATTATAAAGCCCGGTTGAGCGTTCGCCATACCGAGAGTTGTCATGATCGCTTCTGCCTCAAATCACAATTTACCAGATGACAGGCGTCGGCTGGCATCACGACAATATTCTCGGTCGGTTTGATTCATGCCTATACGGAATATCACTCAAGACTGGCACATGATTCTATTGATTTCGCACTGCGCACATTGCCAGGATGCAGTAACCCATCAATTATTTTCTACCGTATAATCACCAGTATTTCGAAAGCACGGATAGATAATCAGATTAGTCACACAGCACAGGGATGCGATCTACTCATGGTATTTCGCAGACGGCTTCCATGACAGCCGCACAAATCAGCATCTTCGTAATTCTGGCAGCGACCATGTCGCTGTTTATCTGGAATCACTGGCGCTATGACATAGTTGCCGGACTGGCGCTGATGTCGAGTGTCTATACTGGCATCGTGCCAGTTGATCACGCCTTCGACGGTTTCTCGCATCCAGCCGTTATCACGGTAGCTTGTGTGCTCGTGATTAGCCAGGCACTCCAATCATCAGGTGTAGTTGGCTTTTTCTTAAGTTACCTTGCCCTTTTTCGACGGACGGCCCGGTCACAACTCGCTGCCAATTGCGTAACTACATCCGTTCTTTCAGCATTCATGAACAATATCGGTGCGTTAGCGTTGATGTTACCAATTACAGTTCGAGATGCACGTAAAGCAAAGCGAGCTGCTTCGACCCTGCTGATGCCACTGTCCTTTGCAAGTTTATTGGGTGGTCTCATTACTCTTATAGGAACACCGCCCAATATAATAATCGCCAGCGTTCGGGCCGACCATTCGGGCGAACCATTCAGTATGTTCGACTTCACTCCTGTTGGTTTGGCCGTAGCAATTGCCGGCGTACTATTTCTGGTGACCGCCAGCAGGTACCTGCTACCAAAACACCAAGAGCATGGTAACGGTGATCAATCTCGTATCACACGCTATCTGACCGAAGTCCTGATACCGCAATCATCACAGTTGGTCGGAAAAACAGTAGGCACCCTGGAATCAATGTGCGAAAACGAAGCTACTGTCATGGCGATAATTCGCAACAACAGCAGACGCCTTGCACCAGGGACAAACGAGATAATCGAACCCAACGATGTCTTGATACTGCATGGTGATAGCGAAGCCTTGCAACCATTGTTCGAAGACACATCTCTCGTACACGCTGGCGCTGAGTTGACAGACCCCGGTTGGCTAAAATCACCCGATGTGATTGTGATTGAGGCAGTCGTAATGCCGAACTCCATGATCGAAGGGTTCGCCAGCCGTAGCATTGAAATACACAAGCGATTTGCCGTAAATTTGTTGGCAATCGCACGCGAGGATCACCCAACAGTCGCGCGATTAAAAAACGTACGATTCAAAACCGGCGATGTGCTGCTCTTGCAAGGAGAAAAACAAGCATTGGAACAGCTTTGTGCCAATTTCGGATGTCTTGCTATCAAAAACCGGGGGATGGAAATTACGCCAAAAAGAGGCGCACTGACAACCCCATTCGTTTTTGCACTTGGAATATTGGCAACAGCATTTGGACTACTACCGGTTCAGATAGCGTTTACTACAGTAGTGGGAGCACTGGTATTACTCAAAGCTGTATCTCTACGTGAAGCGTACCGCAGCATTGAGTGGCCAGTTATCGTACTCCTTGGCTTTTTGATACCCGTGGGTGAAGCGCTGCAAACGACTGGCGCCACTGCGCTGATCGCTGAGGCATTGGTGTCGGTTGCCGAGGATATCCCGCTGTGGGCATTACTGACTTTGATTTTGATAACCAGCATGGGACTCTCGGATCTTGTGCATAACACGCCGACGGCGATCCTGATGGCGCCGATTGCCCTGAGCCTGGCTGATACTTTGTCCATGTCCGCAGATCCGCTGCTAATGGCCGTCGCGATTGGCGCAGCATCCCCCTATCTGACCCCAGTTGGACACCAATCCAACACACTGGTACTGGGCCCCGGTAGTTATCAATTCAGCGACTATTGGCGACTCGGGTTACCATTGGATATGGTGATCATAGCGGTGGCGGTTCCGATGATTATTCTGGTTTGGGCTTAAGCTTCGGATTTCGTTCACACAGCAAGATATCCATCGCGAATATCACTACCCGTCCAATAGTCAGCAGGAGAAGAGCTATGCAGCAAACCGACAAGACCAGCTCCGCACCTTCTCCTACGCGGCAATCAAGAGTCAACTGGCACTACAAGCCTTCCGCACCAGTCCTCGTGTCACCCTATTTTCGGTGGCCACCTAATATCGGACAAGTGGTCAAATGGGTTGTGGGCGGCTGGTTTCCGATCTCGGAACGCTTGATCATTCTATTGCTGGCTATTTTGTCAAGCCTGTACTTTCAACCTTCTTCCATTACTACTCAAGAATTGTCTATCGGCTGGATCACCAGCCTCTATATCCGCAATTTTTTGCTGATGTGTTTTGTCGCTGGTGGATTACATTGGTACTTCTATATAGCGCGCAAACAAGAGAATGAGCGTCGCTATGACGCTCGCCCATTTGCAACTTCAAGTCGTGTATTCACATTTGGATCACAGGTTCGCGACAATATGTTCTGGACTTTAACCAGCGGCGTCATGATCTGGACGCTATATGAGGCGCTGATGTTATGGGCGATCGCAAACAACTACGCACCCGAATTGTCCATGCCAGCGCAATGGGCGTGGTTGGCGTTGATGATCCTGCTGATTCCCCTATGGGAAACGACGCATTTCTTCCTGATTCATCGGCTCATACATAGTTCCAAAATTTACGCACGTGTTCATGCCCTGCACCATCGCAATACCAATGTAGGCCCCTGGTCAGGAATGTCCATGCACCCGATAGAACACGTGGTTTATTTAAGTACCGTCTTGATTCATTTCATAATTCCATCGACACCTTTTTTGATTACCTTTCATCTGATGTATTTCACGCTTTCAGCCGCAACCACACATTCGGGGTACCAGGGTATTTTGTTGAAGGGAAAACTGGTACTACCTCTCGGTACCTTTCACCACCAGTTGCACCATCGATTCTTCACCTGCAACTACGGCGGCTTGGAAATTCCTTGGGATCAATGGACCGGATCATTTCACGACGGCACTCCTGAATCACACCAAGCCTTTCTCGCCAAACGCAAACAGTGAATGGACCTTCAGGCTGTGAAACCCAAAGTTCACGTGCAGTCAGTGGTTTTACTACTTCCGGATTAACGAACAAAATAAGCGTTACTGCGACTGCACTCAGTCAGCAAGGTGCACTCCGATCAAAATTCATTCGCTACTCCTGGATAATATTTTTATGAATGGGCCAAGTGCCTTGCTCGAAACAATCGTACCAGTCACCCAGGTTTCATGCTGCAATAGTTCGCCGACGTATACCACTTAAATAAACGTTGGATTCAAATGCGTGTCAGTCCCGGCAAGATACCTGACTGTCAGATTCGAGCACCCAAACGGCAATATAACAAAGCACTAAACCTATTCAAACCGCGCTCTGTCATGGGCTGCCATGAAGTCGATATCAGGCCCCACTGGCACGACACGCGAGGGGTTGATCGATTCATGACTCGCATAGTAATGACATTTTATATGTTCCATATTCACTGTCTCCGCGATGCCAGGTTGCTGATAAAGATCACGTACATACGCGGACAAATTCGGATAGTCTTCAATTCGCCTGATATTGCATTTGAAGTGACCAACGTACACAGGGTCGAACCGAACCAACGTTGTAAACAGCCTCCAATCCGCCTCGGTTATCGTGCCACCCGTCAAATATCGCTGTTTCGACAAACGCTCATCTAGCCAGTCAAGCGTTTCAAACAGTGGTGAGAGCGCCTCTTCATAAGCTTCTTGTGTGGTCGCGAAGCCACATTTGTAAACGCCATTGTTGACCGATTCGTAAATACGATCATTCAAAGTGTCAATTTCAGTGCGTAGTGCTTCAGGATAGTAATCACCGCTTTTCGCACCTACCTGATCAAAAGCGCAATTGAACATGCGAATAATTTCTGGCGACTCATTCGACACAATGGTGCTGGTTTTTTTATCCCACAACACTGGCACCGTTACTCGTCCGGAATAGTCTGGCATCGCGGCTGTATATATTTGATACATGTAGTCAACACCGTTGACCGTATCCTCCACAACGCCGTCGCCCGACTGAAACGTCCATCCTTTATCTGCCATATACCAATGCACGATTGATACAGGAATAATATCCTCCAAACCTTTCAGTGCACGAAAGATCAGTGTTCGATGAGCCCACGGACAGGCAAGTGACACATACAAATGATAACGATCCGAGGCAGCCTCAAACCCCGCATCACCACTGGGCCCAGCTGCCCCATCAGCGGTAACCCAGTGTCGAAACTGCGGAGCTTTGCGCTCAAAACGACCACCGGTCGACTTGGTGTCATACCACTGATCGACCCATTTACCTTCTTGCAAAAGTCCCATGAAGACATTCCTGAAATGTGAAACTGAAAAATTGTCTGTGAAGTTATTAAAAATAACTGACCACGAGCTTGCGCGCCAACTTATCCAACCCCGGCATATCTGATGCCACTGAGATCAGCCATTTCACGTTTCCAGCTAGTGATATCAGCTGTGCACAATTGGGTCAGATCATCATGGCCGCAGGCACGTGCCAACACCTGCATCAATTCAACACTAGCACCAAAATAACGTGCCAGCTTCTCCGCCCCTGTTTGCACGTTCAAGCGCGAACGTAATTCGGGTTTTTGCGTAGCGACACCCACGGGACAATTATTCGAGTTGCACATCCTTGCGGCAATACAACCCACTGCCTGCATCGCCGAGTTTGACACCGCTATGGCATCAGCGCCGAGTGCCATCGCTTTTACAAAATCCTCAGCGACACGTAAGCCTCCCGTTATCACCAGAGTGACTTCATTACCCGCCTTGGCATCAAGATGTTTACGAGCGCGTGCCAATGCCGGAATCGTCGGTACTGATATGTGGTTTCTGAAAATCAAAGGCGCAGCACCTGTACCGCCACCCCGACCATCAAGAATGATGTAATCCGCACTCGCGTCAAGCGCAAAATCAATATCGTCTTCAATACGATTAGCCGAAAGCTTGAAACCTATTGGTATACCACCCGACCGCTCACGTACCTCGTCTGCCATTTTGCGAAAATCAGAGGCAGTATGTAAATCGGGGAATGTCGCCGGTGAGATCGCGCTTTGACCTGGCTCCAACCCCCTGACCTCGGCAATTTTGCCTTGCACCTTGTTACCTGGCAAGTGCCCTCCCGTACCGGTTTTCGCACCTTGCCCACCTTTAAAGTGAAAGGCTTGTACTCGCTCAACCAATTCCAGATCCCAGCCGAATTTTGCCGAGGCTAACTCGTAGAAATAGCGCGAGTTCTCTGCTTGCTCTTCTGTAAGCATTCCGCCTTCACCGGAACAAATACCAGTACCGGCCAGCTCCGCACCGCGAGAAAGCGCAATTTTCGCTTCTTCGGACAACGCACCGAAGCTCATATCTGATACGAACAAAGGAATATCAAGAGTAAGCGGTCGTTCAGCCCGTGGACCAATGGTCACTTTGGTGGAAACCGCCTGATTGTCCAATAAGGGTTTTTGCGCGATTTGCGCGGGCAGGATCTGTATGTCATCCCAGTGCGGAAGATCTTTACGCGGTACACCCATCGACCCCATTTCTCCATGGTGGCCGAGTTTGCTCAAACCGTCTCTGGCCAACTCATGAATTCGCGCGACGGTGGGTTCCTCCGGAGTTGGAGTAGCGCCTGGAACCGCCCCCTTGTTAGCAGCAACAGGCGCAGCGTCACCTGCAGCAAGTTCCCCTAAACCCACGTGGCTTCCATCGCAAAAGGGGGCATTGCCACTTGACTTGCATTGGCATAGCGCGACTTCGCCAGTGCTCTCTGCGTTAAATTTCAAGGGTGTGATTGTCGAGCCGCGATGTGAGCCATCGCAAAACGGTTGTGACGCGGACCTGCCGCATCGGCACCAGAAATAGTCTTTCCCGGCCTCTAGCTGTACTTTGACGGGAACGGTTGCGGCAATTATCGGAACGTTGTCAGTTTTCACTTTTCACCTCACTGCGTTTAATGGGATCATGCTCATCGAGCGAGAATACATGGTTGCAATAAATTGAACAGATATTCAATATAGAACTATGTGTTTCAATATTTAGAACATCATGGGGCAAATTGAAGATTTACGGGCATTCATACGAATAGTTGAACAAGGTGGCATCGGTAAAGCAGCGAAACAGACCGGCATTGCAAAGTCAGCGATGAGCCGAAAGTTGCGCTTACTCGAAGAGCGGATGCAGGCTGTGTTGATCGCAAGAACCTCGCGGCAATGGTCACTGACCGAAGCCGGGCGGGAATACTATGAGCGAGGCCTCGGCGTGATCTCGGCGTTTGACGAATTTGAAGCTCAGGTGCGCAAGGAAAACGTAGATATCAAGGGCGAAATAAAGATTTCCGTGCCCTTGTATTTCGGCAAGGTCAGTTTGAGCACTCACTTGCTAGCGTTTACCAGGCAACATCCAGGCGTGCATCTCAATGTAGAATTCAACGATAGAATTGTTGACGTTATCGATGAACACTTTGATTTGGTTGTCAGAATATCGGAGCTGCAGGATTCATCACTGATAGCACGTGAATTATGCGTAACCCGCCATGTCTATTGTGCCAGCCCAGAATACATTGCCGACAATGCCTCGATCGATGAACCCAACGACTTTAGGCATCATCGGATAATTCAATTTGGATCATCGAAACGCCCTAAATGGGATTTCGCCTCAGCGAACGGCAAGAAAATTACGGTACCACTATCAGCGACGATGAACTCACATGATGGCGCATTCCTGATTGAAGCTGCCGAGCAAGGATTAGGGATTGTAAGAGTACCGGATTTTCTTGTTAAACCATCACTTGACTCCGGACGACTCGTTCAACTACTTGAAAAGTATGAACTGAAACCTCAAGGTATTTTTATCGTATACCCCACTTCTCGCTATCTGCCATACAGGACTCGCAAACTGATGGACTATTTGCTTGAAAATGTTTGCGAGGACTGGCAGTAACTTAAAGCCACCACCAGGCTTTGAAAATGCAGCCTTGTACGAACGGCATGTGTCTGCATGGCTTAAAGCACTTCGTTGATCGCTTCCACGGTCACTTTTATAACCTGCTCAATCTCCGATTCGTTGATGCACAAAGGCGGTGAAAAACCAAGAATATCCCCTTGTGGCATGGCGCGAGCAATGATGCCACGCCTGACCATCTCGGCAGCAATCGAAGGACCGATCTTTTTCGCTGGATCAAAAAACTCATGCCTTGTCTTGTTCTGTACCAGTTCAACCGCGCAAGTAAGCCCGGCACCACGAACGTCACCAACATGCGGATGATCAGCCAAGGCCTGACGCATAGCTTCATTCAAATAGGCCCCTGCCACGCGAGCATTATTTACAAGGTCGAGCTTGTCGATGAGTTGCAGGTTAGCAACACCTGCAGCTGCGCAGATCGGGTGCGCTGAATACGTCCAGCCATGCCCGATCGGGCCAAATTTGTCGGCACCCTGCTCAAGCACTTTCCACATCTTTTCACTGACAATGGAGCCGGACAAGGGTGCATAGGCAGAGGTGAGTCCTTTGGCAATCGTGATCAGATCTGGTGTCATTCCATAATGATCTGACCCAAACATGCTACCCAGTCTTCCAAAACCCGTGACCACTTCATCCGCTATCAACAGTATGTCATGCCTATTCAACACCGCTTGAATGGCTGCCCAGTATCCTTCCGGTGGTGGCACGAGTCCGCCGGTTCCCAGCATCGGCTCACCGATAAATGCCGCGATAGTATTCGCCCCCTCTTTCTCGATAAGTGCTTCAAGGCGTTGCGCACACCGTTCGGAAAATTCGGATTCGGACAATGATTTGTCGTCACGACGAAAATAATACGGTGCGTCTGTATGGAGAACAGGCGATAGCGGGAGATCAAATTGATTGTGGAACAACTCAAGCCCCGTCAAGGAGCCTGACATCAAACCCGAGCCGTGATAGCCCCGCCAACGAGAGATAATCTTCTTTTTCTCCCGCCGACCTAGCACATTGTTGTAGTACCAAATCAACTTGATATTGGTTTCGTTGGCATCCGATCCGCCAAGCCCAAAATAAACCCGGCTCATATGTTCTGGCGCGCGCTCCATGATCATTCGCGCAAGCGTAATTGACGCCTCGGTACCATGACCTACGTATGAATGGTAGTAACTAAGCTCACGGGCCTGCTCCGCGATTGCTTCGGCTATTTCCTGCCTGCCATAACCAACATTCACGCAATACAGACCAGCAAAGGCATCCAACAATCGGTTATTTTCACGATCCGTAATATAGACCCCTTTACCACCTGTCACGATACGATTGGGCAGTTCGCCGCGCGCAAATTGCGCTGCATGTGTTGACGGATGAAAGAAGTGATCCTGGTCCCATTGCGTCAGTCGATCATTTCTCAAGGTGTCGCTCATGTCAGTTTTCGGCTTAACGTACGCAGGCAAGGAAGTTGATCTATATCGGCGCCCATTATCATTGTGTCGATATTGATCGGATAGTCGGATTCATGATACCACCACCCAAAATGACTTCCGACTATTTAAACCGCAGAACATCCTGTCAGTGCATACTGACAAAATATCAGGACAATACATGCATTAGCCTGCGCGATCGTTACCGCGCTTGGGTGCCGCTTGTAGTTCAACCCATTGATCTATACAGGTGAACAGCTCCTCCATAACCACCGGCTTACTCAAAAAATCATCCATACCGACTTCAAGGCAACGTTCGCGGTCACCTTTCATTGCATTCGCTGTCAGTGCGACGATCGGACACCGCGGCAGTTGCTGACTCTCTTCATAGGCACGAATTTTTTGAGTCGCCTCCAATCCATTCATTTCCGGCATGGAAACATCCATTAATATCATGGTAGGTTGTTGAGCAATATAGGCTTCAACGCCAAGAACTCCATTGTCCGCCATCTCGAATTCATAGTCGCGAGATTCAAGCATACTACTGATGACTAACTGATTCACCATATTATCTTCAACAACAAGTATCTTGCTATCGGAAAACGCGTTGTATTTTTCAGCATTTTTAACTCGCTCCGACCCTAGCTCAACTACATTATCTGACAAATTTTCATCGTTGGCTGCAACTTTAGGCATGGGATTGAGTGCCCGTAGCAAGTGCTCATGCAAAATATCGGATCGCACTGGTTTCATCAGACAACCAACATATCCCAGTTCACGAACCCGTTGCCCCTGAATGGAATGATCAACTGAAGACAGCATCAGTATGGGAATGTCGACAAGAGCAGGCTCTGCCTTGAATCGGCTACAAAGCTCATGACCATCGATTCCGGGCATCTGGAAATCAAATATGGCGACATCGACGTTCGGTAGCTCTTTAGAGTCACCAAAAAATAACTTTAACGCCTCTTCACCACTTCCAACCACTATTGGATGCATTCCCCATGCTGTGACTCGTCGACTCAATATTTCGCAGTTCAAAGGTAGATCATCAACAATCAGAATAGTCTTCCCGCTTAGCTCAAGACATTCACTTGAATTATCAACTTGAACATAATCGGCGTCGACAGGCAGGCATATTTCAAACTCAAACCGTGACCCCTCCCCGAGCGTCGACTGTACGCTTATGTCGCCGCCCATCAAATTGACCAGACGACGTGCAATAGCCAACCCAAGGCCGGTGCCTTCAAATCGACGATTGGATGCACCATCTACCTGTTCGAAGACACTGAATATACCTTCCAGTTTTTCTTCCGGAATACCAATACCCGTATCCTCAACTTCAAATCTCAAGGCAGCCATGTCATCTTCAAGTACACCTGTCACATGCATGGCAACATGCCCTTCATCAGTGAACTTGACGGCATTTCCCGCAAGGTTATTGATGACCTGTCGCAGTCGATCAGAGTCGCCGATGAAACGAGCAGGCAGATCTGGATGGTAATTGGTAACAATCTCGACACCCTTGGCATGTGCTCGCGTCGCCAACATCGCACCGATATCCTCGAATACTTCTTTGAGATCAAAAGACTCAGGATCAATCTGTAGTTTACCCGCCTCCACTTTGGAAAAATCAAGAATGTCGTTGATTAACGTCAGTAGGGCAATCGAGGAACTTGAAATAGTTGACGCATAAAGCCTTTGCTCGCTTGATAATTCACTCTCAAGCAACAACTCAGACATCCCAATGACACCATTCATTGGTGTTCGAATTTCATGGCTCATATTTGCCAGAAACTCAGACTTGCAGCGGTTGGATACCATCGCTTCGTTACGCGATTTTTTGAGATCTTCTTCGCGTTCAGCGAGGATGATTTCCTTATTTTTAAGTGCCGTGACATCAGCACGCATATCCACCGTGAAATTGCCACGAATCCTTGCCAACACGACTTGCTGGTAAAGATCACCGATCTCCTCACCTGTTTCCGTCAACTCATGCGTTTTCAGTGTGACCGGCTCGCCGCTCATAATGTGTTTGCGACGCAAGGTAGTCATCTCGTTGACCCACATCTCTATCTGAGCTGCGCCATCGAAGCGCCTTTTTGCCGAGAGTTCAAGCAGTTCTTTTTCGGTTAGACCAGTCGCAAGTTGAACACCACGCTTTTGATAATAATGATGTGCAGAGCGATTGAACTGAACAACCTTGTTCTCGTTGTCAAAAATGATCAAAGGGGCATCCACGACGTCCAAAGCCGAACGCAACAAATCATAGCTTTTGAACATCCGTCTCAGCAATGCAGAGATCAGAAAGCTGCTTACCAGCAAGAGTACAACCACAAATGAGACCGTTGTATCGGTCTGGCTGGAACTGAGCTGGAACTGTGTGTCAAGCAACCACCACAAGGAACAACCAACAAGTACCGCAAGCGCGATTGGGCATCCGACCCAAATCAGATTCGGATTTGAATCCAACACACGCTGCAAGTGATGTTGACCTTCAACCCTGAAAGGTATTTTTTTATTGTTGTAATGTCGCATTCAGATAGTTCTGAACCCGATTCCTGTCGGATTGTGTTGATCGTCGATTGTGGCCTTTTGTTGAATATCGGCGTCCGTAACAAAACGGATAGTTGTATAGCGGAAAATCGAGACTCAATGCACATTTTCTGGTCAATCCAATAAGATGCCCGATGGGTTCATCTTTACAACAGTCACAGGCGCAATATATTGCAGTCCCCATTCAGCAAGCAGGAATATTCTTCACGGCAGGATTCAGTAAGAGCCAGCATGAGGGACAGATCGCTCGATGCCCTGATCATCGGCGACCCAGCCAACATGAATTGGTTGACCGGATTTGACGCATGGTCGTTTTACGTTCCTCAGATCATGCTGTTAACCCATGATCGAGGTCCCGTCTGGATGGGGCGAGAGATGGATGCCGGTGCGGTATCACTGACAACGTACATTGGCAAGGAGGATATCCAGCCATACCCCGAGCACTATGTGCAACGCAAAAGCATTCACCCCATGCAGGTGATTGCCGAGTCACTTTGCGAAGCAGGGTTGAAAAACGAACGTATCGGTTATGAAAGTGATACCTATTTTTTCAGTCCGAAGGCGCTCGATTGTCTGCAAAAAGGTGTCCCCGCTGCACAGTGGATTGATGCTGATCGTCTCGTCAACTGGTGCCGTGTCATCAAAAGCGATACGGAAATCGACATGATGCGCCAGGCAGCCCGACTGGCCGAACAAGCCATGCAGACTGCCCGCGATACGATCGCGCCGGGCGTACGCCAGTGCGACTTGATGGCAAAGATCATCGCGACTCAAGTGGGTGGAAATCAGGATTTCGGCGGTGACATGACCGCGCTATCCCCTCTTGTTCTAGCCGGAGAAGCCGCCTCTACCGCGCATCCCCTGTGGACCGATGAAAAATTTGTCGATGGGCAAACCGTCGCGCTAGAACTTGGCGGTACCCGTAAGCGCTACAACGCGGGATTGGCTCGAACGTTTCAGCTCGGCTCAGGATCGCAAACCGTGTTCGATACCAGCGATGCGGTTCGGGAAGGTCTCGACGCCGTGCTTGCATCGATCAAGGCCGGGGTCGTTGCAAGCGATGCTCACCGTGCGTGGCGGCAAGTATTGGACAAGCATGGCTTGGTCAAGGAAAGCCGCATCGGCTACAGCATTGGCGTTGGTTATCCACCGGACTGGGGCGAGCACACGGTCAGCTTACGCGGTGAAGACCAAACAGCGCTGCAAGCCAACATGACTTTGCACGTGATGCTCGGTATGTGGATGGATGGATGGGGAATGGAACTGAGCGAAACCGTGCGGGTTACCGAGCATGGAGTGGAATGCCTGACTACTTTTCCACGGGACGTGCATATTATTCGATGACAAAGCCAGCAATCCCGTCGTCGCCTGCCAGGCGATCGAACAGTATGCTCGGCATCGGACTTATGTTGTCAGCAATGTTTTCTTTTGCTATCGGTGATGCAATTGCAAAAATTCTGACAGCGGATTTTCATCCGGTACAAATAATCTGGTTTCGCCAGATTGGCTTGTTCATCGGTGTCTGTGTAATTATTGCCGGGCAGGGGTGGTCAATCCTGCACACGAACCGACCCGCCTTGCAGATGAGTCGTGGTGCCTTGGTGATTGTTTCGAGCGTTCTTTTTGTTTATGCCATACGTCAAGTACCCTTGGCTGATGCGGTAGCGGCCAGCTTTGTTGCCCCGTTCTTTGTGACCATATTCGGCGCCTGGATACTCGGTGAGGAAGTTGGCGTTCGCCGATGGTCAGCCGTGATTGTCGGCTTCATCGGCGCATTGATCATCATACGCCCCGGCATGGGAGTGATTCACCCGACCGTATTGCTCGTGGTCATAGCGGCAGGATTCTTTGCCGCCAGACAAGTCATGGGGCGCTTGCTTGCAGACAAGGATAAAACCGTAACAACTGTTGCCTATACAGCGATTACTGCAAGCATAATCGTCAGCATTCCCCTGCCGTTTGTCTGGGTAACACCGACATTCGGGGTTATCTGGATTTATCTTTTTGTTCTCGCGCTTTCCGGTGCTGTTGGTGAGGTCCTGATCATAAAATCTCTTGAAGTCGCCGAAGCCGCCACTGTTGCACCTTTCCATTACACGATAATCATCTGGGGCACGTTATATGGCTACCTCATATTTCAGGAGTTGCCCGATCTATGGACGCTTGTCGGCACCGTCATAATAGTCGCCGCTGGACTCTACACATTGCGAAGAGGTAGGCTAAAATACCCCTCACAATGAACATACCCGCTCGCCCTGTTCCGCCAACGTTCAGCTAGTGGCAGTTATGCTCAACCCTCATCCCGGGAGAACCACAATGCGCCCTACCAGAAATACCAAAACTGACACACTGACAAGGAATCGTTTCCTGGCAACAACAATGTCTGTCGCCATGCTTGTCGGACTCGCAGCCTGCGCCGCAGATGATCCAAATCGCCGAGCCAAAACGGGTGCAGGAATAGGCGCCGTGCTTGGTGCCGTATTAGGCAGTCAGATCGGCGATGATAACGAGCTGCTTGGCGCGGCGATTGGCGCACTGGCCGGAGGTGCGGTAGGTCACTATCAGGACAAACAACAACGTGCACTTGAGGTTGCTCTGGAAAACGAGCTGAAACAACAGCAAGTGAATGTCGAGAGACTTGACAACGATGTCTTGCTGGTAAGGCTCAACGACGGTGCATCATTTGACTTCGACTCAGCCGCATTGAAAGACAGCTTTCGCCCGACCCTGGACAAGATCGCAACCGAAACGAGTACCTATGACAAAACTGTCCTGCATGTAGTCGGACACACAGATACCGTAGGGTCGGAGTCATACAATCAGACCCTCTCACAAAGGCGTGCTGAATCAGTGGCCAACTACCTGCAAAATGATGGCGTGGATCAACGTCGCCTGCGCACTGAGGGGCGCGGCGAAAATGAACCGCGACGCCCCAACACGACGGAAGCAGATCGCGCTGTAAACCGCCGTGTTGAAATTTTTATCAAGCCGATCGTTGCCGGACAGGAACAGGACGCTTTTGCGGCACCCTCATAAAGCGGCAAGTCTTGACAGACTCAGGTTGATGTTTCCGATCCATCACAGAGGTTTTTTGAGTGACGTAATTGACGCTGCAAACTAGGCGAAAAAAGTGCAAACTCCGCTGCAACTCGTCTTTGCGGCACGGTGATTGTCTTGAACAAATCTGTCAAATCTCACGCCCGGGTTGTTGTCATCGGTGGCGGCATCTCGGGCTGTTCCACGCTCTATCATCTCACCCAAGAAGGCTGGTCGGATGTCGTTTTGGTGGAACGTGATGAATTAACCTCAGGTTCGACCTGGCATGCGGCAGCGCAGGTTACGCAGTTCGGCGGCAATCAAACGATGATTGCGCTGAAGCGTCACAGCATAGAGTTATACCAACGCCTGGCGGCCGAGCCCGATCATCCAATCGCCTACCACATCACAGGCGGTATGCGCACCGCGTATACGCAGGACCATCTCGACATCTATCATTATCATGTCGGTCTCGCGCGCGGCATGGGCGTTGATATGGAAGTCATTGATGCGCAAGAGGTAGGCAAACGTCACCCACTACTGTCTACCAACAACATACTCGGCGCCTGGTGGGATCCCATGGACGGTTACATTGATCCCTCAGGCATTACTTTCGCGCTCGCCCGACAAGCCAGAAAAGCCGGTGCCGAAGTGTATCGCTTCAACCCGGTGGAAAAGATCCGCCGAACAACCAGTGGTGAATTCGTCGTACACACGCGACACGGCGACATAACTTGTGAAAAGGTAGTCAATGCGAGCGGCTACCGCGTGAATGAAGTCGGTCAGATGCTTGGCGTCACACACCCTGTTACCTCCATGGAGCACATGTATTTTCTGACGGAGAACATCCCCGAAATCGCAGCACTGGACTTCAAAGTTCCCGTCATTCGTGACCCCGGCGACGACTTTTACAGCCGTCAGGAAAAGGATGGATTGCTTGTCGGTGTTTATGAGCAAGGCTGCAAGACGTTTGGCATGGATGGCATAGATCCCGACTTTACCAAGGCACTTTGCCCGTCCGACCTTGATCGATGTCTGGACAATATGGAACGTATATTCGAACGTCTACCTGCTTTGCAAACGACAGGCATTCATAGTGTCGTCAATGGCCCGATCACCTACACGATTGATGGCCTTCCTCTGGTGGGCCCGATTCCCGGTATTGAAAACGCGTACTGCATCATCGGTTTGCGCGCCGGTATCGGCGAAGGTGGAGGTCACGGCAAGATCCTCGCGGAACTGATCGTTCACGGCGAATGCGAATGGGATGCCTGGTGTCTCGACCCACGTCGTTTTACCCAATATGCGAATACCGAGCATACCTGCCTGAAAGCGATAGAAGACTATCAAAACGAGTTTCACTATCACATGCCGCACGAGCATCGCCCTGCCGCACGTCTCGCCAGGACAACACCACTTTATCCGGTGCTGGATGCCGAGGGTGCACTTTGGGGAGTCGTTAACGGTTGGGAGCGTGTGCTGTGTTTCAAGCCGGAAGATCAGCCGAACTTTGTCGACAAACACAGCTTTCGATTTTCTGATACTCAGAAAATAATCGCCAAAGAAGTAGCTTTGCTGACGGAGAACGTCGGCATCATGGAAGTCTCTGGTTTCAATCGCTATGAAATAAAAGGTCCGGGGGCGACAGCCTTTCTCGATTCGATGATTTGCGGGAAATTGCCCAAGACTATCGGCAAGGTCAATTTGACTTACCTGCTTAATGAGCACGGTCATGTCCTTTCTGAGGCAACCGTTGCCAAGCTCGGCGATGATCACTACTGGTATGGCTCTGCCGCGGCCAGCGAATGGCATGATCGAGATTGGCTGAACCGCTACAAACCAGACTCTGTGACGCTGCAAGAAATGACATCAAGCCACACGATACTCGTTGTGGCAGGACCAAATTCTCGTGAACTGTTGCAGTCACTATCCCCTCGTTGCGATTGGTCACCAAACGGTTTCCCGTGGATGAGTGTTCGCGAAATGTCATTAGGCCATGCCAACATCATCGCTATGAGTGTGAGTTTTTCAGGCGAGTTGGCGTACGAATTACATATTCCCAACGAGCAACTCTATCTTGTCTGGACGCTATTGAATGACGCGGGTGATCCCTTAGGACTATCACGCTTCGGATTGTACGCAACCGAGTCGATGCGCATGGAAAAAGGTTATCGTCACTGGAAGGCTGACTTGATCTATGAGCGAAACCCGATGGAGTCCGGTCTCGAACGGTTCGTGGATCTGGACAAGGCTGACTTTATCGGTAAGGCGGCCCTGTTGAACGAGATCGAGCGCGGGGCACAAAAAAGCTTTGTTTGCCTGGTCGTTGATTGCGATATTGGCGCGGCTCATGCCGGCGATTCCATCTACGATGGCAAGACACTTGTTGGCAGTGTGACCTCCGGCGGCTACGGCCACCGAGTGAAGAAAAATATCGCCTTTGCATTCGTCGATCCTGCCAACGCCACACACGATACTGCAGTCGAGATCGAGATTCTGGGCACAAAATACCCTGCACGGGTATCAGCGATGTGCCTGTATGACGAGAGCAACTCCCGTGTCCGCTAATCGTCGACGCCGCAGCAAGTTGACGGCGCGTGAAGCCATGCACGCAAAACGCGCCAAGGCACCGGAAATCAATCCCTGCCCACCGGGGGCCACGGGTGGACAGTACAAACCTCTATCTGATAACGATATACAACAAATTTATTCCACTGCCCTACGCGTGCTGTCGCAGATAGGCATGGCAGAAGCACCGGACGCATTGATTCGGCAAGCCGTGTCCAAGGGCGCGACGCGAAACGAGGCCGGTCGACTCTGTTTCTCGCCAGCTATGGTCGAAGACATTATCGCCGGTGCCTGCCGAAGCTTCCCCTTCTATGGACGGGACTCCAAACACGATTTTGAAGTTGGCGGCGACAAGGTCTATTTTGGTACCGGTGGTGCGGCGGTACAAACACTGGATCTCGATACGCATCACTATCGAGCCGCAACACTTATTGATCTGTATGATTTTGCTCGTCTTGCCGACTATCTGACAAATGTCAGCTGGTTTACCCGATGCTGTGTTGCAACTGATGTTGAAGACATCACCGATCTGGATATTAATACGGCCTACGCCCTGCTAAGGGGTACAAGCAAGCCCGTTGGCACCAGCTTTACGATAGCCAGTTCAGTCGATCCGATTATCGATATGTTTGATATGGCAATGGGTGGAGCTGGGAAATTTCGTGAAAGGCCTTTCTGCAAGGCACATATCAGCCCCATTATCTCCCCGCTTCGTTATGGAGAGGATGCCTTTGATGTGGCCCTCGCCTGCATTAAACGCGGCGTCCCGCTGAACAACATTGTTGCCGCACAATCAGGTGCAACGTCACCAGCGACACTTGCAGGCATGCTTGTATCGACATTGGCAGAAACACTTGCAGCACTGGTGATGGTCAACATCCATGCACCCGGTTATCCAATGATCTTTTCCAATTGGCCATTCGTCATTGATCTTCGGACCGGTTCATTCTCGGGCAGTGGTGGTGAGATCACCCTGCTCAACGCTGCCTCTGCTCAATTGTCCAACTGGTTGGGCTTGCCATCAGGAGCTGCATCAAGCATGAGTGATGCAAAGGCAGTTGATGCACAGATGGGCCTTGAAAAAGCGATGTCATCACTCGGAGTGGGACTTGCGGGCTGTAATATGATCTACGAATCATCGGGCATGATGGCCAGTCTGTTGGGTGTGTCATATGAAGCCATGTTAATAGATGACGAGATGTTGTCTCAAGCTTACCGAACCATTCGCGGCATAGAGGTCAATGAAGAAACACTGGGCTTTTCAGCTATTGAAAAAGCCGTATATGGCGAAGGGCACTTTCTTGGTAGTCAGCACACCATGGATGCCATGCAACGCGATTACTTCTGGCCCAGTAGTCTAAGCGATCGCGCACAACCTGCCGTCTGGCAAGAGGAAGGCGCGAACGACATGTGGCAGCGCGCGAATGTCAAAGTGCGACAGATTCTCAACGATCATAAACCGGAATACCTGACGCCTACCGTCGATCAGAAAATTCGCGATCGGTATTCTATATTGTTAAATTGAATGCAGCGGGTTTTAGCAGCGGGAAAACCGCACCGGTTCCTGATTACATTAGGTTTGCACTGCGAGAATTGTTCAATCGATAGCTCATTATCCGAAGAAGGGATTTTTTCGGCACCCTTTCATGAGTAAGATTTGAACGCTCCAGCGAAACAGCAATCATCGCCCTTGTATCAGACCAGCACCAGACAACAGTCACAGTTCAAGTTGGTCCAGTCAGGTGACAATGACTAGAGTCGGGTCGCTAATAGCTTATTGATCTATCGCAAAATAGTCACGTAATACTGAACATTGCTGATCATCCCAACTGGGCAGTGATGTGCTTCGGTTGAAATTATTATTTACAGAACAGAAGCGGTGCATGACGTTGCGCTTGTTTGGATGGTGCGCGCTATTATCAAGAGCGATATGCCCAATCTCGTGAGCCACTACCCAGGCAAAACAGGCATCGCTAACACGATCCGTAATCCAGGCCGTCCCGGATACATCACGCTTTAAAGATGGCAAGTAACTAAAAGCCACGTCACGCTCAAGAGTCGACTCAATTACATAAACAGTGGGTGGATACGGCGCATGTTCTTGACTGAGCAAATACAATTTGTCCTCTGGCAAATCAGTGGTTATTTCTTCAGTCTTAGAATTCACTTGAAAGGATAGGCGTAGATCACACTGCTGATAGATGTCAGCCACTTCAATCATGGCCTTATTAACAAATGATTCATTTCGAGAATTGCCAATAATATTCACGTGTAGGGGCGATGATTCCACACGATTTGATACTGAATCAGTCCGACTTGAGTCAATAGAACTATCGTCTATCCGTGATCGCTCAAAATCCAGGCCAGGCTCGGGCTTTTTAGCGGGTGTACACCCCGAAAGGCAGAACGCCATGGCAAGCCCAAACAAAACCGAGTTTAAATCACCACTTTGCCGACGATTGAAAACAGCGAGAGGGAAGTTCGCGCCTGTAAATGGTTTAACGAGTTGATGCGCATTCATGAAAATTTTCAGGCACCCCCTGTAGTCGATGCTTATTAGCGAGTATAGGCCAGCCCCTCTCTGAGGGGATCCAGATACGCATCAAACCTTGTCCAGGCCTCGATCGAGCTGGTGTTTATAGGTTGCCTGGCTTGCCAGTAGCTCGCAGTGTTGATAGTTTCATTCGAACTACTCGGGCCTTGAGCCTCATGTGCCAACGCAGAATCGGAAATTTCCAGAAACTGAAATATTTTCCGTTGATAAGCGTCTGGTTCAGATACCAATGTCTCGTAATTAACATCCATTATTTTTATTGGCAGCACCGCATGCCAGTGTTGCATCAGCCTCTTGTAAGCCTGCCATGCACGACCCATACCGTACAGATCGTAGGTAAATTTCAATCCACTACGAAAAGTGTTGATAAAACACGACACACTGGTAGCCATAGGATCTCTGCAACTGTGCAGAATATAAGCCTTGGGAAAAATTGGGGCAAGCACACCGAGCCGGAGGAAATTACCCAACATTTTATCGACAAAATATCCACTAGCATCAACGTTGGGAAGCGTGGATATATAGTATTCTCGAAACGTCTGGATATCCGCTGCACCGAGCTCAAGTGCACATTCTGGCATAGCGCGGTTTGAACCTGTTACTTCAGGTATGTCTGCTACAATTTGGCGCATGGCGTGATGTTCCCCAAGGCCTGCCATCGGTGTTTGAGTTACTAATATGCGCTCGAGCAAAGTTGAACCCGAGCGCGGCATCCCTATTATGAAAGTCAGCTTATGCGTGGTCAGTTGATCGGTCGAAGATAGAATCGTGTTTTCTTCATCAAATTGCTTAAAATATTCAAAATTGAACGTCTCGATGAGTCGATCGATATACAAGTCCCATTTATCGGCGTCAAATCGATCCGATTTAGCCGCTAGCGCATTGGCCTGCAGATAACGTTCAAATGCACGTTCTACATCATGGTTTTTATCCAGTGTCCGCGCAATCGCAAACGCGAACTGAGCCTGACGCTCTTCATCATTTTCAGTCTCAGCACTGGTGTTGTCTACTAGATCAGTCCATTGTTTCAGCGACTGCTCATCAATGACAACATTGTCGTTACTGGCAAGACTGTAGGCCGCAAACCCTAAATTTTTATCAATACTCAAGGCATGTCGGTGGCAATCAGCTGCCTGATCAAATTTACCGGAGACCTGTAGCCCAATACCCTGCTGGAACCAGGACCACGCAGAACGTTCAAAGCGAGTAGCCAGTTGTTCAAGCTTCTCTAGAGCTTCCGCATGACGCCCCAAATCGTTAAGCAACCCAATACTGATATCGCATTGAGAAGAATTCAATTCTGAAAAATGAGGTAATACAAGATTCAACAAATATTCTGCTGATTCATGCCGCACACGCTGCAACATGTGCTTAGCCGTCGCAAGTGCGTGGTCAACCTCAACCACGGTAACAGAGTAAATTGTCAGTAAACTGGCGTGTGCCTTGAGTGCACTACCTTCATTGATTAGTAATTCCGCCAATTGAAGTTTCAGTGCTACTGGAGCATCGCGGGGAGTTGCTAGCGGTTCAAGAATTTCAATGGCTTGTAATACTTGATCATTTGCTTCCAAGGCATTAGCCAGATTTAAACGACAATCGGGATCATCGGGTACAAATTCCAATGAGGCTTGATAGTGATCAATAGCACTTTGG
Organism: uncultured Granulosicoccus sp.; assembly: GCA_937924505.1. The sequence continues at coordinate 15,530 of CALDSR010000051.1, read as the reverse complement.
AATTCACCGAGTTCAAACAAGCTGTTCGCGTACATAAAATGAACATCAGCCTCATTGGCACCCTTTTCGATAGCCAAAAGAAACTGCTTGGCAGCCAACTCATGGCGATTCGTCACAGCCAGAACTTCCGCCAAGTGAAACCGTATCCAGGGATCGGCTTGATCAACAGCCACAGCACTTTTCAATAGATGCTCGGCCTGTTGATGCAGGCCCTGTTGCAGCTTCAATACACCACGCATATGCAATGCATCTGTGTGCTTTGGAGTATTTTTAAGCAATCTGGCATAAGCTTTATCGGCCTTTTCAAGCTGACCGCTCTGATGCAAGCTGATTGCCTTATCGATACTTGCAGCCTTACCGGAAGTCGACATAATACTGCCAAGCCTCAATCAGTTACCCACAGAAGAGAGAGATAGCTTACCCGGTGACAGGCATATATTCTATCGTTGATAAACGATATTTTAAAACTAGAGAAGCCCAGCATCGCCGGGCCTCTCAAGCAAAATTACTCACATCGCAATACAACTACCAAGTTATATTGACCATCAGAAATTCAGCTGCGCGCCAAATTGCAGTCTAACCGCGGATTCTGAATTGCCATCTACCGTTTCGTTATCACCAAATATAGCTTCGACCCCATAGGTGGTTATATCTGTTGGACTCAACATATAGTTCACGTGAAGCGTTTGAATGGAATCTATCCCATTTGCAGCAAAATCGTCATCGTTGTCGAACAAACCCAAGGCGACCAACGAACTAGAATTTTCACTCCAGCGGTGTTTGTATGACAGTGATGCACCCACCGAATCTATCGCTTCCAACTCACCGGAATCCGTAACAAAAATATCATTTCCTACACCATTGATGATGTAGCGACCAATACCGGAGCCTCCCGTGACACTGGCAGCAACTACACCGGGACCGACATCCCAGGCACCAGCCAGGTTAATTCCAAAACCGGCCTCTGAGTCATCAATATCACCGCCAACGCCAAGTGATCGAACGACGACTGCGGTTTCATATTTACCCGCTGCACCACCAGGACCGCCACGCCAGGCCGCTACCAGATCAGGAAGTGAATCCTCACCTATTCCTCCGGTGGATTCACGTAAACGTCCTGCCGCCCCATCACCGTCCGTTTCCGGGTTTTCCAAAGAAACTGAAAATCCGTTGGTAAACGTATATCGAACTTGAGCCTGACGTATAAATGCCTTACCTGCAGGGCCAAAGAAATCAACGGTGGTAGGGTAGGCGACAAAATCCATGAAGTTCGTCCAGGTTTGGCCAAATGTCCATCCACCGACAGTAAAGTAGGCATGACGCAGCCGGAAAGACGCAGAGTTAGACAACGATTCATTACCACCAGTACCGAAAAAATCCCCCTCGACGTGAGCCTTGAGCTCCCGTCCGCCGACATCCGTGTTCGAACGAATGCGTAGGCGAGATTGCCTGGCATGGGCTCTGAAGTGACCGTCGTCACTGTTGTCACCTGTCGGGATCGCGGAGGCAGCGAATGAGTCGCCAAGATCACTGTCGGAGTCAAAGAAAAAATCAGCTTTTACATACCCGCTTAAGGTTACTTCAGTCTCCCCTGCTGGAACACGAAAGGAAATTGGATTCACACCTCGATCGATTACAGCCGCCGGATCGGCATCATTTGTTATCACTTGAAACTGACCCGATACAACATCGGAAGCTATAGCTGAATTCAAAACAGAACCCGTTCCAAGAAAGGCAATAGCCACCGCTTGAGCAACGTGTTTTTTCCTGAACTTTTTACCCATACTTTAAATCCTCAGTAGAAAGTTATTACTAAACGAAAAAACAGCGTTTAGTAGAGTGCCAATTCGAATGTTTCATAGACGCTAAATAATAGAGTGTTGCGAGTATCCAAAAAAATACGAAAAGGTGTTAAAAGGTTGTTACAACTACCCTGTCAAAATTTACCCTGTTAATTTTGCACATTTGGTTATTGATCTTCGTCATTAATGAATCTATAGCATTACCAGGCTAGTAGATGAAGTGATTACAAAAAAGTATATTGCTTTAGATTGTTCTTGATTCGCAACAATCAAACTCATTAAGCTGAATTGATGACATTTACGGAACAAATATCAGACGATTAATTCGCAGTTTCATTGATCAAAAGGCACTAGTTTGAAATATCTGAAAATGGCGCCAGGGATTCGACAACAGTCATTACATTTATCCAAGTGATTCGGTGATCGCCGTTTCCGCCAGGATATCGTCCAACGTCTGCAACAACAGGTCAATATCCTCTTCATCAATACTCAACGGTGGTCTGATTTTCAGAATATTGTTTGCTGGCCCTTCAAGACCTGCCAATATCCGATGCTCACGCAATCGATTGACCACGTAGGCGGCAATGTCCGTCGCTGGGCTTCGACTCCCTCGGTCGGTGACAAACACAACACCGATAAACAAACCGATACCACGGACATCACCGATAACCGAATGCCTGGATTTCAACCCATGCAATCCATCAATAGCCCGCTTGCCAGCCTTCGCAGCCTTCATCGCCAGCCCTTCGTCATCGACGATGTCCAGCACTTCCTTCCCGACCAGACAGGAAACTGTCGATCCGCCAAATGTGGAAAAGAACTCCGGCCCTTGGGCAAAGCTTTTAGCAATGTCGGGCGTCGTCACTACAACACCGATCGGGTGTCCATTACCGATAGGTTTACCAAGCACCACAATATCAGGGACAACCTGTTGCTGCTCGAAGGCGAAGTAGTAATCGCCCAAACGACCAAGACCCGTCTGCACCTCATCAGCGATACAGACACCACCAGCTGCGCGAATCGACCGGTAAACCTGAACCAGATAGCCATCCGGTGGAATAACTTGACCACCCACACTCGGAAATGTCTCAGCGATAAACCCGGCGAGATTGCTGCCGCGGGCCCGAAGACGAGCTATGGCATCGTCTACCTGGTTTGCATAGTATTTTGCACAATCTGGCTGCGGGTGACGGTACGTCCCGGCGTAAGAATCCGGAATATCCACAAGGTGTACCCAGTCAGTCTGACCAACCCCTCCAGCAGCGTTGAATTTATAGGCAGATATATCAATCGCGCCAGTGGTATTACCGTGATAACCATGATCAGGTGTAATGATATCCTTGGCTCCGGTATGCGCTCTTGACAGTCGAAGCGCGAGTTCATTCGCCTCTGAGCCTGAATTGACGAAATAGCAGACCGACAATGAATCCGGCAACTTTGACCGCAAACGTGTCGCAAACGCCGAATGAGATGGATGCAAGTAACGGGTATTCGTATTAAGTTGAGACCATTGACGCGATACCACCGACTGAATACGTGGATGCGCATGCCCTACATGTGGCACATTGTTATAAGCATCGAGATATGGCCTCCCCCACTGATCAAACAAGTAATGCCGCCACCCTCGCAACAGCATGATCGGGTCGCGGTAGCTCAGCTTCAGATTGGCAGCAAAATCGCGCTGGCGCCTGTCAAGAACCTTATCTTCATCAATCATCGGGCTGGCTATTTTTTCATCGGCCAGGTTCAACAAGGCGGCGGGGTTCGGACAGATCGCATTCCAAAGCTCGATCTCATCGGGATCGGCCACACCAGGCCAATCATTGCCCAGGCCTTCAACGGTGACCGCGAGTTGAATATGTAAATGCGGGGCCCAGCCGCCGTTATGCATTTTGTCACCAAGCTCAGCAAACACGTCCCCAGCTTTAAGCAACTTTCCTGGCTGCAGATGCTTACTGGCTGCTGGATCAAGATGACCATAAAGACTGTAGAACGTGTCGCCGTCAGGGGTTTCATGCATCAGCACAACCATCCCGCCATAATCCAGATGCGCAGTCCTGTTTTCAACGGCATAAACAGAACCATCAATAGGCGCGTAAACGCAGGTACCGGCGGGGGCAAATACATCAACACCCAAGTGCACCGTGCGGCGATTGCTATTGCGCCACGCGCCACATCTGAACGCTGTATCTGTGTAGATCAATCGCGGCTCATTGTAATACCCGAGCGCAAACTCATCTGGGTCTGTATCACTGTCGTACATGGACGCCGCTTCACTGTCGCTTAACTTGAACGGGTTTTGCGGTAGCGCAGAACGATCCACTGAGAATGCAATGCAAGCCGCCTGATTCAGGTCTCGACCCAGAACATTGACACACTGGTTACGAACCTCTGACGAGAGAAATGACTGAACACGCTGCGCGCTATCTGTACAGGGCAGACCACAGGCTACACGCAGTCTCGCATTTAACAGCGCCGGGCTTATATCATCTCGTTCAAGAAATCTGAACGCTTGCGCCTGCGACACAACGACATAAGGGTCATCAGGATAGGCGACGGCTTCAATACTTGAGTTCACGACACTGACAGCGAGTCGCGCCCGCAACAGGGGGTAGATCAGATCTATTTCCTGCCCTGTCAGTGGCGACACGGAATGAAACCCTGTTATCAACGCAGCAAGCGCTTTCTCTGCCTGAGGGTGATCGAGCACGATATAGGCACCGGCGATGGCAAGCTCGCAGACCCGTGGCGCATTGCACATATCACCAAAGTCAATGATGCCACCGAGCGAAGGTTTATCAGTTAACGACGCTCTGATGATCACATTGTGATCATTGATATCGTTGTGAATGACAATACTTGTCAGAGTTTCAGCAACGCCGCGGGCTGACTGATAGTCGAGCATGATCGATTGAATCAAGGCCACCCGGTCAGCATCACCGAGGGCGGAAACAGACTCATTGATCCAATCTGCCTGCATCAGATTCCATTTGAAATCTCGATCAAGCGCCGGATGCGAGAGGCCGCTCATCGCACGCTGCAAATGAGCGGTGCCTGAGCCGAGCTGGTGGATCAGATCGAGTGACTTCGGCTCGAAGTGCGCATAGGTCATGCCATCAATATAATCAAGCACCCAGACAAGTCGCATGTCACCATCCTCACCCGGAAGCGATTCGATCTTCCCTTCTGCCAGTGAATGGATGACCGTTGGAACCGTAACCTGGTCGCCTGCAGCATTGATTTGAGTCAGTGCATTACACTGCATCTCGATAAAGCCAGCATCGCAATCCGCTCGCATGACCTTCATCAAATACTGACGGCCATCTTTTGTGCGTACGTTGAAATTGAGATCAAATTCACCGTTAAGTCGGGTCAGTACACCATCAATTCCCCAGGCTTTTTTTAATTGCCCCTGCCAGTGTTTGTTCACGAAACTACACCATTGTTTTTATTCGACATAGGCCGATGAATCACCCCGCCCGATACCGGGGACATGACACCTGTGGTGCCAGGAAAACTGTTGGCAAGCCCGCGTAGAGTGCGTACTGCCAAATAGGCAAAGCACTCAGCTTCCACCGCGTCCCCACGCCATCCAGCGTGTTCGGCTGTAACGACCTGTACGCCTGTGCGTTGTTCAAGTGCGTTCATCAGACTGGTGTTGTGCCTACCACCACCGCAGACGATCAATCGTTTCGGGTAGTGCGGTAATTGCGCGAGAGCCTTGCTGACAGCTGCGGCACAAAAGGCCGTAAGCAAAGCTGCCCCATCTTGCAAGGACAAACCTTCAGCCATTTGCCAGGAAAAACCAAAGCGATCCAGCGACTTGGGAAACGGCTCATCGAAATACGGATGAGTGAGTAGTTTAGTCAAGCGTTCTTCATCGACGACGCCCGCGGCAGCGAGTGCGCCATCCTTGTCATAGTCCAATCCTGCGACTTCTCTTACGAAATCATTGATTGGCGCATTGGCTGGACCGGTATCGAAGGCGATCAATCGCTCTTGACCATCCCACCACGTCAGATTTGCGACACCGCCCAGATTCAACACAACCATGCTATCAAATGTTCCAGTCATGCCAGGACTACCAGGCGTCCCGAAATTGCCAGGATCGCCAGACCCGACGAGCCGAGAGAGCAAGGCTTTATGATAAGTCGCTGACAAGGGTGCTCCCTGACCACCCATTCGCATATCAGCACTGCGAAAGTCATCGACAACAGAAACATTCAGTCGCCGAGACATCAAAGCACCATCGCTGAGTTGTCGGGTTTGTCCAATGCTACTGGCTTGAGGTGGGCGATGTAGCACGGTCTGACCATGAAAACCAACCACGCTGATATCGTCAAGCGACAAGTCAGCCTCTTCGACAAGGTGCTTGACGGCATCGGACTGTTCAATCGTCAGTTGTCTGCTCGCCTCAGCAAAGATATCGGGTTCATTGTCATCGAACTGCCAACGACTTGCTTGATCAACTGCTGCACGCAGTAATTCAACCGTGTTGTTTGAATACGGCACCAAGGTGTAGCGACCGAATGATTCAATTTGCTCGCCATCCGTTTTCAACAGCGCCACATCTATGTTGCCGTCCAGCACAGTGCCAGTCATCAGACCTACTGACCACAACGGTTTGAACGGAGTGTGATTCACGGGCAGATTCAGCTCAGTCGCGTTGCCCAACATAGCGTCCAGCGCCTTCTGGCATCGGCAAGGACGAATGTTGTGCGGATATTCTGGCCAGTTGCGCTGCAACCGACTCACCCGGCAAGGATGTTTTTCGTGCCTCGAGATCCATATGTAACAGCAGCGATTCGACGGTCGCAGCAACAACCATATCTGGCCCATGCAAACGGTGAAACAAATGCATCTTCTTGCCCTCACCATCGAGTAACTGCGTTCTTACGGTCAATTGATCACCCTGATGCAATTCAGACAGATAACAAACATGATTCTCGACGGTAAAATAACTTTGACCGGCAGCGACGTATTCCTCAGTGCATCCAACCAGTTTCATGAATCGATCTGTCGCGGCGGAAGCAATTTCAAGATAATAAGCTTCATTCGTATGCCCGTTGTAGTCAGTCCAGCTTTGTGGGATCTGGCGCTGCCCGGTAATCGGTAAGCCTTCACTACTTGTGCAGACTTCTGACAAGATCGCTTCGTGTTGCTTGATGGTGCCACCAGCGCCACTACCCGATTGCTTCAGAGCGCGCATGATACCCACAAGATTATCGTCGCGCAGGCGTTCAAGTTCGCGAATCGTCATATGCCCGGAGTGCGCATCAGATTGACTGGCAATCAGCTCAACCAACTCATCATTGAACTCAGGCACATCCATGAGTTTTGTCCATGGCCATTGAAGTGCGGGGCCGAACTGTTCGATGAAGTGTTTCATACCAGCCTCACCACCGGCAATACGATAGGTTTCAAACAAGCCCATCTGCGCCCAACGTAAACCAAAGCCATAGCGAATGGCATCGTCCAGCTCTTGTGTGGTGCAGATACCATCCTTGATTAACCACAAGCCTTCGCGCCATACCGCTTCAAGCAGGCGATCTGCAATATGCGCGTCGATCTCCTTGCGTACGATGAGTGGCTTGAGGCCCAGCGTCGTTAATATTTCACTGGCAGCCGTTATCGTGTCAGACGGTGTCAACGCAGACGGCACCAATTCAATCAACGGCAAAAGATAAACCGGATTGAATGGATGTGCGACGATGATCTGCTCGGCCCGCAAGGCGCCTGTTTGTAACTCGGATGGTTTGAAACCACTGGTTGATGACCCGACAATGGCGTCAGCCGCGGCATGCTGTTGTATTTCCTGGAAAGTCGCGTGCTTGATGTCGAGTCTCTCCGGCACACTCTCCTGAACCCAACTCGCATTTGCAACGGCCGCCTCAATGCTTTCATGAAACTCCAGCTCGCCCTCATCGGGAAGCACTGTGTCATACAAGGACGGTAACGAGCGTCGCGCGTTAGCCAGCACTTCGCCGATCTTGCGGGCCGCTTCCGGATCAGGGTCAAAGATGTTCACATCCCAGCCGTTGAGCAAAAAGCGGGCAGCCCAACCGCCACCAATGACGCCGCCGCCAATGATTGCTGCCGTGTTTTTCATCGCGAATTCACCGTCTTCTGCAAGGTCACGGCGCAGTCTACAGACAATTGGATTATGATGGCATTGAACCCCTGAATCGGCACCCGGTTCACAGCCGACTGACCTCCGACTTAACAGAGAGATTCCTGTATGTCTGATAGCGATTTCGACCCACGCCCCTTCATTCGTACTGCCAAACGGGCGCTGCGGGAAAACAATGACACGTCAAAGCACTTTCAGATCGTCGCGGACACGATGCGCACCGCGGTTGATGATGTGGTCAACAAGCACGCAAGCACAGGAGCTGTAGTCCCCGAACTATCGTTCGAAGCCATCAATGGCAACAGAGTCTCCACAAAAGATATTGCATCGATACGCCAATGCGGCTGCGTCATCGTTCGTGGTGTTTTCCCTCAGGCAATGGCGGAAGACTGGAATCAGGAGCTGGGAGACTACCTTGACAGCAATAATTATCTAAAGCATGCAAAGGAAAAAGCCGGGCTTGATACCTACTTTGGTGACTTGGCTGATGCGAAGCCACAGATCTACGGCGTCTACTGGTCGCGCCCACAAGTCATGGCCCGTCAGGCTGAGTCCATGGCTACCACCAAACGATTCCTGAATCGATTGTGGGATATCTCGGCACCTGCCGGGCCGGAATTTGATCCTGACTCTGACTATAGCTATGCCGATCGCACGCGGCGACGGGCTCCGGGTGACACCACACTTGGCTTGTCACCACACATGGACGCAGGATCCTACGAGCGCTGGGTAGATCCTGCCTTTCAACGCATCTATTCGTCGATTTTCAAAGGGCGACTGGATCAATATGATCCCTGGCAAGCCGCTTTTCGAACACAGACACGAGAGTACGCCTCGCCAGCGGTAAGTTCGATGTTCAGAACGTTTCAGGGTTGGACCGCATTGACCGAACAAGGTCCGGGCGACGGCACACTTCAGCTACTGCCCATCGCAAACGCAATTGCTTATGTCTTGCTACGTGCATTGCAAGATGACGTCCCCGATGACGAACTCTGCCTGGCCAAGCCCGGTCGAGCACTCGGCGTAGATCAGCAATGGCATCCTGATCTGGTACCGGCAATAGTCCCTATTCAAACGGTCGCACCCGGTGATACTGTCTGGTGGCATCCCGACGTTGCCCATGCAGTGGGCAACGAGCATAACGGCAAAGACTATGCAAACGTCATCTACATTGGAGCCAGTCCGGCTTGCAGTAAAAACCGCGCTTATGCGCTGCGTCAGGCGAGCAGTTTCCTGAGCGGTAAAAGTGCGCCAGACTTTGCCGCGGAAGACTACGAAACGAATTTTATCGGTCGAGCCACTATCGACGACCTGAGCGAAATCGGGAAACGGCAGATGGCCCTGAGTTAGTTCGTGACCAGAAATCGATACACGGTGCGCTTTTCATACTTATCTGATACAGGATCAACGCCACCACGGTGTCTCTCAAGATTCCTGCGGTGCTTTTTTTGATCGCACCTTGCGTTCACGCCAGACGACAAGCAAACCACCACCGACGATCAACAAGACGCCGGGAAACAAAGAGTCTATTGGCGCTTCACCAAAAAAGAACCAACCAAGCAAGAAAGAAAACGGAATACCAAAGTATTCAAACGGCGACAATGAACTGGGGTCTGACATTCGGTAGGCTGATATCAATAAAAAAACTGCCATGCCACCGACTGTACCCATGGCCATGAACCATAACCAGTCAGTTAACTGAGTCATTGGCGTCCATTGACCCACAGTGACTAATACAACGAATGCGGAGATTAAAGCGCCAGTCGTCGCATAAATACTGATCAGAGCTGTGGAAACATCATCATCGAAGAAACGCGATGAGAGACTGGCCAAGGCATAGAAAAATGCAGCGGCAATAGGAAACAAGGCAACCAAGGTGAAGGTATCGCTGCCGGGGCGCATGACAATAACCACGCCGATAAACCCCAGTACAACAGCCGACGTGCGCCACCACCCTACTCGATGCCCCAACAAGGGAATCGACAAGATCGTGACAAACAACGGACCGGAGAAGGCCAAAGTAGCCGCTGTCGCCAACTCAAGATGAGTTAAAGCGTAATAGAAGGCCATCTGTGCACAGATCAACAGCACGCCTCGCCCCAACCCGAGTTTCCAGCGTTTCATTTTCAAGGAATAGCCTGCGCTACGCCATTCAGCCATTAGCAACAAAACGATAAAATGCGGAAAGAGACCAAAGAAATTTCGGAAAACTGCAATCTGTTCGATCGAAAAGCGAGTCCCCATGTGCTTGATCAGTGCGGCCTGCACATCAAACAAAAAAATTGCCACAACAATCGTGATGACCGCGCGATAAAATGAGCCGTCATCAGTCAATGATGTAACCAACCTCACCGTTGCCAGCTATCGACAAATCGACTGACCAACATACTGACAATCAACTGCTCACTGTTTTTTTCATCGCTATAAAGTTGATCGGTCAGGCTCAATGCAGCAGCGCCATGTACACCTGACCACAGAGTTCGAGCACCCAGTTTTATCGCTGAATCGCTGGCATTGGGATCAAGCGCCCGCAACTCGGTCTCAATAAGCTCGAACAGGGAACGTATACGTGCGCCGAGTTCAACCGGTTGGGCGGTATCTGAGGGAGGCATGGGTTGAAACATCAATTGAAACTGATTGGCATTGTCTGCTGCAAATTGAAGATAGGCCAGCCCCATGGCGCGTATTGAACGCTCCGGACCACGCGCCCTCTTTTGTGCCGTCAGACACTGCTCATGCAAACTATCCAGACTCACGACATTCACACGCAGGTAGATGGCCTGCAGATTGTCGAAAATTGAATACAGCATACCGGGCGTATACCCGACAGCCTCAGCTATCTGCCTGGCGGTGACCGAAGCTGGCCCCTGCTCTCTGACCAGTTCGAGCGTCGCGTCGACGATCAGATGCGTCAATTCTTCCCGGCTGTGCTCGCTGCGTCGGCCCATGATGCACTCGCTTTATTACAAGTTATTAAACATCGTTCAATTATACAGATTTTTAATTAAACGACGTTCAATATATCGGCGATGGTTATCCAGTCTTTACAGATGTGTGGCCATTAATTGAACAACGTTTAATATCTAAAGGACTCAAGACTATGTTCGAACAACTCAAGTTATTGATTAATAATAATAAAAGGCTGATATCAGGGCGCTTTTGGATCCTCTCAAGCGTGCTTCTATTGACTGCATTTCTCGGCGCAAAACAGGCCAATGCGGCAGGCCTACTGGTCCCCAAAGGAGGCGGGCCTAGCCTGACGCTTGCCGAACAGCATGTCAGCGTGACCCTGGAAAACGGCTATTCGATCACCGAAATAGATCAGACCTTTAAAAATCCGCACGCTCAGAACCGCGATGCCTTGTACAGCTTTCCTGTGCCAAAGGATGCGGCCGTTGGTGAATTCACCTACTGGATCGATGGCAATCCCGTGCATGCAGAGGTGCTGAAAAAAGAAGACGCACGCAATTTGCACGAGCGTGAAAAAAGTCAGGGGCGTGAAACGGCTCTGGTGGAGCAGGATGATTATCGAACATTCGATATTGAAGTATCACCAGTACTTGCCGGGCAGGATGTTCGGATAAGGCTTGTCTATTTGCAAAAGCAATCTGTTGATCACAACATGGGACGCTATGTCTACCCACTTGAAGAGGGTGGCGTTGACGAGCAACGCGATGCTTTCTGGACACGCACCGAACAGGTAAGCGAAGCGTTCAGCTTTAAAATGAAATTGCGATCCGCCTACCCGGTCGATGCAGTACGCGTCACCAATGGTCAGGCAACGATTACGCAGATTGATGCAGGCGAATGGGATGTCCTGATCGAATCGAAACAAGGTTCGGGTACGTCTCAGGGTTCAGGACTGGATGATCAGGCAATCGAGGCCATTGAAGCACAACAATCCCTTGCGGGATCAGTTGCCGCGCAGCCATCTTCGACCGCAGCCTACTCTCTGGACAAGGATATCGTTGTCTATTGGCGACTGGCTGAAAACCTGCCTGGTGCAGTCGATCTTGTAACCTACCGAGATCAGAACAGTTCAAGCGGCACCTTTATGATCACCTTGACACCTGGCGTGGATCTCAATCCGATTACCGAGGGTCGGGACTGGATATTTGTTCTGGATACATCCGGTTCAATGCAAGGAAAGTTTGCAAGTTTGATCGAAGGTGTGCGTCGATCATTGAGCGCCATGAATACAGCTGATCGGTTCAAGATCATCTTGTTCAGCAATCGAGCCCATGATTTTACCCACGGCTACCTGCCAGCTGATCAAGGCAATATCGAAGCTGTACTGCAAAGACTTGACACACTGCAGGCTGGTGGCAGCACAAATTTGTTTGATGGGCTCAAAGCCGCGGCAAAATCACTTGATCAGGATCGTACCACCGCAGTCTTGCTTGTTACCGATGGGGTTGCCAATGTCGGACCGTCAGAATTGACCAAATTTCTGAAACTGATGGAACCAGTTGACGTTCGCCTGTTTACCGCCATCATGGGTAATAGCGCAAACGAGCCATTGCTTGAGGGTTTGACCAATCACATGGAAGGCTTTGCGATGAATGTCTCGAACGATGACGATATTGTCGGCTTGATGATGCAGATGATCAGCAAGGTGTCACATGAGGCGATTCACAACCTCGAAGTATCCATCAAAGGTGTTCGTATCAGAGACATCACTCCGGAGAAATTCAACCGAGTCTATCGCGGTGAGCAGCTGGTAATGTTTGGTAAATACTCCGGCGATGGTACGGCTCGTCTGACCATCAATGCTGAAATCTCAGGCGAGAAAAAACAGTTTGAAAGTGATGTAGTCTTTCCTAAGGTAAATACCGACATACCGGAGCTCGAACGTTTGTGGGCCTATGCGACGATCAAGGCAATGCAGGCGCAACAAGATATCGTTGGCGAAACCCGCGACACACGACAAGGAATCACCGATGTTGCACTGGAACATGGACTGGTCACCGATTACACATCATTGATCGTCGTGCGGGACGAGATCTTTGCCCAAGAACAAATCGAACGCAAGAATGCCGAACGTGTGGATCGTGAACAACAAGCGAGACAACAACGGGCAAACTCACCCATCAAATCAAATCAACAGGACAGCAATCAACCTGCATTTCCATCAGTGCGTCATAGCACATCCAATGGCGGCGGATCCCTGGGTGGCTTCCTGCTAGCGGCATTGCTGTTACTAGCGGGGATAAGAATGTGTCTTGAATGGTTCGGTAAAAAGGAGTAACGACAGTTATCAAGCGCAATACAGTGGTCCATCTTAGCGACGGGCCACTGTTTTTTTAACGTGTTAATGTGCCATTACCGAGAGAAAGTTACGGCATAACTACCATCCGACTTTGTCGCAAGCAACGATATCAATAATTCAGAATTACCAAAACTTGTGAACGCTGGTGGTGACGTGAGTTCTACAAAGCAGACATTCATACATCCAACGATCGATGGTCAGATTTTGGCGGAAAAGTCCCCGAAGCGGACCTTCATGCCACGGGAGGAAAACAACCTTCAGCAGCAGATTTAGTTTTAGCTAACCATTCTTCACGCTGCGCTTTGTCGCTCCCAGCCACCGCACCAAACATCAAACGATCAACACTTTTCACACCACAATAAGGTAGTACGCAGTTTTCCCAAATAAGATTTAAAGGGTCTCCTAATACTTCGTTCTCCCGATCTGGAGGAGTGTCAGAGGTATTCAAAATTAGGGCTGTTTTCAAAGACAATAAACCATCCGGCTCTCCTTCAGCAGAGTGCAGTCGATAAGCTACGCCAGGAACTAGTACCCTATCCATCCAGCCCGCTAAAATAGCTGGAGGTTTTCCCCACCAGTTAGGATGAACAACCAATAGCCCTTCCGCCAAAGCGATCTCTCGTCGATGTAATTTCACGACTGGGTCATCTGAATTTAATAACGTTTTCTCTATTGAATCGCCGACCGTATAAGCTTCCTCCTCTTTCAATACAGGATCAAATTTCTCGTCATATAAATCATGTATAACTAGGTCGTGGCCGGATTGTTGACTCGTTGCCACGGCCTGCTCAAACAACGAATAACAGAAACTATTTCGACGAGGATGTGCAACTATAGCCTGAATTTTCATGAAGCTTTTTTAGCGGCTGCTCTGATTATGTGGATGACTGCTTCGGGCCGTTTAGTTTTGCCCCTGTTTCAGTATAACGTACAGCCGGTGAGTCCCCGTTGCGGAAGTAGGAATTGTTTGATTCACTATCCAAGGGCTTTCCACCCGGAATACGGCTTAGCTCGAATGGATTCAAGGCGGGTTGCTAGATTGCCGCTGTGCAGCTCCAGCTTGTGGAGTGGAGCTCCCCCGATAAAGTGGACACCGGGGTTATGCTGCCGTAGCAGCTTGGGTGTTTCGTCTAAACTGTGCTGGACTAGTGTAACCGAGTTGTGAATGTATGCGAATACGGTTGTAGAACACCTCGATGTATTCGAATATAGCAGCTGCTGCCTGTCGCCTGGTCTTGAATCTGTAACGATGAATCAGCTCTTTCTTGATTGTGGCAAAGAAGCTCTCTGCCACTGCATTATCCCAGCAGTTCCCCTTGCGGCTCATGCTGCTTTGTATGCCACGATCTGATAGTGCCTGTCGGTAGCCCTTCGCTGTGTAGTTGCTGCCTCTGTCTGAATGATGGACAAGTCCCTCTGGTGGGTTGTTGAATTCCAGTGCCATATCCAAGGCAGACAATGTTAATGCGGTATCGTTGTTCTCACCCATTGCCCATCCGACGACCTCTCGGTTGTACAGATCAATCATCGAGGCAAGGTATAACCAGCCCTCATCGGTAGGTACGAAGGTCACATCGGTTACCCATTTTTCATTCACACTCGAGGCTGTGAAATCTCGATCAAGCTCATTGGCGGCAATCGCATGGTGTGGGTTGGCTATTGTTGTTACACAGCGCCAGCCGCGTCGAGGGAGCACGATCAGACCATTTTCCTTCATGATCCGAGTGACTCGGTTCTTGCCGATCTTGTGTCCTAGCTCTTTGAGCACTTCGAATATGCGCGGGCTGCCATAGGTCTCACGGCTGGCCTTGAAAATCGACTTGATCAACTCCAGCAAGCGCTCATCTTCCAGCTGTCGCTGACTCTTCTCACGCTTGCACCAGGCGTAATACCCTGAGGTTGAGACCTCCAGTGCCTGGCAGAGTTCGCTGATGGTGAAGTTGGCCTTCTGTGCCGAAATAAACTGGAATCTCACAGAGAATCCTTGGCAAAGAAGGCCGTCGCTTTTTTTAATATATCGCGCTCGGTCTTCAGGCGTTTATTCTCAGAACGCAGTCGTTCCAGTTCTTGTTGATCTGTTTCTGACAGGCTGTTTTGGGTCATTATCCCGTTGGATTCTTGGTCTGATTTGATCCACTTACGAACGGATGATTCTGTCAAGTCCAAATCTCGACAGATCTGCGAGACGGACTTGTCACCGGCACGGACTAACTCCAGTACCTGTTGCTTGTACTCATCATTGAAAGTTCGACGTTCTCTGCGGGTCTTACGTTTTGCCATGAGGCACCTCTTGGAGCATTATCGCTCATTTGGAGGTGTCCACAAAATC
>CALDSR010000050.1 GCA_937924505.1 uncultured Granulosicoccus sp. | reverse complement strand
AACCGAGACGCTCCGCAGCGTTACGAACCGCGCTAACACAGGCTTCATCAAACTCGACCGGATCAAAGCCGCCGACCTGTTCAATCTCCATGCCCAGACCAATGTCGTCGGCAATGATTTTGGCTTCCTTGCGCAGTCGGGATTCCATGTCGTCAATGACTGCCTTGTCCGGGTGGCGGAAATCGATCGTGAACACTACTTTACCGGGAATGATGTTGCGAGAATTCGGATAAACATCGCAGTGGCCGATCGCGCCGACCGCAAGGGGTGCATGGCTCAGTGCAATGTCGTCGACCAGTGTCGTGATGCGTGCCATGCCAAGACCTGCGTTGACACGCATGGGCATGGGTGTCGAGCCGGTATGACTTTCCTTGCCGGTTAAGGTGACTTGCAACCAGTTGAGGCCTTGCCCGTGGGTGACGACACCGATGTCCTTGTTTTCGTTTTCAAGAATGGGCCCTTGTTCGATATGTAATTCAAAGAACGCATGCATTTTGCGCGCACCGACTTCTTCGTCGCCCCGGTAACCGATGCGTGCCAGTTCGTCACCGAGCTTCAGGCCACTGGCATCTTCACGGTCGTAGGCCCAATCCAACGTATGGATGCCGGCGAATACACCGGAGGCAACCATGGCTGGCGCAAAGCGAGTACCTTCTTCGTTGGTCCAGTTGGTCACGACGATCGGGTGTTTTGTCTTGATGTTCAGATCGTTCAACTGTCGCACAATCTCTAGACCGCCGAGTACGCCAAGTACACCGTCATACTTTCCGCCAGTAGGTTGCGTATCCAGATGACTGCCGACATAGACGGGCAGGGCGTCGGGATCGGTGCCTTCACGGCGTGCGAACATGGTGCCCATCTTGTCCAGACCCATGGTGCAACCGGCTTCTTCACACCAACGCTGAAACAGTGCGCGACCTGTCGCGTCGTCGTCGGTCAGCGTCTGGCGGTTGTTACCACCGGCGATGCCCGGGCCGATCTTTGCCATCTCCATGAGGCTATCCCACAAGCGTTCGCTGTTGATCTTCATGTTGCTGCTAATGGCCATACGGGACTTCTCGTTTGCTGACGGTTACCTGGCATGCACGAATGATATCGTGCGGTGAATGACATCAGAGAATGACACGGCAGGCTCGACACCTGCGCGTAGTCACGCTATCGTATGTTGACCATTTGGTCAACATTTAACTTGCAAAGTTTTCATGGACACTGCACGGAAAAAGCGCACACGTATTCAGGCGGAGAATGAGTCCCGAATCGTTGTGTCTGCGTTGGATATATTTGCGCAGTACGGGTATCGCGGTGCGACTGTTGACAAGATTGCCGACGCGGCGGGTATGTCCAAAGCGAATGTGTTGTATTACTTTGGACGCAAGGAAGAGATTTATACCGCTGTTCTTGAGCACACCCTGACCGTATGGCTGGACCCGTTGAAGTCACTAGATGCAAACGGTGACCCGCAACAGGAACTGGCAAAGTACATCCGGGCAAAACTGATGTTGTCACGGCGTGCATCAGAGGCATCGCGATTGTTTGCCAATGAAATTCTGCACGGCGCGCCCATGATCAAGTCTTACCTTGAAAATGAGCTCAAGGTGTTGGTTGATGAAAAATGCGCGGTGATCAATCAATGGATCCGTGATGGCAAACTGGTTGCTGTCAAGCCAGTTCATCTGTTGTTCCTGATCTGGTCCTCCACGCAGCACTATGCCGATTTTGCGCCACAGATCCGTGCCTTGCATGACGGTGACGAAGATAGCTTGTACCAGGAAGCTGAAGCGTTTCTTGTCACCGTCATATTAAATGGCTTGAAGCCCTGAGGCATTCGTTTACCCATCTGCGCCAAACGGATTGTTTGGGTGCGATGTCCAGTTGGCGTATTCGCTTGAGATGACTTGATTGGTGCGCGGATCGACACCATCGGTCATCGCTTCCATGGTTATGCAATTGGCTACCGGACAAACGCTGACACACAGGTTGCAGCCCACACACTCTTTATCGATGACTTCGAATCGTCGCGTGCCATTGACCTTGGCGGTAATCGCTTGATGTGAAGTGTCTTCGCACACGACATGACAACGTCCACATTGAATGCACAGATCCTGATCAATCTTGGCTTTGGCAACGTAGTTGAGGTTCAGCTCCTGCCAATCCTTGACGTTAGGCACAGCCTGTCCGACCACATCGTCAACACACGAATACCCTGATTCTTCCATCCAGTTGGAAAGGCCGGTCGTCAGCTCTTCGATGATGCGAAAACCGTAGGTCATCGCTGCGGTACACACTTGCACATTGCTGGCACCCAGTGCCAGAAACTCAGCCGCATCACGCCATGTGGTTATGCCACCGATACCGGATATCGGCATGCCATGCGTTTGTTCGTCGCGGGCAATCTCGGCGACCATGTTCAAGGCAATCGGTTTGACTGCCGGTCCGCAGTAACCGCCGTGAGAACCCCAACCATCAATCGATGGTTCGGGAGACATCGTGTCGAGATTTACGCTGACAATCGAACTGATCGTATTAATCAGTGAGACTGCATCGGCACCGCCTGACTTTGCCGCACGCGCGGGGAAACGGATGTCCGTGATATTGGGCGTCAGCTTGACGATAACCGGCATCTTGGTATGTTGCTTACACCATTGAGCAACCATCTCGATGTATTCGGGGACTTGTCCAACGGCTGCTCCCATGCCACGTTCTGACATCCCGTGCGGACAACCAAAGTTCAGTTCAACACCATCAGCGCCCGTGTCTTCCACCTGTTTGAGTATGTCGGCCCAATTGCGTTCTTCGCACGGCACCATCAAAGACACAACGACAGCACGATCGGGCCAGTCTCGTTTGACACGTTTTATTTCGTCAAGGTTGGTTTGTAGCGGTCGGTCAGTGATGAGTTCGATATTGTTAAGTCCCATCAAGGTTCTGTCTGATGAATAGACAGCCCCATAACGTGGCCCATTGACATTGACGATGTGTGGATCCTCGCCCAGCGTCTTCCACACAACGCCACCCCAACCCGCTTCAAAGGCGCGGACAACATTGATTTCCTTGTCCGTCGGTGGGGCAGAGGCCAGCCAGAACGGGTTCGGTGATTTGATGCCGAGAAAGTTGGACTGCAAGTCAACCATACTGTTCTCCTGTAAAGGGTTAAGCCGACAAGACGTCGTGGATGGACATGGCGGCGAGTTTTCCCGCTTGCACAGCGCTGACGGTCAGATCTTCACCTCCGGCGACGCAATCGCCACCCGCCCAGATCTGGGTGTCGCTGGTGCGTCCGTTGGCATCCACCGCGATACGCTTATGTTCAAGTGTCACACCATCGAGTGATTCGGCCGCCCCAAACTGTTGTCCTATTGCAAGCAACAGGCGGTCGCAGTTGAAGATTCGTTTGACACCGGTGCCCTGAAGTGCGCCGTCGCGGGTTTCGGTCTGTTCAAACTCGACGCCGGTGAGTTTGCCGTTGTCCGCAACAATGCGCACGGGTTGCCAATTGGTTTTCAGCAATACGCCCTGCGTTTGCGCTATCTGTTGTTCAAAGGCGCTGGCATTCATCGAATTCTGATCGCGCCGATAGACAACGGTTACATCGTCGGCCCCGAGCAGGCGAGATTGCACAGCTGCATCAATGGCGGTCATGCCGCCACCGATAACCAGAACGTCATTGCCCACGTCCAGCGTATCGGGTTGTTCTGATTGTCGGAGTTCAGCGATAAAATCAACCGCATCATGGATGCCATCAATGTCATGGCCGTCGACATTCAAGCTATTGGTATCATCAAGCCCCATTCCCAGAAAAACCGCGTCAAAGCGATTCTTCAAATCGCTGAGTGACAGGGACGTACCCAGGGCTTTGTTGTATTCGACATCAATGCCACCGATCGACAGAACGTAATCAACTTCGCGTTGGGCAAAGTTATCGATGGTCTTGTAGGCGGCAATGCCGTACTCGTTCAAGCCACCGGGTTTGGGTCTCGCTTCAAAGATCGTGACGCCATGACCGAGCAGTGCAAGGCGATGGGCGCAACTCAGACCAGCGGGTCCTGCGCCGACAACCGCAACCTTTCTGCCGGTCTCGGCAGCTCGTACATAAGGTTGCTTGTTGGTGGCCATCATTGTGTCGGTAGCAAATCGTTGCAGCTCGCCGATGCGTACCGGTTTTTCTTCCTGTGTGTTTCGCACACAGGCTTCTTCACATAAGGTTTCCGTTGGGCAGACGCGGGCGCACATGCCCCCGAGAATGTTTTCGTTGAAGATGGTTATGGCTGCCCCCTTTGGGTTGTCAGCCTTTATTTGCCGGATGAACAGCGGAATGTCTATTCCGGTCGGACACGCTGTTATGCAGGGTGCATCAAAACAGAAGTAACAGCGGTCAGATTCGACCCCGGCCTCGTGGGGTGTCAGCGGTGGATGCAATTCCTCGCACAGGCTCTGTAGACGTTGATTCGCCATGAACGCTTCTCAAGCTGGATTTGACAGCATTCAAACAAATTTTATCCAATTGGTCAAATTTATCGAGACCATCGTGAATCCGCGCGGATCGT
This sequence comes from uncultured Granulosicoccus sp., assembly GCA_937924505.1. The sequence goes on along the minus strand of CALDSR010000050.1, from coordinate 62,109 downwards.
TAACGTTGTTCTTTGACTAATGAACATTGGTGTTGCGCAGCGCGGCCGATACTTCGCGCGTGGCGAGCTGTTCTCGATAAGCCACGTAAAGCCCACTGCCGATAATGATTGCAGCGCCGAACAAGGTGGCCGAACCCGGCTGATGACGCCAGATCATCAGATCGAACATCACGGCCCAGATAAGCGCGGTGTATTCAAAGGGTGCGATAAACGAGGCTTCTCCCTGGGCAAAGGCGCTGGTCATGGCGAAGTGACCACAGCCGGCCAGAACCGTTGCCGCCAGAATGAAGACGACTTGCTCAAGGTTCAATGGCACCCAGAACCAGGGCAGGAAAACAAAGGCGAGTAAGCCAACACCGAGGTTGTAACTGACAACCAATGAAGGCGTCGATTCAGTGCGGGACAGGTAACGACCACTGACAAACAGGACAGCGTAAGAGGAGCTTGACAGCAAGACCAGGGCATAACCGAATAATTGTCCGCCGCCTTGTGGCTGAGCGACGATGACCACGCCTATGTAGCCGATAATGATTGACACCCAACGATGTGGACCGACGCGTTCGCCAAGGAATACCATTGATAACAGGCTGACGACGAAAATTGACGAGAAGAACACAACGACCGCATCGGTCAGCGGAACGTATTTCAAGCCCAGAAAAAAACTGAAGGGTGCGATAAAACCGAAAAGACCGCGTGCCATTTGTGCAACAGGGCGGGTTGGAAGAATGGCGTTCGCTTGTCCACGCAATTGATAAATCAGTGCCATGAACAACACGATAATGATGCTTCTCACGGCGAGGATCTGCATGACCTCAACCTGGTTGGTAACCAACCACTTGACCGTCGCGTCCATCATCGAGAGCAATGCGATGGCCACTACCATCAACACGGCTCCACGAAGGTTGTTTACGGGCACTAGGGCGTTTGCTCGTTAATCAGCAGCTTTGTTGCGGCACGTTTGTCAGTGACGGTGATGTTGGATTCGGCAAACCAGTCGCCCGACTGTGCGATGGGATTACCCGAAGGGGACACTCGCGCACCGATAACCACTTCGGGAAAGTTTGCCAGGGTCATGTTCGGAATCATGGCCATGCTTTCATCCAGCGTTATGGTGATCGGAAGATCCCTGACCGTGTGACGAGATACTGCCAGGGGCATCGGAGGTCCCGTTTGTGCGCGAGCGAAAATAAACACGGAATCGGTTTCATTGACTGAATTTCTGGCATCGTTGGACAAATCGACACTGACTTCAATTGCCACCGAGGGCTCGGCCACAACACCGAGCGCTTTTTCGGAGTTTACGCGCATTTGCCTGATCGTTGCGAGGGCTTCAGCATTGCCTGCCGCGACCACCGACAGTTTGTCAAACTGTTGTAACGCTGTTTTGTGATCCCCCGCTTGTTGTGTGCCGATTGCATATAGCCACAGCGATCGTGGATGGTTTTCATCCAGAGCGAGGGCGTCCTTGATCAATTGCAGTGGACGGCCGGACAAGTTCCCGTCTTGTTGCATTGCCAGGCTTTCAGCCAGGCTGGCGATTGTGTCGAGGTGTTGATCGTCAAGTGCGACGGCTTTTTCCAAGGCTTCCGCTGCCTTGTCGAATCGGGACATGGTCAGGTAGGTACGCCCCAAAAGACGCCAACCGTTAACATCGTCGGGTGCTTCGAGAAGACGAGCCTCGAGTTGCGGCAGCAACTCGTCCAGGTTTGGCGCTTGCTGTCCTGCAGGGATGCCGTTACCAGCTGTCGTTTGAGCAGTCCCCAGAGCGGCAGCAGAGTTTGTGTTGTTGATAGCTTCCGGGGTTCCCAGAAACAAATACAGTGCGCCGGCACTGATGGGTAGAAAGATCGCTACAATGACAGTGGCCACAATACTACCGTCGCGATCCTCGCGGTTCTGATTCTTGGCGACCTGCAGTTCACTGGCAAGTGCCTGTTCCAGCTGTTGTCGCTCTTGCGCATAGGCGGTTGCGTCAACCGCGCCGCTGGCTTTTGCGGTATCGAGAGTTGCAAGCTTTTCGCGCGCAATCAGGATATTTGCCGCTTCCTGATCGGAGCTTGTTTTTCCTGAGCGTTTGAGCCCGAAGATGAGCCACGCAAGGCACAGGACCACGAGTATTGCCGCGGAAATATAGAACAGAATCATGCAGAAATTTGCCGGTGTTGATCTACTGAGTATACGAGAACCCGGAAGCTTAGTTCAGTTGCTGTTCCGCCAGTAAAAATATGCGCTGGTGATCAGGGTCAAAGTCAGCACTGAGACAATCATGATCAACACTTTGGATCGCCTTTTCGGCGACGGCGTGCGGGTATCTCGCCAGGCAACCGGCTCCATGTCTGTCGTGTCAAATGTCTGCGTGTATCTCGGTTGGTGATTTTCTTTACCGCCTTGCTCCGGGTTATTGCCGGTCGGACTGTATTCACGTGGACAGACAAACAGGCAATCGATTTCGCCAATACTGATGACATCGCCACTGGAAATGGTCATGCCTTGCGTGGTTTGTCCATTGATCCGAAGCGCATCGGCCGCGCCGTTGGCACTCAGAAACCATTGTCCGGTGTCTGTGCTCAGCACGGCGTGCGTGCCGGCCACCGATGGATGAGAGATTGATATATCGTGAGCGTTGGATGAACCGATGGTCCACTTCGTGCGGCTCATGTCGAGGGGGATTCTGACGCCTGAGGCGCCGATCCCTCTGACGATAAAGGTCGGTTGGCCAATCGACGAAATTGGGGTGTTTTCGGCTTCCGGATCATTGCTCGAATCGCGTGCCAGAAATGCCTCATCCACCACGCGTACTTCAGGCTGTATCAATTCCTCTCGGTCTCGTTCGTGGCGATTGGCGACGACGGTTTCGATTTGCACAGTCGATTTTGATTTATTGGTAACCGGAACCGATCTCAGCAATTCGTATTCAAACTCGTCAAATATAATGATGTCGCCGTGGTGTAGAGGCAGTTTGCCAAGTGCCTCACTGCCGTTAACCAGTGTGCCGTTCAGTGATCCTAGATCGAAAAGGATAATAAGTTCCGCATCGACAGTAATGCGCACATGTTTTCGCGATAGGCCGGGTTCATCGAGTACCAGGTTGCAATCCTCACTGCGTCCAATGATGGTATTGCCTTCCCTGAGCTCGTGAGTCTGGCCATCAAACAACCGCCGAAGATACGGCTGCTGTGAGTTCGCTTCGCTCATTGCCTGTCGCCCCTTGGTGAGAGCTTGTTTTTTTGAAGTTCACACATATGTTCTTCTAGGATATACCGCGTACCGGCTCCGTGAACAAGCGCCCGGTAAAATTCACACGACAGGTTTCAGATTTTTTAAAACTGTAATCGGAAAAAGACTATGGACCCGAAAGCTATTCTTGATTCTTTACTGGACAAATCACAGGCAGCGACCAGAGCTGGTATTGAGATGGCCGAAGACAAGCAGTTGCTACCGCCTGAAGGCGAGGAGCGCGATGCGATGCTCAAGGGGCTGGGCGCGGGGGCGGCGGCCGCTGGAGCGCTGGCCTTGTTGCTCGGTAGCAAGAGTGGTCGGCGTCTGACCACGACCGCACTCAAGGTCGGCGGTACCGCGGCGATCGGTGGCTATGCCTACAAAGCCCTGAAAGATTGGCAGGCGAACTCAGGTGCTGCAGCGCCACAGGATCTTGGAGACCCCATTGCACAACTGCCTTCAAATTTGGCCTCCGCTCGTAGTGAGCATGTTATCAAGGCGATGATCTCTGCGGCCAGGGCCGATGGCCACGTTGACGCCGAAGAGCAAGCGCGTATCAAGGAACGCATCAATTCGATGAACCTTGATAAAGACGTCGCACACTTCTTGCTGGAGGAGATGTCTTTACCGCATGATGTAAGTCGGATCGCGATACTTGCCGATTCACCGGAAGCCGCAGCTGAAATGTATTTAGCGTCAGCAATGGTTATTGACGGTGAGGGTGACCGAGAAAAGGCCTATCTTGCGGAGCTTGCAAGTGCGCTGAATCTGTCGGATGAGCTTGTCCAGTCATTGCAGAAACCGGTCGTATCCTGATTCAGGTTGTTTGATTCAGGGGCTCGACACTTCCTCGAGCTCAATCAAGGTCCCGTGCATGTCCTTGGGATGCAAGAACAGCACGGGGTTTCCATGTGCACCAATCTTTGGTTCACCATCACCGAGTACGCGTGCGCCTTTATTGATCAGCTCATCGCGCGCGGCAACAATATCACTTACCTCCAGACACAGGTGATGCATACCGCCACCCGTGTGTTGTTCCAGAAATTTACTGACGGGTGAACCGTCGCCCAACGGCTCGAGCAATTCGATACGGGTGTTAGGTAGGTCAATGAATACGACCGTTACGCCGTGCTCGGGTAGGGCCTGACGCGCTGATACGGTTGCACCGAGGGTTTCTTTCCAGGTGCGTTCGGCGACATCAAGATCATCGACAACCAGCGCTACGTGATTCAGTCGTCCGATCATGATCTTTGCATACCGTGCATCGTTATTCGAATTCCATGATGATTGCGTCCACCGCGAGACTTTCACCGGCGTCTGCAACAATCTTCGCAACCGTGCCATTGATGTCACTGGTGAGGGTGTTTTCCATTTTCATTGCTTCGATAATGGCGAGATCTTGCCCCACAGTAACCTCATCACCTTCCGCGACCATGACTTTGACGAGAAGGCCTGGCATCGGGGACAACAAAAAGCGGGATAGGTCTTGTGCTTCTTTGATTGGCATCAAGCTCATCAGCCCGGCCACGTGGGGATCAACGACAATGAAGTCTCGTGCAGCGCCGGCCTGATACAAACGCCACATGTGCCCTTTGCGTTCAACCCGCACTTTCATGGCAACTTCATCGATGGTGCCTTCAAATAACCAGTCACCCGGTGCCCAATGGCTGTCGATGGACGCCAGCTTTTCGATAGAGACATCGACGGATGAATCGCTATCAACCGGATCTCCGGAAAATACAACGAGGGTTTCCTCATCTGAGCTTTCAGTGCCGACCATGACAGAAGAGCTTTGTAAGGTTGGTGTTGATGTGGTCTGTTGATCTCTTAACCGTGTTTGCCATTCGAGCCATGCAACGATAATTGCTAACACGTCATTGCCTGGTGCGTCGTGCGTCTGGCTGTTGAACCCGTCCGGAAAATGATCCTCGATAAAACGAGTTGTCAGATCCCCGCGTTGCAAGGCTTCATGGGCAAACAATGCCGATAGAAAGGATAAATTATGTTTGACCCCGATAATCTGATAGCTCTCAAGTGCACCTTGCATTTGCGCGATAGCTTCCTCGCGACTTGGCGCCCATGTGATCAGCTTGGCGATCATCGGGTCATAGAACATCGAGATTTCGCCACCGGCATCGATGCCGGTATCCACTCTTGTATAAGGTTCGTTGCAGGTGGTGTCACTGTTTGCATCGTTGTCGGATTCGGCATTATCTGTCGCGGGTGGTTCGTAATGGCTGACCCGACCAGTTGACGGCAAGAAGCCTCGATCCGGATCTTCTGCATAGACACGTGCTTCAAACGACCAACCATTTAGCTTTACATCCGACTGCTGTAAAGGAAGTTTTTCCCCAGCCGCGACATCGATCATCAACGCGACCAGATCAACACCGGTAACGCATTCGGTTACCGGGTGTTCAACCTGAAGCCGGGTATTCATTTCAAGAAAGTAAAACTGCTCTTGTGCATCGACAATGAACTCGACAGTGCCAGCCGACCGGTATTGCACGGCCTTGGCAAGTGCCACGGCTTGTTCCCCCATCGCTTTACGCGTTGCCTGACTGATAAAAGAAGAGGGGGCCTCCTCGATAACCTTTTGATGGCGGCGTTGAATCGAACACTCTCGTTCACCGAGATAGACTGTGTTGCCATGTGCGTCGGCAATCAGTTGAATTTCGATATGTCGCGGTTGCTCAATGAATTTTTCAACAAACACACGATCATCACCAAAGGCATTGCGCGCTTCATTTTGTGCGGCAATGAATCCTTCACGGACTTCATCAAGACTTGTCGCGACTCGCATACCTTTACCGCCACCACCCGCTGAGGCCTTGAGCATGACCGGGCAGCCAATTTTTTCAGCGATGCGATACGCTTCATCTGCGTCGGCCACCGCATCCGGGTGTCCTGGAACGGTATTGACACCTGCATCATTGGCGAGCTTTTTGGATTCTATCTTGTCGCCCATGACTTCGATGGCATGGACACCGGGGCCGATAAAGATCACACCGGCTTTTTCCAAAGCTTTAGCAAAGCTTGAATTCTCTGACAAAAAACCGAAGCCAGGGTGCACGGCATCGGCGCCGGTATCCTTGATGGCCTTGAGAATATTGTCTATCGAGAGATAGCTTTCGGCGGATGCATTGCCGCCAATGTGTACGGCCTCATCTGCCTGACGAACATGCAGGGCTTGTTTGTCAGCATCGGAGTAGACAGCGACCGTTGCAATTCCGAGTCGACGGGCGGTGCGAATGACGCGGCAGGCAATTTCACCCCGATTGGCGATGAGTATTTTTTTAATGGGCATAATGTTATCTGGCCGAGTCATCGTCTAGAGCGGAATGTTGTCGTGTTTTTTCCAGGGATTCTTGAGCTCTTTGCCACGGAGCATTTCAAGATCTCGACACAAATGCATGCGTGTGCTTTGTGGTCTGATGACATCGTCGATAAAACCAAGCTTGCTCGCAACGAATGGGTTGGCAAACTTGTCGCGATACTCTTCGGTTCTTGCTTCGATCTTTTCGGGATCGTTCTTGTCGGCGCGGAATATGATTTCAACCGCACCTTTTGGTCCCATGACTGCGATCTCAGCCGTTGGGTAGGCGTAATTGATATCACCACGTAGATGCTTGGACGCCATGACGTCATAGGCACCACCGTAGGCCTTGCGAGTAATGATTGTAATTTTCGGTACCGTGGCTTCACCATAGGCAAAGAGTAATTTCGCACCGTGTTTGATGATGCCGCCATACTCCTGCGCCGTGCCTGGCAGGAAGCCGGGCACATCGACGAAGGTCACGATTGGAATTGAAAAGGCATCGCAGAAGCGAACGAAGCGTGCGCCTTTGCGACTGGCATTGATATCCAGACAACCGGCCAACACCATCGGCTGGTTGGCGACAAAGCCAACAGTCTCGCCATTGAGTCGGCCAAAGCCGATAACAATGTTGGCAGCGAAATCTTCCTGAATTTCGAAAAACTCCTGCTCATCGCAGACTTGTTTTACCAGCTCCCGAATATCATAGGGCAGGTTGGGGTTTTCCGGTACCAAGGTATTGAGTGCGGGGATCTCTCGCCCCGGTGGATCCATGGTTGAACGAAGCGGTGCGGTTTCTCGATTGTTCGATGGCAGAAAGTGCATGAAACGCCGTACTTCAAGAAGTGCATCGATGTCATTTTCAAATGCCGCATCAGCGACGCTACTCTTGCTGGTGTGCGTGCCAGCGCCACCGAGCTCTTCCTGCGTCACTTCCTCATGGGTGACGGTTTTTACGACTTCCGGACCGGTCACAAACATGTAAGAAGAGTCACGCACCATAAAAATGAAGTCGGTCATGGCCGGGGAATACACAGCGCCCCCTGCGCAAGGACCCATGACCAGAGAGATCTGCGGTACGACCCCCGAGGCGAGCACGTTCTTTTGAAACACATCGGCATAACCGCCCAATGATGCGACGCCTTCCTGAATCCGGGCACCGCCCGAATCGTTGATGCCGATGACCGGTGCCTGGACCTTCATGGCATGGTCCATCAGTTTGCAGATCTTGCGTGCATGTGCTGCAGACAATGAACCACCGAGTACCGTGAAGTCCTGGCTGAAGGCAAATACCAGCCGACCATTAATCTGACCGTAGCCTATGACCACACCATCGCCCGGGACGCGATTGTCTTCCATGCCGAAGTCATGGCAATCATGTTCAACAAACATGTCCCATTCACGAAAACTGTGCGGATCAAACAGTACTGCAAGCCGTTCACGGGCGGTTAATTTGCCTTTGGCATGCTGAGCGTCAACACGACGCTTTCCGCCGCCTGCCAAGGCCGCACTACGCATATCGGCCAGTCGAGTATGAACGTCGGTCATGAGCGTGATCGACCATATCCGAGCGCTTCAAGACTCGTGGTTATTTCGTCAAGCACGGTAGGGTCCTCTATGGTCGCGGGCATATTCCACTCTTTGTTATCTGCGATCGATCGAAGCGTACCGCGAAGAATCTTGCCAGAACGCGTTTTCGGCAATCGCTCGACAACGGCCACCGATTTGAATGCGGCCACCGGGCCGATATCCTTTCTGACCTTGGTGATCAGTTCTGTGCAGATATCATCCTGACTTTTATTACACCCGGCATTCAGAATGACCAGGCCGACGGGTAATTGGCCTTTCAGATCATCATGAACACCCATGACGGCACATTCGGCAACGTCAGGATGACCCGCCAGCACTTCTTCCATCGCACCTGTCGACAAGCGATGCCCGGCGACATTGATGACATCGTCGGTCCTCGACATGACAAAGATATAACCCTTGTCGTCGATAAACCCGGCGTCTCCCGTTTCGTAGTAGCCGGGATAACGTTCGAAGTAGGCTGACTGAAAGCGTTCGCTGGCATTCCATAAATCGATGAAAGTCCCGGGTGGCAGTGGCAGGCGAACGACGATGGCGCCGATATCACCTGCAGCAACGGGCTGGCCTTCGTTATCGAGTACCAGCACGTCATGACCAGGCACGGCGACTGATGGCGAACCGGGAATGACAGGCAATGCTTCAATGCCGCGACAGTTTGCGGCTATTGATGAGCCCGTTTCTGTCTGCCACCAATGATCAATTACCGGGATATCAAGTTTGTCCTGTGCCCATTCGAGCGTATCCGGATCACAACGTTCTCCGGCAAGGTACAAGGCCTCGAGGCAGGAAAGGTCGTACTTATCGAGCAATGCGCCGTCAGGGTCATCTTTCTTGATGGCGCGAAACGCGGTAGGTGCAGTAAACAACACCTTGACCTTGTGCTCACTGATTACACGCCAGAATGCCCCAGCATCGGGTGTACCAACCGGTTTACCTTCATACATGATGGTCGTGCAGCCTTGAAACAACGGGCCGTAGATAATGTAGGAATGGCCGACTACCCAACCAATATCAGAGGCCGCCCAGTACACGTCACCCGGGTTTGTGTCATAGATAGCTGACATGGTCCATTTCAATGCCACGATGGAGCCGCCGGTATCACGAACAACACCTTTGGGTGCGCCCGTCGTGCCAGACGTATAAAGGATATATAAGGGATCAGTACTTTTGACCGGTACGCAATCGGCTGGAACAGCTGCTGACATACTCTGTTGCCAGTCAATGTCGCGACCGTCAGTCAGTTCAGCAGTGCATTGTTCTCTTTGCAGCATGATGCAGCGCGGCACTTTGTGTGTCGCAAGGTTAATCGCTTCATCAAGCAAGGGTTTATATTCAATGATGCGCCCGGGTTCAATGCCGCAGGAAGCGGTAACGACGATCTTAGGCGCACAGTCATCGATTCTGATGGCGAGCTCTTTTGCCGCGAACCCACCAAACACCACTGAATGAACGGCGCCCAGTCGGGCTGATGCCAGTACCGCGATCACAGCTTCGGGCACCATGGGCATATAAATAAGCACACGATCGCCTTTTTCAACACCTTCCGCTTTAAGCGCGCCGGCGAAAGTCTTGACCAGATCCAGCAGTTCCTGATACGTGAGTTTACGTTGCGTGCCGGTGATCGGGCTGTCGTGGATCAACGCCAGCTGATCCCCGCGGCCCTCGGTGACATGGACATCGAGCGCATTGAAGCATGCATTGATTTCGCCATCGGCGAACCAGGTGTTAAATGGACTGTTACTCGTATCGACACCGTGACGAGGTTTTTTATACCAGCTGACATTTTCAGCGACGTCTAGCCAGTAGCCGCACGGATCGTTTAGTGATTGCTGGTGTTCAGACTGATAAGCGCTCATGGGTGTCCCTTAATGCGTCGGGCCCGACCACTGATGGCCGGACTCTCGTCATTATAAGGACTCCACAGGAACTCGGGTCCTCCGGGTTTTAAACTCTCGGGTGGCTGCCACGGCGAGCGCGGGCAGCTAATATGAGTAACCCTGCAAGCCACCAAACACTGCCACTACCTGCATGCTCTTCAACGCGGATACTGCCGATGGACGCTGGCCCATCATCGTTGACTGGGACACCGGGCCGATTGATCGGCGGGTTTGGTGCTATGTCCAGATCTTCGGACTCAAGTGGCAGGCGGCTCAGATTAGAGAAAATTCGGTCATCGACCGTATCCAGGATCCGGTCACTTCGGGCGTCGTGGACATCGATAATGAGGTCGTAGGCATCGGCTGGATAACGGGTGAGGAGATCGATATCGATCTCGTACTCGTCATACAGGGCGTCGCCGTATATCGAAAAATCCCGAGTTACGTGTAGCGGGGACACCGTGCCGCTGCGATTGCGCGTATAGAGCGCGAGGTAAATGTCCTCATCGGTTCGATAGGTGTCGACATCGACGCTCAGGCTGAAGCCGGTAAAATAGCCGTCGCCGTCAAGGTCGTGCGTTAGCAGCGTGCCGATTTCGGCAACCCACGTGTCGGCAAAATCGAGATCGGGTCGATGGCGATACGAGGCGTCTTGCAGTGCACGCTCTGCGCTGGCGGCCAACTCCTCATCGCTGCCCACTATCCGTTCGATCACTCGATGTTTGTTATCGAGATCGCTGAAGCGGATTTCTAGCGCATCTGCTGAGGTGGCAAGGGTGCCGGCGACACCGAGTAAAGCCAATGAAATGGCGTTTTTATGCATGAGAGATTCCTTTTACCAGGACCTTTTTGGGTACTTGAGGCAAAGAATACAAGTCGATCCCTGAACAACCCCTTAATAGCCCGCAATAGCCCGCCTAATTTTGCGGGGAACCCCACATTACATTGACATGGGCTGTCCATACGGTGACAATTCGCAGGCTGTTCGTTCAAACTATGAGAAGGACATAAAAAAATGGCGAAAGGGCAGTCACTTCAGGAGCCTTTCCTGAACACTCTGCGCAAAGAGCGTATTCCCGTGTCCATCTATTTGGTCAACGGTATCAAGCTCCAGGGGCAGATTGAATCATTTGATCAATTCGTGGTGTTGCTTAAGAACACTGTCAACCAGATGGTGTACAAGCACGCCATCTCTACTGTCGTTCCAAGCCGGCCTGTCAAGATTGCGATTCCTGGTGACGAAGACGAAGCTACTGAATAAATTTGTTCGAGCGTCCTGACACCGGAGACAAAGCGCTCCTCGTCCACATTGATATTCGCCAGAAACCCCGAGGCCATACGTCTAATGAGGTTTTGGATAATGCGTCCGATCTAGAAGCCGAACGTGCAGAGTTTCATGAACTTGCGACATCGGCTGGTCTGGAGGTGCTCCGCACGGTAGTGGGTAGTCGGCAGCGACCCAGCGCTCGCCATTTTATTGGCAAGGGCAAAATCGAAGAAATCGCTCTACTGCTGAAAGAACATGAAGCGGATGTCGTGTTGTTCGGGCAGACCTTGTCACCGAGTCAAGAACGAAATCTCGAAGCTGAGCTCAAAGTGCGTGTGTTGGATCGCAACAGCCTGATACTCGATATTTTCGCGCAGCGAGCGCGCACTTTTGAAGGCAAGTTACAGGTGGAGCTTGCGCAATTGGTGCATCTGTCGACGCGTCTGGTCCGAGGCTGGACTCACCTTGAGCGGCAAAAAGGCGGTATCGGTCTGCGGGGGCCGGGTGAAACTCAGCTCGAGACGGACAGACGCTTGCTCAACGAGCGGGTGCGGGTGCTGAAAAAACGACTGGCAAAGGTTCGCCAACAGCGCGAGCAGGGGCGTAACAAACGTGGCAAGTCGGGCATTGCGACCGTCGCCTTGGTCGGTTACACCAATGCGGGCAAGTCAACACTGTTCAACCGACTGACCAATGAAAAAGTCTACGCAGCCGATCAATTGTTCGCGACGCTGGACCCGACGCTCAGACGTCTCGATTTGCGCGGTGGCACAGCCACAGTCCTTGCTGATACGGTCGGATTCATTCGCGATCTGCCACATGAGCTCGTCGATGCATTTCGCTCCACATTGACCGAAACCCTGGAATCTGACCTTATTTTGCACGTCATAGACGAGAGCGATGACGAAAGAGATCAACGCATCGCGGACGTCAATAGGGTACTGTCAGGGATTGGCGCTGCAGACGTGCCTCAGCTACTGGTATTCAACAAGATCGATCGCTCGGGGCATTCGCCTAAAATCGAATTCGCCGAAAATGGTGAACCGGCCTCTGTTTGGGTATCTGCGCTGAAAAATGACGGCCTGGACGGACTTCTGGAAGCAATTGCCATCAGGGTGTCTGGAGGTTGGACGGAGGGCTGGCTCCGGGTGACGCCTGCACAAGGGAAACTTCGGGCTCAGTTATTTGCTGCGAATGCGATAATTGAGGAACACCAGCTTGAAGATGGCTCGGTGGACATTAGATTGGCCATGGATAAATCAGATTATGAACGTTTGGCCCGTGAACATCGTATCAATGAACTGACTCCCGTGATCGGGGCGCTTGCGGCCTCTACTCGGGCTTAATACAATAACGTGTTGGCCGGCGGCTTGCCGGTAACCTTTGGAGCATATACATAATATGGCTTGGAACGAGCCAGGCGGTAACGATAACGATCCTTGGGGCAATCGCAAGAATTCAGGCGGCGGCCCACCGGATCTCGATGACGTCTTCAAAAACATCAAGAAGTGGTTTACGGATCTCAGCGGCGGCAAGTCGGGCGGTGGTAATGGCGGCGGTGGTGCTAGCCGTGGTCCAAGCCTGCCAGGCGGAAGTTTATCCGGAAAGGGGATCGGCCTGATTGCAGCAGTGCTGGTCGGTTTGTGGGCACTGTCCGGTATCTACCTGATTCAGCCCGCTCAGGCTGGCGTTGTCACGCAATTCGGCAAACACGTCAAGACAACAACCCCGGGACCTCATTGGCGCATTCCCTGGCCAGTTCAGGAGGTTGAAAAGGTCGATGTCGAGCAAATCCGTACCACGCGGCTGACCGATCAACTGATCCTGACTCAGGATGAAAACATGGTCGATATCGACCTTGCGGTCCAGTACAACATCAAGAGTGCCGAACATTTCCTATTCAGGGTACGAGGGCCGGATGAGACGCTTGAGTCGGTCGTCGAAGCTGCCCTGCGTGAAGTTATTGGTTCGACGCTGCTGGACTCGGTTCTGACTACCGGTAGTAACGCGATCTGGAGTGCGACAAAGGATGACTTGCAATCGGTTCTGGATCGGTACGAATCCGGTATTGCGATTACCTCGGTCAACCTTGAGCGGGCGCAACCGCCTGAAGAAGTTCAGGCCGCGTTCTCTGATGCGATCAAGGCTCGAGAGGACAAAGAACGTTTTATTAACGAAGCCGAAGCCTATATGCGGGAAATTTTGCCACGTGCGCGAGGTGATGCGCAGCGTTATCTGGAAGAATCAGAAGCTTACAAGACCCGTGTGGTACAGGCGGCAACCGGTGAATCGCGACGTTTCTTGTCACTGCTGGAGGAGTTCGAAAAAGCCCCGGAGGTGACTCGTGATCGCCTGTATATTGAATCCATGGAAGAGGTTCTGAGTAACACCAGCAAGGTGCTTGTAGACAATGACAGTGGCAATAGTTTGATGTACCTACCGATTGACAAATTGATTGAGCAGAAATCAGGTAACTCGACTTCCAGCCTCAACTCTCCGTCAGGTGGATCCATACAGCCCCTTGATCGAACTCGATTTGAGGAGTTGTCCAACGATGTTATCAACAGCTCTCGTGGCAACGGGCGTTCGCGCGATAGAGGAGCATTGCGATGAACCGCCTGAACAATCCTTTGACATTAGTGGTTGCCGCACTGGCCTTGTTGCTGATCAGCTCCATGTTCTTCACGGTTAGTGAAAGTCAGAAAGCGATCAAGCTTCGACTAGGTGAAATCACTGGTTCTGAATTCACAGCGGGCCTGCATTTCAAACTGCCTTTCGTCGAACGAGTGATCAAGTTTGACAAGCGTTTGCTTACGCTTGATGTCAAACCGGAGCGGGTACTCACCAGCGAAAAGAAGAACGTTATCGTTAACTCTTTCATCAAATGGCGGGTTGCTGATCCTGAAGACTTCTATATCAGACTGGGCGGCATAGAATCTCGAGCCAGCAGTCGATTGACGCAGTTCATCCGCGAAGGTGTCAAGGATGCCTTTGGTAAACGTACAGTTCGTGAGGTTGTGTCCTCGGCACGCTCGACATTGCGTGAAGAGATTCTTGTCGCAGTCGATGGTCAAGCCAGAGAGCTGGGTATCGAAGTCTTTGATGTGCGGATCAAGAAAGTTGAATTGCCGGATGATGTTCGTGAGTCGGTGTTCCAGCGAATGGAAAAAGATCGTGCCAAGATCGCCCGGGAAATCCGTTCAGAAGGGGAAGAGCAGGCGAAGAAGATTCGTGCCGAGGCTGACCGAATTCGCGAGCAGACTCTGGCAAATGCCTACGCACAGGCCGAGGAGACCCGGGGTACCGGCGACGCCGAATCGGCCAAGATATACGCCGAGGCCTATACGCAGGATCCGGAATTCTACAATCTGTACCGCAGTTTGAGCGCCTACCGTAAAGCCTTCAGTGGTGGCAATGATGTGCTCTTGTTGAAGCCGGATTCGGAATTTTTCAGGTTTTTCAATGGCGCGATAGGCGCGGCACCTGCGAAATAATTGCTGCAAGATATCCTGACAGGGCTGTGTCTGCTGCTGGTGTTTGAGGGCGTTTTGCCGTTCCTCAGCCCCGGTGGTTACAAGACCATGATCCGGCGTATGCTGGAAGTTGACGAGACGCAGCTGCGTCTCTTCGGCTTGTCCAGTATGATTGTCGGTGTTGTCATTCTTGGCTTCGTCCGCTAGCAACCCATAAAACATCACCGTGAACGATTTCGGCACCGACCGCTGGCAATTGCCAGACGGGGTCAATGAGCTCCTGCCCGCCGCCGCTGCACGTGTGGAGCACTTGCGCAGGCAGATTATTGACCGATGCCAGACGTGGGGTTTCGACTTCGTCATGCCGCCCCTCATCGAATATATCGATAGCCTGTTGACCGGCACCGGCGAGACGATGGATTTGCAAACGTTCAAGCTTGTCGATCAGAGCAATGGCCGCACGCTGGGCATCCGGGCGGATATGACACCCCAGGTGGCGCGCATAGATGCCCATGCCATGCAGCGCGAGCTGCCGAATCGGCTGTTCTATACCGGCTCGGTGATACGGGCTCGTAGCGATGGTGCTGGCGGCAGCCGTACACCTTTTCAGTATGGTGCTGAGCTGTTCGGCCACGCCGGTGAGGCCAGCGATATTGAAATCATTCGCCTGATGCTTGATACGGTCTTGCTTGCCGATATACAGCCTGCGGATCTACTCCTCGATCTTGGGCATGTTGGTGTCTTCGCGGCATTGGCGGATGCTTCAAAGCTTGCGCCTTCGGCGGTCGATGAGATTTTTGTGGCTTTGCAGAAAGGCTCTGTACCGCAGCTCGAAGCGTTGCTGGCGTCAGTCGATAACAACCCTGCAGCGCAGTGCCTGGCAAAGTTGCCAACATTGCGTGGGGACGCGGCGGTGATCGAAGAGGCGAGAGCCGGTCTTGAGCTGACCAGCGGTGTCACCTCGGCACTCAGCAGACTCGACAAAGTCATTGCGGCGATACATCAGACACACCCCGACATCAACATTCACGTCGATTTGTCTGAGCTTCGTGGTTATCGTTATCACACCGGAATGCTGTTTGGCTTGTATGACAAGTCCGGCATGGAACTGGCACGCGGTGGACGCTACGACGACATTGGCGAGGCGTTTGGGCGTTCGCGACCGGCTACCGGTTTTAGCGGAGACTTGGTCCGCCTCGCAGAGACGGGAACCGCAGTCGGCAATGCCACAACGACCACTGGCATTTTTGTTGAAGCGAGTGCCGCGACCGATGCATGGTCGACGATCAAATCGCTACGCGACACCGGCGAACGAGTCGTAGTTGCACTTCCTGATTCTGGTGAATCAGCGCAGCAAAGCGCATGTAATCGAACGTTAGTAAAACTCAACGACCGCTGGACTGTTCAGCCGGTCACTTCCTCATAAGACAACTATTCAAGGCCTTATAGCTATGGCTGACAGCGTGCTCGTGCTCGGAACCCAATGGGGGGATGAGGGAAAAGGCAAGATTGTGGACTTGTTGACTGAACAAGCGTCCATGGTCATCAGATTTCAGGGCGGGCACAACGCTGGCCACACACTGGTTATCGGTGATGAAAAAACCGTACTGCACTTGATACCCAGTGGTGTACTGCGTGAGGGGGTGACGTGCGTAATTGGCAATGGCGTGGTGGTGTCCCCTGAAGCCTTGTTTGCCGAGATAGACATGCTCAAGGCACGCGGTGTGCCGGTTGAGGAGCGGTTGGTTGTCAGTGGCGCTTGTCCATTGATATTGCCATATCACATAGCACTGGATCAGGCGCGTGAGAAAGCCGCAGGTCGTGAAGCTATCGGGACTACAGGGCGAGGTATCGGGCCGGCCTATGAGGACAAGGTTGCGCGCCGTGCCATTCGTATTCAGGACCTTCTGGATCTTGAACGCTTTGACCATAAGGTCGAGGTCAGCTGCGCCCACCATAACGCTACCTTGGCCGCTCTTGGCATGCCCTTGGTCGATGTTAAAGAAATCAAGGCTGCAGCACGTGAACAGGCACAACGACTTAAGCCGCTGGTTGCTGACATTCCCGGCCTTATTCACGCACGACGCAAAGCCGGCAGCCGTATCATGTTCGAGGGTGCACAGGGTACCTTGCTCGATGTGGATCATGGGACTTACCCGTTTGTTACCTCCTCAAATACGGTTGCAGGTAATGCCTGTAGCGGTAGTGGCTGTGGTCCAAATGCCATTGACTATGTCCTTGGCATAACCAAGGCCTACACGACTCGAGTCGGTGCCGGTCCTTTCCCGACTGAATTATTTGATGAGGTAGGGGAGGAGCTTGGCAAAAGAGGGCATGAGTTTGGTGCGACCACTGGACGGCAGCGACGTTGTGGCTGGTTTGATGCCGTTGCCGTCAAACGTGCAAGTATGCTCAACGGTATGACAGGGATATGCCTGACCAAGCTTGATGTCATGGACACGTTGGAAACAGTCAAGATTTGTGTTGCTTATGAAATGCATGGACAGCGCCTGTCGATACCGCCGGTAGCTGCCGAAGATTTCGCGGCCTGCCAACCCGTTTACGAAGAGATGCCAGGTTGGCAGGAGCTTACGGCTGGTGTCACCGACTGGTCCGAACTCCCCGAGGCTGCGCGCCGTTATGTCGCGCGGCTCGAAGAGCTGGTCGAGGTGCCGATCCATATCGTATCAACCGGGCCCGAGCGTTCAGAAAATGTATTGCGTCAGTGGCCATTTGATTATTCGGCCTGATATCCGATGCGATGGGTGATGGTTATATTGTCATTAATCCATTACTTAGCGCATTGATACATCAAGCCATGGTGGGCTGACCGGATAAGGTTTGCGGGACGGTGGTTGCGAGTCGTCTTGTGTAGACTCAGTGCTGGCCGTCGGTGCAGGCTCCGACGGTGATTCGCGAACGACAGCGTTGGTCGACGCCATGTTGTCAACGTCTGTGCTTTCAGAGGCTGCGCTTTTAGGAGTCGTGACCGCTTGCCTTACCGTTGATTCCTGGGCGGCCGTTGGTTCTGTCGTTGGTTCTGCTGTACGTTTCTGATGAGCCGTTTCCTGTTGTCTGAGCAACTCTCGCGCGTACATTGCGTTGTTGTACGCTTGTTTCGCCGCACGGATTTGCAAGTCCGCCTGCAATTTCAACAATTGTTGCGCCTGCCGTTCGATTAATTCAGCGGGAATCGGTAATTGGTCTGTTTGCGGATGTGTTTGATTGGAAACGTTGCCTGTGTGGGCCCGCTTATTAGTCTGAACCGGTTTCGGCGCTGCAGCCAACGTCTGCGATAGTTTGTTTGTTTTGCGGCTCTTGCTCTTTTGCTTGCGTACAACCTCGGCGGCCGCTTTCTGGCGAATTTTACGTCGTTCGTCCGCGGTGTCCTCATAGTACTTGTTTGCACCGGAAAACCCGCGCTTCATGCGTTCTTGTACTGCCACGGCAACGCGACGTCGCTCTGCCGTTGCTTCTGCCAGTGCGGTTTTTTGTGACAGGAACTGGTCCCTATCGGAATCACTGATATAACGATCAAAGGCTTCGCTGGAAATTCCCTGGATATCAGCAAGAGACCATGTACTTCGAATTATGCCTTCTGCAATGATGTTGATCAGTGCAGATTCGATCGCTTCTACCACCGCTATATGTGAGGGTTCATTGTATGAATAACCCGCTTCCGCTTCTAGTATTTTATCCTCGTCGACAAAGCTGAAAATGCCAGAACTCAGCTGTCGTGAAAAGATTGTTTTGGTGCTGTTTACGCTGTGTAAAATGGTACCGTTGTTGGTGTTGATAACTCTCAAGTTGACCGTTACCCGGTCCTCACGGTACGTATGTGAGCCACCGACACCGAGGAAGCGTAATCCACTTCCGCCGGTTCTGGTATTTGAATCATAAGATACGATGCTACCCTCGAAAACGACTCGCGCTGCACTCATCGCTGGCAATACAGACTGCTCTCCGGATTGTTCGAAGTTTGCAGTTTGGATGATTTTTCGTTCAGTCAAAATGTTTTGCAAGCCTGAACGTTCTAACGGTACAAACCATCTTGAATCAAGCAACGCCTTGACCAATATAGATTCAGCGCCCTGGGTGACGGCGGTAGACAAATTATTGGATGGGTCCGGCTTGTATTGTCCCGTTTGATCGCGGAATTGGTAGATTGCCGCGGGAATCGCGCCAACAGGCCTAGGTAAACTTACCAATTCTTTGAATGTATCCGTGCTTGCAGTTGGTGTAGCTCGGTCAAACGGTTGTTGGAAATCGCCTTGAGGGGTAAATGAGGCGCATCCGCTGATTGATATTGTTAATAGTGCTATTAGTTTATTCATGATTGATTACCCGAATCTTCCTGATGACTTTCCGTGTGAAAGCTTGTTATTTTTATAATGGATCGATATCGTTTCTGACTTCGATGGTCGTCACGCTGCCTGTGGCTTTGTCTGTTGTATCTATGCGCATTACACCGCCACCCAAATCAGTAATGTTGATTGTGTAATCGAGAGTTTCAAAAACACCTGGGACAATATTTCCATCCCCATCGACAATGTCCTGAGATACAGCGTTTGAAATTCGCCCCAGCAATGCACGTTGTAAACGCTCGTTAAATTCCTCAAGTGGTGTTAACTCTTCTCGCTCAGGTAAAAACTGGTTTTGAGTATTGGCTAGTGAAAATAAATGCGTACTGTTATTCGGATTTCCACCAAAAGAAGGGTTTGTTGGTCGAAAAACAAGTTCAGAAGCTGCAGCGTAGTGACTTATGGAGAATGCTGCGACGACAAGTATTGTTTTTATTTTGTTCATGATGATTCCTGATTAAATTCGGTTCCATTGTTAGTGTTAGTGCTAGAGGGGCGATGCGGAGATTAAAAAACCACTTTGCTTCACTGCGCTCAGGAGCTTTTTTGCAATCTCCACCGGATCTTCTCTGGTGAGTTGGCGTTTATCATTTAGTGGTACTGCGCCAATAATATTTTCGTCGGAACTCAGTTCCAAGGACAGTTGTGCTCCGCGGTTCGTCCGTTCTGCAACCTTGAAATTCTGTCTGACAGTTAGCCCTTCATTAACAAGCATGAGTGTCAACTGATTTACAATTTCATACGCATATGGTGATCGAACATCGGTTGCGAATACCTGTAATTGTCGCTTTTGAACATTAGGCGCACTGTTAGCAGTTGCTTTGTTGATGGCCGGTATGACCAGAAATAAGCAGCACAGTAGTGTTATCCCGTGGTGTTTGTTGTTCATAAATTTTCAAATCCATTGATAACCTTGACCGAGCTTCCGGAACCTTCTTGGGTGACATTTACCGACAGACCGCCAGACGAGGTGATGATCTCAAGGCTATTGCCTGAGCCGCTCTGTGTTAATGCAGCATTGCCGCCGTATCCTGAATGCTTGAATAGGATATTGTTGGTATCCCCGTATTGATTGACGTCAAGGGAGTTCAGTAAATTGTCAATATCAATGTTAAGACTGTTATCATCGCCACTTTGATTCAAATCAATTCGAGAGACGCTATCAGTAACGTTTGAATTGATACGGTTTGAATTTCCGTATTGGTTGATATCAAGTAATCCGATCGAGTCAAGAATACGCATGTCAATTGAACTGTGACTGGCGTTCTGCGATATGTTGGCAGTTACCTGGCTCTGGATATTTAAATCAATCGAGTTGTTAGACCCGAGTTGACGCAAGTCCACGTCGATATCACTTGGGTTGACGTCATAATTGATACTGATATCGGAGTAGTCACTGTTTTGATACATGTCGATTTCCGAAGCATGAATAAAAGGCGCAAGACCGAACGACATTGTTGTCAGCAGCGAAACGGTTGATAGGGATTTTGACATTGACTTTATTGTTCCTGTGAATGAATGCCTATCTGCAAAGGAGGGCAGACAGGCATTCAAATTATCAACTCAAATTAAGTTGACGATTTTCTGGCGCTTTAGTTTGTGTAGCTGCAAGTGCCAGTTGAAGATGAACAAGCTTTGTTGTTAATTCCATGCTGGTGGATAGAAACAGTTCCGCCGTCGGTATCAAGATCTACCTTTGCAAAATTAGAAAGGCCGGCTTGCGCAACAGCAATGAAGTTGTAGTCAGCGTCATACAGATCAAGAACAGCTTTGTTTTTTGCTCCCCTTTGTTCTACGCCAATTTCGTTTTCCCAGGAATAATCGATATCGGCTCTTACCGTGTTAGAGATGCCACGTTGATCGGTTAAAACACTGTTTCCGATTGAGACGCTATGGATAGTTAATTCGGCTTTATTGCCGAATCCAACTTGGTTGGATACAACACTGTTATCGTCCGAGTCTTGTCTGATAGTGATATCTGTATCGTTGTACTTGCCAGTTTGTAGTGCCGCGACCAAGTTATCGTCTGAGTTTCCGACACGAACATTAATATCGTTGGACTGTGAGTGCCTTGATCCGCCTTGCTGAAGATAAACGTCGTTCGACGTTGCCTGGCCAGCCAACCTTACGGATATGTTGTCATCTTCGCTGCCGAATTGATTGGAGTTAATTTTGTTTTTGTCTGAATTTACAATTTCCACGTTGATATCTGAAGACCATGCGTCTTGTTCAGAGGTTACACGGTTTTTGTTCCCGGTCACGTTTGTGGTAGAAGTGTTGAAGTCTCCCCATTGGTGCATGGTGCTGACGTTTTTGTTGCCTGAGAGAGACACAGTTCCCGTGTTGCTAATGCCGCCTTGGTAGACATTGCTTGTGTTGCCTTCACCCCAGATAACAACTTCAGCTTCCGCACCCCATGCGTGGTCTTGTAGAACCACACTGTTGTTCTCGTCGCCGTCGATTGTGACGTCGGCATAGTTATACTCCCCACCACGTTGCTGAATTCGGGAGTTGCTTCCAACATCGCCATTGCTCATGGTTGTAAAAGCTTTCTGTTTGAAGCCAGTTTGGTCGATGATTGAGTTGACATCGGAACCATCTTGCTCAACAACGGCCAGATTAGCACCGTAGCCACCTTGAAAGATCAGTGAATCAGAATCTCCATACCCGGCATCTTGGTCAACCAAAGCGTAATTGTAAGAACTGTCCTGACCGATCACAGACTGGTTGCCATGGGTTCCTTTGTCAGATGTCCACGAAACCGGAGGACTATAAAGTAACTCAAGTGTTTTTTCTGGAACATCCAGATCGATTGGATTAACAATATCTGCAAAAGAGACGGCGGGGAAAGCGGCCGCTACTCCGAGAGCTATGAGACTTTTCTTTAACATGATTATTTCCTAAAAAAATGACCGCAAATCGGCCGAAATAGTGTCTTTCGACACCGGTTTAAAGGGCACTACAAATGAACCACATTGGTTCGATACGAATCGTTGCCGATAAGGTTGGGTGAATCGGCGAGTTTTCGTTGGGGCTAATTGATGATTGAAATTGCTGGTCATTTTGAAGATTCCAGCTCTAGTTCATCAATTGGATATTCTGTGTTTATGTCGATGCAGTTTTGTCCTTCAATGCATCCGTGCTGCTCTACTTTGTTACTGGATTTCCTTTTCTTTATTCGATCGATGTGGCGTTGAATTGCTTCAGGGGACAGATCTCGTCTTTTCAGGAGTCTTTTGATCAACTCTGCTTCAGACATCTCCTGGTCTATTGGGTCATCGTTGTTTGTTTTTCGCGAATCGATCGGTTCTTCGGGTGACCCCACGTGAATAGTGATCGAATTGCCGTGTCCTTTTGATTCGATCAGGATTAAATCGCCACCTTCTGTCGATGCGGACAAATTGATTGATTCGCATTGGGTGATAAGAAGCTTGTGCTTGTCACTGAGCAATGGGGCACATTCATCTTCAGCTTGCTGTTTTGTTTCTGCTTCCAATATTTTGCTTTGGGAAGCCTGTACAAAAGATGTGTTCGCTGTTAATGACAGAGCAATGATGTAATGCTTTGCTTCCATGTCGTTATTTACCGTTAGTAGATGACGACGCAATTACATATGAATAGAAGTGTGTTATCTAAATCTGATTCACAGTTGATGGTCTTGTTATTAGTGTTTGCTTCACAGAAAGGCGCGGCATTTGTTCCGTTTAAATCTAAAGGTTAGGAAATTATTTCTTGGTGTTATTCGATTGCAGTTTGATATTGAAATTACTTGGTTAATGGCATGTCTTTCAGTGGGCGATGTCGGACTGTACCTAAGAATAGGGCGAGATTATTCGGCGTTACTAAAGTGCTAACTCGGAGTAGATGTCCGCCAAATTTCGTTACATGGCCATTTAAAAGGCTTTATTTGGCGTCTTTCAGTGGCACTTATTCGATGATTCGCAAGGTCACCGTTTGTTCATTGGCTGTAGGGTCTGACACGAGGGTGAGAGGAAGTCTTAAGTGAAGTAATAAGTCGAATAAGGCTGAGAGCTTTTCTTCGACTAAGGAGATTGGGATGAAAACGACGTTTTGTGGTTCGTAACCTAAACTAAAGGTGTAATCTCGGATCGTGGTTGCGTTTGCAAGGTACGAACGATTGAAGGTCCGTGTTCACGGGTTAAGTTTTCTGATCCGATGAATCTCCTCATCGACGAAGCGAAGGTGTCCTGTCTTGATCCAGATGCTTGCGCCGGTGGGGCCGGTTGTCGCGGTGAATTTTCCGCCACTGGGTACTCGCAACCACGAATGCTTGACGAGGGTATCGCCAGATTCAGTGAAGGAGCCGTCAAGTACAAAAACTTCGACGCCACCTGCGGAATCTATCGAAACCTCGTTGTTGGCATCCCAATTTTCAAGGCGCACACATTCCCGATCATCTTCAAACAGGGTGCTGACGCAAACGCCGCTTCGAGTGGCATCCTTGATTTGCCCGATCTTGTTTATGTCGGCGCGAACATGCGTTCTATCGGCAAGATCAAATTGCCACAGTTTGACGAAAATGACGCAACCGGGATTTGAGCCTGGCGTGTGGCTGGACTCCGGTGGATTGCGGATGTAGGAGCCTGCGGGAAAATCACCATGCTCGTCCTGAAATACACCCTCGAGTACGATGAATTCTTCACCGCCGGTATGCACGTGTGGGGAGAAATGGCTACCTGGCGCATACTTGACCAGCGATGTTGCGCGTGCGACTTCGCCGCCAACGCGATCCAGGAGACGACGATGCACCCCTTTCATCGGGGATTTTGCCCAGTCGAGAGAATCGGCATGGACCAGGGCTCTCGCGGTGAAATCTGAGTTGTGTTCCATGGTAAAACTCGAGTTTGCAGTCTGATCAACCTATCATATGATAGACATGGCAAAGTCGATGGTGGCAGGGCTGGAAGGTGCCTTGCTATTGGATCGGATTGGCAATACGCATCAATATTTGAAGGCGCAGAAAGATGTCATATTTTCACAACTTAAATGATTGGCATTATGCGAGACCATGCAGTTGGGAATGCTCTATCGGGAAGCCATCCAGAGTCATGTATTCGTGATGACGCCCGGCTTATGTGGTCAGGGGGTATGCAGCGCGGCCAGTTTCACAAAAGCACCGCAAGGTATTATATCTATCGGTAGATAGATTTCTGAGGTCAGCGAGTGTTGAATCAGACGTTGGACGGTGTGAGAGATAGCGGGCCGCGAATACTGGCTGTTGTACCACGGCCAGTATTCCAGACATAAAAAATGGTGCCGAGAAGAGGACTTGAACCTCCACGAGCATAAGCTCACCAGCACCTGAAGCTGGCGCGTCTACCAATTCCGCCACCTCGGCAGGTGCACAGGAATACATCAGAGCGCGAAATGTACCGAACGAGCTATCTTTAGTCAAACGTCAGTACAAAAAGATTGTCGATACTGACAAGGGACACCCATGAACAGCAAGAAAAAACAGTCACCAAAATCGGGGCGAGATCCTCATCGTCAGCGTGAACAGGCGAAGTACGATTCGCCGATCGCCAGCCGAGAGCATATTTTATCGGTGCTGCGCAGTGACTCAGGCCCGATGGATTTTGAGGCATTGGCCGAACATCTTGATCTGCGTACAGATGTGGACCTTGAGGCATTGCGCAGACGTGTAGGCGCCATGAAGCGTGATGGCCAACTGATCCAGAACCGTCGACGCGGATTGGTTCCGGTGGATACGGAGGCATTGATCGCTGGCCGCATCAGCGCTCATCCTGATGGATTCGGGTTTGTCATTGCTGATGATGGTGAAAAGGACATTTACCTCAACGGTAAACAGATGCGCCAGGTTTTGCACGGCGATCGAGTCGTCGTTTGTGTCACTGGCATCGATCATCGAGGCCGTCGTGATGGCCGTATTGTCGATGTGGTTGAGCGCGCCAATAAATCACTGGTCGGAAAACTGATCATCGAGCGCGGCACCATCGTTGTTTCGCCAGATAACAAACGCATTCATCAGGACGTTCTGGTCCCGCCCAATGAGCTGATGGGCGCTGAAAATGGCGATATTGTGGTGATTGAAATCACCGAGCAACCGAGCCGACGTCGCCAGGCAGTCGGAAAGGTTGTCGAGGTATTGGGCCAGCACCTGCGGCCGGGTATGGAAATAGATGTTGCCCTGCACAGCCATGGTATCCCGTTCGAATGGCCAGATGCGGTAACGGATCAGGCTGCATCGTTTTCCACGACGGTGCCGAACAGCGCTGCCAAAGGACGTAAGGATGTACGCGATCTGCCCTTGGTCACTATAGATGGCAGTGATGCTCGGGATTTTGATGATGCCGTCTGGTGTGAGCGTACTGAAGATGGTTGGCGATTGCTTGTTGCGATCGCTGATGTTGCCCATTACGTTGAGCCTGATTCGCCACTCGATGAAGAGGCAATCAAACGCGGCACCTCGGTCTATTTTCCCGGGCGAGTCGTGCCGATGTTGCCGGAAGTCTTGTCCAATGGGCTTTGCTCCTTGAACCCAGAGCTTGATCGTCTTTGTATGTTGTGCGAGATCACTATCACGGATACTGGTGCGATTCGTCGAGCGAGCTTCTACAACGGCATCATGCGCTCGCATGCGCGTCTGACGTATTCTGAAGTCAATGAAATGTTGACTGAGCCGACGTCGTCCTTGCGCACCCGGCACAATGCACTGATGCCGATGCTGGAAGAGCTGCATCGCTTGTATAAGGCGCTGGCTGCAGTGCGAGCCACGCGAGGTGCAATCGAATTTGATTCAACAGAGACGCGTATTCTCTTTGATGATGAAAAGAAAATCAGTGAGATTGTGCCGGTGATACGTAATGATGCTCACAAACTGATCGAAGAATGCATGATCCTCGCGAACATCGCAGCCGCGGCATTTCTCGAGCATCATGAAATGCCGACTCTGTACCGCGTGCACAACGGGCCAAAGGCCGATCGACTGGAAGATCTTCGATCGTTTCTTGCGTTGAGAAGCCTGTCACTCGGTGGTGGCGATTCCCCGAGTGCTTTGGACTATGCGGCCTTGAGTCGTCAGATCAAGGAGCGGCCAGATCGGCTGGTTATACAGACCGTCATGCTCAGGTCGATGCAGCAGGCGGTGTACCAACCGAAAAACGAAGGGCACTTTGGTTTGGCATTAACGCAATACGCACATTTTACCTCGCCGATTCGACGTTATCCGGATCTGATGGTGCATCGGGCAATTAAACATGTGTTGAGTCGGGTGGCGAAGTCCAAATTCAGATATTCGCAGGACAATGTGCAGAGTCTTGGCGAAAGTTGTTCAACGACCGAACGACGTGCCGAAGAGGCGTCGCGTGATGTCACCGCCTGGTTGAAATGCGAGTACATGCAAGCGCATGTGGGCAGCGAATTCCCAGGTGTCGTATCTGCCGTTACTTCATTTGGGTTGTTTGTAGCGCTTAAGGATATTCATGTTGAGGGTTTGATTCATGTGACCAATTTATCGCGTGATTTTTATCAGTTCGATCAAGCTGCGCATGCGCTGATCGGGGAACGAACCGGCCAGCAATACCATTTGGGCGATGCCATAACCGTACAGGTGGCTGCGGTGAATCTCGAAGAGCGTAAAATTGACTTCATTGAAATTGCGCATGAGTCCGGAAAGACCGGCAAACGATCGGGCAAGTCGTCCGGAAAAACTGCGGGTAAATCGCGTGAAAAATCACGTCGAAATCGAAAAAAATCTCGGCGTGAGGACAAGCAGGAGGTCAAGGAGAAGGCACAAGAGGTGTTTGACGAAATTCTTCAGCTGACTAGCGGTGCCCCTACATCGGAAGCTACCTCGCAAACACACGCAAAACACTCGCAACCTGGCACGCCGAAGAGGAAAAGAGGCAAGAAAGTTTCTGGCAGGAAGGTTGCCGGTAAAAAAGTTGCAACGCTATCTGTTGCCAGCAAGAAGGCTTCGACCAAAAATGCGAGGAGCAAAAAATTCGCCAGTAAAAAAGCTGCGGCAAAAAAGGCAGCTTCCCGCAACACGACCGAGAAAAAGCAATCCAGATCAAGTTCGAGCTCGGCAACGAGAAAAACAAATACGCAGCAAGTTCATAGCAACAAGCAAGGCCAAAGTAAGGTTGCCAAGAAAGTCGCCAAGAAAGTAGCCAAGAAAAAAGTCACGAAAAAAGTCACGAAAAAGGCTACGAGCGAGGCGCGAAACAAAAAAACATCGCAACGACAGGTGACGCGTAAACAGCAGCAGAAAAAGGTCGCGCGAAAAAAGGTGAGTAAAAAATCGGTTTCGCGAAATGCGTCCGGTGGCGGAAAACCCGACGCGTCCTCGGCGCTTGTGAAAAAGAAAACGCGTAACAATACACGTAAGAAAACAGCAACCAAGAAGAAAACAGCAACCAAGAAAACCGCCGCCAAGAAAGCCCGGGGCAAGACACAACAGCAGCGCAAACGCTCGTGACCGAGCAACATGTGGGCGGTATGCACAGTGTCAAGGCGCTGTTGAAGTCGGCGCCGGAGAAAATCGATCGCGTACTCGTTCAACGTGGTCGTCGTGATTCAAGGTTACGTGCGGTTTTGGATTTGGCGCGTGCCAACAAGTTGCGCGTTGCCGAAGTCGACAGAAAGACGCTCGATGCTCTGGTGGCTGATGTTCAACACCAGGGGGTAGTGGCGGTTTTCAGTGGAGAATCCGCAGTCGAACCGGTGACCGATCTGGTTGCTGTTATCGAATCACGGCGGGCGCAGGCGAACCGTCCCTTGTTGGTCCTGGTACTTGATGAAATTCAGGACCCCCACAATCTGGGTGCCTGTCTCCGCTCGGCAGATGCGGTGGCGGCCGACGCGGTCGTTATTCCGGTCGACAACAGCGTCGGCGTGACACCGGTGGTGCGCAAGGTCGCATCAGGTGCCGCCGAAACCGTTTCACTGGTGCAGATCACCAACCTCAAACGAGCAATTGCCGACTTGCAGAAACTCGGCTTTTGGGTCTATGGGGCGGCCGGGGAGGCCAGCGATACTCTGTATGAGCTGGATTTGACCGGATCAGTCGCTTTGGTGCTCGGTGCTGAGGGCAAGGGGATGCGTCGATTGACGCGCGATGCTTGTGACTCGCTTTTCAGTATTCCCATGCTGGGGAAGGTGGAGAGCCTGAATGTATCGGTTGCCGCCGGAATCGCCCTGTTCGAAGCACGGCGTCAACAGCGCTGAATGCAGGGGCGGGCTCGTGAAATGCGATCAATGTCGAGATAGTTTGTTAAGAGCTGATTGCAGGGATTTTCTCAATCAGCTATGATTCGCCGGCTACAGTCTTGTAGTTAACCACTTCCTCGTCCAGTCGGACGCCTACCGGGTATCCCGGAGCTGGGCACGGCGGGCGAAACCCACAGGGAGCTATTGTGCGTCATTACGAAATTGTGTTTCTGGTCCACCCTGACCAGAGCGAGCAGGTGCCTGCAATGATCGAGCGTTATCGCGGCATTATTGAAAGCCATGACGGGGTTATCCATCGTCAGGAAGATTGGGGGCGGCGTCAGCTGGCGTACCCGATCAACAAAATTTACAAAGCTCATTACACACTGATGAATATCGAGTGTGGTCAGCAAACGATCGACGAGCTGACCAGCGCGTTCAAATTTAATGATGCGGTAATCCGTCACATGGTCTTGTTGCAGGATCGCGCAATGACCGAGCCTTCGCCGCTGATCAAGAAAGAAGACTCCCGTGGTGATGAGGAGCGTCGCGCCCGCGCCGAATCTGACGAAGCGCCCGCTCTTGGTGACGCAACTGATGATGCCCCGGCTGCCGAAGCCCCCGCTGCTGAATAAAGAACTCTAAGGAAAAGTCATGTCTCGTTATTTTCGTCGACGCAAATACTGCCGTTTTACCGCTGAGGGCATCACCGAGATCGATTACAAAGATCTTGAATTGCTCAAAGGCTTTGTCACGGAGACCGGCAAGATTGTCCCAAGTCGTATCACTGGAACCAAAGCCCGTTATCAGCGACAGTTGGCAACAGCAATCAAACGATCGCGATATCTGGCCTTGTTGCCATATACCGATCAGCACTAGTAATGCATGCTTTGGCTGGCGCGATTAGCTGAGCGAGGTCCCTTTGCATCAGCATTAGTTGCAGCGGGACTGATTCTCGCGGCACTGTTGTTGCCGGCCTTTTTGATAACCGGGGCGGGTTCCTCGCCGCTGTTTTTTTTAGTGGCAAGTTTTCTGTCGGTCGCTTTGCTGATTGCTAGCGCAGCGATAGTTTCGTTTGTGGTACTGCGCCACGGTGAAATGGCGGCGCTGCAAGTCATGGCGGTGTGTGTTGTCTTGTTGATCGTATTGTCTCTAATGCTATACAGATCGGCGGTCGCCATGCCGGTCGCGACATTAAGTTTCTGGTTGCCGGCTGTCGTTTCATCCATTGTGTTGGCACGAACCCGCAATCTGAATATTGCGGTTCTGGCAACTTTGGCATGTGGCCTGGCAGCAGTAGTGGGTACATTGCTGTTTTTTCCTGATAGCACTGCGTTCTGGAAAGGGCAGTTTGAACAGAGCTTTTCGCAATTGCCAGCTGAGCAATTGCAAATCTCTGCTGAAGATATGGAAGCGGCGTCGCTGGGAATTGCACAGATGATGACCGGATTCATCGGTGTGACCGTCATGACACTCGCGATGGGGGCCTTGTTTCTTGCCAGAAGCTGGCAAGCGGCACTGTTGAACCCAGGTGGGTTCAAGCAGGAGTTTCATGCCCTGTCATTAGGTCGTGGCGCGTCGCTGGTTTGTGTGGTTGTCGTCTTGCTGGCCTTTGCCATTGGTGGGCAATGGTGGCGGGCGGCAGCGATGGTATTTTTATTTGCGTTTTTTACGCAGGGTTTGGCAGTCCTTCACTCGCTGGTACGTGAGAGAGGGCTTAACAGGAATTGGTTGGTGGGTATTTACCTGCTGATGATAGTGCCGCAGACAACGCTGTTGCTCTCGGCGCTGGGCTTGGCGGATAACCTCTACGGGCTTCGCCGCTCTTGAGACTTAACGGAGACTGGTAATGCAAGTTATCTTGCTTGAAAAAATAGACAACGTTGGATTGCTGGGCGATCTTGTTGACGTGAAATCGGGTTTTGCTCGTAACTTTCTGCTGCCACAAGGTAAAGCGGAAATGGCGACCGAAGCCAATATAGAAGCATTCAATCAACGCCGCGCAGAACTTGAAAAGCAACAAGCCGATGCGCTGGCTGCTGCTGAAGCTCGCAAGGCTCAACTTGATGGCATGACGGTCAGCATCACCTCGCGTGCGGGTACCGAAGGCAAATTGTTTGGTTCCATAGGCACTGAGGAAATTCGCAGCGCCTGTGAAGCAGCGGGTCATCCGGTTGAAAAGAAGGAAGTCCGCATGCCTGAAGGGCCTTTGCGCATGATCGGTGAACATCCGGTTGTCTTGCACCTGCACAGCGATATTGATGTGACCATCACGGTCAATGTGGTTGGCGAAGAAGTCTAGGTAGGTTGGGCAGGTAATCCGGGGCCTGCAGGCTCCGGGCAGTTAGGTGGGGCGAACGTCGGGCGAGCCCTTCGAAGCCTCCCGACTTCAAGGCCCTTGCTATTATCGCGACATGGTCAATCCGCCAGACGAATTCGATACGCCTCCCGGCACTCCATCAGGAATGCCCGCTGATGCCTTACCTGATTTACCACCAGGGCCTGATTTTACCGAGTTGGGGATAGAACCTGCCGGTGACGAAGACTATGGTATGTCTGCCAATGCCAGCCCAGCAGATTTTGGTATCAGCGGTTCTGCAGTGCAAAGTGATACGCAGGCCTTGCTTGGTCAGCTCTCGCGTCGAAGCAGCAATACGCCACCGCATTCCATTGAAGCCGAGCAGGCCCTGCTGGGTTGCTTGATGCTGGTGGCCAACGAAGGTTTTGACAAAATCTCGGACATCGTTGTCGAAACCGATTTTTATCAACTGAACCATCGTTTGATCTTTCGGGCCATCACATCGTTGGTTACCGAAAGTCTCAATCCGGATATCGTGACCGTCAGTGGTCATCTGGATTCGCATGGTTTGCTGGAGGACGCTGGTGGCTTGCATTACATTGATGCGCTTGCCGAAGTCACACCCAGCGCCGGTAATATCAAGGCGTATGCGGATATCGTTCGCGAACGCTCAGTGCTACGGCAGCTGATTGCCGTTGCCAACGAAATCGCAGACTCAGCTTATGATGCGGAAGGACGCACATCAAAGGATCTTCTGGATGAGGCGGAGACCAAAGTTTTTGCCATTGCCGACCAAACCGCGAAAAGCGGTGGTGGGTTCCATGACATCAAAAGTGTTCTGGCTGGTGCCGTCGAGCGCATTAATTACTTGTTCGAATCCGATTCGGCAATCACCGGAGTATCTACGGGTTTCAAGGAGCTGGACGAAAAGACCAGTGGTTTGCAGAAATCTGACCTGATCATTGTCGCCGGGCGTCCGTCGATGGGCAAGACGACGTTTGCGATGAATATTGCCGAGAACGCGGCCATGGAAGCGGATTCGCCCGTCGCTGTTTTCAGTATGGAAATGCCGGCTGAACAAATTGGCATGCGGATGATTGCATCGCTTGGGCGTGTTGAATTGCAGAAACTTCGTACCGGGCGTCTTGCAGAACAAGACTGGCCGCGCATCACGTCTGCGATAACCTTGTTGAACCAGAAGCGCAATGTGTATATCGACGACACGCCTGCGTTGACACCCACAGATCTTCGAGCCCGTGCGCGTCGTCTGGCGCGTGAGCACGGATTGAGCTTGATCGTAATTGATTATCTGCAGTTGATGCAGGTCGCCGGTGGCGGTGAAAATCGCGCGACCGAGATTTCAGAAATTTCGCGCTCGCTTAAAGCCCTGGCCAAGGAGCTTGAGGTTCCAATAATTGCTTTATCCCAGCTCAACCGTTCACTGGAGCAACGTCCTGACAAACGTCCGGTTATGTCCGATCTTCGTGAATCCGGAGCGATTGAACAGGATGCAGATGTCATCATCTTTATCTATCGTGACGAAGTATATAACCCGGAAGATGAAGAAAGTAAGGGTAAGGCTGAGATCCTGATCAGAAAACAGCGTAATGGTCCTATTGGTTCGGTCGCCTTGACGTTTCTTGGTCAATACACGCGCTTTGAAAACTATTCCCCTGAAATCATGACCGGTGAGTTTTCCTGAGCCACTGCATCATGCAACAAACTGATCCTCGTTCAGTCACGATCACCATTCATCTGAACCACTTGAGGCATAACCTTGCCGTTGCTCGCCGATTGAGTGGCGCAAGTAAGCTATTCGCCACGGTCAAGGCTGATGCCTACGGTCATGGCGCTGTTGCCGTGGCGGAAGCGCTGAGCAGTAGTCTCGACACGCGTGAGAATGCCGACGGTTTTGCTGTTGTGACATTAGGCGAAGCGTTGGAGCTTCGCCATGCGGGTATAACCGTACCGATCTTGGTGCTGCAAGGTCCCCGGACGATTAGCGAATTCGAGGCGATCGCTGCTGCCAAGCTCTGGCCGGTCATACATGATCTGGAACAACTTGAGTGGTTTGAAACCTACCCGCGACGGTCGATGATCCCGGCCTGGCTCAAGGTTGATACGGGAATGGGGCGTCTGGGACTGGCTCCATCGCAAGCCGTAGAAGTGTTGCAGTCTGAGACAGGTATCAAGTGGATCGGTGTCATGAGTCACTTTGCCAGTGCGGATGAAACGAAAAATGATTTCACTCTAAAACAAATCGAATCCTATAACGACGTGCAAGCAGTTGCCGGTGACCTTGATCACAGCCTTGCTAACTCCGCGGCAATTCTTGCCTGGCCAAAATCGATTCGGGATTGGGCGAGACCGGGCATCATGCTCTACGGCAGCAATCCGCTGGATGCTCAGTTGCCTGATGGGGTTGAGCTGAAACCTGCCATGACGGTTACCGCACCATTGGTATCAGTCAAGCACTATGCTGCGGGAAGTGGTATCGGCTACGCGCAAACCTGGCGTTGTCCCGAGGACATGGCGGTGGGTTATGTTGGTGCAGGATATCGCGATGGTGTGCCGCGTGTGTTGGACCAGTCTGCGAGCGTGGTGATCGAAGGCGTTCGCTGTCCTGTAATCGGGCGGGTCTCAATGGATTCGATGGCGGTTGATTTACGGGCACTGGCGCACCCGCGACGTATGATGCGAGTCGAGTTGTGGGGTAATAATGCCGCAATCAATTCGCTTGCGGCATCGGCAGGGACGATAAGCTATGAGCTGTTGACACGCATACGTGGGGAACGCCATTACACATCGGAATCGTGACCCGGATGAAACCCTTTTAGCCGACACAATTGATTACGGTGTCGGTCAAACAAGCGTGACGAAGAACGTTATCGTTCGAGGTGCTGAAGTTTGTCGGGTTTGTTTTCCCATTCCTTGGCGTCCTCGGGAGGATCTTTCTGAATCGTGATGACAGGCCAGATAGCAGACAGTTCGGCATTAAGCGCGAGATACGGTTCATCCTCAGGTTTCATGTCTTCCTCGGCAACAATCGCGTTGATAGGGCACTCAGGCTCACATAAGGAACAATCGATGCACTCTTCGGGGTCGATGACGAGAAAGTTGGGGCCCTCATGGAAACAATCGACAGGGCAGACTTCGACGCAGTCTGTGTATTTGCAGCGAATGCAGTTTTCGGTAACCACAAAAGTCATGACGCAGTTCTCAGATAGTTGGCTTTACTTTTGCAAATATTAGCAAATTCAAGGTGCTGCGAGGCAGCGGAGCGGCCAGTGGATTTGGCCAGTTGGAGCAAAGCATGAAAGAAATTAAAAAAGCAGTATTTCCGGTAGCTGGCATGGGAACACGTTTTCTGCCCGCCACCAAGGCAAATCCGAAGGAAATGCTGCCGGTTGTCGATAAGCCTCTGATCCAGTATGCCGCAGAAGAAGCTGTTGCGGCTGGGATCGATACGCTGATTTTCGTCACTGGGCGTAATAAACGCTCGATTGAAGATCATTTTGACACCGCCTACGAGCTTGAACGTGAGCTTGAAGCCAAGAACAAGAAAAAGATGCTGGAGGTGCTGCGAAATATTTTGCCGCCACACGTCAAATGTGTCTTTATTCGTCAGTCTCAAGCCCTTGGGCTTGGACATGCGGTCTTGTGCGCCCGCCCGGTAGTCAACGACGAGCCATTCGCCGTCATTCTGGCAGATGACTTGATCAATTTCAGTGATCAACCCTGCCTGAGTCAGATGGTTGACCTGTTCGAATATCAACATTGTTCGATTCTCGGCACCGAGCCTGTTCCGATCGAAGATGTCAGCTCATACGGTATCGTTGCAGGTACCGAAGTTCGCCCTGGACTGATGGAGGTTTCCGGCATCGTCGAGAAACCGTCCTCAGACAAGGCACCCAGTAATGTCGCTGTAGTCGGGCGATACATTCTGACCCCCCGAATCTTTGATCTGCTGGAAAAAACGCAGCGTGGCGCCGGCAATGAAATTCAGCTGACCGACGCCATTGCCGATTTGCTGGAAGAGCAGCGCGTGTTGTCGTATAACTTCAAGGGTCGTCGCTTTGATTGTGGCAGCAAGTTAGGGTATCTGAAGGCACAGGTCGAGTTTGCGCTCGAGCATGAAGAAGTCGGTGAAGAGTTCCGAGCCTATCTCGATGCCTTGCGCGCTTCCGAAAAAAGCAAGATCGTGCCGATGAGTAAGACCAAAAAATAGGCAGTCAACGCTGTAAAAACCGAGACGGCGATCAACCGTCCAGAGACTTCAGGTATGCTCATGCCATTGGTTTAATGGCAATGACTTAATGACTGCTCAACGCTGGTCGGTGCTGGCGATTTTCGGCGTCTTCTTTTTCGAATCATCAGTTATCGGACAATGGATACCGAGGATTCCTGATATAAAGTCGTCACTCGACTTGAGTGACTCTGAGCTGGGACTAGCGTTGCTTGCGTTCCCACTGGGCACGATAGTCGGCCTATCCATTGCAGGATCATTGATTGCGCGCATCGGTTTGCGCCAATCCTGTCGCATCGCCTTGCCTCTCTTTTCGCTAATTTTCATTGGAACCGGTTGGGTGACGACACTCGTCGGTCTGATGATCGTATTGGTGTTCTCGGGTGTTGCGATTGGCGTGTGTGAAACCGCGATGAATACTGAAGCGGCGAGAATCGAACGTCATGCCGGCAAGCGTCTGATGTCGCGCTGTCATGGTTTCTGGAGCTTGGGGACCATGGCCGGAGCACTGATGGGTGCGGCGTTCGCCGATGCGTCTATCAGCGTAGGCGTGCATTTTCTTGTGGTTCTACCGTTTATTGCCGTCGCCGGATTTTTTGCAGCGTCTATGCTGCCGGCATTGGGTCGAGCCGATGAGCAACGGGCTGAAGACAGTAATAACGGCACTGAGTCGGTCTTTCGTCTCCCGCACAAAGGTATCGTGCTGCTGTGCGTCATGCCGCTCGGCATCATGATGGTTGAAGGTGCTTTTATAGATTGGTCGGCTGTGTTCATGCGAGATGTACTGAGTGCCAGCCCTTGGGTCATCGGCATCACCTATTCGTTTTTTTCCATCGTCATGGCAGCGGTACGTATGGCTGGCGATTTTTTGGCAACGCGCTTTGGTGATCTTGCCCTGGTACGTGTCAGCGCTCTAGCCGCAACGATTGGCATAGCGATGTTTGCATTGGCGCCGAACACAGCCTTTGCACTGGTAGCGGCAGCCTTGTGCGGTGCCGGGGTTGCTGTAGTCTTTCCATTGGCCGTGACCGCCGCCGCCAATCGTCCCGGGCGCAGTTCAGCGGATAACGTATCGGCCTTGAACATGATTGCGTTCAGCGCTTTCTTGCTGGCACCACCATTGATTGGATTTTTGTCAGATGCGTTTGATTTGCGGACCGCACTGGCTGTGCTCGTGCCGTTTGCGTTTTTGACCTTCGTACTGTCTGGTCAGATCAAACCTCAATCAGATGATTAGGCAATTCATTCTGATTTGCAGTCCGCGTTGTATCGGCCGGGAAGTGCTCGGACAGCACGCGCTCGCAATGATCGATAGCGCGGTCAAAACCACCTGCGATGTCAC
Organism: uncultured Granulosicoccus sp.; assembly: GCA_937924505.1. The sequence goes on along the minus strand of CALDSR010000050.1, from coordinate 25,927 downwards.
CGCGTCGTACATCTTCAATAAAAGCGTGAACTGATTCCTGCCATTCCTGATTGTCGACTTTCTCGCTTATACCGCTGTCAACGATGATTTCGACATAGTGCTCCGCAACGGACACAAAGATCAACACACCGGTGTGATCAACAGTCTGATGCAGATTTTGCAAGAAGAACTGCTCACGTGCATGACGTGCGGCACGCTGCTGTTTGACAACATTTGGAATCATCCAGAGTCGTGCCGCGGGTAGTTGGAACAACATGCCTAATCCGAAAAAAGCGAGGACCTGAATGGGGTAAATGATCGCAGGGTTTTCCGTGCCGGGGTAGATCCATCCATCGTTGGCAAGCGTGCTGTAGAGAAAATACAAACCGGGGACACTCAGCGCAAACAATGCGGCCCACAACACAGGGATGTACCGATAGCCATCACTTTGTTGGGCAATCACTGTCATGATTTCGGCACGCGTGCTCGCTTCTGCATCGGCAATGCGTTGCTCAAGTGCCGCTTTTTCAGGAGCTGTCAGAAAAGGCTTGTGACCGATCATGCTACCAACTCCCCGAGGCGCCGCCGCCACCGAAACTGCCGCCACCACCACTGAAGCCACCACCACCGAATCCACCCCCGGGCCTTCCAACCCAGTCACTTCGGTGTCCGGTTTTACTGAGCTCGCCTTGCGAATGCGGGGTCCTTGGTTTGTTGGAATAAATCACAAACACGATAGCGAAAACAAGTAACGTGAGTATCAGACCGACCAGGAAATTGCCGCTGATAACCGTTGCCATCAATCCTATAAAACCTGCGGGGAAAGCGGCGTTGCCAATGCGGCGCAAGCCGCGTCGGCGTAATAGTTCAGGAATGAAGAACACGGCAATGAAAAACAGCGGCATGAATCCGCCGACCTTGTCATTGAACTTGTCTCCAGCCTTGGCAGGTGCGGGCGAAGGGGTGTACTCGCCGGCGATTGCGTCAAGAATGCTGTCGACGCCTTGCGACACGCCGCCGGCGTAGTCCGATTCGCGAAAACGAGGATAGATCTCGCGCTGAATAATCAGACTGGCGGTTGCATCGGGCAGTGCGCCTTCAAGACCGTAACCAACCTCTATGCGCAGTTTGCGCTCCTCGGGGGCGATCAAAAGTATTACGCCATTGTTTTTTTCCGCGGTACCGACACCCCAATGACGACCAAGCCGGTTTGCGTAGTCGGCAATCGCAAAACCTTGAAGATCCGGAATAGTCACAACAACAAGTTGGTTGCTGGTCGCCGCCTCGTGTTCCTCAAGCTTTGCGCTGAGGCTCGCTTCGGTCGCCTCGTCGAGAATTTGCGCCTGATCAACAATCCGGCCGGTCAGTGTTGGGAAGCCTGATGCTGGGCTACCGACAGTTGGGCTTGCGACAGTTGCGCTTTCCTGGGGGCTGCTGCCCGCAGTTTGAGCCGGGACGGCGGTGCTCACCAAACCAAGCAGGCAGAGCAGTATCCAGTGAACGGCGTACCTCATGACGCGGTCCGAGGCGTCAAGGTTTCTAATTACCGAAATTGACCGTTGGATTTACGGTATCGGCTTCTGACACGCTGAAGTTTTCCTTGGGTTGCATTTCGGCGTACATGAATTTGCGCCACCAGCGACCGGGAATGGTACGAAGCTCGGTGTTGTATCGTTGCACGGCTTGAATGTAATCACGTCGCGCTACTGCAATCCGGTTTTCGGTACCTTCGAGCTGTTGCTGCAAGGCAAGAAAGTTCTCATTTGATTTGAGGTCCGGATAGGCTTCGACAACAACCATTAATTTTTGCAAGGCAGACGTCAGTGCGCCTTGATTCTGCTGAAATTGTTGAAACGCCGCCGGGTCGCTGAGTAACTCGGGCGAGATGTTCATTTGTGTTACACGAGTTCGCGCTTCGGTAATTTCGGTCAGTACGTCTTTTTCCTGTGCAGCAAAACCCTCAACGGTCGCGATGAGGTTCGGGATGAGGTCGGCCCGACGCTTGTAGGTGTTCTGTACTTCACTCCAGGCACCGTTGACAGCTTCATCAAAGGTAGGAATGTTGTTGATACCACAGCTACCAAGCAGCAAGCTGGTTGCCAGAACCAAGTAAAGTCGAGTTGATTTATTCATGAAGATCATCCCCGTCTGAATGCGCCGAATCATAACAGAACCGACTCCACGGGCTTAAGTTAAAGCGTAAAATATCAATATGCTGAGTTTTTCTGATGTGGGCTGTCGTCGAGACGGGAAAATGCTGTTTGGCGGCATGAATGCGGTTGTGCATGCCGGTCAGAAAGTGGGTCTGACTGGGGCTAACGGCTGCGGCAAGAGTAGTTTGTTCGCGATGATTCAAGGCACTCTGGAGCCTGATACGGGCACTATATCGCTGCAGCAGCAAATAAAAATCACACACGTTGCGCAAGAGACTCCATCGTCTGATCAATCGGCCATTGATTACATTATCGATGGGGACCGTCGAATTCGCGATTTGGAGCAAGCCATTGAGGCCAGCGTCGATGATGGTGTGCGTCACGCAAATGTTCTGGCAGAGTATGAACAGGCTGGTGGTTATCAGGTGCGTTCTCGTGCCGGTGCATTGCTCAACGGATTGGGTTTCAGCGATGAGCAGCACCAATGGTCAGTCAAGCAATTTTCCGGTGGCTGGCGTATGCGCCTTAATCTCGGCCAGGCATTGATGAGCCCAAACGAACTTCTGTTGCTCGACGAACCGACCAACCACCTTGATCTGGATGCCGTGTTGTGGCTTGAGCAGTGGTTAAAGCAACGCAAGGGCACATTGATACTCGTGTCGCACGACCGAGAATTTCTCGACTCGGTGACAACCCACACATTACATATAGCCGCGGGCAGTCTGTCCTATGTGACGGGTAACTACAGTGCATTTGAAGTCTGGCGTGCGGCACGAATGCAGAACCAGCAAGCGGTTCATGAAAAAACAGAAAAGAGGCGTAAGGAGCTGCAGGGTTTTGTCGATCGATTTCGCGCCAAGGCGACCAAGGCACGACAGGCGCAGAGCAGATTGAAAATGCTGGAACGTCTCGAAGAAACATCAGCCGTACGGATTGATTCGCCGTTTACCTTTCGATTCAAGCCGCCGACCAGCATGCCGAGCCCGCTGATCGTTCTGCAGGATGTCGTGTTGGCTTATGGCGAGCACACGGTCTTGTCGAATATCAATTTGACCATCCATAGTGGTGATCGAATTGGTCTTTTGGGTGTTAACGGCGCAGGTAAATCAACGCTTGTGAAATCACTTGTCGGTGATCTTGAAGCAAAAGCCGGAAAACGTATTCCCGCGCAGAAGCTCAAGGTTGGTTACTTTGCTCAGCATCAGGTCGATCAACTACGTGATGAGCTAACCCCATTACAGGCACTGCAAAAACAGGACGCGAAAATAAGTGATGCTGACGCGAGAACTTATCTAGGCAGTTTCGGTTTTCAGGGTGAACAAGCCATGCAGGCCACCGGGACATTGTCGGGTGGGGAGCGGGCGCGCTTGAGCCTTGCGCTGATCGTTCAAACGCAACCGAATCTTTTGCTTCTCGATGAACCGACCAATCATCTGGACATCGATATGCGACAGGCGCTGGCTGATGCACTGGTGTCTTTTGAAGGAGCTATTGTTGTTATCTCGCACGATCGCATCATGTTGCGTGCTGTGGTTGATGCCTTATGGCTGGTCAGTCGCGGTTCCTTGACGAGCTTCGATGATGATCTGGATGGATATGCACGCTGGTTGAATGATCGCGCAAACAAAACGAATGATCAGACGATGGCATCACAGGCACTTGATTCAACTGATGGCGGTGCTAACAATGCTGTGGACAGAAAGCAGCAGAAACGTGACGAGGCGGACAGGCGACAGAAGCTGGCACCGTTAAGGCGCAAGGTAAGTGCTGCAGAGCGCGCACTGGATGACACTAGTTTGGCGCTAGCTGCGATACAAACGAAGCTGGGTGATGAGGCAATGTACAATGAAGACCAGAAATCTGCCTTGAACAAGTTGCTCAATGAGGAAGCCGGTGTGCGTAAGGCACTGTCTGACTGTGAAGATAACTTGCTTGCTTGCATGCAGGCACTTGAAGAGGCAGAGGCACAAGCAACCAGGTAACAACATGATCTTCAAACGCTGTCTCACGACGATCAGCCTCACAAGCAGTCTCGTCATCGCTTCGCTTATTCCAGTTGCGACGCACGCCGAGTCGTTCGACTCACTGCGCAATCTCGACCAACGTACGTTTGAGATGCTGGCTAGAAACTTGAGTGCTGCGACTCATTACAAAGGTGTGATTCCAGCCGAGTCGCTCGGTGTACTCGGTCTCGATGTTGGGTTCGAATTATCCAGTACTGAAATCGATCAGGATGTTTTTGATCTGGCTAGCGACGGATCGTTCGAAGCCGATGCGCTGGTTTTACCGCGGATACACGCGCACAAAGGCCTGCCTTTCGGTCTTGATGTGGGGGCGTTCCTGAGCGCAATACCGGATACTGATCTGTCGGTTGTGGGCGCGGAGCTACGCCTTTCCTTGGCTAAAGGAAGTATTTTAAAGCCTGCGATTGCGCTTCGCGGCAGCTACAGTATGGTGCAGGGCATAGCTGATTTTGAATTGAATAATACGGCATTGGAATTGACGATCAGTAAAGGGTTCTTGTTCTTTACGCCTTACGGGGGTGTTGGTGTCGTGCGCACCAATGCCGAAGCAAATTTCGGGAACCTTGAGGATGAAAATTTCACGCTCGAAAAAATGTTCATCGGTGCATCATTGAATGCAGGTTTGGGTTTGACTGTCGAAGCCGATCGCACCGGTGATTTCACGACCTTCTCCGCCAAATTTGGTCTTAGGTTCTGAAGATCAGAAAAATGTGCAGCTCGGAGAAGGAGAGCGACAACACTCGTAGCGGTACCGGTTTCTGGAATGTAGCCAAGAGTGTTGGTGCAGCAATGATTGGCGTGCAATCGAGCAAAAACAAGGAACGTGATTTTACGCAAGGCAAACCGATTCATTTCATTGTCGGTGGGTTGATCGGGACTTTGCTGTTTTTGTTGGCTGTGTGGTTGCTGGTTAAACTAGTGATTGCAAGCAGTTGATTGCAAGCAGTTGATTGCAAGTAGTAGTTAGCACGACAAAAATTTACATTGGGCAATATAGTGTTGCAGGAACCGACCGGTTGCCATTCAGGTCTGCCAAACCGGCCAGCAATGCCACACCACCACCCATAAACAGGACAGGCCCTCTACGCTAAGGATTAGCACCGGCCAACAGCATGCTGCTCGGATGCACGTCATCAATCAGATTGTCGGCGGCCAAAGGCGCGCCGTATCGCGACTCGATCGGTATGATGCCGGCCCAATGTGGCGAGTGTAAATCTTCGTCGTCATCCACCGGGTCACCCGTCCTGATTTTTACCGAAAAATCATCGAGAGCGATTCGTACTAACACTGTACCTTTCAATTCTTTTGCAAGATGCGGGCGGTAGTCGTTGAGGCTGCCGGGAATCAGCTTGTCGGTAAACAGATCAAGTAAATCGCGTTTCTCCTCATCGTTCACAAGCTCACCACAACCAAACACAACCGCACTTCGGTAGTTCATGGAACAGTGAAAAGCGGATCGTGCTTTTACAAGTGCATCGACCCGGCAAACCGATACGCAAACCCGTTCACCGTCTGCGAGAATTTTGTATAGGCGACTTTTCGGATGACCGTGCAAGTACAGAAAATCACCGATGCGCGCAATAGCCGTCGGGACTGATTGTGGCCAGCCTTTGTCGCTGAAGCTGACATGGCCGATCGTGCAGACATCGAGTACCTGATTCAGGGAATCGCGGTCATACCGGGCTCGTTTCGGTGCTTGTCTGACGCGTCTTTTATCGCCTTTCTCGGGCATTGCTGGGCTGTTCACAAAATTTACCTCGCTGTTCAAATTAAATTGATCAGCTGATAGACTGCTCCATTTTGGTTCCTCTGGATAGGTATAAAATGACGAGATTGATAGAGCCAAAATGAAAAATGGACAACGCGAAAGCCTGGACGACGAGCCACTTGAAAGTCGGACATCCCGATTGTCAGAGGAATGCGTACCGCTGAGCATCGAATTGTTGGATGCGCTGCGCCCGACAGGCGATCATCCCTTGCCGAAGGTTCGACAGCTGTATTTGAAGTTGTATGACGCTATAGAGCTTGGACACCTGCCGTTTGACAGTCAGTTGCCATCGACTCGACAGATGGCGTTACTGCTAGGACTGGGGCGGAATACGGTCATCAGTGTTTATGAGCAACTGACCGCTGAAGGTTTATTGCATGCTGATGGGCGAAGAGGAACTCGTGTCGCTCGCAAGGTTACTGCCGCTGCCAGATCGACAACTAATGTTGTTCGATGGCCGTTGTCCGACAGGTGCTCTGCGTTCCTTTCCAAACAGGGCCGGAGTCGCGTTCTGGCACCAGGAGAGCCTGACAGCTCGTTGTTTCCAGCAGTGCAATGGCGAAAAGCACTGGACAAGACGCACCGTTTAGGTATCGATCAACTAGGTTATCAACGTGAATCGTTGCAAGAGACACGTGAAGCTATCGCCAGGTATCTGGCGACTTATCGGTCGTTATATGTCAGCCCCAGACAGATTATCGTTACAACGAGCACACGCCAAAGTCTCAACCTTGCGACGGCAATGTTTACCAAGGCCGGAGATGTAGCCTGGGCTGAGTGCCCTGGTTATGTCGGTGCCGTAGATGCGTTTCGCCTGCATGGGCTGGATGTCATTCCTTGCAAAGTTGATTCGGCTGGTCTCGTCCCACCATCAAAAAGTCGCGGGCCTTCATTGATTTACCTGACCCCTTGTTTTCAATATCCGCTAGGTATGTCTTTGAATTCTGTGCGTCGGACAGAACTTTTATTGTTGTCCAAAAAGCACGGTAGTGTCGTGTTTGAAGATGACTATGACAGTGAATTTCGCGACAGCCTTCAACCACGTCCGGCACTGGCTGCCGAACCAGGCGGTGCGCGGGTGCTCCACGCCGGAACGTTCTCCAAGCTCCTGTTTCCGGCCGTGCGGGTAGCCTGGCTGGTGGTTCCAGAATCCTGTGCTGACGCTGCCAATCAATATTTGCGGGTCATTGGGGGAGGGAACAACACTATTGCGCAAGCCGCTGTTGCCGAATTGCTCGATAACGGGTCAATCGCAAGGCATCTTAAACGTGCAAGGCAAGTATACGGGCAACGCCGAAAGCAGCTTGTCGCGGCTCTTGGCGATTGTGACAGCGTATTTCCGGTGGAAAATTCAAGTGCTTGTTTAAGTCTGGTTTTGCGACTTAAACAAAGTGTGGCCCTATCGCCGTTGACAGACAGCTTGGCCGATCAGGGTATCGGCCCCCAGCCCTTGGAACATCTGGACTGGCGCGTGAAAGATCCGAAGCGCTGTAAGGCGCTGGTCATCGGACTTGGCAATGTTGATACCTTGGGAATAGGCGATGCCGTTGCCCGACTTAAACGCGCATTGAAATCGGTGGAATCAACTTGATGTTGTTCGATCCTTGCAATCAAACACTCTCTATGTAGAGAGTGCTTGAACCTGCTTGTATTTTTTGAATTTGCTCGATCAAAGCGCTGCAATTTTGTCTTTCTGTTCCTGCATTTGAGTTAACGATGATTTTGCCTCATCGAGCTTCTTTTGCTCACCCGCTACAACCGCTGCAGGGGCTTTGTCGGTAAATCCCTTGTTACTTAACTTGGCGCCCAGGCGTGTAACCTCTTTTTCAAGTCGATCAACTTCCTTGTCAAGGCGGGCAAGTTCTGCATTCTTGTCGATCAATCCTGCCATCGGAATCAGAACGCGCATCTGATCAACCAGGGCAATCGCTGATTCAGGCGCTTCGTTGCCGTCGATCTTTGTGATCGATTCCAGCCGCGCCAGTGAGGTGAGCAGGGACTCATGTTTTTTCAGGCGTTCAAGATCCAGCTTACTTGCGTCAGCGACCAGTACGCCCAGTTTCTTGCCTGGATTGATGTTCATTTCGGAACGAATACGCCGCACGCCCATAACCACTTCCTTGACCCAATTGATGTCATCGAGCGCCTGTTGATCAATTCGGCTGGCGTCGCTGATGGGGTAGGCTTGCAGTGAAATGCTTGGTCCGCTTTTGCCTGCGAGCGGTGCTACTTGCTGCCAGAGTTCTTCAGTGATGAACGGCATCATCGGGTGCGCGAGGCGGAGCGTGGCTTCGAGTACCCTAAGCAGGGTTACACGTGTTGCTTGTTTCTGTGCCGGACTGGTATCGCCGTTGAGAATCGGTTTGGCCAGCTCGACGTACCAATCACAGTACTCGTTCCAGATGAATTCGTATAAAGCGTTGGCAGCGAGGTCGAAGCGATACTCGTTAATGTGTTCAGCGACTTGCGCTTCGGTTTCTTGCAGGCGGCTTACAATCCAATTGTCGGCTGTGTTGCGTTGCTCAGGGACATCATCTGGATTGAATCCGCCCTCGATATCTTGCGTGTTCATCAGTACATAACGCGTGGCGTTGTACAGCTTGTTGCAGAAATTTCGGTAGCCTTCGACCCGTTTCAGGTCAAAACGCACATCGCGGCCATTGGAGGCCAGAGACGCAAAGGTGAAGCGCAGTGCATCGGTTCCATAGCCCGGGATACCGTCCGGGAATTCCTGGCGCGTTTGCTTTTCTATTGCAGAGCTCTTGTGGTCCTGCATCAGATTGCTGGTGCGTTTTGTCACCAGTGCTTCGAGTTCAATACCATCAATGATGTCGAGTGGATCGAGCACATTGCCCTTGGATTTGGACATTTTCTGACCACTGGCATCCCGTACCAGACCATGGATGTATACATCACGGAATGGCACTTCGCCATCCATGAACCGGGTGCCGAACATGATCATGCGGGCCACCCAGAAAAAGATGATGTCAAAGCCTGTGACCAGGACCGAGCCCGGGTAAAAGGTTTTCAAGGCGTCCGTTTTCTCCGGCCAGCCAAGGGTCGAAAATGGCCAAAGGGCAGAGGAGAACCATGTGTCGAGAACATCATCGTCCTGGCGTAAACGAGTGCTTGCATCCAGGTCATGCTGCGCGCGAACGGCTTGTTCGTCTTTGCCCACATAGACATTGCCGGCGTCGTCATACCAGGCCGGTATACGGTGGCCCCACCAAATCTGACGACTGATACACCAGTCTTCAATATTCTCGAGCCATTGGTTGTACGTTCGGCTCCAGTTCCCTGGTACGAAGCGGATGTCACCTTTGGCGACTGCATCCAGCGACGGCTGGATAATCGCGGTGTGGCCACCGGGTCGACCATCTTCCTGTACGTCACGCGTCAGATCGACGTACCACTGATCGGTCAGATAGGGTTCAACCACCGCGTTTGAACGGTCTCCACGTGGGACCATGAGCTTGTGCGGTTTGATTTCGGCAAGAAAACCAAGTGCGTCGAGATCAGCGACGACGCGTTTGCGCGCCTCGTAGCGGTCGAGGCCACGATAGGGCTCCGGCACGTTGTCATTCATCGCAGCATCATCGGTCAGTACGTTGATGATTTCCAGATCATGTCGCTGACCCAATGCATAGTCATTGAAATCGTGGGCGGGGGTGATTTTTACGCAACCCGAACCGAACTCGGGATCGACATAGTCGTCGGCGACGATAGGAATCTGCCGTCCCACCAGTGGCAGGTCGATGGTGTTTCCGACGAGGGCAGAGAACCGTTCATCATCCGGATGTACCGCTACTGCGGTGTCACCGAGCATGGTTTCTGGTCGAGTGGTCGCGACGGTGAGCGAACCGCTGCCGTCACTCAGCGGATATTTGAAGTGCCAGAGGGAACCGTTTTCCTCCTCACTGAGCACTTCGAGATCAGACAGTGCGGTATGCAGAACCGGATCCCAATTGACAAGACGCTTGCCGCGATAGATGAGACCCTCGTTGAACAGACGAACAAAGACGTCTGACACGGCTGCCGACATGCCTTCATCCATCGTAAAGCGTTCACGCGACCAATCAGGCGAGGCGCCGAGGCGCCGTAGCTGGCGAGTGATAGTGCCGCCCGATTCTTCCTTCCATTCCCACACTTTTTCGATAAACGCGTCACGACCGAGATCGTGACGTGTTTTACCTTCACGATTCAGCTGTCGTTCCACCAGCATTTGCGTGGCGATACCGGCATGATCACAGCCCGGTTGCCATAGGGTCTTGTCGCCAAGCATCCTGTGGTAGCGAATCAAGGTGTCCATGATGGTGTCCTGAAACGCATGACCCATATGTAAGGTCCCCGTCACATTGGGTGGCGGGATCATGATGCAGTAAGGGTCACCGTCACCACGGGGAGCAAAATAGCCACTCTCTTCCCAGGTGTTGTACCAGCGCTCTTCTATCGCACTTGGGTCGTATGTTTTTTCCATACGTCTAAGTGTACTGCCTATCCGGGGAACTGCCTATGGTCGCAGGCGACTTGCTCTTTCGAGTAATGCGCGCAAGTCGCGGCGCAAACTTGTGACGTGTCTGTCAACAATATCGTCAATCAGCAATTCAAGCTCATCGTCGACGCTCTGTTGTACGTCGAGATCGGCGATCAAGGCACCTTCGATTTCTTCAAGACTGGTCCCCAGTTCCATCGTGGGAGCGTTCGCAATATCGAGGTCAGTTATGTCGCTTGCTTCGTCTGCTTGAACGCCAAGTTGCAGATGTGCGGGGAGATCGAATTCTACCGTTGCGTTTTGCAGTGATTCGATTTCGCCTTCAACTTCGAGCTCAAGGCGGGTTGATTGGATGATCGATTCATTGCCAGTTCTGACCACGTCGTTCAGGACGGGTAGATCTTCATCGTCATAGCTCATCTTATTAGTCTCCCACGACGGCAAGGGTCGAAGCGCTGCAAGCGCCGTCATGGACAAGAGTATAGAAGCTACATTTTGTGGTGCTTCAGCGGGTATCCCCGCTGCTGGTAGAAGCGATAGCGGTCGCGGCCCGGATCACGCACGCTCGGATCATCGTTGACGACTTCCAGGGTTCGTTCGAAGCGGCTGAAAAACGGTGGCACCTTTGCGGAGAGGTTGATCAAGACCTGTCGATCGAATCCAGGCTCGGATGAAGAGAGCTGTACCGGATCGGTATCGATCAAGCTCGACACCGGGTCATCAATGCGTGCATGCGGCACGAAGCTGACCGCGCGAAAATTCCACAAGATCTCGTCGAGGTTTGCAAGTTCATCCTTATCCTCACTGAACACAAATACGTTCTGTTTGCGTCCAGCGGCTTTTTCACTGAGCTTTGCTATCAGTTCATAGCGAGCGACAGGGTCCTTGCCGCGCAGTACATAGAAATCGATTCGCGTCATTTATCAGCTCGTTTACAAAGGAAATGCATCAGCATCGGCACGGGACGCCCACTCGCGCCCTTATCCTTGCCGGAATGCGATGCGACGCCCGCGATATCCAGATGTGCCCACGGGTACTTTTCGGCAAAGCGGGACAGAAAGCACGCTGCTGTGATGGTACCCGCTGGCCGCCCACCGATGTTGCCCATGTCGGCAAAATTGGAATCGAGCTGTTGTTGATATTCATCCCATAGTGGCAATTGCCAGGCACGATCTCCAGACGCTTCACCCGCGCCAAGCAATTCCTGAATAATTTTTTCGTTATTGCCAAGCAGTGCGCTGGCCACATGCCCGAGAGCGATAATGCAGGCACCGGTCAAGGTGGCCATGTCGATAACGACGGCGGGCTTGAATTTCTCCACGTAGGTCAAGGTGTCACACAGGACCAGTCGCCCCTCAGCATCGGTATTCAGAATTTCCACGCTTTGTCCCGACAAGGTTGTGACGACATCGCCGGGACGACAGGCCTTGCCGTCGGGCATGTTTTCGGCCGCCGCTACCACGCCTATAACGTTGATATCCAGATCAAGGGTTGCGACAGCTTGCATCACCCCAAAAACGGTGGCTGCGCCACACATGTCGAATTTCATTTCGTCCATGCTGTCTGAAGGTTTTATGGAGATTCCGCCTGTATCGAATGTGATTCCCTTGCCTACGAGCACGATCGGTTTGCCTGATTTTTTACGGCCTTGATACTGCATGATCACCAATCGTCCTGGCTGATCGCTACCGTTGGAAACGGCGAGGAAGGCACCCATACCAAGCTTTGCCATATCATCTTCATTGAGTGCGCTCGCGTTGATCTTGTCAAATTTTGCGTCTAGTTCCAGGGCAATCGATTCGAGATAAAGAGGTGTACAGATATTCGGGGCAAGGTTGCCCAGATCGCGGGTCAAAGCCATGCCCTGAGCGGTGGCAAGACCGTGTAGTGCTGAACGCTCTGCGGAACTTTTGTGTTTGCTCGGCGCGACTATCGACAATTGCTCCAAGGTTGGAGCCGATGCCTGTTTTTGACGCGAATGCCCGGTAAAGCGATAACTCGCTGCATACAACAGTCGGCACAGTTGTTCACAAGCTTCCGATGGCTTGAGTCCCTTGCAGTCAACTGCAAAGGGAATGTCGGTGAGGGCAGAGGAGGCTTTCGTGTCAAGCAGGGTCTTGGCCATCGCCTCGACTGCCGTTCGCCATTTGTTGGGGTTCAGAGCTGTTCGCCGGCCAAATCCGACGAGTAACACCCGTTCTGTCTTAGCACCTTTGACATCGTGCAGCAGAGCGTTCTGGCCAAGTTCACCCACAAAGTCGCCACGATCGATCAGCTTTCGGATACTGCCACCACTGGCCTTGTCGATGGCAGCTGCCGAACCAACAAGTTTGCCATCCTCGAAGACACCGATAATTCGACAGGCGTTTTTGAGAGTCGTTGGCTCTCGACTGACTACGTTGATTTTCACGACATCAAGCTCCAGTTTCAGTGAAGAACAGTGTAGTGAACTGGTGCGACAGCGTCACCAATGCTAAATTGAAGGATCCGAGTTGTTTTCGTTCAAACAACTGTCGCTGTTTCATAGAATTTCTAGAAGACCGTGTCTCGTGCGCATTCTTGACCGTTACCTTATGAAGGAGATGTTGGTGACCTTCGCAGCCGTGCTGATCGTGCTGTTGGTCATCATGATTGGTAATGTGCTGGCGCGTAGTCTGAGCAGCGTAACCGACGGTGCGATTACGCCTGACACCTTGCTGGTGTTGGTGGGGGTGAAATCGGTCAGTTTGCTCGTGACGTTGATTCCGCTCGGCCTGTATCTCGGTATTTTGCTCGCCCACGGTCGTTTCTATCGCGATAATGAAATGGCCGTGATGCATGCATGCGGCATCGGTTGGAAGGATCTATTACGTCCGACTGCTGTGGTCGGTCTGATTGGCGTGGTCCTGATAACAACCCTGACCATATTCGCTTCGCCATGGGCTGCTCGTTATGAACAGACACTCAAGCAAACTATTCGAGAGCAATCTGCACTATCCCTCTTGACGCCTGGCAAGTTCATCGAGTCCAGCAATGGTGAGACCGTATTTTTTGTTCACGAGAGTAATGGGACCGGCACGCAATTTACTGATGTGTTCATGCGTCGGCAGAAGGAAAACCAGTTGCCAGCGATCGACACGGCGCGACTGGCGACCTACCAGATAGATGACAAAACCGGCGACGAGTATCTGATATTTACCGATGGCCAGACGAGTATCGGGAATCCCGGTGAGGCGGCGTACACCATTACTGAATTCAAACGTCAAGGCGTGCTCCGGCCCAAGGAAGAATCCAGTGAGCCGCGTTTACGTACCAAGGCGAAACTCTTTTCACAGTTGCTGAACACAGGGGATACCGCGGATCAGGCGGAGTTGCAATGGCGGGTATCAATACCACTTGCGGCGCTTTTGTTGGCGCTATTGGCTGTGCCTTTGAGTTATACGTCTCCGCGTGAAGGGCGCTTTGGCAAAATTGCTGTCGCTATCCTTATCTATATCCCCTACGCGAATCTCCTGGTGTTGGCCAGAAAGTGGATCGCCGCAGGCAGTATGCCAGCATGGATTGGTTTATGGCCGGTGCACTTTCTCGTGTTCCTGTTGATCGTCTGGCTGTTGATTCGTCGCGTCGGCTGGCGATGGTTTCTGGCACAACGGCAGGTGAGCAACTGATGTTTTTAACGCTTGACCGGTATATCGCTCGCTCAATCCTGACAACAAGTTTACTGGTGTTGATGACATTGGTCGCATTGGCCAGCATATTTGCGTTCATCAGCGAGCTTGATGACGTCGGCAAAGGCAATTACGGCGTGATTACCGCCGCTCAGTATGTGTTTCTAACGATGCCAGGAAAGGCGTATCTATTGTTCGCACCTGCTGTTTTGCTCGGCAGTTTGCTCGGTCTTGGCGCGCTTGCCAGTAATAGTGAGCTGACAGTCATGCGGGCTGCAGGGGTCTCCACGGGGAGAATAATTCGTGCCGTGAGCCTCATCGGTGTTGCGTTGATGCTGCTTATAGCGCTTGTTGGTGAAACCATCATGCCTCGTGCAGAACAGATTGCCGAAGAGCTACGCTTGACATCGCTTGAACGGCGTTTGTCGGTTAAAGGTGGAAATGGCTTATGGTTCAAGTCATCCGGCAGATTTGTGCATATTTCTACCGTCATGCCGGATTTCACGTTACTCGATATCAATGTTCATCATTTTGAGGGACGAAAACTCGCAACAGCCATTCATGCGAAAAGGGCGCAGCGTGAAGAGGTCGATTGGCACCTTGAAGATGTTCAGCTGACTCGTTTTGAAAACGATGTGCCTGTTACCGAACAAATAGACAAGATCAGTTGGCAAGCGCTTGCGCGTCGAAATTTTGTCACATCGTCGGAAGATGGTGAAAAAAATGACATCCCAAGCCTTGTCAGTGCCAACGTTCTGAAAAGCCTTTCAATTTCTCCAGAGAGTCTTTCAGCAAAAAATTTGTATGATCAAGTGAGTTATTTGAACGAAAATCAGCTCGATAGCAAGCGAATCGAATTGGCATTCTGGACAAAAGTGACCAGTCCATTAGCAACGCTTGTCATGCTGATGTTGTCGATGCCGTTTGTCTTTGCATCGCAACGAGCAGGTGGTGCCGGTCAAAAGATATTTATCGGCATCATGCTCGGGATTGCCTATGTTCTGGTGAACAAATTACTCACTCAACTGGGTCTTGCGAACGGTTTGTCGCCTTTAATCAGTGCGCTGTTGCCATTGCTTGTTTTTTTGTTGATCGCCATATGGGGAATATTGCGAACAACTTGAACACTGGTGGTGTTCTGAAATATAAGTTGAATATTCGATATAATCTCTAACTCTATGATTTTAAAGTAATATACGACTTTGAAATACGGTCGTGAAGTGCTTCATTTCGCGTCGAAAATAGAATAAAAACCAAGGTAAATCCGAATAGTAGAAACCCTGAAATGTATCTATTCAAGGTTTGAATACGGGTTATTTTCCTGCCATTTTCTGTCTTCAATTGAAGTTTCCAGGCACGCATGCCAAGTGTTTGACCGCCATGTCGCCAGAACCAGTCAAAAAACAAATATCCAATCCCGAACAGGAACAACTTGTACAAAAAATGTTCGATTGCTTGTCCATCGTTCATCGATAAAGCGATAGCAGTGACAAGAAAGAACACGGATACGAGTAACAGGCTGTCATAAAGAAACGCGAGCGATCGTCGACATAACAATGAGAAAGAGGATGAACTGTTTTGCATGGTATTTGTTTTTAACGGTTTTTATAGCGATATTTAGGTGTAAGGCGTCTTAAACAATTCCGGCACGACAAGTGCGATAGTTGACGCTGAATGTGTAGTTCAATGTACGAATGTAAGTAAAAATTGATTCATTGGACATGTAAACAAGCATGATGATTGAAATTAATTTAAAATCGTAACAACTTGCAGTTGAAATAGTTATGCACTATGTGGACAATGCGCACATTCGATTTGCAAGCTATTTTATATTTCGAGTAGTTTGAAATTCGATTTTGTTTGGCCCGTTTTATCGATCCGATCATTGTGATTGGTTGATAGGCAGGCGAGGGGTCCGGTTTGGTGAAAGTGGTTGGGAGTCATTCTGAGCCTTCGCAAAATCAGGATCTTCAGTACCGGTCATCGAGGGAATCTCCAACGTGATCGTCAAGAACAGAGGAGTCCAGTGTCATGGCTCCCGTTTTTAGTTTGTTCAACTCAATTAGTCAGGAGTTAGACCATGGCTCGTATAGCTAAGCCAGCAGCAGCGAAACCTGCTAAAGCTGGAAAAAAGAAGGCTCGCGGTAAAAAGCGCTCTTCGAAGAAGCGCGCTAGCAAGAAAAAAGCTAGCAGTAAGAAAAAAGCGAGTAGTAAGAAGAAACGCTCCACCAAGAAGAAGGCAGCGGGTAAAAAGCGCGCTAGCAAGAAAAAGCGCTCCACCAAGAAGAAGGCCGCGGGTAAGAAGAAAGCCCGGGGTAAGAAAAAGGCCAGAGGCAAGAAAAAAGCCCGCGGCAAGAAAAAGGCCGCAGGTAAGAAAAAGGCTCGCGGTAAGAAGAAGGCCAGAGGCAAGAAAAAAGCCCGCGGCAAGAAAAAGGCCCGGGGTAAGAAAAAAGCCCGCGGCAAGAAGAAGGCCAGAGGCAAGAAAAAAGCGTCTGGCAAGAAGCGAGCTTCCAAAAAGAAGTCTCGTGGTCGTAAGAAGAAGTAATTCGGCTTGCCGACCTGAAAAAGGGGTGGCTTGCCACCCCTTTTTCTTTTCCGCTTCCCAGTCTTCGCTTCCCGGCCTTACAGGGTAGCGTGCGAGAAGTACTGGTACGGATATACCCGAACCGTATCCCCGATATCAGCGCCCGCTGATTCCAACGACAGCTCAATCAAGCAGTTTGCCTTTTGCAAGGAACTCAACACGTGTGAGTCCTGCAGTCCGGTGGTGTCGACTTGCCATTCCCCTGTTTGGTTCTGCTTCATGATTCCGCGTTGAAACTCAACTCGGCCAGGGAGTTTCTTGAGCGTTGACACGACTGGCAAGTGCAAAGGGGGGAGTTCGGCGGTCTGTGTGTTGAGCAAGTGATTCAAAGCGGGACGCACAAACAGCAGCGCTGTAACGGCTGCTGAAACCGGATTGCCGGGTAATCCGAAGAAGGGTTGCTGCCGTCCGGTAAACCCAAACGTCAGCGGCCGACCCGGTTTCATCGCAATTTTCCACAAATCAACACTGCCGTTCTCGCCGAGTACCTCGCGGACATGATCTGCGTCTCCGACCGAAACGCCGCCGCTGGATACCAGAACGTCACAGTCTTTCGATGATTCGAGCATTGCTCTCAGGGCCTCGGGTGTATCCGCGACAATGCCCAGATCAACGACAGAAATTGCTTCACTGTGGAGCAATGATTCAAGCAACTGTCCATTCGCATTGAATATCTGACCCTTGCGAGGAGTCTCTTTGACAGTGACAAGCTCGTCACCGGTGGAAAATACGCCAACCTTGAGTTTTTCAAACACCAATAATTCAGCGATGCCGTGTGCGGCCAGCACTGCGAGCTCGGCGCTTCCCAAGCGGGCGCCATGGTTCAATAACCGGCGACCTTTAGCTGAATCACTGCCGGCGACACGAACGTGCAGCCCTTTTTCAGGGGTTTTGATAACGCGCACGTGATTGTCTTGAATCTCAACGTTTTCCTGTTGCACGACCGTGTCTGCATCATCCGGGACACGCGCGCCGGTTGTCACACGAACACAGCATTCCGGGGGGAAACTGTCCGCCTCGGGATGTCCTGCCAATGATGCACCAGAGATACGGAGCAAGGTCTTGTGTTCCGCAAATCGCAATGCATAGCCGTCCATTGCCGAGGCGCGAAAAGGGGGCACGTCTACGGGTGATTCAACATCAGTCGCGAGAATCCGACCAAGCGCTTCGGCAGTCGGGATTCGAACCGTTCTGCTGCTTGGCGTCAACGCTCTGAGTATGGCCGCGCGAGCGGCGTCTATCGTCAGGGCTGTGGGATCGGCATCTGGTAACGATGCACTTTCTGACATCCTGTGTATCCTTGACAGTCTATGGGATCAGTACATGCTAACGCCAAGCAGTCAGCAAAGGCGGATAAACGCGTAAAAAGCGTTGTGCCTTTGTCGCCTGAAAACAGCAAACTGTTACGTCGGTTCGCGGACAGTCAGTTGATCGAGCGTGGATTATCATCCAATACCATCTCCGCTTATCAGACCGATCTCAAAGGCTTCGCCCGTGGTCTTGTTCCGGCTGACAAGCGACTCGATTCGGTCGATCGCAGCGATGTCATGGCTTATCTCGCGCAGCGTGTTTCCGGTGGCACCTCATCACGGTCTGCTGCTCGTTCTTTGTCTGCATTGCGCAGGTTTTATATCTGGATGGTGCGAGAAGGTGAGATAGCTCACGATCCAACCCGTCAGATCAGTTCTCCCGGAACGGGGCGGCCATTACCAACAAGCCTGACTGAATCGGAAGTCAAATCCCTACTCGCAGCCCCGGATGTTGAAACCGATCTGGGCTTGCGTGACCGGGCCATGCTGGAATGTCTCTATGGTTGTGGCCTTCGTGTATCCGAGCTCGTTGGGCTTACCGTTGACCAAATCAATCTGTCGCAGGGTGTTTTGCGAGTGTGGGGCAAGGGCAACAAGGAACGTTTGGTTCCGATGGGTGATGTCGCTATTGACTGGATCAAGCGCTACCAAAAAACGGCGCGGCCCACTTTGATCGGAACAGCCAATGACACTCTGTTTCTTTCACAGCGTGGCAAAGTCATGACGCGTCAAACCTTCTGGCACAGAATCAAGCTCCATGGGCGTACTGCCGGCATAAAGTCGAGTCTTTCGCCGCATACCTTGCGTCATGCTTTTGCCACACACCTGGTTAATCACGATGCAGATTTGCGTGTGGTGCAACTGTTGCTTGGTCATTCAGACTTGTCGACTACCCAGATTTATACTCATGTGGCCCGCGAGCGCTTGAAGGCGTTGCATAAATCGCATCATCCCAGAGGGTAAATGTGAAAATTTCTGCATATCGTTGCCAAATTCAGGAACTTATCAACATAATGTCCTTACAAAACAAAACCTATCTCGGAAAACCAAGGTCTATGAAGCGACTTTCGATGCTCGGACTATTTCTTGTCCTGACTTTTTCGGCTTTGTCAGCTTCGGCGGATGAGCTTGGTGATTTACGCGAGAATATCGAGGCGTTGTTGCCTGGAGTGCCAATTTCAAGCGTCACTGAGACTCCGGTTGATGGTCTGTACGAGCTCATTGCAGACGGACAGTTGTACTACATCAACAGGACTGGCGAGTATTTGCTTGATGGCAGTCTGATACAGCTGAGTAATCGTCAAAACCTGACTGAAGCACGCCTCGGAATACTCCACTTTGGCATGTTCGCGGAAATGGGTGAAGAAAATATGCTCATCTATGAGCCACCTACCGAATCCGATCGTTCACTGACCATATTTACTGATATCAGTTGTGGCTTTTGCAGACGCCTGCATGCGGAGATCGATACCTTGATGGAAGAGGGCGTCCGGGTTCGTTACTTGTTGTTTCCGCGAGCGGGTCTTGGTTCGCAGGGTCATAAGGATCTGGAAAGTGTCTGGTGCGCTGATGATCCGCAAGCCGCCATGACGCGGGCAAAGGCCGGTGGCAAGATCGTCGCGAAGTCGTGTGACAATCCTATCGAGTCTCATGTTGCGCTGGCAGAGCGTGTAGGACTCCGTGGCACACCGCTCATGTATCTCGATAGTGGTGAACGCATTCCAGGGTATCGCGAAGCGACTATTATCGCTAACATGATCCACGGGTCGGAGCCACTGAGCGAGAACTAATATGGTCAGACAACTATCATGGCGGGCCTCTCTGGTATCTACCTTTGCAGGCTTGATGATGGTTGTCGGTCTGGCAACAGCTGATCAGACCGCTTCCGAGCTACCGGCGCTGTTCGAACAACTTCGCAGCGCCGAAAATCAAACCGCGGCTTCTGATCTTGAATCTCGCATCTGGCAACTATGGCTGCAAGCTCCTGATGAGGGTGCCGCAGCTCTTATGTCTCAGTTGACGTTGGCCATGCAAGCGGGTGAGCTGGATCTTGCGCTCGCGCTATGTAATCAGTTGGTGGATTCAAATCCTGATTTCTCAGAAGCATGGAACAAGCGCGCGACCGTGCACTACCTGATGGGCAATAGTGATGCATCAGTTAATGATATCCGCGAAACGCTTATCCTCGAACCACGTCATTTTGGTGCGATTTCAGGACTTGGGCTGATCTTCATGCGTCAAGGCAATTTTGAAGCAGCCTTACAGGCTTTCGAACAGGTATTGGCAATCACTCCAGCGTCCTCAAACGCACAGCGAAGCGCACAACGCATGCGCGATGAAATTGGTAAAAAAATCTGATTCAAACTGGCTTGTTTTCCAGCATGTTGCCTGATCCTTTTCGTTGTTGTTCCGTTGCACCGCGTGCGCTCGCCATATACCTGTGTGCATCGGTACCCGCATTTGCCGATCGGGGTGATGATGTGGCATTGCTGACGCATCGTTCACAACACACGCTTAATTCATTAATTGGTCTTCCGACGCCAGCGGCCCGTGCCGTTCAGACGCTGGAATGGCAGTTTGCGCTGGAGCACAATAACCAATTCATGGGTGGGGAGACGGCCGATGAGCGATTGCTACTCGATGGTGAATCATCCGAGCTAGTTGTACGCCACCGGCAAATTTTGGCACCGTGCTGGCAAGGCGAGGCAGTCTTGCCCCTGATTTTTCATAACGGTGGCGTGTTTGATCGCGCTATTGACGACTGGCATGGTTTTTTTGGCTTGCCTGATGCGAACCGCGACGAGGCTCCCTTCGACGATTTGAATTACAGCTATACCGACGCCAACGGCGAAGTGCGTGGCGTCAGCTCAAGTCAGTCAGGACTTGGAGATATCCAGCTTTCCATACAGCGCTTTATCGGTTGTTTCGCACAAACCGATTCCGGAAAAACCGAGCCGATTGTACGTATGGGCATCAAGCTGCCCACCGGTTCAGTGTCATCCTTGCAGGGAAGTGGTCGTTTCGATTTGTACGCGGACTGGCAATCGCCGGTCTGGCGCCTCGCAGAGCGATGGCGGCTAGGCACGACCGTTGGTGTGTTGTTGATCGGACGTAATAGTGAGCTACCTGAGCAACGTTCAATCGCAGCGTATGGCTCGCTCGGTACACAGTTCATCGCCAGGCAGAATCTTCGAGTGCTGGCACAGTTTGATTGGCACACGCCATTTTATGAAAGTCAGTTGCGCGAGCTTGGTAATCCCGCTGTGTCTGTCAGCTTTGGTTTACGCTGGCTAATCGGCAGCTATCACACGATCGAAGTGTCATTCAGTGAAGATGCCGCTGTTGATACGACACCGGATATCACTGGACGACTTGCCTGGACGTTTCGCCCGCGCGTGCCCTCGGCACGCCGCTAACGCATCTGGCGACGTTGACAGTTCTGCTGGTCCGCCTCCATCGGGCAGACGCGTTTCATCAGTCTCGATTATCAGGTGAAGAGAACCTTGAATACATCGTCGTAACGGCTGGCGTGGTGAATCTTCAACCCCTTGGTGATATGTTTGGGTAGTTCGCCAACATCGCGGCGATTGCCTTCAGGCAGTATGACTTCTTTTATGCCTATTCGTTGTGCGGCTATCAGTTTCTCGCGAATGCCGCCAACCGGCAATACTTCACCGGTTAATGTAATTTCGCCGGTCATGGCAATTGACTTGCGCACGCTTTTTTTCAATGCCAGTGAAAACAGTGCACTGGTCATGCTGATGCCTGCGCTGGGTCCGTCCTTCGGCGTTGCACCCTCGGGAACATGCAGATGCAGACTGTTTTTCAAAAACCAATCATCCTTCACGCCAAAGCGTTTGGCATTTGTCGTGGCATAGCTGTGTGCGATTTGCGCAGATTCGTTCATGACCTTGCCGAGTTGTCCAGTCAGTCTTAAGTTGCGATCTTCACCGTGGACGCGAGTCGCCTCAATCGGTAGTGTCGCGCCGCCCATTGCCGTCCAGGCCAGCCCGGTGATGACACCAACGCCACCCAATTGCTTTTCGGCCCGAAAGTAGGGTTCGCCGACGTAGTCCTTGAGATTACGTCCACTGATACTGACCTTCGTGGCTTTGCCGAGCAGTTGCACGATGCTTTTGCGTAACACGCGGTGCAGCAATTTTTCCAGACTGCGGACCCCGGCTTCACGGGCATAGCCTTCGATCAATTCCTTGATAGCCGAATCGGAAATCTTGACCTGGCTCGGCTTGACCTTGTTGCGCTCAAGCAAGCGAGGCCACAGGTGTTGTTTGGCAAT
This sequence comes from uncultured Granulosicoccus sp., assembly GCA_937924505.1. Next base: position 3,673 of record CALDSR010000050.1, on the reverse strand, counting down.
GTCGAGTTTCTCGCTGGCGATGTAGCCACCGAGTCTGATGATATCCATGCGATCAAGCAGGGGACGCGGAATCGTGTCGAGCTGGTTGGCTGTGCATACAAACAGAACCTTTGACAGATCTACGCGAACATCCAGATAGTGATCCAGAAACTCACTGTTTTGTTCGGGGTCCAGCACCTCCAGCATCGCTGAGGCTGGATCACCTTGATAGGATGCACCCATCTTGTCGATTTCGTCGAGCATGATGACCGGATTGGATACGTCAACATCCTTCAAGGCTTGCACAAGCTTGCCGGGCATGGCGCCGATGTAGGTACGGCGATGACCTTTGATTTCTGCCTCATCACGCATGCCACCAACACTGAAGCGATAGAATTTGCGTCCGAGGCACTCGGCGATTGACTTGCCGATAGATGTCTTGCCAACGCCTGGCGGGCCCACAAAGAGGAGGATCGAGCCGCCAATTTCACCGCGGAAGGAACCCATCGCAAGAAATTCCAGGATGCGTTCCTTGATGTCTGTCAGGCCAGCATGGTCGCGGTTGAGAATTTGTTTGGCTGATCGCAAGGACAGTTTGTCCTTGGAGTAGCTACCCCAGGGGACAGAGCTAAGCCAATCAACGTAATTTCGTGTCACGCCATATTCGGGCGAGCCAGTCTCGAGTACTGACATTTTGTTGATTTCGTCATTGAACCGTTTCACGACATGCTCGGGCGGGTCGCGCGTTTCCATGCGAGCGACAAATTCATCGATATCCGAGGTTTTGTCATCTTTGGCAATGCCGAGCTCACGCTGAATGATTTTGAGCTCTTCACGCAAAAAGAATTCTCTTTGGTGTTTGGACATCTTTTGCTCGACTTCGGAGCGGATTTCCGCTTGCAGGCGCGCAACTTCCAGTTCCTTGTGCAGCAAGACCAGCACACGTTCCATGCGCTTTTGTAGCTGCAGTGTATCCAGAATCAGTTGCAGGTCCGGGCCGTGTGCTGTGGTGATGGCAGCGGCAAAGTCTGCCAACGGCGATGGGTCATTCAAATTGAAATGATTCAGGAAGTTCTTGAGCTCTTCGTTGTACAAGGGATTCAGTGGAATCAATTCCTTGATTGCCTGAATCAGAGCCATGGCATAGGCCTTGATCTCTGGTGTATTACCCGTGCGCTCTGCTGGATAGGACACTTTGGCAGCGAACGGTGCTTCCTTGCTTAGCCAGCTATCAATGCGAAAACGTTGCATACCCTGAGCGATAAACTGGATCTTGCCATTGCCACGGACAACATTGTGCAGACGTACCACGCACCCGGTGTCGGCAAAATCGCTTGATGATGCCTTTGCCTCATCATCCTGGTCTCCGGCATAACAGAGACCAAGAATATGTTGATCCATCTTCGCCAATCGGGCGAAGGTTTCTTCCCACGGGTCTTCATCGATCACCAGCGGTTGAACTTGAGCGGGAAAGAAGGGGCGCTCGAAAATCGGCAACAACAGAAGCTTGTCGGGCAGATTCTGGTCAGGTAGCACCAGATTGGTCTTGGCGTTACTCAGAGACTCTTCTTCAGAGCCATCATCGACGTCCACTACCACTCCGTCGTCACTCTCTTTCATCGCCATGATCTATTTCCATCAAGAGAAGGGGAACATATATGATTCCCGGGCTTTTTCAAGCTCCAGGCAAGCACCATTTACAGCTAACACGTCGTGCGCCATATTCTGGCATTCTTGGTCGACCGAAACCCATGTGATACGGTAATTGATTTGCCCATGTCACCTACGACACCAAGAGTGCTTCCAGATTCCCTTTGGGCCGCGACTGCCGTGGCCCCGCCGATTACGACACCTCTGTCGGCTGATATTGACTGTGATGTTGCCATCATTGGTGCAGGGTTTACCGGGTTGCGGGCATCGCTGGTTCTCGCTGAGGCGGGTATCCGTGTGGTGGTGCTTGATGCCGGAGATATAGGTTGGGGCGCGTCTGGCCGAAATGGCGGACAAGTTAATCCGATCGGGCATGAGTCGCCGGAAACGATAGCGCGGCACTGGCGGGCAAATGGCGCGCCCGACATCGCCGAAAAATTTACCGCGGTGACGATTCAATCAGCGGATGAAGTTTTTTCGCTGGTGTCCGCACATGATATTGATTGTGATGCAGAGCAGAATGGCTGGATACGCGGCTTGCACGGCCCGGCGGCCAGCAAGGCTTTTGATGCGATGTTCGATGGCTGGAATGTCGCCGGGGCGTCACTGCAAATGCTCGAGGGAGAAGAACTGGCCCGTATGTCTGGCAGCCGTCTTTATGAGCGAGCGTGGTTTGCGCCAAGTGGCGGATCTGTGCAACCGTTGTCCTACGCGCGCGGGCTTGCCCGCGCCGCACAAAAGGCGGGTGCCGTCATCCACACACATAGTGAGGTTGAGTTGCTTCAACCGCGCGCTGATCGCTGGGCGATCAGAACACCCGGTGGATCGGTAAGGGCAAACAAAGTCATCGTTGGGACAAACGGTTACTCTGGCAAACTGATTCCCGGGCTTAGCGAGTCGATTGTTCCGGTTGTCAGCCTGCAAAGCGCAACCCGTCCCTTGTCGGACGAAGAAGCCGAGGTAATACTGCCCAGTCGTTGCACCATGGCGGACACCAGACGGGTGATCTACTACTTTCGCAAGACAGGTGATGGTCGGCTGGTTTTCGGTAGTGCGGGTACCAAGGGCGAGTCGCCCGGACTTTCCGAGCATCAGAGGTTGATCCGAGGTTTGCGTGCGGTTTATCCGCAATTTCCCGATTTGACACTGGAGTACGTGTGGGGCGGACATATTGCCGTTACTCGGGATCATCTTCCCCATGTGCATGAACCGATGCCGGGTGTTATCGCAGGGCTTGGCTATAATGGACGCGGTGTCGCGCTTGCCAGCGTGATGGGGCGATTGTTGGCTGAGCGCATTATGGGGAAGGGGGATGCAGACATGCCGATTCCCGTGACGGGTATCAAAGCGTATCCCTTCCACCGATTTCATCGAGTCGGCATCAAGTTGGCTGTGGCCTATATGGAACGCAAGGACCGTCAAGAGGCGCGCTCTGCAGTTTCGCGTCCAGATAGTGGCCCGAATCAATCGTCGAGGAACAAAACATGATTAGTGCGGCAGATTTGCTTGCCTATATAGTCGCACTCGGTATCGCTGCCGCCATTCCTGGGCCCGGCATGACTGCACTGGTTGCACGCAGTGTTGGCAGCGGTGCACTAGCCGGTTTTTGCATGTTAGCGGGATTGATCGTCGGTGATTTGTTGTACCTATCGTTTGCTGTGTTCGGTCTTTCGCTTATTGCCCAACACTTTCACGGATTCTTCGTTGTCATTCGCTATGCCGCAATTGTCTATTTACTTTTTCTTGCCTGGCAATTCTGGGCGGCAGATCGTCAAGACATGGTGGGTAACACGCCACGACGAAAGGACCTCATTTCTGCGGCCGTATCCGGGCTTGCGATTACCATTGGAAATCCTAAAACCATCGCTTTTTATCTGGCGTTGTTACCACTGGTGCTTGATCTTGACACGGTTACCGTCGGTGTCTGGGCTGGTTTGCTGGTTCCGTTGACTATCGTCACCTTGCTTGTCGTCGGTGCGGTATTCATTCTCGGTGCTGTTAGCGTTCGAAAGAGTTTGGCAGGTGCTCACGCCCAACAACGCCT
>CALDSR010000049.1 GCA_937924505.1 uncultured Granulosicoccus sp. | reverse complement strand
AACCAGCTTCTCGCGACCTTGTGAAATAGCCGGTGCAGAGGTAATCAGCCCCGTGCCAGCGACAGCAGCGCCAGCGGCGGCTCCAGCACCGGTTTTCAGAAAATGACGACGTGACATAGAAAATCCTCTCTCAAAAAATATTGTTGAAATTTTCGCCCAGATTCAGGGTTTCAAGCGGCCCACCGGGTGACCTGTGCCGCCTTGACACAACTAATGTAGCTTAAGTGCATCATTGGCGTCCACTAGATACGTCAAAGGATAGGCGTAGCAACCTAACACATCAGTAATGTAAACTAGCAAAATGTTGCGCAGATCACACGCAACTCTGCGGTTAGCTACAAGAGCAGCCGAAAGCCCGGAAGTTTCTTGTTAAAGATGTGTTGTTTAATGGCAACAAGATCAGATGTAATGTAAAGACGGATAGTTTTGTCGCCGCTAGGCTCAATACTTGAGGTTGTTTTAGTTGCGATCACAGTCCAGACTTTCAAAACAGAAAGCTTAGTGTTGGGGAGTTGCACCTTGTGAGAATGTCGGTCAATCATCGACAGAAGTATTTACTGATTGCCGCTCTGGCATCATTCGCTGGCAGCGCAACGTCGTCTGTCGCCCAGATTTCCATTGCTACTCAGCTCAAGGAAGTCCAACGTGGCACGGTTGACGGACGTGACATTCTGACCGTGCACATCGGTGGCCGGGAAGTGGGGCCCGCTGCCTGTCGCGGCACCATCCTCAGGGTCGATACCGGCAGCTTTGACGACATCAATCGTCAGGAAGAAATCGAAACCGTTGCCCTCTCCGCCATGCTGAGCTCCGATTCTGTAGTCATCACCGTGTCCCTGGATGGCGACGCCTGCATTGACGGCAAGCCGACTTTTACCGATTTATACCTGCTGCCCAAAAGCCTCTAAAGAAAACGCCGGTTATTCCCGACATCCGCTGACATTGCTTCGCGCAGCATGCCAATATCACTGCCACTGAATACCAGATCAAATCCGGCTTGAAACAGCGTCTCGCTGTTGGCGTTAGGTGTCGTCAGTGTCGACAATGACTTACCACTCGCCTTCATGGTTGCCATGACCGATTTGATCGCACCTTGTACATCTGGATGATCGGGGCTTGCAAGGTGGCCAAGACTACCGGCCAGATCAAAAGGACCAATAAAGAGCGCGTCAACGCCATCGGTATTGGCAATAGCCTCTACCGCCTCGACAGCGGCCCCCGTTTCGATCTGCACCATCAACAGAAAATTCCGACGATAGTTAGCCAGATAATCCGACGTGTGCATTCCATAGCCAGTCGCCCGGACAATACTGGCTGCCATGCCGCGAGTACCTTGTGGAGCATAGACCGCAGCATTTGCCAAAACGAGCGCTTCCTCACCGCTGTTGACCATAGGCACCATTACACCGTCGGCTCCCATGTCCATCAATCGACCTATCCATTCCGGCTGCTTGTCCGGTACTCGTACAATGGCTTTTGCACCAGCGGCCTGAACCGCCCGAATGACCGGTAGCGCGTTATCCAGACTGGACGGGCTGTGCTCCATGTCGATCATCGCGTAGCCGTAGCCACAGTTTCCGACGAGTTCAGCCACGATAGGATCAAACAGATTAATCCAGCAGCCGTCCGCTGGCATGTGGTGCTTTGCCTGAGAATTTGCCATAGGGTGCGTGTTTCCTGGGTATTTGAGTGATTGGAAAGCCTGATCGCAGTTTGTGGGTGTCCACAACTGCTGCAGCTCGAGGGTAGGCAAATGTGTGGCGGTGATCAATCCCTGATAAGATGGGAATATTATCCCAATGTGAATCAGTGATGAGTTCGGCGGCACGTTCTTGATCCCGATAGGTATTTAGAATACGCGGAACTCAGTTGCCAACATCCAGATGCACCAACCCCTGCAAAAAGCTGTAACTCGCGTACTGAAACCGTTGGTGCGGCTGCTGTTGCGGCATGGGGTGTCACATGCCGAATTCTGCAATTGGGCCAAGCAGACTTATGTCGACGTGGCCGAAGCAGATTTCGGCATTGAAAACAAGCCACCCACCGTCTCGCGCATCGCTATCGTCACGGGTATCAATCGCAAGGAAGTGAAACGAATTCGTGAGCTACCGAGCGATGTGGATACCGGCGTCGCCAAACACAACCGCGCCATACGTGTGGTTACTGGCTGGCTGCAAGACCAGGCTTTTCAAACCCCTGGCGGCAAACCAAAAGTTCTCACGTATGGTGATCCCGAAGACACGTTCAATCAACTGGTAAAACGTCACGGTGGTGATGTTCCGGCACGTGCCATGCTCGACGAACTCGAACGCGTTGGTACGGTTAAAAATGAGAACGGCACGGTAACGCTGTTGCACAAGGGTTACGTACCACACGAAAGCGAGTCGGCATTGCTCGACATCTTCGCCGCCAGTGCAACCGATCTTCTGACCACACTTGACTACAACCTCTCGACCAGTGACCAAAGGCGTATGCAAATGAGTGTCGCCTACGACAATGTGACTGAAGAAGGTCTAAAGGCTTTTCGTGAGCTGAGTGCAACAGAGGCGATGAAGATGTTACGTGAACTGGACAAATCATTGTCTCGCCATGATCGAGAAGCAAATCCAACGGTGACTGGTGAAGGGCGTTATCGCACTGGCCTCGGCTTGTATCTGATCGAAGAAAATCTCGATGAGGATAAATCATGAATATTTCAAAGCGAACGCTCCTGCAGCTAGTTTTCCTTGCGCTGATTCTCCCATTGTCGGCTTGCGATGGCGGCCTGTTTGGCACCGGCGACGGCAACCCCATCGAAACAGCGGATATCAACATTCCACCAATGAACATGAACGAGATGGACACATCAAGCTTCATGAACCTTGACGTCGTTACAGAGGAAACCGATGCCTTGGTCAATGTATTGAACTACGGCACGTCAGACCTTGTGGTGCGCGTCGATACATCAAACAGTGACAGCGAGATAATCGCCGCAGGTAGCAACAGTCCAGCACTGAGGATTGCGCCTGATACTCGTGTTTTGACACTGCTCGATAGTGAAGAATCGACAATAGCGACCTACGAACCCTTTACGGTAGCCGCGCAAAGTCTGTCAACGATCATTGTTCGCGAATCAGGTTCTGCCATAAGAGTTGATGCGGTCAGAACAGCCGTTGCTACCGACGATACGGCTATCGCCAAGGTCCGCTTGATTCAAATTGACAATCTCAGAGACGTAAGCCTCATCAGTGATGTGTCTCTGCTGGCAGGTGGGGACAATCCTGGTGCATCAGATGTCATATTCGCGGATCTTGGCTTCGACCTCAATGCGATAACCGAGTATGTCATCGCAGCAAGTGGCAACTATGTGTTGACCGATCCCCAAGGTCGTGTGAGCGATACACCCATCACGCTTGAAGGAGGCTCGGTCAATACCATTTTGTTGATCGGGGAAACAGAAACTGATGTTGTACTGATCAGGGATTCGGATCTGGTGAACTAAGGAATTATATTCCAGCCGCACTCTGCTCTATTACGCGATGACTACGCAGTGAAGCCATACTTATTTATCGGCTGACAGTTCTGGATATGATCTTCGCCAGCTCATCGAGACCATCGGTCAACGCCGCAGGGCCGGGTTGTAATATGTTCACCGACTTGATCTCATGCAGGTCATTGTTCTTTACGGCAGTGATCACACCCCAGCCTGCACGCGCGGCAACTTTCTCAGGCCGAAATTTTTTACCACACCAGGAACCGATGATGACATCCGGGTTCGCATCGATTACATCCTGCGCATCGGCAATGATGCGATCCTTGCCATGCGACATCTGACCCAGTGCTGAAAAACAGTCCTCGCCCCCAGCAATACCAATCAGTTCCGACACCCAGCGAATAGCGGAAATCATGGGTTCATCCCATTCTTCAAAATACACTCGAGGACGGAAAGACAATTGATTTGCCTGTTGTCTGATGCTTTCGATTCGCTGCGCATAAGTATTCACGAGCACTTGACCCTTTACGCCGACACCAACGATGCTCGAGAGCATCAGAATCATGTTCAAAATTTCCTGAACCGAACGGTGATTAAGCAGCAACACATTGGCACCACGTTGAATCAGCTCTCGCGCAATATCCGCCTGCAGATCGGAAAAGCCTATAACCAGATCCGGAGACAGATCCAGGATACGTTCGATTTTGGCTGACGTGAAAGCCGAGACCTTGGGCTTGTCCCGTCGAGCCTCAGGCGGGCGTACGGTAAATCCAGAGATGCCAACAATACGTTCCTGTTCACCGAGCAAGTACAAGGTTTCCGTTGTCTCCTCAGTCAGGCAGACTATGCGTTCAGGATAGTGAGCTTGCATGCATTCAGATGAGTGAAAAGATAAAAAAGCGGTTACTGGTCGTCAGCAATCTACCATCAGACAATACTCAGCGACTGGCGGACAGCATCGTACTCGGCGCCCGTCATGATGACATTGAAAATGTCACTGTACAGCATTTTGAACCGACAGCTGCTTCAGCAAAAGAGATTCTGGCCTCCGATGGCATGATACTGGGCACGACCGAAAACTTCGGCTACATGAGTGGCCTTATGAAGGATTTTCTGGAACGCATTTATTACCCCTGCCTTGATCAAACACAAGGCATGCCGTACGCCTTGTATGTTCGCGCTGGAAACGATGGTGAAGGGGCAAAAACATCGGTTGAACGAATTGTCACCGGATTACGCTGGAACCCCATCCGCCCTGCTTTGATAATGACGGGAGATTTTCAGGATAGGTTTTTGGATCAATGCGAGGAGCTGGGGCTGCTCATGGCTGCGGGCCTCGACGCTGGCATTTATTGAGCTATAACGCAACAAACTCGAAAGAACTCCAAGCCATTTAAAAACTCTAACCAGCAACCTTTGTAATCATTTTCTATACGTAATGCCATATTTGTTTGCGCTTCAATTAATTGAACTTCAGTCAAACGCTTGGTTAACATGGCTCGATTAGTTGCGGCAATCTCGTCGCCAATATTTCCGCCAAAAAACTACAAATACACGCAAGATCGGTGTCCCGAGCAACACCCTCTTCTTAGGCATAACTCAACATGAGATGAAATTACACAACGGCATTGCCCTGCTCAGCCGCGTTGATAAGCACACGATGGGCTCATCATACTGCTTAGTGAGCATGCTATAAATATCTGACAATCAGGCAGGCTGAAGATTCGCGTACGCCAACACAAGCCACTTGGAACCGGCGTCCTCAAAATTGACTTGCACACGTGCCTGATTACCGCGCCCTTCCTGATCGAGAACAATACCAATACCAAACTTGCCGTGGCGAACCTGCTGCCCCACACTCAGACCCGTATCGTGTTCTTCTTCAAAGCCATAGCTTTGTCGGGGGTTGTATACCGGCATGCTGACTTGCATGCGCGGACGTATCTCTTCGAGTAGTTCAGCAGGTAATTCGGTAACGAATTTCGACGGTGGATTGTACTGATCACGACCATGCAAGCGGCGTTGCTCGGCCATCGTCATATACAGTTTCTTTTCGGCACGGGTAATACCGACATAACATAGCCTGCGTTCTTCTTCCATGCGTGCAGGATCTTCGGCAGAACGCTGGTGCGGAAACAAGCCCTGCTCCATGCCGGCCATGAACACAACAGGGAATTCAAGACCTTTGGCCGAATGCAAGGTCATCAATTGCACGGCATTGTCATCACCATCGGCCTGGCCTTCACCCGCTTCAAGTGCTGCATGGGCAAGAAACTCATCAATGATATTGAGTTCGGGAGTTTCATCGAGTTGATTGACAAAGGCACGCGCTGCACTGTCGAGTTCTTCGATGTTTTCCACGCGGCTTTGCCCACGATCGGACTGATCTTTCTTAAAGTGTTCGATCAGTCCACTGAGATCGTTGACGGTTTGAACTTGCTGCGGCAACGCCTGTTCTGCGATTGCTTCACGCATTGATGTAATCAGATTCAAGAACTTCTCGACCGCCGTGGTAGCACGCCCCTTGAGTCGTTTTTCCTTGACCAGATCGACCGCGGCATCCCACATGGGAATGGATCGCGCGCGAGCTTCGGTGCGGATATCCGAGACGGTCTTGTCACCAATACCGCGCGCAGGCTGATTGATGATGCGTTCGAGAGAAACATCATCATAACTATGCGTCGCAAGCCTAAGATAGGCCAGGGAATCCTTGATTTCAGCACGCTCGAAGAAGCGCTGACCGCCGTAGACTCGATAGCTGACCCCAGCCGCCATTAGATATTCTTCTATTGATCTTGACTGCGCATTCGAACGATACAGGATGGCGCAATCCTTGCGCCGCCCACCGTCGGCCACATAGTCGATAATCGTTTCACCAATGAAACGCGCTTCATCGGTTTCGTTGTACGAGTTATACAAGGTGATCAATTCACCTTCATTATCCGCCGTCCACAAGTTCTTGCCCAGTCGGCCAACGTTTTTGTCAATCAAGGCATTTGCTGCATTCAGGATATTGCTGGTCGAGCGATAGTTCTGTTCGAGTCGGATAAGCTCTGCACTGGTGAAATCCTTGTTGAAGTTAAGGATGTTTTCAACGCGCGCACCGCGCCATGCATAGATGGACTGATCATCGTCGCCGACGGCAAAGACATAACCGGTGTCACCTGCAAGCAGCCGAATCCACGCATACTGAATGGCGTTGGTATCCTGAAACTCATCAATCAACAGATGCTTGAAACGCTTGCGATAATGTTCGAGCAAGCTGGCATTGTCGCGCAGTGTTTCCAGCGCGCGTAGCAAGAGTTCAGCAAAGTCAACGGCGCCGGCTCGATTGCATGAGGCCTCATAGGCGGTGTAGATGCGAACGTACTGCGCGGTAATCGGGTCGTTCTGATCATCGATATGCTGCGGCCTTCGGCCCTCATCCTTGTGCCCATTGATGAACCACTGAACCTGGCGCGGCGGGAAATGGGTTTCGTCGAGTTCCAGTGCCCGGATGGTGCGCTTCACCAGGCGAAGTTGATCGTCCGAATCCAGAATCTGGAATGCCTGAGGTATACCAGCCTCTTTCCAGTGGGCGCGCAAAAACCGATGGGCGATGCCATGAAAAGTACCGATCCACATTGGCCCGAGCGCCATGCCAAGCAGATCCTCGACGCGTTGGCGCATCTCGCGCGCAGCCTTGTTGGTGAAGGTCACCGCCATGATGCCGAACGGCGAGACGCTTTCGACGCGATTCAGCCAGGCGATACGGTGCACCAGCACACGTGTTTTGCCACTGCCCGCCCCGGCCTGAACCAGCAAATGCCCGGGGGGTGCTGTAACAGCCTGTCGCTGCGCATCGTTCAGAGAATCAATAAGATCAGAGACATCCATCCGTGCATGGTATCAACCGTGACCTCTTGCTGCAGCGTTTTAGCTGATTGTACATCCAGTATTCGGCACTCACGGTCGCGAAGGTCATACTATTGGGCGAGTCACCCTATTTTTGCAGCGGTCACCCGTGGTTCCCACCGCAGAGGCTTTGCAACCTTTGAAAACCGGCAACCAGCGATTCGCCGCTTATGTTCGTGATACGTCGTCCCTTGTCGAACAGGCTCATCGAGCCGATCAGGCAGAATCCCAGCCACCCTTTGCCTTCATCCCAGGTTGCTAAGATTCCCGTGTGCCCGCCGAAATCGTGTTCGATCAGGGGCTGAGGGATTTGTTCGTGATTCGGGTGGCTGGCAATATCGTCGCGCCGTCCCTATTGGGCAGTTCGGCACCAGGTACACCAATGCTTAGTGACTAAGCGCCGGTTGGCACCCACACACCACTGAAGGATTCGAGATCAGCGACTGACAATCGACCTTTGGCATATAGCTTGTTCAGCGCGTCCTCATCGAGCTTCAGGTCGGTACCGGCAGCATCCATATACCGCCACTCGCCATAGATCGCCATCAGGAAAAGCGTTTCCAGAATGTCGCCAATGCGCACCGCGTGGTCATTGGCGAAGGCTTGCAGATCGTCGATGGTCAACGGTACCTGACGTTGCTCGTATTCGCCGAGCAAAAATGAGGAAATGCCTTCGTCCCAAAGCGGATCCGGTTGAATCTGTTGCATTGCGGGTTCTTCGTTACGTCGTATAACGTACTGCGATGCAATGTTGTTGCCAGTTCAAGCGTTAACTCGGTTGGACGGGCGAATATTTGCACCAAAGTCCGCGGCGGAACCTCACGCAAGTGGGTTTTCAGTCGCTGCGAAGGGCCTCGACCGGGCGCAATTTAGCCGCTCGGCGAGCCGGCAGAAAGCCTGATAACAGCCCGACGGTGACCGAAACTGCCAGAGCGCCAAAAATGCTGACAGGTGACGGAATCACCGGAAAGCCGGTCGCATAGGCCAGGCCAACACTGGCGAGTCCGCCTATCAGTAAGCCGAGAAGTCCACCGACGATACTGATGAGTCCGGCCTCAAGCAGGAACTGCAGCAGAATATCCTTTTCACGTGCACCAATGGCTTTGCGGACACCAATCTCACGGGTTCGCTCAAGCACCGCCGTCCCCATCATGTTCATGATGCCCATGCCACCCACCAGTAATGAAATTGATGCAGCCACAATGCCGACAATGGCCACGCCACCGAGAATCCGGTTGGTGGTCGTTATATAGCTCGCCATGGTTTCAGACTTGTAGGCGAAACCAACGGGGTGACGATTTTCAAGCAATGTGCGAACACGGGTGGCCACCTGATCCGCTTCATCAAATTCGGCCACTTCGACATGAAAGTTGCCAATCGAATCTCGACCGCGAATCTGTTGCAAGGCGGTGAAGGGGATCAGAATTCGATCGTTCGCATCCTGTCCGCCCACCGAGCCGATACTCGATAGAAAATCGCGACTCTTGCGTTCGAGCGTTCCTATAACCATAAACCGCTTGTTCTGATAGCGGATGGTCTGGCCGATCGGCGACTGCGACGAATCAAGCAGACGTTCAACGACTGTCGGGCCAACGATAGCGACCAGATTCTTGTCATCGATATCAGCCTGATGAAAACGCCGACCTTGGTCCAGGGTGTCGTTGGTGACATCATGATACTCACGACCAACACCCAGCAATTGAGCAATCATGCTACGGCCACGTTGCGTAAATTCGCCTCTATCGTTTGGATAGACAACCGGGGTTACTCGCCTGATACCAAAACCTGCCATGTTCAGGCGGACTGCATCGTAGTCATCATTGTCTATTCCGCTACCGGGACGCGCCTGTCTGGCACCGGTATTAAAATTATTGTCGCGGTATACCCAGACAGAATTCAAGCCGAAGGTCTCGAGCTCTGAATAGACAATGTAATTTCCACCCTTGCTGATCGTGCTGACCGCCATCACCGCCGCGATGCCGATCGTGATGCCAAGAATACTCAAGGCCGTTCGCAGTCGATGATCAACCAACGCGCGAATAGCCTGGTGAAAGCTGTCGAGCAGAATTTTCATGCGCTTGCCTCGATGACACGCCCATCGCGCAGATGTATCAACCGACTGGCATGCTCGGCAATTTCGTTTTCATGTGTGACCATGACGATGGTCGTACCTTTTTTGTGCAATGCCGACAATACCTGCATGATCTCCTGCCCGGTTTCGCTATCGAGACTGCCAGTGGGTTCATCAGCAATGATCACATCGGGCTGATTGATCAATGCACGAGCGATGGCAACCCGCTGTTGCTGGCCACCGGACAATTCAACCGGTCGGTGCTCGGTGCGTTCCGCCAGCCCCATCTCTGCCAGCATGGCTTCCGCGATCGATTTTCTGATCTTGCGAGATTTACCACTGTAGATCAAAGGTAATTCGACATTACGCCAGGCGGTCAGTTGCGGGACAAGGTTGAAATTCTGAAAAATGAATCCAAACGCATTGCAGCGCAAAGCCGCCAATGCATCCGAATCAAGATCCTGTATGTTCACATCGCCAAAGACGTATCGACCACTATCGAAAACATCCAGACAACCCAACACATTGAGCAAGGTACTTTTTCCAGAGCCGGATGGCCCCATGATCGCAACAAATTCGCCTGGTGCTATTTTGAGCGAAATGTCTCTCAGGATCGGCAACTTGCCGGCCGCTGTCGTAAAACTCTTGTTGAGATGCTCAAGCTCAATCACCGATTGGCATTCCATCGAATAAACGATACCTGCCAGGCAAAATCAATACATCACCCTGATTCAAACCGGCGGTGACTTCGGCATCGATCAGGTTCTTCAATCCAAGCTCGACCGTTCGGCGTTTGGCCTCGCCAGCCTCGGACACAAACGTAACAAATTGCCCGGGGGATTCTTCTATCAATGCTTGAAGTGGAGCGGTGAGTACATCAGTGACTCTATCAAGCTCAAGATCCACATCCAGTTCCTGACCAAGCAGAAACGCGGGCGTATCGTCACCCAAGGAAAAACGTACCGCGAATGTATTGCCACTATCTTCGCTGATATTTGGAGCTATCCACTTGACTTCGCTTGGCCACTGCGTATCAGGGATTGCATCGGTACTAAGCTGGGCCACTTGCTCAAGTCCGACCCGAGACCATTCGCTGGAGTCGACTTCTGCCTGGATAACATTTCCGGTGTCAGAAACTATCGTAAACAGGCGTGTGCCCGCTTCTACCCATTGGCCAATTTCAGCGCTTTGTAAAACGACGGTGCCGTCAAAAGGCGCTTCGATACGTGCATTCTGCAATTTAAGCTCCGAAAGAGTGACGCTGGTTGTGCCGACTTTTACGGCAGCCTCGGCGCTGAGCTTCGCATTCAAGGCATCATCAAGGGCCTGTTTTGATGCATTGCCAGCTTGTGACAAATCGAGAAGTCGCTGGTGATTACGTGTTGTCGTCTCGACATTCTGTTGCTGGTATTGGAGTTCAGCCTTGGCCTTGTCGAGCAGTGTGTTCGCTTCCTGACTATCCAGCTCCGCCAGCGTATCGCCTTTACGCACAGCGTCGCCTTCACGGGCCTTGATGGAAATGATTTCGCCATCGAGTAGCGCTGTCATCGTGACGGTTTGATCATTGATGACCTCGCCGACAAGGTTCAGTGTTCGCACGATGTCGCCCTTTTCGACGACCACCGTCGATACCGATACCACAGGTTCTGGTTTGAAATACCAATACGCAAATGCTCCAATACCAGCCAGCGCGAGCATTAGCAAAAAAATATTCTTGAGCAAAACCTAGGCTCCTTACTACCCGGATTTACCATGGTAGATCAATTTATGACATCACCTCCTTGGCAACCATAAGGAGCGGTGTTAGCGTGTGACTCACAACACATATCATGTGGACCCATGCCCATGTATACGCTTAGCGATATCCAGGATCGGGATTACCGACGAGACGGTTTTCTGGTCATCCGGAATGCGGTACCAGCGGATCTGCTGCAGGAAATGCAAGAAACCACCCGGGTTCTGATCGACGCATCGAGAAAAGTGACCGAAAACAATGATGTGTACGATCTGGACCGAGGGCATGGATCAAAGCATCCGCGCCTGAATCGCATCAAGACCCCACATCTGGTGGCAGGTATTTTTAAACAATATTTGAAATCCGATGCATTGCTGGGCCTACTCAAGCCAATATTAGGCAACGATATCCGACTGCATAACAGCAAACTGAACACCAAGGCCGCTCAGGGCGGTGCGCCGGTTGAATGGCATCAGGACTGGGCGTTTTACCCGCATACGAATGACAATTTACTCGCTGTCGGCGTAATGCTGAGTGACATTGGCGAAGACGACGGGCCGCTACAGGTGATTCCGGGGTCACACAAATTACCCGCTATACCGCATACGATCGATGATCTGTTCTGTGGTGCTGTTGATCCGTCACATCCCGATGTCAATCTTGATGCAGCGGTGACGTTGACGGGTAAAGCTGGCGATATTTCCATTCACCATGTTCGCACCTTGCATGGCAGTGCACCTAACCGAGGCAAGGACCCGCGATTGTTATTGCTTTATGAACTTGGCGCTGCAGACGCCTGGCCCATTGCCGGTGCGCAGAATGTATATACTGGCTTGAATCAACAAGCCTTGTGGCAGAAATTTCAGGACAATCTTGTTTGCGGTTCTCAACCGTTGACAGCTCGACTTACCGACGTACCCATCATGATGCCGTTACCTCCACCGCCAGACGGTTCGTCGATCTTCAAAGTGCAGGAAAGCGGCAAGGCAAAAAGTGCCTTTGCCTAATGACAAACAGTGTCAGGAATTCATCAAATGGCTGACTGGGAACTCGCACAACTAAATATCGCACACCTACTTGCACCGATTGAATCACCAACACTGGCAGACTTTGTCTCGGAACTTGACCGGATCAATGCGCTGGCTGACGCCGCACCCGGATTTGTCTGGCGTCTGGAAGACGATGTGCAGGAAAAAGATCCAGTGGACAACCCCTTTGGCGAAGAGTTTATTGTAAATCTTTCAGTCTGGGATTCGGTGGCGTCACTTTTCGACTACGTATATCGCACTGCCCACACTGACGTAATGAAACAACGAAAGAAATGGTTCCTTAGCGCCAATAGCCAGAACACTGTGTTGTGGTGGATTCCAACAGGTCATCAGCCCACGGTCGAGGAAGCAAAAGATCGCCTGGATATACTGCAAGCAAACGGACCCACAGCAAACGCATTTACGTTTAAACAGTCGTTTGGAAAACCGAGCTAGTCGTACGCCGGCGCGACGATTCGCTACAGCTGTGATAAGTGTCACACTTTATGGTGATTTAATACCTGGCGTTTACAGCCGGTTGTTTATCCCAACAACCCGCCTACAAGCAGAGCAAGACCCGCTGTGGCAATAGCGTAGGTCACCCAGCCTGGATCGTTACCCGCTCCCACCGTGGAAGCGGCTCCCCACAAAGCAGAACTGATAAGCATTGCCGCGCCGGCAACCACGAGATGCAACGATTTATCCTTCACCTCTCGTGTGCCTTTGCTGCCACCGGCAGTCTCAGGCAATTGCGAATGCAGGAGGTCCTTGTTGGTGCTTAGAAAATCATGCACCAACATCGGCATTTCCGGCATTGCATTCAAAATTGCTGGCGCTTGCGCGATAAATTTTTTGGCGATTGCTGTCGGGCTATTGCGCTTGGCAACCCATGCGGTAAGAAAGGGTTTACCAGTGGCCCAGAGATCGAGCTCTGGGTAAAGCTGGCGCCCCAGTCCTTCGATATTCAATAGCGTTTTTTGCAGTAGTACCAGTTGTGGCTGCACTTCCATTTCGAAGCGGCGCGCAACATGAAAGAGTTGCAGCAATACTGCGCCGAAAGAGATCTCAGCGAGTGGTTTATCGAATATCGGCTCGCAGACGGCACGAACACCTGCTTCAAGTTCACTGACACGAGTGCTACGCGGCACCCAGCCCGAATCGATATGCAGCTGCGCAACACGTCGGTAATCTCGCTGGAAAAACGCCAGAAGATTTTCACCGATATAACGCTGGTCTTCGTCGCTCAAGGACCCAACAATGCCAAAGTCAACGGCGATGTATTGCGGGTGATCCTTATTTTCTCTTGAGACAAAGATATTTCCGGGATGCATATCGGCGTGAAAGAAATTATGGTCAAACACCTGCCGGTAGAAGATCTCGACGCCGTGTTCAGCAAGTTTTTGCATATCCATGCCGACGCGTCGCATCTCATCCACATCACGAATGGATATGCCGCTGATGCGCTCCTGTACCAGGACATTGCCGCGTGTGTAGTCCCAGTAGATCTCGGGGACATAGAGCTTTTTCGATTCTTTGAAATTATTACGCAACACAACCGCGTTGGTGGCTTCTGCAACCAAGTCCAGCTCGTCAGAAATGGTCCTGTCATATTCGGCGACGACTTCGCGCGGGCGTAGACGTTTGCCATCCCGGAGAATAAACCCAGCAAGATCAGCCAGCACATACATCAAACTGACATCACGTTTTATAACACTGGCTATACCCGGTCTAAGGACCTTGACGATCGCTTCAGTACCATCATCGAGAATCACGCCGTGCACTTGCGCAACAGAAGCTGATGCGATGGGCGTGTGCTCAAACTCCTTGAATAGCGAGCTGACAGAAGCGCCCAGCGCGTTTTCGATCTCAACTACCGCATCGCTGCTGGGAAACGGCGCAACCTGATCCTGCAACTTTGCCAGCTCGTCGCCGACATCATCGGGCAATAAATCTCGACGGGTGGACAGTACCTGGCCTAGTTTGACAAATACCGGACCCAGTTCCTCAAGTGCAAAACGAATGCGCTGTCCACGCGGAAGCTTTCGGGTATCAGCATTAAGCCAGCGAGTTGGCGATAATAAAAAAACATATTGCAACACCGAAGCACGGGTGCCGGACAAGAAAAGCTCATCAAGCCCGTATTTGACGAAGACTCTTTCTATCTTGATAAAGCGAGCGATGCGTCCTATCACGAGCCAGGCGCCTGCTTGACGTCATGCTGCTGATCCAGTTTTTTCAATCGCGCTTCCAGTCGATCCACGTCGGATTGCAGGTCATCCACTGAATCAGCAAAAAATGCAAGCATATTGGCTGGCGCGACAAACTCAACTTCTTCTTCGAGATACTCTCGGGTGTTTGTTTTCATACTTTGGGAAGTGCGGTCAAACCAACTGACCAATTTGCGTGACGCAACACCAATCTGGTGAGCCACGGTGTCGCCAACAAGCGGGGATATCTGTTCTTCCCAGTCTATATCGAGTGTGCTCGCTATATGTTTGAGTGCATTGGCTGTCGAGATATCACCTTCGATACTGGCATCTCCGCGGTGAATCGCATCGTTGTTTCGCATCAGTAACTGCAGGTTCGACAGGGAACCCCTTATGGCGGTATCGACATCACCATCGTGATGCCCGGATACATAGACGTGACGATCAGTGATTGAAAACGTCACAAGAGTGGGAATGGGAGACGTGATATCGAGCTGCACAACCTTACCGTTTACATCATCCAGGTGAGCGCGCGTCTCCTCGTCGAGTTTCAAAGCTCGATTGATAAGCTGTTCCAGCGCGACGGTAAGGGGCAACGGTAAAGACATGATGATTGATATGAACCGATTGGCTTCGGGTCAGATCTTGAATCCCTTGTGCAAGGCAACGACACCCCCTGTCAGATTATGGTAACTCGTCTTTTCAAATCCCGCCTGTTGCATCATGCCCTCAAGCGTATCCTGATCCGGGTGCATACGAATGGACTCGGCCAGATAGCGATAACTGTCCGCATCATTCGCGACCAGTTTACCCATCATCGGTAATGCGGTGAACGAGTAAGCATCATAGGCACGACTCAGTAGTGGCAGTACCGGTTTGGAAAATTCCAGTATCAGCAATCGACCACCGGGTTTCAGTACGCGATACATCGAGGCTATGGCCTTGTCCTTGTCAGTAACATTACGCAAACCAAAGGCGATGGTGATGCAGTCAAAGGTATTATCAGCAAACGGCAAGGTTTCCGCATTTGCTTGTGCGTAGTCCAGATTTCCCACAATGCCGTCATCGATCAGCCGTGCGCGACCGGTGGTCAGCATGGCCGCATTGATGTCGGCGAGCACAACAAAGCCATCCTTGCCGACACGTTTTGAGAATTTAGATGCGAGATCGCCGGTACCACCGGCGATATCCAGAACATAGTGACCAGCTCGAACCGCCGATTGCTCGACGGTAAAACGTTTCCACACACGATGCACCCCGAAGGACATCAGATCGTTCATCACATCATATTTTGATGCGACCGAATCGAATACCTGTCCGACCATGCCGGCCTTGGATTTGGCATCAACGGTTTGATAGCCAAAATGCGTTTTTTCGTCGTTCGATTCCGTTATCACGTCTTGATCTCGTTCAGCTCTGACTTCGGCGACTATGGCCTGCCGCATCCAGTGCAGCCAGATAATCCGCCCATTTTTGCTCGTATTGCTTGCCCAGTGCGTACAAGTAACCCCAAGTATAGAGGCCTGAGTTATGACCATCGTCAAAATGAATTTTCACTGCGTAGTTACCACTGGGCTCCAATTGTTCGATGCCAACATCTTCCTTGCCCACCTGCAGTACTTCCTGACCTGGTCCATGACCCTGTACTTCAGCCGAGGGTGAATGTACCCGCAGATACTCACAGGAAAGATTGCAGTTGAAGCCATCATCAAAGCTGACCTCAAGTACTCGGCTCTTCTGATGCAGCTTGATATCGGTGGGTCTGGGCATGACTTTATATACGTCCTATAGGATGTAACGGCTCAGATCAACATCCTGAACCAGGTTGCCGAGATGATCATCAACATAGTCTGCATTGACGGAAACCGTTGTGCCACTATTGTCCGCTGCTTCGAAAGAGGCTGTTTCCAACAAACGCTCCATGACGGTATGCAGTCGTCGGGCGCCGATGTTCTCAGTACTTTCATTGACCTGCCAAGCCACCTCCGCGATACGCTTGATGCCATCGTCGGTAAAAAGAAGGGTGACGTTTTCGGTGCCGAGAAGCGCTGTTGATTGTTCTGTCAGGGATGCATCGGGTTCCACCAGAATGCGCTCGAAATCCCGCGTGCTCAGTGCTTCGAGCTCGACCCGGATAGGCAGGCGACCTTGCAATTCCGGAATAAGATCCGAAGGTTTTGAAAGATGAAAGGCACCGCTGGCAATAAAGAGTATGTGATCTGTCTTGACCATGCCGAACTTGGTTGACACGGTACAGCCTTCAACCAACGGCAGTAGATCCCGCTGTACACCTTCACGGGAAACATCGGCACCTTGACGCCCTTCACTGCCACGCGCCACCTTGTCTATTTCATCGATAAACACAATGCCGCTTTGCTCAACGGTCTCCAATACCTTGGATTTCAGATCTTCATCGTTGATCAGTTTCAGTGCTTCTTCGTCGATCAGATGCTTCATCGCATCCTTGACGCGCATCTTGCGCTGCTTGGTTTTGCCACCGCCGAGATTCTGAAACATGCCCTGCAGCTGCTGGGACATCTCTTCCATGCCTGGCGGGGCCATGATTTCCACACCAGCGGCTTGCACACTGATATCGATTTCGATTTCCTTGTCGTCAAGATCACCTTCGCGTAGTTTTTTGCGAAATTTCTGGCGGGTGCCGCTTTCCTCGGTTTCGACTACATTGAAGCCAGCGCCTTTGGCCGGAGGCAGCAGTACGTCGAGAATACGTTCCTCTGCAGCATCTTCCGCGCGATTACGTACCCGCTGCATTTCACGTTCACGGGTTTCTTTCAACGCAACATCCGCAAGATCTCGGACAATCGATTCAACGTCTCGCCCGACATAACCCACCTCGGTGAACTTCGTTGCTTCTACCTTGATAAACGGTGCATTGGCCAGACGCGCAAGACGGCGGGCTATTTCGGTTTTACCGACACCAGTCGGGCCGATCATCAGTATGTTCTTCGGCGTAATCTCGTTACGCAAGCTTTCGTCAACCTGCTGGCGGCGCCAGCGATTGCGCAAGGCAATGGCCACGGCACGCTTGGCATGTTGTTGTCCGATGATGTGCTTGTCGAGCTCTTGCACAATTTCACGCGGCGTCATTTGGGACATGATATTCACGACGATTGATCGAACGTTAACGATTCGATCGTTAAGTTGTTGTTTGTGTAAATGCAGATATTTGCAGCTGTTTCGAGGCTGTAACGAACAATGTCTTCAGCCTCGAGTTCAGTGTGGTCGATTAATGCCCGCGCAGCGGACTTGGCAAAATCACCCCCCGAACCTATGGCAATCAGTCCGCCTTCTGGTTCGATCACATCACCGTTTCCGGTTATCACCAGGGATGCGGTGTGATCAGCTACCGCCAACAAGGCTTCGAGGCGTCGCAGCATGCGATCAGTTCGCCAATCCTTTGCCAGTTCGACCGCCGCCCGGGTCAGCTGGCCACCGTGCGCTTCGAGCTTTGCCTCAAAGCGTTCAAACAAGGTAAACGCATCGGCGGTACCGCCAGCAAATCCGGCGATGACCTGATCCTTGTATAGACGGCGCACCTTGCGCGCATTGCCTTTCATGACAACATTACCCATGCTGACCTGGCCGTCGCCCCCAATCACGACCTGATTGCCACGCCGGACCGAGCAAATCGTGGTTCCGCGGAACTGTTCCACAAAAATATCCCCTGCCACATTCATTTGGTTACATCACAGGCTGAAGTGTACCTTCTGGACGGTCATCGGGTGCCATGATTCGGCGGCACAATGCTATGTTAGCCTCATCACCATGCCTTTGACCGTACCTCAGAGAACCATTGCCGATACTGGCAGTTTCCCCGTCGACCCGCTGGGCGTTGCCGAGTGGCTCAATGGCCTGCAAGCGCTGAGTTCGAGCAATGACGCGCGAGAAATCTATCGTGGCCTGAAACACAGCAATCGACTGCACAATGATGTCGACAGACGTCGCGACGTGTTGTCGTGCTTTATTCCGGTATTACGCGAGCTACACCAGCATTTATCCGAGTTGACCAACGCACAGCCCTTGCCACTGACGCGTGAATTCACGCGTAACGCGAAACTTCGGGATTCCTTGTTACGAGAAGAAGTATTTGCGTTCAAATTACTGTTGAACGATAGCGAGGTACCGGCCGCGGCTGATGCACGCAGAGCCATGCGAGCACTTGCCCGTCAGGCTGAATCCATGATCCATGGGTATCGGGATTTACCGCGAGGCATTTTGCTGGATGCACATCAGCTTTATCAATTGGCTGAAGAACACGAGCTGGTCGACGATGTCGCGAAAATCGATAGCGCATCAATGACTACCTATGATCTGAACGGCAAACTGGAATCCAGTATTCCCGAGAACCTGGCCGATCACTATCGCTATATTTTGCTTCTTTATCTGGCGGATTTGAGGCAACAACGAGTACGGCAACTGCCGTTGCTACTGACATTCATACGTGAATGCTCCCGCAAGATAAAAATAGAAACTCTCACCGGGGACACGTCGCAGCCTCTGCGATACGCGGTAGATCTTGCGCATGCCACATCACCGGAGCCTGTGCACAGTCTTCTACCCGGGGATAGCACTACACGGCGCTACTTCAGCTTGATGCCAGCCGTTGCTCATATAGAAACACGATTAAAAAGCCTGCAGTCCATCCCGAGCGAATTATTGGGCACAGACACGCTTGAGCGACAGTCACTGCTACGACTGCATCTGGCGCTGAACCGCACTCGATGCCGAAGAGCTGCCAGAACCATTTGCCATGACGCCACAAGTATCAGCTTCGGCCACAAGGAAATAGCTAATGCCTTGATGCTCGACAAGACGTCAGACGATGACAAAAACATTAGCGTTCAGAGCAGCGAATGGATCATCATGAACCGTTCGACACAGGGTTGCCTGATCACTCATCCGAATTGCCGACCCGGACTGGTTCAGGTGGGCGATATCGTCCGTATTGGAGAAACCATTATCGGTACAGTGCGATGGATGCATGCAAGTGGCGACAACACATTGGATGCCGGCATTGAGTTCCTTGCCCGCAAGGTCCTGCCGGTAAACATCACCCGACTCGACGCTGATAGCGATGTTGCCGAGAAAGCGATGATCATTGCATGCAAAGTTGAAAAACAAGTCATGCAGACGATTCTGCTTCCCGCTTATCTGTACCAAGTGGGTGACCAACTATTAGCCTCACAAGATGATAAACGCAGAAAATTTTTGCTAAAGCGTTGTTTACAGGCCAATGGACTGTTCAGCCACTTTACGTTGGCCGATGTTTGATCGTTACATTGCGCCAAGTTCAAGGAGAAACTTTTTCCTTGATGTATAGTCTACAACCGCACTTCATTAGATCAAAAAATTCTAACAATGGACGGCACGTTGGCAAGCGACACCTGTACTCCATCTGAAAACCCAAAGACCAAGCGTCCAGGCAATCCGTTACCGGATGGCCCTGCAAGCTCCGTCGTCACCAAAACCACATTGCTCCACGGTAACGACCCGGAATCCAAGCGCGAAGAAATACTTCACTATTTTCATCAGAGCTTTTCATTGTACGAAAGCCTGTTTGAATGTTTGGTAAACGACGAGGCTTACTACCAGCGTGCAAGCCCGCTGCGTCATCCGCTGATTTTCTATTACGGCCATACGGCTGTATTTTTCGTCAACAAACTCAATGTGGCCAATCTGATTGACCAGCGGATCGATCCAACACTGGAATCGTCTCTCGCCATTGGTGTTGACGAAATGTCATGGGATGACCTGAACGATAAAAGTTATGACTGGCCTACACCTGCAATCGTCAAAAATTATCGAGACAAGACCCGGGACCTGGTTGACAACTTCATTCGCACCTGCGACATAAGCTTGCCCATACAATGGAATGACCCACTGTGGATTGTGATGATGGGCATCGAACACGAGCGTATACATCTCGAAACCTCTTCAGTTTTGATACGCGAACTGCCATTGCATTGTGTAAAACCACATACCTTATGGGGAAACATCTGCGAGATTAGCGCCGAAGCGCCAGACAATGAACTACTGCCTGTCGAAGGCGGTTCGGTTGTTATCGGCAAGTCAAAAAATGACCCTCTATACGGTTGGGATTTGGAGTACGGCAAACAAGCCCATCAAGTCACCAATTTCAAAGCAAGCAAATTCCTGGTTAGCAACGCGGAATTCAAGCAGTTCATGGATGCCGATGGTTACAGCACTCCCCGATACTGGACGGAGGAAGGTTGGGGCTGGGTGCAGTACCGTAAAGCGACCATGCCCGTTTTCTGGACACTAGAGGGCGATCATTACAAGTACCGAACCATGCTTGAAGAAATTGACATGCCATGGGACTGGCCCGCCGATTTGACTTATCTGGAATCAAAAGCGTTTTGCGAATGGAAATCCGAAGCCACAAATAAATCCATACGCTTGCCGTCAGAAGCCGAATGGTATCGCTTGAGAGCATTGGTCGATACGGATCAACCTTTTTGGAACAACGCACCCGGCAACATCAATCTTGAGTACGAAATGTCATCCTGCCCGGTTAACCGGCATGAATGCAAAGAAGGATTTTTCGATATCATCGGCAACGTATGGCAATGGACAGAAACTCCGGTGGATGCCTTGGCTGGCTATGAAGTACATCCCGCCTACGATGATTTTTCAACGCCCACATTTGATGGCAAACACAACTTGATCAAGGGTGGATGCTGGATATCCACGGGCAACTACGCCATCAAAGATTCACGCTACGCGTTCAGACGCCATTTCTATCAACATTCAGGCATGCGCTATGTAGAAGCCGAGCCACTACCCGAGATAAAGATGAACCTTTACGAAATGGACGATATGGTGTCGCAGTACATCGAGTTCCACTACGGTGACGAGTACTTCAATGTGCCAAATTTCCCGGTTGCCTGTATTGAACATTGCATGAAGGCAGCAAAAGGATTGGCAACCAACAAAGCGCTGGATTTGGGCTGCGCTACCGGTCGATCAAGCTTTGAACTGGCTAAACACTTCAACCATGTTGACGCATTGGATTTTTCCGCCCGGCTGATTCAAGCACCTACTGAATTGCAAAGCTCCGGCTTGCAACGCTACGCCATACAGGACGAAGGCGACATTGTTTCTTTCAAGGAAATTTCACTGGCACAGTTTGGCTATGAAGACATAAAGGACCAAGTGAATTTCATGCAAGGAGATGCGTGCAACTTGCCCGAGAAATTCACTGGCTACGATATGGTGTTCGCAGGCAACCTTATTGATCGGCTCTATGACCCGCATCAGTTTCTGGAGTTGATCAAAGGACGAATTAATCCAGGTGGGCTTTTAGTCCTCACATCACCCTATACCTGGCTCGAATCATTCACCGAGAAAGACAAGTGGTTAGGTGGCTTCAAAGCAGACACCGGTGAAAATTTCACGACACTCGAAGGCATTCAGCAGGCACTTCAGCCCGAGTTTGAACAACACCAGCCGCCGATTGATGTGCCCTTTGTAATTAGAGAGACGCGTCGCAAGCATCAACACACCGTGGCTGAGCTTTCGGTTTGGCGTAAGTTGGGTTAGGGGATCGTACGCTGATACCACAGGCCATGGCTCTGCTCGCCAGTTTGGCTTATGTCAGTGATTCTGACGCAAACGATTCAGCGATCTCTTCCGGCTATGTTACCGGCATGAACGATCATACGAATAGCGGCACAGGGCACAGGCAGTAAGGC
This sequence comes from uncultured Granulosicoccus sp., assembly GCA_937924505.1. Next base: position 40,008 of record CALDSR010000049.1, on the reverse strand, counting down.
TGACTCGAAAGCAAGACTATCCTCGCGGATGCACAACGAGACAACCCAGTTTTCGCGTGAATAGTCATTGCCTATTAATCTATATGCAAAAAACTATATTCAAGTGAAATTGACTTGTTTAGTTATTGAATGCAACGCCTTTTCAATACTTGTAGGGCCGTTATGCTGACTGGGCGTTACGTCAGGTACATCGTTTTTATGATTAGTCTGGTGGCGATTTAAACAGCTATTGACGCCCAATGCTTTAAAGCGTAGAAATATACCGTTACTTGATAAAGTAACTTTATAAAGCTTTACGAACTGACAACAAGAAGTATTCAACTTTAGTGTGCCTATAAGTTTTTGCATGACTGTAGGCTCGAGGAAATAAAATGATTTTACGAAACGGGTTTACATTAGGTCGCAAGTGTATTGTTGCGTGTTTTATGTTTGCAGCCGCGCAAATGTTGAACGCTGCGGACAATTTTTCCCCGTATGTTGACGAAAAGGGAAATATTGAGTTTCCGGATGATTTTCACATTAACATGGTCCATATGGGCTCATGGTTTGTACCGGAAGGCGGCGCCAGCGGATTCCATGATGTCTACACAGAAGCCGCAACCGTCCAACACTATCGCGAAACGGGTTCGTTTCCTGATGGTGCCACATTGGTAAAAGAACTCAGAGCATCTGAGTCTGGTGACTACTCAACAGGGAGCGGAGTCAATCACGCCACCAATGTAGTCAAGCAGTGGTTTGTCATGATCAAAGATACCGAGGGGCGCTTTCCTGAAAATGCCATTTGGGGAGACGGCTGGGGATGGGCTCTATACAAGCCAGACAATCAAGCTCAAAACGTCTCAACCGACTACAAAAAAGACTGCCTGGGCTGTCATGTACCAGCCAAGGATAACGATTGGGTGTATTTGGAAGCGTACCCAATCCTGAGTGAAAAATAGTCTCAAGAAACGCGGTTGGTAAAATAGATAGTAAACAAGTCTGAACTGTGAGCTTCCTGCGGAGGCTCACAGTGAAGCCAGAAAAAGCATCATGACGCCCGTTCAGCGCGTCCAGTCACCCGTTAATCATCGATTTCCCAGGCAGACAACTTCACAAGATTAAGAGAAGTTCAGGCCTACATCAACAAGACTGACCTCACGACCCTCCTTTCCTGTCTTGATACGGCGTCATCCTCCAGTGGATACCCGATTTTTCACCTACGGATAGCCGCAGTAATCAATTATCTGTTGTTGTACGCAGCTTGGATTTCTTGAATAAGTAGTTGGGTTGAAGATTTTAATTCACGTTCCCTGACTGTTACCAGGCTAATTTTTCGCACAACACTTAGGTCAGTTATCTCTCGAGTATGAAGCCCACTGGTAATGGCTGCGTTCTTGGGCATGATGGTCATGCCGATACCTTGAGAAATTGACTCTTTGATAAGGTCTTCTCGCTCTGAGCGAATAACCGTTTTGACTCGCAGGTTGCGGGTTGCCAGTTCATTGAAAAAGCTCTCTCTGTACTCGCACCTCAACCGATCAATGTAGTAATGGTCATGCAAATCCGAAAGTTGGATAGTCTCATTTCTATTTAATGGGTGAGATTCATTTATCGCCAGTAACATGTGCTCATCAAACAGCGAACATTCTTCAAATCTATCCGGAAGTCTTTCCGTGTGCGCCATGACAGCACATTCAAAAGCCCCACTGAGCAGTAATTCCTGCACCCGCGACTCGCGAATATCATGCACCAGCACCTCCACATCAGGACGTTCTTCGATGAACGAGGCTATCGCCACGAGCACTCGATCGGGACTTAAGGTACACATGAGCCCTATGTTTATGACGTCATCCACGCCCCTGACAATTTCTGACGCTATACTTTTAGCCGAGTTTTTGGCCTCTTCGACCTGGGATAATTGAACTCGCATGGCATCACCCAAGGGCGTAAGCGTTAAGTTTCGACCCTTTCGCCAGAACAGATCTCCACCAAGCTCATCCTCGAGCTTTTGAATAGCAGTGCTTAGTGATGGTTGACTGACATTACATATTTCCGCTGCATGCGTAAAATTCAGGGTATCGCAGGTTCGTAGAAAGTAATTGATTTGATTAAATTGCATAGGTTTTGTAAAAGTTAGAGTCCCTTATAGCTTTTAACTTTGACGAAATAGTTTACCTCTATTGGACACCTCAGTAACTGCCGCATATTATAAAACCTCGTTGTTTTTTTAGCCATCAATGATGATCAAGAGGGAACACAGACATGGCCATACTGACACGTCGTACCGTAATATCCTGCGCAGCAATTCTCAGCACATTCGGTTTAGCATGGATTGGATCCGCTGCATTGTATGCTCAAGACAATAGCATTAACCAAGCAACATTCAATGACGATGGAAGCGTTCAACAACCTGTTGATTGGCGTCGTTGGGTATTTGTTGGCGCACCGCTAACACCAAACGCGCTTAACGGGGGTAATGCACCTTTTCCTGAATACCACAACGTTTATGTCGAGCCTTCAGCATTTGATGCCTATGAAGCTACTGGCAAGTGGCCCGAGGGAACTCAGATCGCGAAAGAACTTACATCAATTTATGAGAATGGAAACGATGAAATCGGCTCCACGAAAGAGGTGTCCGGGCGTGGCTTCCAACAAGGCGAATTTATTGGATTGGAGCTAACCGTCAAAGATAGCAAGCGCTTTAGTGACATGCCCGGCGGCTGGGCGTACTTCTCTTTTGGACACAAGCCACAACCGTACGAGAAAACCGCCAAGGCGTTTCCAGCTGAATCTTGCAACGCATGTCATGAGGCCAGTGCTGCTGATGACTTTGTATTTACACAGTTTTACCCAGTGCTAAGAGCGCTCAAATAACTCTACGTTGCAGCTTTGGGATATCTGCTCCACTGGTTTCAGCCAGAACGAAATCAGTGGAGGCAACCTAAGCGGCTTAGCACGTCGCCACTTGTTAAAGACGTTGGACCACACTCGAATCGACCCTGCCACGCGCACATAAACGCGCACATAAACCAGCTCGTCAAACCTACGAACGACCAATCAAAAACAGTCAAGTTAAACCAGTTAGGTCCGATTAACCACCGGGCCCACAGTCGATACATCGAGCTGGTGGTTTTTCACCCATTTGTAGAGCATGATTCAGCGTGCGTAACGCAGTTCGAACGCCTTCTTCGAATACCGGGTGATAGAACGCACGCTCCAGTATCTCGGAAACCGTCAGATTAGATTGGTGAGCCCACGCAAGCAGATGTGCCAGGTGTTCAGCACGTGGACCAATCATCTCGGCCCCCAGAAATCGACCGGTGTTTCGTTCGCCATAGACGCGTAACAAACCCTGGTTGACCAACATGACACGCGAGCGCCCCTGCCCTTGCCAATCAACCTCACCAATTTCAAACTCGACGCCATTTTGGGTCAGCTCTTGATGCGATTGTCCAATCATCATGATTTGAGGATCTGAAAACACGACGCTGATCGGTGAGCTTTTCCTGAATCGGCGTACTTCTGGAAAATGCGCCGCATTAAAACCTGCGATCTGCCCCTCATCAGAAGCTTCGTGAAGCAGTGGACTGATATTAGTGACATCGCCAGCGATGAAAATATGGCTGTTTTCGAGTTGCCCGGTATTCATATCCAGCTGGGGCATACCGCGATCACCCAGTGTCAGGGATGTATTTTCCAGGGCTAACTTGCCCAGATTAGGGCTTCGTCCCGTTGCTGCAAGCACGTAGTCATATTGTTTGACCTGCGTCTGATCCTGATCAATGTATTCAATCTCTACGCCTGTTTCGGTTTGTGCTCGCCGAGTGACGTTCGCATCGGGCAAGAAGTGAAATTCATCTTTAAACAAATCTCTTGCGCTTTCAAGCACGGCGGGATCAGTTAACGGCCCTACCGCATTTTTTAATCCAAAAAGCGTCACGCGTACGCCCAATCGATGCAGCGCCTGTCCCAGCTCCAACCCAATAACCCCAGCACCGAACACCGCGACCGATTCAGGTAAATCGTTCCATTGAAAAATGTCATCGTTGATTATCAGTCGATCACCAAAGTCTTTGAACGGAGGAATGATATTCGGGCTTGAGCCGGTCGCGATTATTATTTGGTCTGCCTCGATTTCGGTTCCGTCGTCGATGCGCAATCGATGATCGGACATGAATTGGGCATAGCCCTTGATGCGATGCTCTTCTGGCCACTCTTCAACGCTTTCAATCACAAAGCCCACGAACCGATCTCGCTCACTTTTTACTCGCTGCATGACGGCCTGACCGTCAATTCGAGGTGATTCGTAATGTACGCCAAAAGGGCTCGTGCGTTGGCCCATGTGTGCAGCCTCAGCCGCAGCAATTAACAGCTTGGAGGGCATGCAACCTGCTCGAGCGCACATGGTGCCGTACTGCCCACCTTCGATCAGCACGACAGAATCGGTGTGGCGAGTGACCTCACGGTAGGCACGCATTCCGGCGCTACCCGCCCCTATGATGGCGACTTTTACGCGTTTTACTGTGTTCATAAGTTACCCCTTACCTTGGCTTGTATTGCTGCCATGCTCGATACCGTGTTCCTCGTTACCTTTAAAGTCGAGGAATCGACCCAGCTACATGCGGTGTTGGCTCTGACGAGAAAACTTCAGACTGTCCTGGTTCCAATTGTTCAGTACATGTCCACAGAGTTATGTGTACCGTGAATGTTTACTGCCACTGAAAGCCCTCATCTGAAAACACGTTCTCTACAACCGTCTGCTCCAGATTGTCTTTGTTCCATCAATATTTCTTGAGTGGTGCTCTATTTTCAGATGAAAACCATCCGCGTAGCCACTGCGGGTCATCATAACAAAACCATTCACCTTTTCGGTATGTACAACAGAGGCGCGCGGTTTAGACAAGCATATTTGGGTCGCGGGTCACCAGGCACGTCGGCGTACTTGCCAACGGTTGATGCCCGATACAGGTTATTTGGCTTACTCGCCACACCAAGTCAGATCAGCCACATCGTTGCCAGACCCAAAAATAGTGTAAACCCGGCAATATCCGTCACCGTTGTCAGTACCACTGAACCAGACAAAGCCGGATCAATCCCGAACCTGTCCAGTACAAGAGGAATGATTACACCAACGACGGCTGCAGCCATCAGGTTTAAAAATAATGCCACTGCAATACTTAGGGCCAGCATGAGCTCACCAAACCAGAAATACGTGACCACTCCCACGACCAAAGCCCAAGTCACGCCATGCAAGACGCCAACCCAAGTTTCTTTTCTGAAAAGCCATCCCGTATTACTCCTGCTGAGCTGGCCCATCGACAACCCACGAATGGTCAACGTTAACGTCTGACTTCCAGCTATGCCCCCCATACTGGACACAATGGGCATAAGTACCGCCAATGCAACTACCTGTTGAACCGTGTGCTGAAACAGACTTATCACACCAGCAGCTAGAAACACCGTTAGCAAATTGATGGCCAGCCAAACGCCACGCGACTTGTAACTCATCAACGGCGTGGCAAATAAGTCTGTTTCGTGCTCAAGGCCAGCGGTCTTCATAAACTGATCATCACTTCTTTTTTTGATTAGCTCTATCGCTTCGTCAACTGTGACACGACCAAGTAGCTTACTTTCAGCATCTACCACCGGTACTTGTATTAGACGCCGATCATCAAAAATGTCGACGATAGTCGTCTCTGTTGCGGTTTCGTCTATCGCAATCGTATCGACATCCACAACATCCCGGACCAGTGTGTCGAAGGAGCATACTGTCAAATTAATCAACGCCAGCTTGCCGACATATCGATTGTCTTCATCCACGACCAGCAAGGTACTAGTGTAGCTAGGTAGTACGGCATATTGCTTTTGTATAAATGAAGATACTTGGGCTATGGTCCAATCTAGTTGCACTTTCACCACATCATCACGCATCCATCGCAATACCGAATCTGGAGCACTGGCAAGACGAGTGTTAACAGCATCTGATTCTGCTGTGCTCAGGGCATCAATAACGGTAGCAGCATGTTCTGAGTCCAGATAGTCCACCACAGCTGCTGTGGTACGAGATTCCATCATGGGAATAATGGATGTGAGCTCATCCAAACTGGTGTCACTCAGAACCGATTCTCTAGCGCACTGAGATAACAGAGGCAATATCACCGCGTGTTTTTCAGCGTCCAAGGCGGCCCACAACACATTGCGCGACGAAGCTGGCAAACGCTCTAATGCATCAGCCAGAGTATCGACTGGTTGATCGGCCCACGATCGGTTTAATGATGATTCACCGTTGCTCATTATCTCAGCAACGATGGATTCAGCAGAGGTTATTTCGCTCATAAGCAGCTATTCATACCAGGCTTACGGTCCCAATAAGCTCGGCTGAGATTTCGCTTTTTCGTCGATTATTGTCGAATCGTGTGGATAATCCAGCCCCACTCAAGCCTCAGCTTTTCATGAAGCCAACATAACTCGTGATTCGCGTAAACCGGCTCAAGCACCCTCTTCAGGCATACGAGGCCGCTTCGCTCGAGGGTGCGACTCATCATAAACCTGAGCCAGGTGCTGAAAATCCAGATGCGTATAAATCTGCGTCGTACTGATATCCGCATGACCCAGAAGCTCTTGCACAGCGCGTAAATCGCCACTGCTTTCAAGCAGATGACTGGCGAAGGAATGCCTCAGCATATGCGGATAGCAGTCTCGGTTCAGACCTTGAGATTCTGCGAGTTTCTTGAGTCGCATCTGCACGGTACGCGGTGCAATACGTTTACCGCGTGAACTCAAGAAGACCGCTCGCTCATCACTGCCTGGCATACTGCGACGATAGCCGAGCCATTTGTTGATCGCTTCGATCGCATGTTCACCGACGGGTAAATCTCGCGTCTTGCCACCTTTACCGGTGACGCGCACTTGGCCAACGCTCAAATCGAGATCAGCAAGATCAATACTCACCAGTTCGGCCAGTCGCAAACCTGATGAATACATCAATTCAAACATCGCAAGATCACGACAGATCATCGGATCGTTCAGGTTCTGCGACAGCAGCCGGCTGACCTCATCGGGATCAAGTGTTGCTGGTAAAGCTTTCTTGTCTTTGGGCGCGAGAATGTCCACAGCAGGGTTCACGTCAGCACGTCCGAGACTCATCAAATAATTGTACAGTCCGCGCAGGGCGGACAGGCGACGGGCAAGACTGCGCCCGGCTATGCCTTCACGATGCTGTTCAGCAATGATGGCGCGAACATCGCTACCCGTAACATCCTGCCAATTCTCGATCTGTCGCTCAGCCGCGGATTTCGCAACTGCTTTCAGGTCACGGGCATAATTACTGACCGTGTGCGGCGAGCAACGCCTGGCAACTCGCAGATCCTCCAGGTAATCGTTGATAGCAGGTTCGAAGGCAGTCATTAGACGGTCAACTCCAGAGTGTGTAAACGCCTGCTGAGCATGTCGCCTAACTGGTTCAGAAACATCACACCCTTGCCATAGGCAAAACGAGACTCGTCCCGGCTGGTCAGCATCACCACACCTAATTCACGCTCGTGATACAGAGGCATGATGGCAGCTGATGCAATCTTGGCGTGATCCTTTCCTGCCAGTAGGTCCAAATGTTCGGCACCAGGTAATCCGCACAAAGCCTCGCGCTTTTCAAAAAGCGCTTTGAATACGTCGAGTTGCTTGTCGCCCGCCACCATCAGCGTATGGTTACGGGCCGTTTTGTCTGCAGATTTGCTTTTGCGAGTAGCCGTTGACTTTCCAGCTGCTGTTTTTTTCTTTGCGGCGGTTTTCTTTTTTGCCGGGGCTTTTGCAGCCTTTTTGCCGATAACCAGAAAATGTACTTCGTCGGCATTGAAGTTTTCTTTCAGGCTTTCGCGGGTCAGCGCGACAATATCGTTGATGTTTCTGGCTGATATGACATCCTGAATCAACACATGCAGACGTTGATTGAGCTGTTCATTATCGCGAGCGACGTCGATAAGGTCGCGCAGACTATGTTCCAGCGTGCTGCATTTACTGCGCAGGACACTGACCTGTTTCTCGATCAGTGATACGGCTTTTCCCGAAGGGTGCGGTATGTGAAGCCTTGGTAAAATATCCTGATTGGTGACAAAGAACTCGGGGTTCTGCGTCAGGAATCGGAGCACTGCAGCGTCACCAATCAGGTTACTGCCGGTGTCGCAGGCGTCATTTATTTCGGGTTGCATCTTTCTACATTCTCGTGTGTCCCTCAAAGACTGTAGAACATGGGCCAGTCATTTCAATTGATGCTTTTGTAGATGGCCAGACTATTTGTAGATCCCCACCGGACAAGGTCACAGTGGCCTGTTTGTCAAGTAAACCTTGTGTGTGTGCAATGGCGACCGCTGCACAGGCTCCTGTACCGCACGCTAATGTCTCACCGACACCTCGTTCGAATACCCTGAGGCTGATATGCGAATTATCGTGTCTTTGCATGAAACCGACATTCACTCGATTCGGGAAACGCTCATGCTTTTCAATCAATCCACCGAGTCCAGACACATCGGTGGACGCCAGATCGTCTACCTCGATTAGCACATGAGGATTACCAATCGATGCAGCACCGACCTTGAATACGGTGCCATTGACATCAAGATCGTAGTACGGCGCTTGCTGCGCTGCGATAAATGGCACATGCGCCGGCGCGAATTCAGGTATTCCCATGCTGACAGTGACTTGCCCATCCGCCCGGGGGATCAGCGTAATGATGCCGTTCGCGGTATTAACCTTGATGGCATCTGACTGCGTCAGTCCGCGATCAAGGACAAACCGGGCAAAGCAGCGTGCGCCGTTGCCGCAATGTTCGACCTCGCCACCATCAGCGTTGTAAATCCGGTAGTCAAATTCGGCATCGTCAACGGACGCAGATTCAACAATCAGAAGTTGATCAAAGCCGACACCAGTACGCCGATGGGCAAGCCGCTTTATCTCGTCATCGCTCAGTTTTATTTCACCCGCAATGTTATCAATGACAATGAAGTCATTGCCCAATCCATGCATTTTGGTAAAAGGGAAGGCGTTCATCAGTCCGGCAAAATCGCTTCGCTGGCAAAGAGCTCTTCAATCACTTCACGTTGTCTGACAACATGCGCCTGCTCACCGTCAACCATGATTTCTGCCGCGCGTGCGCGTGTGTTGTAGTTAGAGCTCATGACAAAGGCATAGGCACCGCTTTGACGAATAGCCAAGAGATCACCTTCATCAATCGCCAATGGCCGTGACTTGCCGAGAAAGTCTGCCGATTCACATACCGGCCCGACAACATCATAGGTTTTGAGCGGAAGTTCTCGCGTCTCGACCGTTTCTATCGCTTGCCAGGCACTGTAAAGAGCCGGTCTGATCAGATCGTTCATGGCCGCATCAATAATCGCAAAATGACGATCCTCATTGGTCTTCAGGTATTCTACCTGGGTCAGCAACACACCAGCAGGCCCAGCGATATAGCGGCCAGGTTCCGCCAGTATTTCAATATCCCGATCGCCAATCGCCTCGATGACAACGGCTGCCCAGTCCGGAATACTTAATGAATCCGTATTGTCGTATTGAATACCCTGCCCGCCTCCAACATCAAAATGAGACACACGAATACCCTTGTCAGCGAGCATATCCACCACGTCGATGACTTTTCGGTAGGCGTCACGGTACGGTTCGATCTCGGTAAGCTGCGAACCGATATGACAATCGATGCCTTGAATATCAATCGACGCTAGCGCAGCTGCTCGTTCATACACGGCAATGGCATCTTCGGTCCCGATACCAAATTTATTCTCTTTCAGCCCGGTTGAAATATACGGATGCGTGCCAGCGTCAACATCTGGATTTATTCTTAGAGACACTGGCGCAACAACACCCACCTCAGCGGCGATTTTCGCCAGTCGTTCAAGCTCGGCAGCAGACTCGACATTAAAGCAACGAATACCCACTGTCAGTGCTTTACGAATTTCATCATGGGTCTTGCCGACACCGGAGAAAACGATACGATCAGCCGTTGCACCGGCTGCCAGTACTCGCTCGAGCTCACCACCGGAGACAATGTCAAAGCCTGAACCCAGACGTGCCAGTATGTTAATCACGGCAAGGTTCGAATTGGCCTTGACGGCATAACAGATCAGATGCTTGTGACCGGCCAGTGCGTCGCTGAATTCCCGATAGGCGGATTCGATAGCACCTCGGCTGTACACATATAAAGGTGTACCGTATTGCTCAGCCAACAAACTGAGCGACAAGCCTTCGGCCATCAAGGAGCCGTTGTGGCGCGGAAAATAACTCATCACTCAACTCTCGTTGTTTTTCTTCTTGTTTTCAGTCGGGTCTTCGGACGGGTCTTCGTTTGGTTGATCGCCCAGCTCGTCTTCCGGATCAATGGCTTCTATCGCTTCATCGATCGACTCGAGTTGTTCCTCGGTGATCTCTGTTGGCAACAAAAACAGATCGCCTTTGTTGCCACAGCTGGTCAACAGAAGTAGTGCCACTCCAATACTGATAATTTGCCATGGCAGCATGTGGGAAACTCGTGCCAGATCGTGACTTCGGGGTATCGAGTATACTCGGACCAGCAAATCGTCACAGAAACACCCCTCTCCCATGACCGAAAAACTCCTCGACTGCGTCGAAGTAACAACCGGTACGCCAGCCGAATACACCGTTATCTGGCTACACGGACTGGGCGCCAGCGGTCATGATTTTGAACCCGTGGTGCCAGCACTCGAATTACTGCATCGTCCGGGCGTTCGCTTTCTGTTCCCGCATGCGCCAGTGAGGCCCATCACGATCAACGGTGGCGCGGCGATGCGAGGCTGGTACGACATCATGACCATGGATATCGGTGATCGCGGCCAGGACCAAGCAGGTATTTCGGAATCCGCCGATGCTGTTGATGCACTTATCGAGAATGAGGCGAGCCGTGGCGTGTCATCAAACCGAGTCATTCTGGCGGGCTTTTCTCAAGGTGGTGCGATTGCGCTGTATGCCGGTCTGCGAAAAGCTCAACCACTGGCAGGCATATTGGCCTTGTCGACCTACTTTCCACTGCAAGATAAGGTGTTACCGACACTCGACGAATCGCATAAGACGCTGCCTGTGTTCATGGCTCATGGACAACAGGACAATGTCATCAATATCGCCTATGCCGAGCAGTCACGTGATGTCATGATGGCGCACGGAATTGGCGTTGAGTGGCGCGACTATGCTATTGAGCATAGTGTCAGTGCGGACGAAGTCGCTGACATCTCGACATGGTTGAAACGCCAGTTCGGTATGTAGGACATCTCCGTCGGCGAGTCAGAGTTACAACAACAGCCGGTGTCTAGCTTCGACGTTTACGTGCCCGCTTGATGGCTTCCATGACAGTATCGGGTGCGGTACCACCAATATGTGAACGACTGGCGACCGAACCTTCCAGTGTCAGCACCTCGAATACGTCCGCCTCGATAGTATTGCTGAATGCTTGCAATTCCTGAAGGTCCAGTTCAGCAAGATCCTTTTCGCGCGCAATGCCATGTGCGACCGCCTTGCCAACCACTTCATGTGCATCCCGAAAAGCCAGGCCTTTTCTGACCAGGTAATCAGCAAGATCAGTTGCCGTTGAAAATCCACGCAGGGCCGCCTCGTGCATGACGTCTTTGTTCACTTCAATCGCTGGCAACATATCAGCAAACGCTCGCACACTACCAAGCAAGGTATCGACCGAATCAAACAGCGGTTCCTTGTCTTCCTGATTGTCCTTGTTATAAGCCAGCGGCTGCGACTTCATCAGTGCCAGCAGAGCCAGCAGGTTGCCGAAGGTTCGACTGGACTTGCCGCGCACCAGTTCAGGTACATCCGGGTTTTTCTTTTGCGGCATGATGGACGAGCCGGTACAGAATCTATCCGGCAGCCGAATGAAATTAAATTGTGCCGATGTCCAAAGAACCAGTTCTTCAGCAATACGCGACAAGTGCATCAAGCAGACAGCCGTCGTCGAACAGAATTCGATCGCAAAGTCACGATCACTCACCGCATCAAGCGAGTTCTCGCAAACGCCATCAAAGCCGAGCAGCTCCGCGGTCAGATGGCGATCTATCGGATAGGAGGTACCGGCCAGAGCCGCAGCTCCGAGAGGCATGACATTAAGCCGCTTGCGTGTATCGCCAAGACGATCAAGGTCGCGGATGATCATCTCGTGCCAGGCCATGACGTGATGACCAAAGGTAACCGGCTGCGCCGTCTGCAGATGGGTAAATCCGGGCATGATCGTCGATGCCTCCCGTTCCGCCAGATCAAGCAGGCCATCGAGCAATCGCCCACACTCAACACTGGCAGCATCAATGGCGTCGCGTAAATAGAGGCGAATATCAGTAGCCACCTGATCGTTGCGCGAGCGACCGGTATGCAGACGTTTACCCGCATCGCCAATGCGAGCCGTAAGCGCAGCTTCAATATTCATGTGCACATCTTCAAGCGCAACCGACCAGTCAAATTCGCCAACGGCGATGCTTGCTTCGATCGCATCGAGCCCGTCGATGATGGCCGCCCGATCCTCATCCGAAATGACCCCGGATTTCGCCAGCATGGTTGCATGGGCCCGAGATCCGGCGATGTCCTGCCGGTACATGCGCTGGTCGAAGCCGACCGAACTGGTAAATTCCTGCACGAAAGCGTCGGTAGATTCGCTAAAGCGGCCGCCCCAAAGTGTGCTGCCTGTGGCAGGTTCGCCAGCAGAGGGTCGGGGGGATGGGGCTTCTTTTCTGGGCATGACTCACTTTTTTGGAAACGGCGCTGACATAGCACTTCAGCTTATATACTAACGTCAAATCAAGGCATCGATGAAACAATGCCCAGTCTGCGGTGTAAGCTTCCACATCGCTGGAAAATAGTTATCTGAATTCTCGTATGTCTGAAATCATTCGCATCGCCACACGTGAGAGCCCTCTGGCTCTGTGGCAGGCCAATGCCGTTCGCGATCAGCTACTGGCTCTGGATCCCGAGACAGCCGTTGAGCTTCGTCCGATGAAGACGAAGGGCGATATATGGCTGAAAACCTCGCTAGCCAAAATCGGCGGCAAGGGGCTTTTTGTCAAGGAACTGGAGCGTGCCCTGATGGACGACGAAGCGGATCTGGCGGTGCACTCGATGAAGGATGTGACCGCTGTCATGCCTGATGGGCTGGTTATCAGTACCGTACTCGCGCGGGAAGACCCGTTCGACGCACTCGTATCAAACAAATACACAAGCCTTGATGCGCTGCCAAAAAATGCAGTCATCGGCACCTGCAGCCCACGCCGATTGTCACAGATCAAACACTACAACGCCGGGTTCGAAATCCGGGATTTGCGCGGTAACGTCAATACGCGCTTGCAAAAACTGGATGATGGAAACTTTGATGCCATCATCCTTGCCTGCGCGGGTTTGAAACGCCTGGGCTTCGATCAACGAATCGCCGAAACCTTGGCCGTCGAGACATCATTACCGGCGGTTGGTCAGGGAATAATCGGTATAGAAGTCCGCAGCGATGACACCGCCTTGCAAAACCGACTGGCAAAATTGCACGATGCGCCAAGCGCGGTGAGACTACGCGCCGAGCGGGCCGTCAGTGCGACACTCAATGGCGGCTGTTCGGCTCCTGTGGCCGCCTACAGCGTGTTACAAGGGCAAACACTGACACTGGACGCGCGGGTCATTTCACTCGATGGCAAGACATTATTGAAAACCAATGAGTCCATCACCCTTAACAACGCGCTCGGTGATGAAGTCAGCTTGTTACAAGCTCACGAGCTTGGCGTGCGCGCGGCTCGTACCTTACTGGGTCAAGGCGCACAAGCGATACTGGATAGCGCTGATCTCGCTCACGCAACTATTTGATGAAACCGCCGCGCCCTCGCCTTCTTGTCACGCGCCCCGAGGGCCAGGAAAATACGCTGGTCGCCGATTGCGAAGCGCTTGGTTTTACGGTCGTCCATGTACCTTGCCTCGAAATACAGGCAACGAATGTACGTCTTGAACCGAGCGATTTGACCGATGTCGATACCGTTGTATTCACTAGCGCCAATGCAGTCGCGCATGCCAATCAAAAGCTTGCTTTGCCGTGGACCGAGATTGATGTGTACGCACTCGGGAATGCCACAGCCAAAGCTCTGGCAACTTTTGGGCAGTCTGTCATCAGCCAACCAGTCGCGCCCTATGACAGCGAGGCATTTGTCACCTTGCTAAAGCGACAATCAGCGTTACCTGAGCGTTTATTGATTATCAAAGGTGTCGGGGGACGGGGTTATATCGAAGCACAATTGGCGTTGACATCCACATCGGTAGTCACCCTTGATGTTTACCGGCGACAATGCCCGAATCCGGACGCATCACTGGCAACAAAATTATCGACACCCTTCGACATTATCAGCGTTATGAGTAACGAGACCCTGGACAATCTGGTTCATCTGGCCAGCCCTTATCTCAGCACCTTGCTAAAACACGACCTGATCGTCAACAGTGAACGTATTCGTCAGCATGCACTGACGCGTGGATTTACCGGGAGTTTGTTTGTAGCGCCTTACGCTGGTAACTCAGGACAAATAAAGCTATTGACAACTTGGCTGGAAAACAAACCAAACAGTATTAGCCGGTAATCAATCCTTTTTTGAGGGCAATACTAACCGCATGGGTTCGATTATTTGCCTCGAATTTTGTCGCGGCATTGGTCAGATGAAACCCAACAGTTCGCTCTGAAATACCCAAAATCATCGATATCTCCCAAGCCGTTTTTCCGATCGAAGCCCATTGTAAACACTCGATTTCTCGTTCGGTTATACGTGGGTTGGCCTCTGGCACGCGCTTCCTCTTGACCGTCTCTCGCTCCATCAGCACAGGCCAGAAAAACGTTTGGGTATCTGGCGGCGCCCCATCTGTTTTATCGGGCTCGAGCATGCTGCAAATCAATTGTGCAGCAGCCCGGCCCATTTTCTTGATCGGTTGATGAATCGTTGTCAATGCGGGGAAAGTGTGTCGGGACTCGATGAGATCATCGAAACCAATTATGGACAATTCATTAGGGACATCGATACCCAGTTGGTGACACTTTTCCAATGCACCTAAGGCCATATTGTCATTTTGAAAAAAAACTGCCGTAATGGTTTCCTTGCTTTCGACAATTTTTTCGATGGTTTTGGCTCCATAGTCAAACGTAAGTTCGCCAGCTAACGTCATTACCGGTTTCAATCCAGGCACATGATCTTCCAATACCGACAGAAACCCTCTACTGCGCTCCTGGACTTCAAGATCTTTCGCCGGACCGGTAACCATGGCAATAGCCGTGTGTTCCATGTCAATAAGGTATTGAGCCGCTAAGCGTCCACCACACATATTGTCCAGATAAACACATCGATCATGATATTCAGGCAAATAGTGATTTATCAACACCGAGGCAGGGTGTGAATCAAAATAAGCCGCCAACTCTTCATTATCGAGGGAAGAGGAAAATACAATCAAGCCATCACATTCAAGTTCATCCAGGCTTGAAATTGCATTCAACTCTACTGATTTATTATTCGCATGGGATACAAAGATAGAGTCGTAACCGCGTTCGTTAAAATATGTAGACGCTTGTTCCATCATCCGCCCGTGATAAGCAGATTCAAACGTGCTGGTGATGATTCCAATCAAACCTTTTCTGGATGTCTGCTCGAAAGACGTGTCCATCAACTCGGGCGCTTTATATACGCTTCCTATACTTTTGGATAGACCGTCTTTTGATATGCGCGAATCTGGACTGTTTGTTGTCAATCGCGGCATAGCCGCTGACTGGCGGCGAAGATTTCGTCCACCATTAGCCCAGTGAGTATGTAATTCCTCAGTGGTCCTACGAGTCATAGCTTAAGCTCTGTCCTTTCAGCTTTACCAGTTGCTGGAAATCGACGAAACACCATAATACTCAAATCCGTTGATACAACATGACACTTAACAGTGATAGGCAACGAGTGTCCCAAACATTATGTGGATAGATGTATCACTACTAGGTAGGCTCACCTGCGAAGAGATTCAACATGGAACTCACGAAGCCTGACGAGCGAAGTCATCCCTGATCAAGGATACCAAGCTCATCCCATAGGCTGTCAATCCGTTGGACTACCTCCGTATTCATACTGATAGGTTCGCCCCACTCCCGGTTTGTTTCGCCCGGCAACTTGTTCGTTGCATCCAGACCCATCTTTGATCCGAGGCCTGATACCGGGGATGCGAAATCAAGGTAATCAATCGGTGTGTGTTCAATCAAGGTTGTGTCACGACCGGGATCCATTCGGGTCGTGATTGCCCAGATCACATCTTCCCAGGAACGCGTGTTGATATCGTCATCAACCACGATGACAAATTTTGTGTACATGAATTGACGAAGAAAAGACCAGACACCCATCATTACGCGTTTGGCGTGACCGGGATATTGCTTCTTCATGCTGACGACCGCCATTCGATAGGAACAGCCTTCAGGGGGTAAATAAAAGTCGACGATTTCCGGAAACTGCTTTTGTAAAATCGGCACAAATACTTCATTCAAGGCAACACCCAGGATCGCAGGTTCATCCGGTGGACGGCCCGTGTAGGTTGAATGATAAATTGGCTCGCTTCGATGCGTTACATGTTCAATCGTGAATACCGGGAATTCATCTACCTCGTTGTAATAGCCCGTGTGATCACCAAAGGGGCCTTCTTCCGCCATTTCACCTGGATGAATATAACCCTCAAGAACAAATTCGGCGGAGGCCGGAACTAACAAATCAACTGTTTTCGCTTGTACGAGCTGCGTTCGTTCACCCCGCAGCAATCCAGCGAAAGCATGCTCTGACAAGGTGTCAGGTACTGGCGTTACCGCAGCCAGTATGGTTGCCGGATCTGCGCCCAGGATAACGACAGCCGGAAACGGTTCACCTGGGTTGCTTTGTTGCCATTCCTGAAAATCAAGTGCACCGCCACGATGACTCAGCCAGCGCATGATGGTCTTGTTGGGACCAATGACTTGCTGACGGTAGATTCCCATATTGTGACGCTTCTTGTGCGGTCCTTTGGTGATGACCAGTCCCCAGGTAATCAAAGGGCCCGCATCTCCCGGCCAACAGGTCTGTATGGGCAAACGTCCTAAATCAATCTCGTCCCATTGTTCTTCCTGACAAGGTGCGTTTTTGACCGTCTTTGGCGCCATATCCAGTACTTTTTTGAATATCGGCAAGGAATTCCAGGCATCCTTGATGCCTTTGGGCGGATCAGGCTCTTTCAAAAAGGCGAGCAACTTGCCCACCTCACGCAGCGCATCCGTTGATTCTTCGCCCATGCCAAATGCAACGCGTTCGGGGGTCCCGAATAAATTGCCCAGCAAGGGGTACGCTGAGCCTTTGGGGTTTTCGAACAACAAGGCCGGGCCCTGCGCGCGCAAGGTGCGATCACAAACCTCAGTTATTTCAAGATTGGGATCAAACTCGGTACTGATGCGCTTGAGCTCACCGCGAGATTCCAGACCCGCCAAGAATTCGCGCAGATCCTTGTACTTCAAGCAGCCAGTCCTGAGTGACGCAGCAGGGCATCCACGGTTGGCTCTCGTCCACGAAATTCGACGAACGATGTCATTGCATCACGTGATCCACCGACTTCCAGAACAGATTTCAGAAAATCCTCGCCGGTCTTCTCGTTGAAGATTCCCTCTTCCTCAAACCGCGCAAATGCATCGGCTGACAGAACCTCTGCCCACTTGTAACTGAAGTAGCCTGCACTGTAACCGCCTGAAAAAATGTGTGAGAAACCATGTTGAAAACGATTGAATGACGGTGTGGGTACCACAGCAACTTTCTCGCGCACCTTGTTAAGGGTCGCTTGAATGTCTGCAGATTCAGTCGCTGTCGATTGAATATGCAATTGCATATCGAACATGGCGAATTCGAGTTGACGAACCAACTGCATCGCTGATTGAAAATTGCGTGCATTGCGCATGCGTTCAAGCAATTCGTCAGGCAGCTTTTCGCCAGTTTCATAGTGACCGCTGATCATGTCGATTGATTCGCGCTCCCAACACCAATTTTCCAGAAACTGACTGGGTAGCTCTACGGCATCCCACTCGACGCCATTGATGCCTGACACGCCGGCGTTATCCACACGGGTCAACATATGATGCAGGCCATGACCAAATTCATGAAATAGCGTCGTGACTTCATCGTGCGTTAACAACGCCGGATCGTCACCAACGGGAGGTGTTAGATTGCAGGTCAGGTAGGCAATCGGCATTTGCGTCCGACCGGCAATTTTCTGGCGTGTCGAACAGACATCCATCCAGGCACCGCCACGCTTGTTTGCCCGCGCATAGTTGTCCATATAGAACTCTCCACGCAAATCACCGTTGGCATCCTTGATCTGGAACAGCGCGACGTCATCGTGATAAACATCGACGTTTTCCACCGCGTCTATCGACAACCCAAAAAGTTTGCCCACAACCTTGAACATCCCTGGCACTGCAATATTAGCCGGGAAATAGGGTTTCAGATCTTCTGCGGATAGTTCATGTTCGCGTTGTTTGAGCTTATCGCTGACATAGGGGACATCCCAGGCTTCCAATGCATCCATCCCAAGCTCGGATTTGGCAAACGCTTCAAGTGTTTCGAATTCTTCACGGGCCTGGGGAACAGCGCGCTTGGCCAAATCATCAAGAAACTCCACGACCACCTGGGGCGACTCAACCATTTTTCGGACCATCGATAAATCAGCATAAGCGTCATAGCCAAGCAAACTCGCCTTTTCAGCTCGCAACTGGAGGATTTCTTTCATCGTGGCAGAGTTGTCGTACTGTCCTGCGTGTGGTCCCTGATTCGAAGCACGAGTCGTAAATGCGGTATACAGCTCTTTCCTGAGCGCTGCATCGTCGGCATAAGTCATTACGGCCAGATAACTTGGAAATTCCAGATTGACCAAATAACCGTCAAGGCCCTTCTGCTCCGCTCGCTGCCTGGCTGCTGCGATTGCTGATTCTGGCAAGCCTTCAAGCGCCGCGACATCGTCGAGTTGTTTTTCCCAGGCGTTTGTAGCATCGAGCACATTGTCGGAGAATTCAGTGGTCAGTCGAGACAGGTCCTGAGCGATTTCGGCAAACCGCTTTTTGGCATCATCTGTTAATGACACACCGCCAAGTTCAAAATCTCTGAGCTCGTTCTGGATCTCGCGTTGTTGCGCTGCGCTCAATTCAGCATAAGCTGTACTTGATGCCAGCGCGAGTGTCGCTTCGTACAAAGGCTTGTGCTGGCCAATATCCGTGTAATAGCTACTGAGTTTTGGCAGACATCGTTTGTATACATCGCGCAACTGATCACTGTTCATTACCGAATTCAGGTGACTGACCGGCGACCAGAATAGATTCAGTTCGTTGTGCGCTTCTGCAACGGGTTGTATCAATGAATCCCATTCAGGATTGTCTACTTTCGCGACTTTTTCGATAACGGCTCGGCAGGCACTGAGCTGTTTGTCCAGCTCGGCTTCAATCGAGTCTATCTTGATCTTACTGAAAGCTGGGCGTTTGACGATGACAGATTCAGGCATAGTGGCAACTCAAAAAATCGGAATACGTAGCTATACGTCTAAATTGGCAACTGACAAGGCATTACGTTCAATAAATTCACGCCGCGGCTCTACCTGATCACCCATCAAGGTATTGAATACTTCATCGGCCGCAATGGCATCTTCGATACTGACTTGCAACATGCGACGGGCTTCAGGATCCATCGTGGTTTCCCACAGCTGGCTGGGATTCATTTCGCCGAGACCTTTGTAGCGTTGAATGGTCAGGCCACGCTTTGATTCGGCCAGTAACCAATCCATTGCCTGCTTGAAGGTATCGACACTCAAGTCTTTCTCGCCGCGTGCGACAAAAGAACCTTCTTCAAGCATGCCGTTCAGCTTTTCGGCAATATTTGCAATGCTTCGGTAGTCAGGTGATTTGAAGAAAGACGGATCAAGCACAACTTCTCGATCGTTACCGTGCACGCGTCGAGTCAGCTTGATTCCGAACTGATCTTCATCTTCATGGACACCAAGTCGATAGTGAGAGGTTTCATCAAGCCCTGCATTCAACGAAGCGGTCATTGCATCGCCAAAGGCTGTCACTTTGCTCTTGTCTGACAACTCGCTTTCATTCAATGGCTCAAGATTTACCATTACTTCGAGAACATCGCGGTTGATCTTGCGTTCCATTCGTTTGAACTGAAGATTGAGCAACATGTATTCCTTGGCCAAAGCTTCAAATGCTGTTTCACTGATCGTTGGTGCACCTTTGCTGACATGCAAACGCGCGCCGTCCAGCGCCAACTGCAACAAATACGCATTGAGCTCGGCATCATCTTTTACATAACGCTCCTGTTTTCCTTTTTTCACCTTGTACAAAGGGGGTTGCGCAATGTAGATGTGGCCGTTGGTTATCAACTCGGGCATTTGACGATAGAAGAACGTCAGCAACAAGGTACGAATATGCGAGCCATCGACATCGGCATCCGTCATGATGACGATATAGTGATAGCGCAACTTCTCGATATCAAATTCATCCCGTCCGATACCACAACCCAACGCAGTAATCAGGGTGCCAACCTCGGCGCTCTGCAGCATTTTGTCAAAGCGCGCTTTTTCCACATTCAGAATTTTGCCTTTAAGCGGCAATATTGCCTGACGGCGACGGTCCCTACCCTGCTTTGCCGATCCACCGGCCGAGTCCCCCTCCACCAGATACAGTTCTGACTTGGCCGGATCTTTTTCCTGACAATCCGCAAGTTTGCCCGGTAGCCCCGCTATATCGAGAGCGCCCTTTCGACGTGTCATTTCACGCGCTTTACGTGCCGCTTCTCTTGCGCGTGCAGCATCAATGATCTTGGCGGTGATTTGTCGTGCTTCGGTGGGGTTTTCTTGCAGAAAATCGTGCATGAATTCCCCAAGGACCGACTCCACGATGCCCTTCACTTCCGACGACACCAGTTTGTCTTTCGTTTGTGATGAGAATTTCGGATCCGGTACCTTGACTGACAACACGGCAGTCAATCCCTCGCGAGCATCGTCACCAGTGGCCGAAACCTTTGCCTTGCTCGTTGCACCGCTGCCTTCCATGTACTGATTAAGTGTTCGGGTCATCGCCGAACGAAATCCCGCCAGATGGGTACCCCCATCGCGTTGCGGGATGTTATTGGTAAAGCAAAAGATATTTTCCTGGTAGGTTTCTGTCCATTGCAAGGCTACCTCGACAGCGACATCATCCTTGCTGCCCAGTGTATGGATGACGGTATCGTGTATCGATGTTTTCGCTCTGTTCAGATGATCGACGAATGCGCTGATACCACCTTCGTATTCAAACGTATCGGCTTGCTCTGATCGTTCATCAGACAATTCAATGCGTACGCCACTATTCAGAAAAGCCAATTCGCGCAGTCGCTTTGACAGGATTTCGTATTCGAAGCGAATATTCGAAAAGGTCTCCGCACTAGGTTTGAAATGAATTTCGGTACCCGTCTTGTCCGTATCGCCAACGATGCGCAAATCGCTGACGGGCTTACTTTCGCGGTAGTCCTGCTCGTGGATCTTGCCTTCTCGGTGGATAGTCAGTTTCAGGGTTTCACTGAGCGCATTTACCACTGAAATCCCTACCCCGTGCAAACCACCAGATACTTTGTAGGAATTGTCGTCGAATTTACCACCCGCATGCAGGACCGTCATGATGACTTCCGCGGCCGATTTACCCTCTTCTTCGTGATTATCGGTAGGTATTCCACGACCATCGTCAGATACGCTGACTGATTCATCCGCATGAATCCTCACCTTGACGGTACTGCAGTGCCCCGCCAGCGCTTCATCAATCGAGTTGTCGACAACCTCAAATACCATGTGGTGCAAACCGGTACCGTCATCGGTATCACCGATGTACATACCCGGGCGTTTGCGCACAGCATCAAGACCTTTCAAGACCTTGATATTCGAGGAATCGTAACTGGATGGATCTTTCGGGGCTAAATCTTCGTTCGATGAATCCTGGTCTGACATAGCTGAGATCGAGTCGCTGAGTCTTGTTGACGTAACCCTCCGATTATACGCTGTTTTCCAGTACTCCGCGGCGCATTAGATAGCCAGTATGTGGATGGATTTTCAGTACATCGAGATCCACGCCAGAGACAAATATCTGCCCTTCCATTTCAACCAATTGGTCAATCAATCGACTGGCATGCGCGTTATCCAGCTCAGACGTCAGGTCATCACACAGCATGATTGCCCTCGCGTCCGTTGTTTCAGCCAGTACGTCGAGTTGCGCCAAATGCAGCATATAGACGAGTATTTTTTGTTGCCCTCTGGAAAGGTGCTGTTTTACTGGCACTTTTTCTGAGATGATGGTGAGTTCCGCCCTATGCGGACCTTCTGTTGTCGTCTTGAAACGTCGATGACTGTCAAGGTTGTCCAGCAACCACTCTGACAAGCTCTTCTCGTTTGACCACCCTGTTCGGTACCCTAGTTTCACAGGGAACGAAACTTCCAGCATATTCAAACGCTTACAAAGCTTTTCTGACAATTTTTCGACGTACAGTGCGCGATAATTACTGATTTGTTCTGCAGATTCCGCGAGCAAATCATTCCAGGAAAGTACTTCATCATCTGGTGCAAAATCACGTAACGCCTGGTTCCGTTGAAGCAGCGATCGGCGAAATTGTTTCCAATGACCGAAATATGACAGTTCCGTATGAAACAGACCCCAATCCATAAACTGGCGCCTTTCATCTGGCCCTTCCTGGATCAGTTTGTGGCTATCAGGTGTCAGAGACTTCACCGGCAATAAACGCGTGACGTCGGCAATGCTTCGCACTTCCTCGTAATCCAGACGTAATTCAATCGAGCCATCACGCTGACGGGAAAGCCCTGCCCGGTGCTCGCGATCCCGAGCGGGATCCTGGAAGACAGCTGTCAGGGTAAAAGCCTGCTGTTCCCGCTTGATCAATTCACGGGATTTGCGTGTTCGGAACGAATGACCTGTCGACAGGCATTGGATGGCTTCAAGGATTGTGCTTTTACCAGCACCATTGTCCCCCGTGATCAGATTGAGGCTGTGGTGCGGGGATATCTCCAGACTTTCGATATTGCGAAAGTGGCCGAGTACCAGTTTCGTAAGAATCACACCCAACTACAGCCGCATAGGCATAACGACGTACTTGCAGTCCGAAGTATTCTCCGGCGTTACCAAGGCGCTGCTATTTCCATCCTTGAGCAGAATGCGAGCATTCTCGGTTTCAATGGCACCCAGTACGTCCAACAGATACGTCACGTTAAAACCTATTTCTGCCTTGTCTCCAGAGTAATCCACTTCAAGCTCGTCAATGGCTTCTTCCTGATCAGGATTATTACTGGAGATTGTCAAAATCCCAGACTTCAGCGCAATCCGAACGCCACGGTATTTCTCATTGGATAAAACCGAGGCCCTCGTCAGCGACTGGCGCAAGGTTTGACAATCGATGATCAGTTCCTTGTTCCCATCGATCGGAATCACGCGGTTGTAATCCGGGAAACGGCCATCGATCAGTTTAGAGCTGAGCCGAACATCACCAACATGAATTTGTACATGCTGGGGCGTGATCATCAGCTTGACGACATCTTCCGGTTCCGCACCAGATAATAATCGCTGTAGCTCAGTGACGCTCTTGCGCGGAATGATTGCACGCACCGGATCATCCGGATTTGCCTCAGTTGTCGTTTGCGCATACGCCAAACGATGACCATCTGTCGCGACACAGGACAGCCGCTCGGATCCGATTTCCATCAGCATGCCGTTGAGATAAAACCGAACATCCTGCTGCGCCATCGAGAAACCTGTGCTTTTGATGCATCGGTGCAGCTGTTCTGCCGTGAGCTCAACAGCTTGCGGGTTTTCCAGATCCTTGACACGTGGAAACTCGTTGGCGGGCAGGGTAGCCAGTGTAAATCGGCTACGCCCGGATTTGAAGACGACCTTGTCGCCCGTATTGTCAAAATCGATTCGTGCGGAGTCGGGCAGGTGGCGACAGATCTCAAGAAGCTTTCTTGCCGGCACAGTGGTTTCACCGGGTTGATCGACATGCATATCAACCATCGCGTGCATTTCGATTTCCGAATCGGTCGCCGTGATAGTGAGCTTGCCATCGGATGCCTTAATCAGAACGTTGCCCAGGATAGGATTAGTCTGTCTTCGTTCCACAGCACCGACCACTTGTTGAAGAGGTGTCAGTACCGATTCCCGTTGTGCGCTGAATTTCATAAGGGCCTAATAAAAAAGATTGTTTATATATATTTCTTTTACTACTGCTATTACTGACGGCTAACTCTGTGGATAAGCGTTTTGCTGCTTGTAAATCAACACTTTAAAATTCAATGACTGTAAGTATACACAGTTGGTAACCTGGACTGTGCGCCTGTGGATGGATTGGGGATGGTTTATGGAATAGCAAACTGTTCAACAACCATCATCAAGTTATCCACATGTTTCAAGCTACGCACTTGGCGTCAAATAGTAAACACATCATGTTTGTTTTACTGGATGTTGGGTCAGTCGAATTTACCCATTAACTGGATAAGGTACGGTGCAGATTGCTGAAGTCTTCGTTAAGGCTTTCATCAGCTTCTCGAAGCTCAGCGATCTTGCGACATGCATGCAGTACCGTTGTGTGATCACGACCGCCAAAGGCCTTACCGATCTCAGGCAGACTCTTGCTGGTCAGATCCTTGGCCAGTGCCATCGCCATTTGCCGGGGCCGCGCTATGGAGCGCGAGCGCGACTTGCCAGAGAGGTCAGCCAGACGAATCTTGTAGTACTCAGCGACTGTCTTCTGAATATTTTCGATGGTGACAAGCTTTGCTTGCACAGCCAGAAGATCCGCCAAAGCCTCACGCGCGGTCTCGATGGATATCGGTGTGCCAATCAAACGAGAGTTGGCGATAACGCGTCGAAGTGCACCTTCAAGTTCACGCACATTAGATCGAATTCGTTTGGCGATAAAGAAACTGACTTCCGAGGGCAGTTCAAAACCGCTCTGTTCAGCCTTGTTATTCAGTATGGCGACGCGCATTTCCAACTCAGGCGGTTCAATGGCAACGGACAAGCCCCAACCGAAACGAGTCTTCAGACGATCTTCCAATCCATTCAGTTCTTTTGGATACCGATCGCAGGTCAGGACGATTTGTTGACCCCCTTCAAACAGTGCATTGAAGTTGTGAAAGAACTCTTCCTGGGTTTGGTCCTTGCCGGCAAAAAACTGGACATCATCAATGAGCAGGGCATCCAAACCCCTATAAAAAGCCTTGAATTGATTCATTCGTCCGTGTTGTAACGCGCTGACCATCTCAGCCACATAACGCTCTGAGTTCACATACATGACCTTGGCGTTCGGATTGTTTTTCAGGATCGAGTTACCGATCGCCTGCATGAGATGTGTCTTGCCAAGGCCGGACGCACCGTAAATAAGGAAAGGGTTATAGGCACTTCCAGGACTGCCACCGATTTGCAATGCTGCTGCTCGACCGAGCTGGTTGGATTTACCTTCAATGAGATTGTCGAAAGTGAAATTCGCTTTCAGGTTTGAATGATGAGTACGTGCTGGTGTACTTGTTGCGACTTGAGACAGGGCAGGGGCTTGGTTATGCACACCGCCGGATGCGTTGGCGCTTGAAACGGATCTACCCGTTGCAGATGCTTGAGATGCGCGATCAGCATCAGGACCACCGACAGATGCACCACCGGTTCCGATCACCAGATCAACACGCACGGTTTCAGGGTCTGCACAGGCTGTCGCGATTTCCTGAATACGCGTATGAAAATTACTCTGCACCATGTCTCGAACAAAGCGGTTCGGCGCGAGAATACTCAATTGAGTATCTGCATGGTGTGCCTGAAGTGGTCGGATCCACGTGTTGAGCTGTTGCTCCGACAGTTCCGCCTCTAATTGTGAGAGGCAACGATCCCATAATGGTGCGCTCAACAGCTCAACTCTCCGCAGTCGGTTGTAGGTAAGTGCTTAAGGTGAACATCTTGTCCAGACAATCACTCGAGGTCACAGCTGCTACCACTGAGCGGTGTGCTGGTGGTAAATACGGCGTTCGAGGTGGTATCGGGGGAGAGCAACTCTACGCGAATAACAGGGCAGATGACAACGAACTACAGTGCATATTTTTTATTGTTTTTTCGCTCGCCGACGTCGTCATGGAGCCATCCTTAAGTCTGTGGATAACTATACTCGCTGGTAGCGCATGTCGGCTGAGTGGATAACTGGCTGATAGTGGCGTTTCTGTTGAGTTTTATCCCATTTTGAACACAGCTTATCCACAGGATTTGTCGGACCGGAAAACGTCAGGCCGGGTGCGTAAGAAAAACATTACAGCTGTGTCGGATTTCCGTCACGTATTGGCCAGCGGATTCCCCGAAGTCAACAAACCTGAACTCGATCAAGAGGGTGAGTTTCGGTGGACAAAAGCGATCGAGCAGACTAAACTTGGGGGTTCCCTAATGAGAAGTGCAGCCGGGTGCTGCCACCGGGTACTGCCAATATGAAAAGAACGTATCAACCCAGCAAGCTCAAGCGCGCTCGAACTCACGGTTTCCGTGCTCGCAAGGCAACCCGTGGTGGTCGTGCCGTACTCGCTGCTCGCCGTCGCAAGGGACGCGCGCGCCTCAGCGCCTGATCTTCTGCGCTCCGGCTTTACTGGAGCGGGTGTGACAGATCAATCCTTTCCTCGCAGCGCCAGGCTAGTCAACGGCAAGGCTTACGCGGCTGTGTTCAAAAAGAACCAGCGTTTCGGTGATCGCTTCTGGACTGTGCTCGTCCATCGCAACCCAGCCTCGGATAACCGTGGCCGTTTAGGATTGGCAGTGGCCAAAAAACGAGCCAAGCGAGCAGTTGATCGAAATCGCATCAAGCGGGTGGCTCGTGAGCAGTTTCGTCTGCACAGACATGCCCTGACCGGCATGGATCTGGTCATCATGAATAGAGACCCCGCCACGACAGCCACAGCCAAGCAGCTCGGGGATTCCCTGCAGGTCTTGATCGGAAAGATTGTGGCCAGGGATTCCAAGGATAGTGCCAGGGCGCGTACACCCAGACTCGATAAAGGCGCCCAACAGGCGGGATGAACATGCGATGATGCGTTCGGTAATCAAATGGTACAGACGTTGGCTGAGTCCTGTGTTGCCGCCGCGCTGCAGGTTTTATCCGACGTGCTCAGCCTACGCGCTGGAAGCGCTTGATACGCATGGCAATGTACGAGGAAGCTGGTTGGCATTGAGACGAGTATGTCGCTGTCATCCGTTTCATTCTGGCGGCTACGATCCCGTACCACCAGGCACCAACGACAACACCCAACATTCGGTTTAAAGATGGATACCCAACGACTGCTGCTGTACATGGCGCTCGGCTTCCTGAGTCTGATTATCTATCAGACCTGGCTTCAGGATTATCACCCGCGGACGCCGGCGACTGTGAGCGCTGGCGAGGGCAACGCAACCGGCATACCCGGGGTAGCCGTGGATGCAGGTGCCGCTCCGGCTGACTTGCCAGCTCCAGCCAGTGGCGACGCCGTTGCGGCCCCTGTGGCCACACCAGCCGCGGTTGCAACATCGGTCGTCACCGTCCAGACCGATGTCATGGATATTGTTATCGACACCGTTGGCGCGACGATATCCGGCGTTGAATTGCTTGACTATCCAGTGTCGATTGATGAGCCCGACACCTCGTTCACGCTTATGAGTGATCAACCCAATCGCTACATGGTCGCGCAGTCCGGTTTGCAGGCGAGGGCGGGCGAAGCCGCTCCTACACATCGCGAACCGATGATGGCAAGTGGCGAATCCTACACATTGTCTGACGGCCAGGATTCGGTCGTCGTGCCGTTTTTCTGGGAATCAGGTGACGGTATCAAAGTCACCAAGAATCTGACCTTCCAGCGTGGCAGCTACGAAGTGGCTGTCGACTACCTGATTGAAAACGGGTCTGCCGCTGAGTGGAAAGTTAACCAGTACCGTCAGCTGAAACGAAAGCCAGGCACCAAGGACGAAAAACAGCAATTTCTGAATACGTACATTGGTGCTGTTGTCAGTAACGATGAAGATCGTTATGCCAAGGTCAGTTTTGGCGATATGGAAGATGAGAATCTTGAGACATCCGTGACCAATGGCTGGATCGCGATGATTCAGCATTACTTTGCGGCAGCCTGGATTCCAGCGGCCGATGAGGTCAACACGGCCTACAGTCGTTACCTGGCGAACGAGAATCGCTATCTGATCGGTATGTATTCAAGTAGTCAGTCGATACCTGCGGGTGGGCAAGGTACGTTTAGTACCAAAGCGTATATCGGTCCGAAAATTCAGGAAAACCTCAACGCCGCGGCTGAACATCTGGAATTGACGGTCGATTTTGGCTGGCTGACCATACTGGCTCAACCATTGTTCTGGTTACTGAAAACCATTCATGGTTTTATCGGTAACTGGGGTTGGGCTATTGTTGGCGTCACGATTTGTATCAAGGCTGTTTTTTACAAGTTGTCAGAAGCGAGTTATCGCTCGATGGCCAAAATGAAACTCCTGCAACCCAAGCTTGCCAGCCTTAAGGAACGTCATGGAGATGATCGCGCCAAGATGGGTCAGGCGACGATGGAATTGTACAAAAAAGAAAAGGTAAATCCGCTCGGTGGTTGTCTGCCGATGCTTATTCAGATACCCGTGTTCATTGCCTTGTACTGGACGCTGCTTGAGAGTGTTGAGCTTCGTCAGGCACCCTGGATTCTGTGGATCAAGGATCTGTCGATTCGCGATCCTTTAT
The DNA here is from genome assembly GCA_937924505.1 of uncultured Granulosicoccus sp. Next base: position 11,215 of record CALDSR010000049.1, on the reverse strand, counting down.
TCATTCTGCCGGTCATCATGGCGGCGACCATGTACTTTCAGCAGAAACTTAACCCTGCGCCGGTGGATCCGATTCAAGCGAAGGTCTTTCAGTTTCTGCCGCTGATTTTCGGTGTGTTCTTCGCGTTCTTCCCGGCAGGACTGGTGTTGTACTGGGTGGTCAACAATACCTTGACGATTGCCCAGCAGTACTACATCACTCGCCATGTGCTGGCGGAAGGCAAAACCAAACAACCGATAAAGAAAGCCAAGGATTGAGTCAGTCCGACTGACTGATACAGACCGACGACCTTGCTTGTGACGCAGCCATAAACGACAGCGGTAACATTATTGATTCGCGCGACTTATCGCGCGACTTATCGCGCGACACGATAGCGGCGGTGGCAAGCGGCGCGGGTCGAGCAGGTATTGGAGTTGTTCGTGTCAGTGGTCCACAGGTGCCGGCCATCACCGAGGCTGTTACCGGCCAGCAACTTGCGGCGCGAGTTGCCACATATCTGCCGTTTGTCGACACTGCTGGCAACACCATCGATCAAGGAATTGCGTTGCGCTTTGAGGCGCCGCATTCCTATACCGGAGAACACGTGCTTGAGCTGCAGGGGCATGGTGGCCCTGTTGTGCTCGACCTTGTACTCAAACGTATCCTGTCACTCGGTGCTCGCCAGGCTCGCCCGGGAGAGTTTTCCGAACGCGCGTTTCTTAATGACAAGCTGGATCTTGCTCAAGCTGAAGCGGTCATTGACCTGATCAACAGTAGTAGCGAGGCAGCCGCTCGAGCGGCCGTTCGCTCCATGTCTGGCGTGTTCTCCGATAATATTGATGTGATCAAGGAAGAGCTTGTCGCTCTGCGTGTCTGGTTGGAAGCGGCACTTGATTTCAGTGAGGAGGATATAGACTTCCTGGGTACCCCAGAACTCCTTGATCGTGCCACTAAGTTGATAAAAGACTTTGATTCTCTATTGGCGCGAGCATCTCAAGGGCAACGTTTGCGTGATGGACTGACCATTGTGCTCGCTGGTGTTGCCAACGCGGGGAAATCGAGTTTGTTGAATGCGCTGGCTGGTACCGATAGCGCGATAGTCACCGATATCGCCGGTACAACTCGCGATGTATTGCGTGAAGATATATCACTCGACGGTGTGCCGTTGCGAATCGTTGATACCGCCGGTCTTCGCAGTAGTGATGATCCGGTCGAGCAACTGGGTATTGAACGAGCGCGCAAAGCGATGCAGTCAGCCGATCATGTGCTGGTGGTACTTGATGCCACTGATCCTGTCTTGCCAGAAGAAGCATTGCCCGGAGACGTACCGATTACCCATTTGGTAAACAAGATCGATCTTGTCGATCCACCAACCCGATCACGTGTTTTACAAGCGTTCGATAGTTCACTTGCCGTGTCGGCAAAGACTGGTGAATCACTGGATGAATTACGCCACTTTCTGTTGTCACTGGCCGGCCATGATAGTGCGGTGGAAGGTGTATACATTGCACGTCGCAGACATCTTGATGCATTGACTGCGGCGCGCACGGCAACGGATGCAGCTTTGCTTCGCTTGCGTGAGCGGGATATGCCGGAGCTGGCAGCTGAGGAATTACGATTGGCACAGGCATCGCTTGATGTCATTACCGGACGCTTTGATACGGAAGATTTGCTGGGCCGGATATTTTCTGATTTTTGTGTCGGTAAATAGTTGGTAGGGTCTCGCGCTAATAGATTTGTTTCACCGCCGCATCAGTGTGTTCGATGAGATCGTCTCGCTCCTGTAATTCGAACACCGCCCGTGCGCGGTTGAAAGATTTCCTTGCCTCGCGGCGACTGTCGTTCGAGTTGTAGAGCAGGGCGATGATGCCTGTCTGACGCCTGTGCATCGCGCGCTTGGATGCTTTCGCCAATGAACCGTTGGCCTTCAAGCGAAACTGCCAGGCCTGAACCGGATCGCCTGCGTTGATAAAGTGACGATAGAGTTGCTCGAAATCGCGTGCTTTGCCCACTTGATGGATAGCGTGTTCATATTCACGTTGGGCGTTTTCGATTCGTTGCTGATTGCGTTGAACGTCCTCGTGTGCCATGCCATTGGCAATCAAGGATTCAAGCGTTGCTTTCGCGCGCAGTGAACGCCCGGACGCTGCGTGCAGTAGCATCGCTTCAACCGCTGCTGCCTGCGCCTCTATCAGATTGCCTTCACTACGATAGCCTCGTTCGAGCATCTCGAACCCGGCTGCCGCTGCCGCCGTTCTATCAAGTCTTAAGTTCTCATCAATGGCTTCACGTAACGAGTCTTCCGCTTCGCTAAAGCGTGATTTGGCAACACTCCAGCCAGCTAGTTGAATTTTGTCGTAGGCGCTTGCGGCGTCTCGCGCTCGTTCGCGTTCAAGCAGTGCAACCCGACCACGCAGGAGCTCGACACTACCGATACCGAGTTGATCGTCGCGTTCTTCATAAATGGCCAAGGCTTCATCGAGGTAGACCTCGGCGGTATCGAGATCGCTGTCCGCCAGCGCTGCTGCGCCAAGTAGAGCCAGTTGGTTGGCAAGTTGCGGTCGATCCTCATTGCGTACGGCGGTCGCCGCTGCATTCATCAGACGTGTTCGTATGCTGTCATAGTCACCTTCGGGCAGCGCTCTCGCGATATGTTCTGGTAGCGGGTAACTGGGATTGTTTTCTTTCAGCGCGGCGATGGTGATCGCATCAGTTTCGGCTGGCGTTAATGGTACGGGAAGGGTAGGTGGGGCGTATTTGCCGCCGGTTACAATGTCGGTCTTGTTAAGCGAATGAAACCAGCTGATGGCCGACAGGGCAAATATGGCCGCCAGTAAGGAGTTTCGATACTTGATCAAATTTTGAATCAAGCGCGTCTCACGGTTGTGGTTTTCGGCTTGCGCACAGAAAAGCTAGCCACGTTTGTTTGATCCACGTTCTTGACCATTCATCTGCCTCTACAGGCCCGTCTGGCGTCGCGCTATATTTTTCCTTCGCGGGCGGCCTGGACCAGTTCCTCGTGTCGTTTTTGCTCGGCACGTACACCGCGATTGTGTCGATGCACAGTAAACATACCGGTAAGAATGATAAAAGGCCACAAAAACAGCGCTCCCACGCCCCAGGTCATGCTACCCACCGCAATAACCACGACCAGCCAGACCAGAGCGCCGGAGAGACTTGAATAAAACAAGCCTAGCGGTCCGAAAAACAAGCATAGAAGAAACTGTGCGATCTGGGATTTACTGACCATAACGACACCGTGAGGACTAAAGGGCTGTGCCAAACTGCATAGCGGCCAGGCGTGAATACAAACCTTGTTGTGACATCAATTGCGCGTGGGTGCCGGTTTCGACAATACGACCGTCATCCAGTACCAGGATTTTATGTGCATTCACGATAGTTGCAAGTCGGTGGGCAATGACCAGTGTGCTTCTGCCGCGCATTGCTCGATCCAGCGCGGCTTGTACCTTCGCTTCACTTTCGGCGTCGAGTGCACTCGTCGCTTCATCGAGTAGTAACAACGGCGGGTTTTTCAGCAATGCGCGCGCGATGGACAAACGTTGTCTCTGTCCTCCTGACAGCCGCACACCTTTTTCGCCGAGATAAGTATCGAACTTCTCTGGCAGGCGATCAATGAAGTCGCTAGCCTGAGCATCGCGTGCAGCTTGTATGACTTCTTCGGTGGATGCACCCGGATTGCCATAGCGAATGTTGTTGATGACATTGTCTGAGAACACAACGCTTTCTTGTGATACGAATCCGATTGCTTGACGCAGATCTGTTAACGAAAGTTGATTGACAGGATGATTGTCGAGCGTGATTACACCGGCGTCTGGATCGTAAAAACGCATAAGCAGTTGCAACAGTGTTGTCTTTCCAGAACCTGATGGTCCCACGAGTGCAACCGTTTCACCGGCTTCTATTGTAAAGCTCAGGTTGTCCAGTGCCTGCTCATTGGGGCGACTGGGATAGCGGAAAGACACTGCATCAAAAGACAACTCGCTACCTGAGCTATTTATCTCTGATGGCAGCAATCGTGAGGGACCACTTACAATGGTGGGTTTCGTATCAATAAGTTCGAGCAGTCGTTCTGCAGCACCAGCGGCCCTTTGTACATCACCGTGTACTTCGGCAAGCACTCCGGTCGACGCGGCAACGATAGCGGCGTACAACATGAATTGAGTTAACAACCCAGCTGACATCCGGTCTTGCATGACGGCATTTGCGCCAAGCCATAAAACAAATACGATTGCGCCGAATACCAGAATGATGGACGTTGCCGTCAAGATTGATCGTGTACGGTTTCGCTTCAGCGCGGTCTGGAAGGCAAGATCAGTTGCCTTGGCGTAGCGCGTACTTTCCATGTCTTCGCGTACATAGCTTTGTACTGTTTGCATTGCACCCAAAGTTTCGCCAGCAAGAGCACCGGTATCGGCCAGCGTGTCCTGGCTATCTCTGGATAGCTTTCGAACCTTGCGACCGATAAAGATGATCGGCAGTACGACCAGGAACAACAAGCCGACAATGATGCTGGCCAGCTGCGGGCTTGACCAGATCATCAGCAACAAACCACCGAGGAAAAGCAGGCTGTTACGCAGGCCCATCGATATACTGGAACCGATCAATGACTGAATGAGTGTTGTGTCGCTGGACAAACGTGACAACACTTCGCCGGTTTGCAGGGTTTCAAAGAAATTTAAATCCTGACGCAAGACGTTGCTGAAAACAGCTGTTCTGATGTCGGCGGTAATTCTGTCTCCGAGCCATGACACCAGATAGAAGCGCAAGGCTGTGGCAGTCGCGAGTAGCACTGCCAATAAAAAGAGCATGATGAAAACACTATTGACCTGACTCATGTCAATGGTCTGGGTTAGCGGATCTGCATCCGGCAGACTGAAGCCTTGATCGATCAGAAAGCGGAAGGCGATAGGTATCGACAAGGTAGCTGCGGCTGCCAACAGTAGTGCGGCAATAGCCATGATGACCCGGCTGCGGTAGGGTGCAAGAAACGGCCAAAGGCGCTTGATTATGAATAGACCGCTACTGTCTGTTACGGGTTTTGTGGCCAAGGGGCAAGGTTGATCCAGGCAGACATTGACGATAGGAGGGGTATTGTCTCATTGATCTTGATCGCAATTGTCATTGTTAGCGCTGCAGCCGCCTGCCACAAACCGCTAGAATGTCGGGATGGATTTCCCCACTACATTTGATGTCATCGTAATCGGCGGCGGTCACGCAGGTACCGAAGCCGCATTGGCTGCAGCGCGCACGGGTGCCTCAACCTTACTGTTGACGCACAACATCGAAACCTTGGGTCAGATGAGCTGCAATCCGGCCATCGGCGGCATCGGCAAAGGCCATCTGGTCAAGGAGATCGATGCGCTCGGCGGCGCCATGGGTATGGCGGCGGACAAGGCCGGCATTCATTTTCGTACCCTGAACTCCCGCAAGGGCCCGGCCGTCAGAGCCACACGTGCGCAGGCTGATCGTCAGCTATACCGTCAAGCCATTCGCTGGATGATCGAGAATCAACCCAATCTCACCTTGTTTCAGCAAGCGGTGGATGATCTTGTACTTGAAAATACCAGTGCAGCGGGACGCGTCGGCTCACGTGTGACAGGTGTCGTGACGCAGCTGGGGGTGACATTCAAGGCACCTACTGTTGTGTTGACCGTCGGCACATTTCTGGCGGGCAAGATTCATGTTGGCGAAGCCCAGCAGTCAGCAGGACGGGCAGGGGATCCGCCAGCCATGACACTTGCGGCTCGTTTACGGGAAATGCCATTTGATACTGGGCGCCTTAAAACCGGAACGCCGCCGAGAATCGATGGGCGCACCATTGACTACTCCGAGCTACAGGCGCAACCCGGCGATGATCCGCGGCCGGTGTTTTCTTATCTGGGCAGTACGGCTGATCACCCGGAGCAAGTGCATTGCCATATCACTGAAACCAATGCGCGCACACATGAAATCATCAGTGGTGCACTGGATCGTTCGCCGCTTTTTGGGGGTGTTATTGAAGGGGTCGGTCCGCGTTATTGCCCGTCTATTGAGGATAAGGTGGTGCGTTTTGCCGATCGTGATTCGCATCAGATCTTTATCGAGCCCGAAGGCCTTTCGACCCATGAAATTTACCCGAACGGCATATCAACCAGTTTGCCGTTTGATGTGCAGATCGCTTACGTACAATCGATAAAGGGTTTTGAAAACGCGCACATTACGCGTCCTGGTTATGCCATTGAATACGATTTTTTCGACCCACGTGGTTTGCGATCCTCATTGGAGACGCGCAATGTGGCTGGGTTGTTTTTTGCCGGGCAGATCAATGGCACGACAGGTTATGAGGAAGCGGGTGCGCAGGGCCTGGTGGCAGGCTTGAATGCGGCGCGGCAGGTTCGTGGAGAAGCGCCGTGGACGCCGCGACGCGATGAAGCCTATATCGGTGTACTGATTGACGATCTGATTTCCCGCGGCACGCTTGAGCCCTATCGCATGTTTACCAGTCGCGCGGAATACCGTCTGCTGCTGCGTGAAGACAATGCCGATCTGCGTTTGACCGAAGTGGGCCGCCAGATGAGGCTTGTCGATGATTGTCGATGGGCGGCTTTTTCGGCCAAGGCGGACGCTGTCGGCGCCTTGCAAGGACGATTGCGAGATCTTTGGGTACGACCCGGTACCGAGGAGGCAACAAAGCTGACCGCGCAAACCGGGATGAGCTTTGCGCGTGAGCGCCGGGCGACTGAGCTTTTGAAGGTGCCGGAAGTCAATCTCGCTGGCTTGCTGTCAATTATTTCACCGGCGGATGCGGCCCTGGACCCACAAGTTATCGATCAGGTGGAAATTCAGGGCAAGTACGCGGGCTATCTCGACCGACAAATCGCCGATGTCGAGAAAACGCGGCATCAACAGGACATTACTTTGCCTGACTCACTTGATTACCAGTCGGTCATCGGTCTGTCCAATGAAGTGCGCCAGAAGTTTTCTGACAATCGACCGGAAACGATTGGGCAGGCGTCAAGAATCCCTGGCGTAACGCCGGCTGCCATATCGCTACTGCTGGTACATCTGAAAAAACAGTCCTTGCAGAAGAGTGCCTGACGCAATCAGCGCCGAGCTACGTGGCCAGCTCGGCCAACAGCTCAGTGAAGGTCTGACCGAGCTCGACCTGGACCTTGACCCAGCCCGGCAAGCCAAGCTTCTCGACCTTGTCTCGCTGCTCGTCAAATGGAACCGCGTCTACAACCTCACCGCCGTCCGCGACCCCGCCGACATGATCGCCCGACACCTCCTCGACAGCCTCGTACTCGCACCCTTCATTGTGGACACCCACAAACGGGCGAGCACTGACACCTATGTGGATTCAAAATTGGATTCAGAATTGGACACCCACAAATACGATGTCATCGATATCGGCACTGGAGCGGGCTTCCCAGTCCTGCCTCTGGCCATCGTGCGCCCGGATCTGAGCTTCCTTTCGATCGAGTCGAATGGCAAAAAGACTCGCTTTCAGCAGCAGGCCATCATGAATGTGGGTGTCCAGAACGTGTGCGTAATCAACGAGAGGGCCGAACAGGTCGAGGCGACGGCGGATTTGGTCACTTCAAGGGCCTTTACCGCGCCGGCCGAATTTTTGTGGGTGTCCAAAAGGTTCTGCGCGCCTGGAGGGCGGGTGGTGGTCATGTTGGGGCAGGCTGAGTTGATGCCGGTGGTGCTGGAGGGGGCGTTTGCGGTTGAACAAACTGTGAATATTGCGGTGCCGGGCGTCGATGCGCCGCGGCATGTGGCGGTATGTCGGCGGCTCTAGGTTACACTTGCGCTATGAACCGGATAATCGCCATCGCTAACCAGAAAGGTGGCGTCGGGAAGACCACAACTTGTGTGAATCTCGCCGCCGCCCTCGCGTCGATGCAAAAGCGTGTTCTGTTGATCGACCTGGACCCACAGGGCAATGCCACTATGGGCTGTGGTGTCGACAAATATGACGTCGAAACCAGTGTCTACGATATTCTGGTCGAGCAGACGCCAGTCAGTGCTGTGCTCGTTCACTCAGAGGAAAATGGCTGCGATGTGTTACCCGCCAATTCCGACTTGACCGCGGCTGAAATCCAATTAATGGACATGGATGGCCGTGAGCGCCGTTTGCAAGACGCTTTGAACACGGTTCGAGAACAGTACGACTATCTGTTGATTGATTGTCCGCCGTCGCTGAACATCCTGACCTTGAATGCTTTCGTTGCTGCTGACAGTGTACTGGTGCCGATCCAATGCGAGTACTACGCGCTTGAAGGCTTGTCGGCGTTACTCGAAACGATTGAGGGCATCCGCGAGAGTGTCAATCCGTCACTCGAAATCGAAGGTCTTTTGCGCACCATGTATGACGGTCGTAATAACTTGGGCGCTGAAGTCTCTGCCCAGCTGGTGCAGCATTTTGGTAATCAGGTGTTCAACACGATGGTGCCGCGTAATATTCGCTTGGCCGAAGCGCCTAGCCACGGTGTTTCGATCATGCAGTACGACAAAACTTCGCGTGGGGCGCTAGCCTATCTTGCTCTGGCGGGTGAGATCATCCGCCAGCAGTCACGTACCAGCAAAGCCCCAGCCGCTCCCCAAAACCCAACCGAATCCACAGCAACGGCCGCGGCCGATGCTGAGTCCGTGAGTCAAGCGTAAATGGCCAAGAAATCCCGCATGGGTCGTAACCTTGATGCTCTCCTGGGTGGAGTGCAGCGAAGCCGCACTGTGATACCAAAGGATGATGCACCGGATGATGGAACGGGAGCCGATGATGTCGATCCGATGAGCGTTCCAGCTCGTGGCATCGAATCGACCTCGACAACAGTAGCGCCCACAGCGGCTAAATCGTCCCCGGCATCTTCATCGGAAACTGCGACAAGCCATCAGCAGCCCAGTGCCAATGACGATCGTGCTATCGGGCGAGTTCGGACTTCGACCGAAGCTTCACCACCCACGCTTGCCGCAGACCCTGAAGCTGCCTTGAAGTCTGGTGACAAATTCCGCATGTTGGGCATCGATCAGATTCGTCGCGGTGCTTATCAGCCTCGTCGATTGTTTGATCCTGAGTTGTTGCAGGAACTTGCCGAGTCGCTGAAAAGCGAAGGCATGATCCAGCCGATTATCGTGCGACCGTTTGCCGATGCGTTTGAGCTCGTTGCTGGTGAGCGTCGCTGGCGTGCGGCACAACTTGCCGGCATGAGCGAGATCCCTTCCATCATCCGCGAAATGGAGGACCGTTCAGTTGCCGCGGTATCGTTGATCGAGAACATACAAAGAAAAGACTTGAACCCGCTCGAAGAAGCGGCCGCTTTCGCTCGATTATGCGACGAGTTTGGTATGACCCATCAACAGGTCGCTTCATCGGTTGGCCGATCACGGGTTGCTGTAACCAACCTCATGCGCTTGCTTGAGCTTCATGATGAAGTCAAAGTGATGGTTGACAAGGGTGAGCTGGAAACCGGACACGCGCGGGCGATCGTTGCACTACCCAAGGACGAACAGTTGGCACTTGCCGAACGCGTTGTCAAACTCGGAATGACCTCACGTGCGGTTGAGAATATTGTGCGTGACATCAAGGCGGGCAAGGAACCCAGGTTACCTTCAGAATCAACGATGTCTGATCCCGACATCGAGCGTCTGTCGCAGCAACTCGGTGAGAAGCTTGGCTCTCCAGTCAAGATCAAGCACAAGCGGACCGGTGCAGGAAAACTTGAGATCAACTACAGCTCTGTTGCAGAGCTTGAAGGTATCCTCAAGCACTTTCGGTAATTTCAATATCGTGATTCCAATGCATTGCGAATAGATTGCAAGCATTGTTATAACAGCGCGAGAAGCACTGATAGATTGTGACCAATTGTTAGATATACCTCTTCTGTCTTGATAATGCGCTGACAAACCGCGAGATTGGTTGACAAGCCAATCGGGATAACGATTTGATGATCGATCAAAAAAAACGCAGAACCCTCAAGAGCATCGGTGCCATCACGGCAGGCAGCGCGGCAGCCGTAGTCTCAACGGGTGCTTTTGCCGATGCACTCGGTAATATGGCATCTTCAGGTGAAGGTTCAGTTCAACTCAGAGTGCACTCAAGAGTGTCGGTCAAAACCAACGATATCGAAGTCGTGTTGACCAACGTAGGTAAAGATACCGCTCTCATTACAGAACTGACTCCATCCGAAACGATTACCAAGCGTGGACGATTCAATTTCGCCGAGTTGACCAAGTATGGCGATTTGCGTATTGAAGCTGGACAAAGTGTTTCGGTTCCTATGACGCCTCATCCGGTAGTCATTGATGCATCTGACGTGGCAACACGATCTGGTTCCTTGATCGACGCGCTCAAGAAATCCATGACAGCACATAGTCATGGCAGAAGCGTTGATATTCGTGTGATGGACGCAACGTTGTTCGCGTAACCTTGTTCGCGAAATATTCGTCGGGGATGTGCTCAGGCACGTCGCGACAGCAGTAACCAAACGCCTCCGGCAAGCAAAAATGTGCCGGAGGCACGTTCTACCCAGATAATTTTCTGTCGGGTCAACCAGCTTCCAGCCTTGCCAGCGGCTACTGCATAAGCACCATCCAGCAACGCGCCGATCAGCATGAATGTAATGCCCAGTGTCATCAGTTGAGGAATTAGCGCTGCAGATGGATCGACAAACTGCGGTAAAAACGCACCGAAGAAAAACAAGGCTTTGGGATTTGACCAGATTACGATAATGCCCTGCCATACAAAAGCCATTGTGCTTTTGTCGCGACCTGTATGATCATCATCGTTGAGTGTGCCACCATTCGCGCGCCACAGCTGTATGCCCAAGAAGATGAGGTACACAGCGCCCGCTATACGTACCCAGTTGAACAACCAGGCTAGTTGGTTTACGGCGGCATTGAATCCGAAACTCAACGCGAGCAGCATCAAGGCAAGCCCGATCTGTGTTCCGAGCACGTTATATAGTCCGGCGCGTTGACCACTGCGAAGACTATTGGCAACAATGACAGTAACGGTAGGCCCCGGTACGACGATGATCGCGGCGCTGGCGAGCGCGAATAACCACAGAGTACCGGGTTCAACAAACATAGCGTTACAATCAATCGGGAGTGATCACGCAGTTTATACCTCGGTGGATTCTTTAACTGGCTTTCGCGAATCTCAAGGGTTTCGATGGACCTTACGTCTGTCAATACCGTCAAGTCAAAATAGGCAGTAACGCGATCTCGCGCG
>CALDSR010000048.1 GCA_937924505.1 uncultured Granulosicoccus sp. | reverse complement strand
TCAGGTGCGATGGACCGTATTGGAACCCGCCACGCACACAAAACCGTGCACAGTTCACACAGTCGCTACGTAGAGTGTTCGGCGAAAAATAGAGACTGGCCGGACCCGCTAATACAAAGCGATCAGCGACAAGACATTCAGGAAAATAAGCTCGCTGTGAATTTTAGCAATTCGATCTCGCCACCTTCGACAATACCAACCATCGCATGATCTGCGTGCCAATCGCCGACCACCATGCGTGTTCCTGATTCGTGTTGGTGGATAGCTGGTCGATGGGTATGCCCGTGTATAAGATGCTGGCAGCCGAACTGGTTAAAGGTCTGATCAACAGCGTCGGTATTGACATCCATGATTGCCGTGGCTTTCTGCTGGCTGGCATTCCTGCTGCCTGAGCGTAATGCGTTGGCAATCGCTTCACGTTCTTTCAACGGTTTGGCAAGAAAATCCGATTGCCACTGGGCGTCTCGAACCTGGGCGCGAAACTCCTGATACTCGACGTCATCGGTGCACAAGGTGTCTCCGTGCATCAGGATCACTCTGTCCAGAGCAAGCACATCCTCGCGAACCAACGTTGCGCCGATTTCGTCGGCAAACGCATCTCCCAGCAGAAAGTCACGATTGCCATGCATTAAGGTTATCGGTGTGCCAGATTGACTGAGGGTAGCAAGCGCGGTAACCAGGCCGGATACGGTTTCATCTAACGAGCCAGATTCAATTCCATCCAGCCGAACATCATCAGACCAAGCCTCGTCAGACCAAAAATCCCCAGAGCGCGCATGACCAGAGCGCGCTTGACCAGAGCGCGCGAGATCTGAACTTGCGTGATGGGAACGTGCATGACCAGAACGCGAGTTACCAGGTAGCGCGTCACTGACACAACTGGCGTCGCCGAGACAATCATCGCCGAGCCAATACTCAAACAGGTCACCGATAATATAAAGATGCTTCGCGCCTCGCGCCTGTTTTAAAAATGCTTGGGCGAGGGTGATTGTGTCGGGTTCGGCGGACTGCAAATGCAAGTCCGCAATGACCAGTATTTTGTCTTTAAAAGTCAACTCAGTCGTCAGTGACTGCAATGGACTCTATGATGACGGGCTCTGTCGGGACATCTTGATGGCCGCCGTGGGAGCCTGTGCCGACAGCCGCGATTGCATTGACTGTGTCCATGCCGTCGACGGTTTTGCCGAAAACGCAATAGCCAAAACCTGCTTGTGACTCGTCGCGGAAATTCAGAAAATCATTGTTCGTCAGATTGATGAAGAACTGGCTGCTGGCCGAGTGAGGGTCAGGTGTGCGTGCCATGGCGACGGTGCCGAGATCGTTCTTCAGGCCGTTTGCCGCTTCATTCTCGATATTCTCATGAGTCGCTTTCTGGCTCATGTCTGGCGAGAAGCCGCCACCCTGAATCATGAAGTTAGGAATGACGCGATGAAAGATCGTGCTGTCGTAATGACCTTCATCGGCGTAGCGCTTGAAATTGGCGCAGGTCTTGGGTGCGGCAGTAGCGTCGAGTTCGAGAGTGATGACGCCTTTGTTGGTAGTGATCGTAGCTTTCATGATGGCCCTTGTTGAAATCAAGGGCCCAGTTTAGCAGCCGAAACTCTTGCTCGCTGTACTACACGCCTGACTTGTCAGGCTCGTCGATCTTAAGACTTGTCAGACTCGCCGATCTCAAGACTTGCCAGCCTCGCCGATTTTACTCGCCAGGCGTCTTGGTCTGCAGAACTGTCTCGTCAGTCACGGTGTTCTCGGCAGCGGCAGTTGAGTCACCGGAAACTCGAACGGCAGCTTTGATCACCACGGGTGTTCGGGGCACATCACGTCCAAATGGACCGCCTGGTCCAGTTGGGGTTTGGCTGATCTGATCGACCACTTGAGCGCCTTCAATGACATGTCCAAAAACCGCATAGCCCCAGCCCGTAGCCGAGGCCGCTGTGTGATCAAGATTGCGGTTGTCGACGCTGTTGATAAAGAACTGTGAGGTTGCCGAATGAGGCTGTGTGCGTCGGGCCATCGAAATGGTGTAGGCCTCATTGCGCAAGCCGTTGTAGGCTTCATTGCTGATGGTGCTCCGCGTGTTCTTGCGCTCGTAATCGGAAGTGAAGCCACCGCCTTGAATCATGAAGCCTTCAATAACCCGATGGAACAGGGTGTCGGTGTAGAAACCGTCATCAACGTACTCCATGAAATTGGCTACGGTGATGGGCGCTCGTTCTTCATCCAGTTGCAGGACGATGTCGCCGGCTGAGGTTTCAAAGCGGACTATCGGGCCTTGTGCATTAGCCAGCGCCGGCGCTGTGAGGGCGCTTGCGGTGAGGCAAAAAGCCAATAGTGATCTTGCCAGCGCACTGCTAAAAGAGTGCGATAAGCTTGTGAAAACGGTCATCTGTGTTATTCCTGCCTAAGACATGTTCGCTTCGCAACAGTGATTCTAGCGGCATTTATGCCAACTGCATGTTCCGTTAACCATCGGGTAATCTGCTAGTCTCCCCACCCATGCAGATTTACAACACTCTCAGTCGCCAGAAGGAAGACTTTAGCCCCCTTTTATCGGGCAAGGTGAGCATGTACGTGTGTGGCAATACCGTCTATGACGAGTGTCATATTGGGCATGGTCGGGCGATGGTTGTTTATGACATTCTTTACCGTCATTTGCTGGCGTCGAATTTTGATGTCACCTATGTGCGGAATATCACTGATGTCGATGACAAAATCATCAACCGAGCGCTGGAAAATGGCGAGTCGCCCGACGCTCTTGCGCAACGTTTTATTGATGCCATGCATGAGGATGAACGGACGCTTGGCGTGCTGCCGCCGACGGCTGAACCGAGGGCTACTGAAACGATCGCCGAAATGATCACGATGATCCAGCAGCTGATTGACATGGGCTACGCCTATGCCGCTGATAACGGCGATGTGTTTTATAGCGTTAAACAATTTGCCGAATACGGCAAATTGTCTGGACGCAAGGTGGATGAACTGCGCAGCGGTGAGCGCGTGGCGATCGATCAGCACAAGCGTGATCCGCTCGATTTTGTCTTGTGGAAATCCGCCAAGCCGTCAGAGCCGAGTTGGGATTCGCCCTGGGGGATGGGGCGTCCCGGTTGGCATATTGAATGTTCAGCGATGTCGATGCAGCTGCTCGGCAATGAGTTCGATATCCATGGGGGTGGTCAGGATCTTCAGTTTCCTCATCATGAGAATGAGATTGCGCAGAGCGAGGCTATAACCGGCGGCACCTTCGCGCGGTATTGGATGCACAATGGACTGGTCAATATCGGCGGTGAGAAAATGTCAAAATCGTTGAACAATTTCTACACGATTCGCGACGTTCTGACGAATTACACGGGCGAAGAAATGCGTTACTTCATTATTGCCAGTCACTACCGGAGTCCGCTGCAGTACGCGGAAGAATCGCTGGATGCCGCGCGTACGGCATTGCGTCGCTTCTATACCGCACTTCGTGGAATAGATATACCGGATGACACCGAGATTGACGTATCCCTCAAAGCACGCTTCATGGCGTCAATGGATGATGACTTGAACACGCCGGAGGCGATAGCCGTTCTGCATGAAGTATCCGGTCTGCTCAATCGTGAGAAGGATGCGGCGCGTATCACCACCTTGGCCGCAACCCTGAAGACGTTGGGTGCACAGCTTGGCATTCTTCAGGGCGATCCTGATTCAGTTATGCAAGGTGGTGTAAGCGATGCAGAAATGTCTGCAGATGCGATCGATAAACTGATTGAAGCGCGGGCTTTGGCGCGAGCCGAAAAGGACTTTGCGCGAAGCGACGAGATACGTGATGAGTTGCAGGCAGCCGGAATCGTTCTGGAAGATGCGGGCGGCAAAACCATCTGGCGACGCGAGTAGACGCGAGTACATGAATACCCCTAAAGATACTCAGGCTGACGGCCCGCTGTTGCCGGGCACGGAAAGTTCGCGCTCGCTCGGTGATCTGATGCGTGAGGCGGCGGCTGAGTCAGGTGGTTCGAAGACTTCGGACGCATTGGAGGAGGCAAAGGCGGACGGTCACGCGCAGCTGGCCTCGGCTCCAGACCCGAATCCGGGCCGCACTGGCAAGATCAAGAAAACCAGCCGTACCCAGCAGCGTCGCTATGCACGCGAGCGGGCATTGCAGGCCTTGTATCAATGGGATATCGGCAAGGCGCAGAGCTCTGATGTGCGTCAGCAGTTCCTGGACACGCAGGATATGTCTCGTGTTGATATCGCCTTTTTCGTCGAGCTGTTCAACGGGGTCAGCCATGACCCGGATGTGGTAGATACCGCCATGGGCGACGCGCTCGACCGTCCGATTGAAGATCTGGATCCGATCGAGCGCGCGGTGCTGCGTATTGCGGTATTCGAATTGACGCAGCGGCCAGACATACCTGCGCGGGTCGTGATCAACGAGGGTGTGGAAATCACCAAGCGATTTGGTGCGGACAAAGGACATCGATACGTCAACGGCGTGCTCGATAAATTGGCCAAGCAGCTTCGGCCGGTTGAAATGGGCTGATGCACATTCCGCCGCGTACCTTGTTGCAAAGCCCAGCCTGCTTTCTGGCGCTTGGGGGCGGGATGGGCCTGGCGCCGCGCGCACCGGGTACGTTCGGCACCTTGATTGGAATTCCGCTGTTATTTTTGATGCCGCAGCATGTCGGGCTGAATTTGCTGGTGATTGGCTTACTGTTCGCGGTCGGTGTGTGGTGCTGTGATGTTTGTGCGAAGGAACTCGGTGTGCACGATCATCCAGGTATCGTCTGGGATGAGGTGGTTGGTTATCTATTAGTGATGGTGGCCGTGCCGCGCACGTTTGTGTTCGTCGTGATCGGCTTTATCGTGTTTCGTTTTTTCGACATCTTGAAACCCTGGCCAATCAGGGTCGTTGATCATAACGTGCATGGTGGTATCGGTATCATGCTTGATGACATCGTGGCCGCCGTATTTGCCGCGTTCGTCATGCAAATTATCGTTCTGCTTATCGGCGTCTGAGGCCCTTGCCAGGTTCGGCGTCTCGGTTGAGTCTGACACCTCTGTAGGGTCTGATGTCTCAGGGGAGCGATACACCCAGTTTGCGCAATCCCTCGCAGGTCGCGATCAATGGCAAGCCGATCAGTCCGGTCGGATCGTTTGTTCTGACGGCCGAAAACAAGGAAATGCCGAGGCCCTCGACCTTGAAACTGCCTGCGCAGTCGAGCGACGGCTCCTGCGCAACATAGCGTTCGATTTCGTCGCGGCCAAGATCTCGCAGTACCGCGGTCGTCTGATCTACCGCCGTATAGCTGTCTGCAATGTTCGCACTGTTATTGGCGAGATCCGGCTTTTTCGGGCGCAACAAATGTACGGCGGTATGGAAGGTGACCTCCTGACCGGCCATCGAGAGCAGCTGTTCGATGGCAGTATCCCTGTCGCCGGGCTTGCCAAGTAGTTGCTCGCCGCAGGCTGCTACCTGATCGGAGCCAATGATGATCGGGGGGGGATTTTGCGCAGGGTCGGCGGGTCTGGTGTCAGCGGCTGAGGTTGCAGCATTTGCAGAATTCGCGGCTACTGCCTCAGCTTTACCGATGGCCAGTCGCGTGGCCAGGTTTTCTGCAGATTCTCCGGGATTCGGAGTTTCATCAATATTTGGGCTAATCGTGGCGAACGGGAGGCCCAGACGCGCAAGCAGTTCACGTCGATAGCGGGATGTCGAGGCTAAAATCAGCGCTTGCATGAATTCAGTGCTTGCATGAATGGACCACTTTCGTTACGATTCTCGGGTTATGGTCAAGCCACTTCCCAGCCGGTTCAATCCGGATTTGTTGGCGCGTGACGGTACACGATACGAGGTAGACGTGCCACAGGCCCAGTTTACCCGCCTCAGCACCTTGCTCTCATCGGCAGAACACTCGGTACGGGCCACGGCAGGCTTTTCACGGCGCGAGGATCACATCGTGGTCAGCGGCCGCTTGAAGACAGATTTTTCTGCCGAGTGCCAGCGCTGTTTGGAGCCTATGGTGCTCAGTATCGATGAGCCGTTTGAGCTGGTTTTTGTGGACAGCGAAGCGGCGGCGCAGCAGTTGACGAAGGAACTTGATCCGGTGATTCTGGACGAAACAGGACAGATTCACGTAGTTGATTTATTTGAGGATGAACTGATATTGCACATACCTGAGGTTCCGAAACACGCGGCGGATCAAGCCTGTGAGTTGCTGGATATCTCCATTGCGAACGTCTCTGTCGTGGATGAAGCCGAAGTGGCGATGGAAACGCAGGACACAGAAACTCGGCAACGCCCTTTTGATGTGCTAAAAAACCTCGATATTCACTGAATTTACAACTTAACTTTCAACACTCTCTTAACTCGGATAACACTGTCATGGCCGTTCAAAAGAGCCGCAAGACTCCTTCTCGTCGTGGGATGCGCCGGTCGCATGATTCACTCAATGCACCGACCTTGTCAACTGACCCAACCACCGGTGAATTGCATCGCCGCCATCACGTGACTGCGGATGGTTTCTACCGTGGCAAGCAGGTCGTCGAAGCACCTGAAGAGTTGGACGACGACGAATAGGACTTCAACGTCAATTTTCTGATCCCGGGCATGTGGAGTTAGCTGCATGACTCGACAATCGATAGTCGCTATTGATGCCATGAGTGGTGACGGCGGTACCGCCGTCATTGTGGCGGCCGCCAGGAAGGTACTGGACACGCATTCAACGGTTCACCTGAAGCTTGTCGGCAATGCGCAAATTCTGCAAAACCACATCGACGCGGTGGGATTGCCCGACGGCCGCTACACGGTCGTGCCCGCAGCCGAAGTCGTGACTATGGATGACTCGGCGGCCATCGCGCTGCGTTCGAAGAAAAAATCCTCGATGCGTCTGGCTATCAACCTCGTCAAGGACGGTGAAGCCGATGCCTGTGTCAGTGCCGGCAATACCGGCGCGCTGATGGCCATCAGCAAGTTCGTGCTGAAAACCATCAAAGGTATCGATCGACCGGCTATCGCGACAACCTTGCCAGCGGTCGATGGGCATACGCACATGCTGGATCTCGGCGCCAATGTTGATTGCTCCGCTGATCATCTGTATCAATTTGCGATGATGGGGTCGATACTCGCGAATGCCGTTGATGGCATGGAAGCACCGCGTATCGGCCTGTTGAATATTGGTTCCGAAGACATCAAGGGCAACGAACAGGTCAAGAAGGCCTCTCCGCTGCTGGCACAAAGCTCTTTGAACTATATCGGTTACGTAGAAGGCGACGAAATCTACAGCGATCACGTTGATGTCGTTGTGTGTGATGGCTTTGTAGGCAATGTGTCATTGAAAACCAGTGAAGGCGTTGCACGAATGGTCTCGCACTATTTGAAACAAGAATTCGTGCGTAGCCCCTGGAACAAACTGGTTGGCCTGATCGCAAAACCGGTGTTGAAAGCGTTTGGCAGTCGCATCGATCCACGTCGTTATAATGGTGCAAGCTTGCTTGGACTAAAAGGCGTGGTCATCAAAAGTCATGGTGGTGCCGATGAAGTCGCCTTCGCCAATGCGATTGAAATTGCGCTCCTTGAAATTGACAAGGACGTGCCGTCAATGATTGCTGCCGGATTGGAAGAGAGTGTCAGCGCTGCCTGACCATGCAGAATCGTGAGTGAATTGAGTCCATGACACATTTCGCGCGCATCATAGGTACTGGGTCCTATCTCCCTGAGCGAGCTCTGACAAATGCCGAGCTTGAGAAGACCGTCGACACGACCGATGAATGGATTCGGAGTCGTACCGGTATTCATCAGCGACACATCGCGGCTGATGACGAATTCACGCTTGATCTTGCCGAGGCCGCGTCACGTAACGCAATAGACGCTGCGGGCATCAAGGCTGAGGAGATAGATTTGATCGTCGTGGCGACGACGACGGCCGATCAGATTTTCCCGAGTACGGCCTGCTTGCTACAGAGTCGCCTGGATATACATGGTTGTCCGGCCTTTGATATTCAGGCAGTTTGTACCGGCTTTGTTTACGCCTTGTCCGTGGCCGACCAGTTCATGCGTACCGGTATGGCAAAAACGGCCTTGGTGGTTGGTGCGGAAACTTTCTCACGCATCATTGACTGGACCGACCGAAACACCTGCGTCCTGTTTGGAGATGGTGCCGGTGCGGTGGTGTTGCAGCGCGATACCGCGCCGGGCATCTGTTCCACCCATATCCATGCAGACGGTGACTACGCCAATCTGTTGCATGTCCCCAGCGGTGTGTCGAACAATCTTGCGGCCGTGCAGGAAGGGCGGGCTTATGTTGAGATGGCTGGCAGTGAAGTGTTCAAGATCGCGGTGAATACGCTCGGTCGAATTGTCGATGAAACGCTTGATGCAAACGGATTGGAAAAATCCGATATCGACTGGTTGGTACCGCATCAGGCCAACAACCGCATTATTGCCGCGACCGCGAAAAAATTACGCATGCCGATGGATAAGGTGGTGCAAACGGTGGCCGAGCATGGCAATACTTCAGCGGCGTCAATTCCGCTGGCATTGGATGTCGCTGTCCGTGATGGTCGCATCAAGTCAGGTGATACCCTGTTACTCGAAGGATTCGGCGGAGGTTTTACATGGGGTTCTGCATTGGTCAAATGGTGAGCATTGACCGTTGAATGCTGACTGTACAGTTCTGGTTGTTGATGACCATGAGCTGGTTCGTTCGGGCATGCGTCGTTTGCTCGAAGATCATGCAATGATCGGCTCAATCCATGAGGCGAGCTCGGGCGAAATGGCTGTCGAGATGACGCGCGCGGATAATTTTGATCTGGTGCTGATGGATATTTCCTTGCCAGGCATCAGTGGTCTTGAGGCATCGGAGGCCATTTTGAATCACTCGCCGGACTACCGCATTATTATCGTGACTGGACGTCTTGAGGGTGGTCCGATACGGCGCTTGTTAAATGCGGGGGTACGCGGGTACATCACCAAAGGTTGTAGTGCCGACGAGATGGACAAGGCGATTCGCTGTGTGATGGGTGGTGAACAATACCTGTCGCCTAATGTGGCTCAACAGGTGGCGATGGATAGCATCAAGGGCGATCCCGATGTCAATCCGTTTGATCTTCTGACCACGCGTGAGCGAGAAATTATCGATTTGATATTGCGCGGTCGTCGCAATCGACAGATTTCGGAAAGCCTTAACATCAGTGAGAAAACCGTCAGTACTCATCGCACGCGAGCGTTCGAGAAACTGTCTGTGAAAACAACTGCGGAGATTGTGCGCCTCGCGATACATCACGATGAGTGGAATGAAGAGTAAGCCTCTGACCACCTTCGATGTCGCGGCCTTCATGAAAACGGTCACGACCCGGCCCGGCGTCTACCGCATGTTCAATGCGCAAGATGAAATCATCTATGTCGGCAAGGCGAGCAATCTGAAGAGTCGCCTGTCGAGCTACTTTCAGAAGACGCTCGACAATCGCAAGACCGCAGCGCTTGTTTCGCACATTGCCAACGTACAGACAACCGTGACCACCAGTGCTGCCGAGGCATTGTTGCTGGAACAAAACCTGATCAAGGAACATCGCCCACGCTATAACGTGGTGCTGCGTGATGACAAGAGTTATCCGTTTATCTATATTTCGACCGCCGACAAGTTTCCGCGGGTGAGCTATCAACGGGGTGCACGCAAAGCGCCCGGCAAGTACATTGGCCCTTACCCGAGTGCGAGTTCGGTCAAACGTTCGTTAAAGCTGGTGCAGAAACTTTTTCGTGTGCGTCAGTGTGAAGACAGCTATTTTCGCAACCGTTCACGGCCGTGTCTGCAATACCAGATCAAACGCTGTACCGCGCCCTGTGTTAATCGCGTGTCTGAGGATGAGTACGCCGCTGATGTTGATATGACCATCCGCATGCTTGAGGGCAAGTCGCATGAGGTGGTGGATGATCTTGGTGCACGCATGGATCAAGCGAGCGAGGCGCTGGAATTTGAAAAGGCTGCCAGGCTTCGCGACCAGATCGGCAGTTTGAAATCAGTCACCGACATGAGCGCGACGATGCGCGACGGTGGTGACGTCGACTACGTGGCAGCTCTGACTCAGGGCGGGCAGAGTTGTGTGCAGGTGTTCTTTATTCGTAATGGTATCAACCTTGGCAACAAGGCTTTCTATCCAGCGACGCCAGCGGCCAGTAGCAATGCGGAAATCCTGAATGCCTTTGTGGCGCAGTATTATCTTGAGCATGATGTGCCGCGGGAGATCATCCTCAGCGAAGACATCGAGGATCGCATCGTGATGATTGAAGTGCTTGCTGAGCGCGCCAAGGCAGCCGTCAACATTGTGCATTCTGTGCGCGGTGATCGCGCGAAGTTACAAGCACTGGCCGTCACGAACGCCGAGATCGCGCTGGCTGCGCGATTGGCATCTCGCTCCGGTATGGCGGCTCGGCTCGATGCGGTACGGGAGTTGGTGGGTCTGGACGAAGCGCCTTCGCGCATGGAGTGTTTTGATATATCCCATACGATGGGCGAGGCAACGGTGGCGTCCTGCGTCGTATTCAACGCAGAAGGTGCCATGAAGTCCGACTATCGCCGCTTCAATATCGAGGACATCACACCGGGTGATGACTATGCCGCCATGCGTCAGGCCTTGACTCGGCGCTACACCCGCCTGGTTAAAGAACAGCGCGAACTGCCGGATATTCTTTTTGTCGATGGTGGCAAGGGGCAGATCGGCGTGGCATTGAAGGTCATGGATGAGCTGCAGACCGACAGCATTCAAGTGGTCGGTGTGTCAAAGGGGCCTGACCGCCGCCCCGGTGACGAAACGCTGATTATTTGCCGACCGGGTGATACCGCCAACGAAGAAAGACAACTCACCACCGACTCACCCGCCTTGCTGTTAATTCAGCAGATTCGCGATGAGGCACACCGCTATGCGATTACCGGACACCGGGGCAAGCGGGCGAAAAAACGCCAGAGATCCATTCTTGAGGATATCAAGGGCCTTGGGCCAAAGCGGCGCAAGCAGTTACTGACGCACTTTGGTGGATTGCAGCGACTGCAAAAGGCGGGTATTGAAGACATTGCTGCTGTGCCTGGAATCAGTACGGAAATCGCCTCAAGAGTGTACGATGAGCTGCATCCCAACCGGGCATTGAAGGGCTGATGGTATCTGGAAAACAGCGAATGAAACGCAATCTGCCCACGTGGTTGACAGTGCTGCGGATAGGCATGCTGCCGATCCTCATCTTCGTGTTTTACCTTGGCTATGACTGGTCGCGACCAGTAAGTTGCTTTATTTTTATTATCGCCGGTATCACTGACTGGCTGGATGGATATCTCGCTCGCCTGTGGAATGTCGAGAGCCGCTTCGGGGCCTTTCTTGATCCGGTTGCCGACAAGCTGATGGTGGCGACCGCGCTCATATTGATTGTCGAATTTGACAGCAGTATGTGGCTGACCATTCCGGCGATCGTTATCATCGGCCGCGAAATAACCATCAGTGCCTTGCGCGAGTGGATGGCGGAGATGGGTCAGCGCGGCAAGGTGAAAGTCGGTTGGCTGGGCAAGGTCAAGACCACGGCACAGATTATTGCCTTGTCCATGCTGTTGTACCTGCATGATCTGTTCGGATTACCAATCTACCAGATTGGTATGGTCGCCTTGTATATCGCCACAGCGCTGACGATCTGGTCGATGATCGGTTATATGCGTGCCGCTTTTTTTGATTCGCGGGATGAGGTCTAACCTTTGTATTCGACTTCGTAACAACATTTCACCAAGCGCATCCGTTCGATTCAATATGGCCTCTAGCTCATAATATTCTGTTATGATCTGTGAGTCATAATATCTTTTTATGATTTTTGGATCATAAATTGTATGTATGATCTACAGGTCATTTTACAAGAACGAGGAGCGGCGCATGCAACCCCAATTAGCCCGATCACACAAAGACATCGGAAATGTCCTGCGCCGCGCCCGGAAAAGCCAGGGACTTAGTCAGCAAGCGCTGGCGAAGCGCAGTGGCATCTGGCAGGAAACCATCTCGAAAATTGAAAATGGCTCCCCCGGGACCAAGCTTGAAACGCTGTTTGATTTGTGTGCGGCGCTTGGGCTTGAGCTTCTGATTGCGAATAGAAGCAAGGGCACCACCGAGCATCTGGAAGTCACTGATCAGGATGGCTAAACGTATTCGCTATGCGCCGTTGAATGTATTCGTTAACGAGCGCCCTGTCGGTCAGTTGAATCGTGAGTCTACGGGTGCTATTCGTTTTCAATACGATTCCCGCTGGCTTGCATGGGAGCATGCTTCACCGGTTTCCATCTCTTTGCCGCTGCGTGAAGATCAGTTTGTGGGTGAGCAAGTCATCGCTGTGTTCGACAATCTATTGCCCGACTATGGACCGATTCGCACGCGTGTTGCAGAGCGTGTCGGTGCGCAAGGTACGGATGCGTTTAGTTTACTATCTGAGATCGGGCGCGATTGTGTGGGTGCCTTGCAATTTCTGGCCGAGGATGAAGAGCCGCAGCCGTCGGGTAATTTGACCGGTAAGGAGCTTGGTGATCAGGCTATCGGGAAGCTGCTTGATGAACTTGATATTGCGCCATTGGGTATTCGTCGGGAAAATGATTTTCGAATATCTGTCGCGGGTGCTCAGGAAAAAACCGCACTGCTACTCCGTGATGGTCAATGGATTGAACCGGCGGGTACTACCCCCACCACGCATATTATCAAGCCGCAAATTGGTCGCTTGGCAAACGGCATGGATTTGTCGGACAGTGTTGAGAATGAGCATCTTTGCTTGCAGTTGTTGCGTGCGTTCGGGCTGCGGACGGCGACCACACAGGTGTTGACCTTCGATGATCGGAAAGCGTTGGTTATAGAGCGATTTGACAGGAAGTGGATTGATAAGTCGCGTTTAATTCGGTTGCCGCAAGAGGATTGTTGTCAGGCATTGTCGATACCATCGACCCGAAAATACCAGAACGAAGGTGGGCCTGGCATCAAGAGCATCTTTGAGGTGTTGCAAGGTAGTGATGAAGCGCTGACAGACAGGCGGGATTTTTTCAAGACGCACGTGTTGTTCTGGCTGATGGGTGCGACGGATGGGCATGCGAAGAATTTCAGTATTGCCTTGTCCACGCAGGGTAGGTTCAGGATGACGCCTTTGTATGATGTGTTAACAATTCAACCTTCTTTTGATGCAGGACATCTGACACATAAGGAATTCAAGCTGGCGATGAGTTTTGGAAAATCCAATCAATACAATGTTGAGCTTGTTCAACGTCGGCATCTTGTTGATACCGGGCTTGAGTGTGGATTATCTCGGGAGTTTATTGCCGATGTGCTTGATGAGCTTGTCGGGGAGGCTGATGCTGCGTTTCAGAAAACGATTGAGCAGTTACCGGGTGATTTTCCGCAAGGATTGGTGGATTCGTTGATGATGGCTTTTATGCGTCGGTTGAAGCGTTTGCAATGAGATACGCTTTGTTGTAAAAAATCGTCGGATTACTTTTTAATTCTGACAATTTGCATGCGTTTCATCGCTACCAATTGAGTAATTTATCTGGTCAAAATAGACATGTTGATCGTGAGGTGAAGTTTCAGATCCGCCATGATAGACATCTAGCCAGAAGCGATATATCTCGCGAAATTCATCGTTATCCGTAAAATGTAATTGATCTCTGGAATATAATTTTGAGCCATCTATCCATCCCTCGATGAGCCCATTCGATACGCCTTTCGAATTCATTTTTATTCGCTGTTTTATCGCATACCATCTATTGTGATTAGCTCTAAAAGCCTGTGAGAACAATCTATCGGGTAAAGGAGCCCACCAGTCTGGATCACCATAATTACTTCTTTCTGAATAAGCAGAGTGGTACACGTAAACCCCTAACGGGATTGCGTTGGTCGTGGTGTCATACGTGCCATACAGCATGCGCGCTGACCATGCATTATTACCGCTTGATGGCTTTCCGCCCTGTCCACCGTTTGTGGGGCTTGAGTCTCCTGAAAATCCGGGGAGTTTTCCGCCAACCGAGGTAGTCCAGTTCGATCCGAACCGGATACAGTAACTGACCCATGCTTCTTGCACACCAGGTGGTAGTACGAAATAGGCATCGTTGCCTCGATGAGATCCTTTTTTTACTGTTATGCGCACCGAATCTGATCTCATCGGGTTGCTGTTTGTAAATCCGGCATCGCTCAAGTGATTTCCAAAGGAAAGGTTGTCGTGTGAACGAATGGTCCAATCTGCCTGTTCGATAGGCGTGCCACCAACGTTTAAACCGACGGGTCCCGGTGTGGGTTCTGGTGTAGGTTCAGGTGTGGGTAGCTCGCTAGCGGGGGCCAAACTTTGTTGTGCTTCGCCCAAATTTGGGGGCAGAGCATTCCCATCGACTTCACTCAACTGTGCGCTGGGTAGAACAATTTGATTATCTTCTTCTACATCAACAGATGCGCTAGGTAAAGGCGCAGGCGAAGAACCATTTAGCGGCAAATTGCTTTCACCGCAACTTTGGATTGAAAGCACGAGGCATATCAAGCCTAAGCATCGGCAATGCATGGGAAATCCCGCCATAGATAAGGAACACGTTCTTTTAACGGCTAGATCCGGAGGATGTTGATCAGGTGACAAGAACTAACGTGCTCTCCTTGGCATTTTAATGTTGCAATACGGAATAAATGGAGATGCATCCATAATCGCTAGAAACACGACCTTATGTTTTATGATCAGTCCGGACTGCCGATAATACCTTTTTGATCTCGGGTTATCTGTTGTGATCTATTTCAATTTCTCTGAAAAATCCGCAAGACTGATACCCGTTTTTGTCTCAGCTGTCTTGATAGGCATTGTATCGTCTTGCTCGCGCACTTCGAGTAGCACCGATGAAGCGATGTTGGATTTGGCTGGGGCAACTTTTGCGGATCAAGACTCCAATGGTATTGTCGAAACCTATCGGCCGCTTGAAAGCTTCAGTGTAGATTTGAGCGTGAGTAATGTTCCAGATCTTGTTACGTATGAATCGACAACTGGAGATAGTTCTTTGAGTCAGGTTGTATGGTCGGATTCGCAAGGCAATATCGAGCAGTTATTGATCATGCCCCAAGCTATCGATTTCCACGCTGAAACTCTCATCAAGGTCGGAGGTGTTGTCGAAAGGCGAATTGTAGTTGAACCTCTCCCTAGTCTGTCTGAGACTGATGCTCCAGGAGAATATTCTCTCAATGCAATGAATTCAATTTTGTTTGGATTAAAGGATCAAATAACGCAACTGGAGTTGCAGCTTGGGGAAGCATCTGTACAAAATTCGATTGAATTAGTGCAAAAATTAAATGGTGCTGTGGAAACATTTCAACAAACGATAGAGATGGCTGACAATGTAGCCTACTTTAATTCGACTATATATGATCCGCTGGACGGCTCAGTCGTTCTCGATATTGAAACACTTGAACTTCTGGATAAAATATTCCTTGGTATATTTTCAGGTTTATTCAGTGATGGAATTTTGCTGGATGATGTCGGCTTTGAAACTCCGGTTGATGACGTTGCCCGATTGAATTTCAGGGAGTTTTCTGAGATCGCAAAAGCAAGGATGATGGAGCTGGAGGGAGTTTATGCTTTAGCGTCCTTGTCAATATTTAGTAATCGTGGATCAGATTCGGATCAGCGTCTCAAGAGTGCGCTTAATTTCGTCCAGGCTTCGATTGCCCCGGCCTTGCTGTCAAACTGGATTGAAAATCGTGATGTCGCTGGTGAGGATAAGTTGGCTGAATATGTGTCGGTTTTGATTGCTTCCTTGAACTTGGTAGGTGGGGCAAACTATGTGTATGAAGAGGTTCTAAAGGAAATCGAATTTGTTTCGCAACAGGTGCAGATTTAACTTGTACCGTCTATTTAAATTTCGGTATATTTAGCACCAGTTGGCGTGACTTTGACTAGAGTACATCCCATCAAATTTCTGAAGGCCATTTGGCAACGTAACCTAAGGCAGTTTTGACCGCGTATAAATATGTACATCGGGAGGCAGAAGGTTTGGTTCATCCAGCGTGCCAACGCGAATGAAACGAATTTGCTCTAGCAGAGCACCCATATTGTAATTACTCCACACAGCGACTTTGAATATGTCGCCCCGGGTAATGTCTCGCCCCGTGCCACTGGGTGTTGGGTAAGCGCTCCACCCAGCACATGTTGATAGTGCATGGGCTCTCAGTAAAGCTTGATTTTCCTTTTATTGATTGGAAGATGAGCGATGAATCCTCGACGGAACCGACGTACGGCCGAAAAATGGGCGGCAATCAAAGAGCAGCAAGTTCATGGGAAAATTCTGTAAACGTATAGCCACGACCCACGTTTACCAATCTCGAATATCAAATCAGAACATGTGGCCAAGACCATCGCAATCGCGCGTAATAATTTTCTCTTCGCCGACACCTAGTCCGGTGCAGATTCCACGGCTCGCTTGTTCAGCCCAATCGAAGCAGCCCGAGCCAATGAGCATAACCCGTAAAAGTAGTTAAGTGTCCTGCTGACAGAATAACCGAATGTGGTAAGCCCCAGCGACATCGACGCATTGTTGCCATCGGTGATCACGCCCGAAGAAATTGTGAGCCGCTACGCCGCTTACGGTTTACACCTGTAACCGGTGAAGCGCGTAAGGTGTTGGCACAGGTATAGTCTCGATGTTGCCAGTTACTCGCTTCATTTAATCAGTTTGATACAGGGCATTAGTAGTGAAGGCGGAACCAGAATTATTCTACCAACCACGCCAATGACAACCGTGCACAATCACCGGTACCGCTGGTATGTTGTATCGCACTTGTCGGCACGTGCGGCGTACTTCTATGAAGTTGCTATCTGGGTCTTTTTTTATCCTGATTATTTTCCTCGTAATACGTGGCTACGATATCAGCCTTGGGACTTTCAAGAAGGCCCTTGACTTCTATTGGGCGTTCAAGTCGCTGACGCTCGCACACTAAGCGAAGGGTTAAGTATAGGGCTTCCGCGATGTTTTTCGGTACGGTGCTACCTATCAAATCTGGCGAAATTAACCTATTTGTGATTCTTGCGGTCACCGGTGGTATGTGTATTGCTACGGTTGCTAAATTAGTCCAACATTTTTCTCTATTGTGGGTATTTATTGTGAAATATTTAAAATACGTAACCGCACACTTTCAAATCCTTGCTCTTTTGGCACTGGCTGCATGCAGCGACACATCTAGTCAATCTGGTGTGACCAATGTGGATCTGAGTTTCTCAGACGCGGCAGTTGAAAACGCATCTGAAGTTGTCGTTACTGTTGAAAGCATAACCTTTCGACGAAATTCGGACGACGAAAGTGGTGATATTGTCGTAGAGACATTTGCCAGCAGTGAAGACGGTCAAGAGGCTGAAACTTTCACACTCGATCTACTTACCGTGCAAGGCGAAGATCGAAGACTGGTTGTGGACTCAGTTGAATTGCCTGTCGGTGACTACTCGAATATGCTTATTCAGGTCGTCGATGATTCTGAAAACGGGAACTATGTCGTTGATGCCGAAGGCACCAAGCCACTCAAGGTACCCTCAAATGTTTTAAAACTTGGAGGTTTCACAATAGAACCTACTTCCAAGCAAAGCATGGTTGTGGAGTTTGGATTACAACAATCCATGACGTATAACCCGGGTCCGGATCGATATATTCTTAAACCGCGAGGCGTGCGTATTATTTCAGTTGATCAGGCCGCATTGGTTACCGGAACGATTAACCACACAACACTGCAAGCAAATAGTTCTTGCACAGCACTAGATCTAGGCGGTACTGCTGGAAGTGTTTATCTTTACCCTGGGCACGGAATTGCGCTTGGAGATTTTGGAGATAACTTTGATGCCGAGCTGTTGTCAAACAATGACAATCTCAAAGTTGCGCCTATCACCTCTGCTTCTCTTAAGAATGGCGCATTCTCGTTGTCCTACTTGGAGGCTGGCGACTACACACTTGCGGTAAGCTGTCACGATGAGCCTGACGATGCGGATCAACTTGAAGAATTAACCATACCAAATCCTGAAGATCAAATAGCCGAGTTTACTATTGCTGTAGGTCAGACCGTTGAGTGCCCGGTTCCACTAACTGAAGATGGTTGTACTCAAGCCGTTGCGGACACCAACGAAGAGGTTAATAATTAATCGCTGGAATTAATATTTAGGGAACATCTGATTAATTGATGCAAGAAAGTAACTGATTTCAGATTGTTCTCTATTTGCAGCAATTGTCGTTATTCGACCGTATTAGCTGTCGTGTTGGAATAGATGTCGGGCGTTTCAAGCTCGATATCTATTCATTTGGCGCACTAATTTACTAACCGTTACAACCGTTTCCTTGTCATGTAGATATTGACCAGTGCTAGGTTGGTCACGACATGTACGGTGTTTTTCTTCATTCCTTTATAGCGGGTCCTGGTGAATTCAATAATCTGTATGGAGACCTGAAAAACGTGTTCCACTATGGCTCTGACTTTCGACTTCGTCTTTTTCTCTTCTTCTGTAGCAGTTGCTCATTACTTGGCTGTCGATAACGGAGACCTTTTCTGTGTGTGAAATCCTGCGCGTTAGGGGGCCTTCTCCAATATCGACTTTCGCTGGTCCGTGTAGGCAGAGTCACACCAAAAGCGCGTATCATCGCCGTGCAGGAGGTCCTTGACCATCTGCGAGTTACGCATATTGACTGAGCTTGTCGCTATGGAGTGAACCACCTTGCTTTTACTATCAACACCGATATGCATCGTCATGCCGAAGTACCATTAATTTTCTTTGCGAATTTAATGCATCATTCTCTCACTACCAATAGCCGTTCGACCGCGGCCTCCAGACATGGGTAGTGAGGTTCAATGACATCTACGCGATCTTGCCAGGAGATGAATCTATCCATATTCATCGAGAAATTGCTCGCGTCGAGTTTTCTTCCGGAGCTTCTCAAATCCTGCTTCTGCAAAGGTACTTTGATGCGAATTCGCTGCAATCCTTAAACTTATAACGGCGTATTTAAATACTGGCGTATTGACTGGAATAAATAAGAGATTCCTTAGCTGGGCTTTAACAAAATTCGCCACTTTAGGCGTAGGCATCGATTTCGTCTCTAAAACTATCTCGTTGTATTGGTTGTGGTGCCCGGGGCCGGACTTGAACCGGCACGGTGTTGCCACCGAGGGATTTTAAGTCCCTTGCGTCTACCAATTTCGCCACCCGGGCTTCGGAGGGCTATCTCGCCGGGCGGGGAGCCGGGCATCTGACTGGACTCAATGA
>CALDSR010000047.1 GCA_937924505.1 uncultured Granulosicoccus sp. | reverse complement strand
AATGAAGTCGAGAGTCCTTTCGAAGATGGTTCCGATCAGATCGACTGGAACGCGCCGACAATCAAAGAAGAGGTAAATCTACTGCGCTCTCGCCGAGTTCTGAGTCCGGTTGTCGACGCCTACAATTTGCGTATCAATGCCGATGCCGCCGCCATTCCGGTGCTGGGTGACGTGACCAAACGAATTCCGATACTGGCGGACAGGCTGTCGGGATTCGATTTCGCCAAACGCTACGCCTGGTCAGAAAACACGATTGAAGTTGCCACTCTGGAAGTACCGCGACGTTGGGAAGACGAGGCTTTGAAGCTGGTCTCCCTCGGCGAAGGTGCTTACAGCCTGTACAAGGAAGATACGCTGCTGATCGATCGCGCACAGGTTGGAGAAACCGTTGACGTGGCCATTCCGAACCTTGAACCACTGACCATCAATCTGTCCGCGCTGGAGGCTCCTGAAGGACTGCATTACACGCTGGAACGTTCATCCTTGCAAACCACTGTTGCGCGGCTGCGCGACAGATTGTCGACTGAGATATCCGACACCAATTCACGCATGATCACCGTCAAGCTCAAGGGTAATGACCCCAACGACACCGCGCAGCTGACTAACGCGATTGTCGCTGAATACGAAAGCGTCAAGCTCGGATCACAAAACCTCAGGCTCGATAACGACGGTCAATTCTACGAGCAACGCTTACCAGAAGTCGAAACCGATCTGCGCGCTGCAGAAGTCGCCTTGGCTGAGTTCAGAACGGCATCAGCGACCTTTGATAGTGATGTCCAACGTCGCGCCAAACTGGGCCAGATCGACAGTCTTGAAACGCGTTTACTGGATCTGGAAATCGAAATTGCCGACCAACTGAAGCGTTATACGATTTCTCACCCGACACCCAAGCGTACCCAAAAGGAAATTGACACCCTGCGCGCATCCATTCGTACGCTTCGCGGTCAGATCAGTCGCGCCCCAAACACGGAAAGAGAGCTCCGGATTCTGGAAGAAGACGTTGACGCCAAACGCGCGATGTTTACCGAAATGAATGAAAAGGTTCAGGAGCTGCGTTTGGCTCGCGGCGGCAGCATACCTGCTGTTCAGGTGATCGATGATGCCCTGGCACCCCGCAAGCCAATCGCACCAAATTCATTGCTCGCTATTGTCGGTGGAACACTTGCTACGTTATTTCTGTATACCTTGTATCTGACATTACGTTCCGCGCTGACAACGGTTATCAGCGACCAGGATTCACTGGAACGTGCGTCAGGATTACCCGTGTTCATGAACATTCCAAAAAGCACCGCGCAGAAACGGCTTGGAAGCCCGGTCACGGTTGATCCACGGCGGCTATTGCCTGGCAGCGGACAGGAGCAGACGGCCGCGGACAGTAACGTTCTGG
This sequence comes from uncultured Granulosicoccus sp., assembly GCA_937924505.1. Next base: position 49,885 of record CALDSR010000047.1, on the reverse strand, counting down.
CATTGACCAAACCTGAAGACTATTCGATCGAGAACCTGCGTGGCTTACGCTCCATGCTCGATGACGTCATGGCAGGCGCGAGCAACAATGTACTGATGATCACCAGCCCACTCCCAAGCATGGGCAAATCTTTCCTCAGCATGAATCTTGCGGTCCTCGTGGCTCAGTCTGGCAAGCGGGTGCTGCTGATCGATGCTGACTATCAGCGTGGGCAGATGCACAAGACCCTTGGGGTTCCGATGGGTCCTGGCTTGCCGGAAGTGGTCGGCGGCAAATCCGAGCTGAAAGAAAGTGTCCGGCAGACATCTGTCGAGAATCTGTACTGCATTCCGCGGGGATTCGGTGGTGCGCAAGGCGAAATGCCCACCGAGAAACAATTTGGTCAATTCATGCAAATTGTCGCTCCGCGATTCGACGTTGCAATTGTTGACACCCCCCCTGTCTTGAGTGTTTCGACCGCCGCATCACTCGGTAAACATGCGGGCTCGACCATCATGGTCGTGAAAGAAGGGGAAGTCAAAGAACCGCAGCTAAATGAAGCACTTAGACGGCTAACCTTCTCGGGAGTCAGAGTCAGTGGCTGTATCCTGAACGGATCCTCAGCGCCGACACCACGGCACTACACTTATTACCGCGAGCAACTGGATTAGAGGCGTGTCCATGCCTCTTAAGAGACCTGGTCGACGCCCTCGCGGGATAAAAACCAATATACTCCTGCCACTTACATAAACAAAGCCAGATTTTTGACCCGGCGGGCTTTTTGGGTAATTTTCCCATCTCCCGCCGCGTCACACACAAACTTGACATCGATCCACTAAGATCACGACTGGCTTAACAGAATCAAAATGGGTCAACAGTTATACTGTCGAAACATTGACGCTAATCAGCAACACAAACGGAATTTAGGAGAAACAAGGTGCACAGCGCCAGCGCAAAAAATAATAAAAACAAACCGGCAGCGCAATCGACATTGAGTGCAAATGCGCCAACTATCGGCGGCCACGAGACTGAATCCAGCCACTGGCGGTCAATCGTCTCGGTCAACAACACCCAACTTCACCCGATCAGCGGTATCAGTGCAGCGTTGAAACGTCTTGAAGATTTTGTTCTTGGCTCGTTTGCTCTTCTGATCCTTTTTCCATTGATGGCGCTCATTTCCATCGCCGTCAAACTCGATAGCACCGGACCAGCTCTGTTTTGCCAGGCACGTAGCGGCAGAAACCGAGAAATCATCAAGGTCTACAAGTTCCGCACGATGTACCAGTCAGGTGTGCAACAGGAATTCCGGCAGGCGGAGCGCGACGACCCACGTGTCACCCGCGTAGGCGCATTTTTGCGCAAGACCAGCCTCGATGAGCTTCCACAGCTCTTCAATGTAATTCAGGGTTCGATGTCACTCGTTGGGCCTCGTCCACACCCACTGAAGCTCGATGACGACTTCAAATACGTTATTCCTGCGCTCAATTCACGGTACTCCGTCAAGCCAGGCATCACCGGTTGGGCCCAGATCAACGGTTTTCGTGGTGAAACCCGTAATGTCAGCGACATGGTAGCGCGCATCGAACATGATCGCGACTACATCAAACAATGGAGCTTGTGGCTCGACATCAAGATCCTTGTAATGACTGTCTTCAAGGGTTGGACACACAAGAACGCCTACTAAGTGCCTTGATTTTCCTCGGATAACCGTCTCTCAGGTTATCCGTTGATTTCCAGCCCCGCCCTCTCCCCAATGCCCACCGCCATCGCGGTACGCTAGCCAGCAGCTAGACTATCAGGGAAATTCCACGCAACAGACCACACTGAAAATGCAGCTATGCGTTTGCAGCGTTGGGTATGTGGTTGCCGCGCGGCTGATAACTTTGACTGGATAGGTACCGATGACAACAAATGATAAGAACAATCGGTTGATCAAACGTGAACTGTTGGGCTTCTTCGCTCATCCAGGCAGTCTCGATGATTACCTCGAGCTGATCCGGAGCAGCGTATCCGAGTCCAGACCGTGCACAGTGCTCTATCACAATCTACATTCCCTCTACAGCTTCTTCACTTCATTGGATTTGCGGCGCGACTACGCTGATAAAACCGTGTTGGTTGACGGTATGCCTGTGATCTGGCTCATGCGTTTGGCAGGAATTCCGGTAACTCGTCAAGATCGTCTCACGTATGTGGACTTCATCATCCCGATGATGGAACTTGCAAGAGACAATGGCTACCGGGTTTACCACGTCGGTCAACATCGAGATGTTCAGGAAAAAGCCTTGAGCGTCATTCGTGAGAAGGTTCCGGGCATCCAGATTGATGGACACGACGGGTATTTTGATCAAACGCCACAATCGGCAGACAGTCTTGACGTGATCGACAAAATGAATGACAAGGGCAGCAATATCGTATTGGTCGGCTTCGGCGCTCCGAAACAGGAAGCCTGGGTGCATGCCCACCGGTCTCAAATCAATGCTGAAGCCGTGTTCACATGTGGTGCCTGCATGGAATATGTTGCGGGCGCTGTGCGAACACCGCCTCGATGGATGGGACGCTGTGGTCTGGAATGGAGTTTTCGAGTGATCGAAAACCCTCGTCGTTTCGCCTTTCGTTATTTTATTGAGCCCGTGTTGCTGGCTGCGATTCTGTTGAAAAATGGACTGAGTGCTCGGTTGCGTCGGAGCCGGGCCGGCTCCTGATGGCGATTATCAGCCATGTTGATTCCGTGAATTCTGAAAATTCCATCGATGCCAAGACATCGCCGTCCCTGTTCAACAGGCTCATTCAGATAGTGTCCTCACGACTGGCCCTGTCCGTCGGTGCGCAAGCATTGGTCAGCGGATTTCACTTTGCACTGAATCTGGTGCTTTTAAGGATGGTTACCCCCTATGACTATGGTGTATTCGCATTCGCCTTCGTCCTGGCGATGTTTGCTTCCGCCGTCAACAACGCGCTGATTTCCACACCACTGACCGTTTATACGCCCGTGATCAAGGACGACAAAAAACGCAAGACGCAAGAAGCGATGTTCAGCACCTTGAACCTTGCCTTGTTCTGCGTATTGATTCTGACCGGTATTGCCGCATCACTCTGGCAGGGCATGGATGGCTCGATCGGTCTTGGAGTCACCGTTTTCGTTGCCATCTATTCAGCCAGACACTACAGCCGTAGTGTTGGCTATGCGCGAATGCGTCCGCTGGTCACCGCATCCGGCGACACGACCTATGTCATGTCTGGCATCATCCTGATGGCCATATTAGTATGGCATTTCGACAAACTACCTATCGGCCATGTACTGCTCGCCCTATCCGGCGCCAACCTGGTTGCCATGCTCGTTGAGCGCCTGCGTGTTCATGGCCGTCATCACCGTTGGTTCAACCTTTCCTCGATTGGCAGTTACCGTGAGGTCTGGGTTCAGTCGCGTTGGGCACTCGCGGGATCATTGACCACGCTATTTCTCGCCCAGGCCCACAGCTTGATCATCACGTCCACTAATGGGCCGTTGGCCTACGCTCCACTGGCCGCAGGCTTCGTGCTATTCGGCCCTGTGAGAGTCGCATTGATGACATGGCAGAATATGGTCAAGCCCGAGCTTGCTGTTGCTCTTGCAAATGACCAGCGTCTGGCAGTGCGCAATCAGATCAAAAAAACCTCAATATTTATGGCAGGCGCTGTCGTTGCCCTTGGCGTGGCACTGCTCGTCGCCTGGCCATGGATTCATGAATTTTTGTATTCACGGCAATACGCCGATGAGCCGATGGCCTGGATCGTGACCGTCTGGTTTGTTGTCACGTTTTTCGCGGCACTCTATAACGCCCCCGCTGCGGCACTTCAAGCGATGCGAGACTTTCGCATTCTGGCAATGGCCAGCATCTACGGCGCTATCCTCAGCGGCGTGCTCGTAAGCGCGACCTTGTATCTATTCAAACCTGAAACCACACTCTTCGGCATTCTGGCAGCGGAGGTATTCATGGCGCTCTATCTCACACGAATCTTGTACGCACGACTAGGTAACTCCGCGTGAAGGTTGCGCTGTGCATCTGTACCTTCCGCAGACCGGAAGGCCTCACTCGATTGCTCGATGAACTGACCGCACTCCGTGGCGATGTTGATCTCGAAATTGTCGTCGCTGACAATGATGCTGGCGAACAAGGGATAGCTGTTTGCCAATCCTTGCCCGACAGTTACCCCTATCCGGTCCATGCGCTCAGGGCGACAGAACCGGGCATCTCAAGCGCAAGAAACACTGCCTGCAACAAAGCGCTGGAACTCGACATTGATTTGATCGCGTTTCTCGATGACGACGAATGGCCCTCGAGGGATTGGTTAAGCGAATTGCTGCGCGTGCAGGAGCAACATGATGCCGACCTTGTCGGCGGACCAACCTGTTCGGTATTTCCCGAATACGCTTCACCCGATCTCAAGAGCAACCACTACTACGGCGCAGACCTCCAACTCGAGGACGGATCGCCTTGTGTTCTTGAGGCTGCCGGCAATTTTTTGATCAAGCGAGATACCTTGCTGAGCATGGCGCCTGAATTTTTTCGTCATGAATTCGCGCATTCCGGCGGTGAAGATTTGGCATTTTTCACGCAACTGAATCTCGCCGGGAACCAGATGCGCTGGGCTGCAAAAGCGATTGTTTACGAAGATGTTCCAAATTCACGTCTGGATGACAGCTGGCTACAGCAACGGGTGGTAAACATCCATAACTCACGCGTTCGCGTCATGCAGTTGCTGCAACCGGGATTCAAGCATTCATTGATTCGCGTATTGAAGACCACTGCATTGGGCGGTACGGCTCTTGCTATGACGTTGGTATCTATAGCCCTACCTCACCACCGGGAAGCATCACGGCTGCTGCGCTGGAAATTCCTGGGAAAATTGATGGCACATTTTGGGCTTACGACCGTACGCGGAGAAACCTACTGATGACACCGCGATTTTCCATTGTCATTCCAACATACAATCGTGCTACGTCTGTCAGCCATACCTTGTCAGGCTGTTTCGCACAAACGTTTGAAAATTTCGAAGTCATCGTGGTCGATGACGGTTCATCCGACAATACATTGGATGTCTTGAGTTCAATTGACGACTCCAGGCTGGTTGTCGTCTCACAAAAAAATGCGGGCCCGGCTGCGGCAAGAAACGCGGGCATGGATGCGGCACGAGGTGAGTTCATCGCATTTCTCGATTCAGACGATGTCTGGTACCCCGATTATCTGGCCTCAGCCGATCAATCACTGATGGAAAAAGGCGACGTTGCTCTATATGGGCAATTGATTGTGGATCGCGGCGTCGGACGATATTGGATCAAACCCGATCGCGCTCTCGGTGCCGATGAACCGATCTACGACTACTTATACATCAGTGGCGGTTTCATTCAGACCAGCACCATCATCATGCCGGCTTCCTTGAAGAGCACGGTTCGTTGGGATGAGTCTGTAACGTTCGGCGATAATGACCAATTCGCTATCGACCTTTGGCACACAGGCATTGCTTTTCACATGCAGCCTGAAGCGCGTACCTTGTACGCCGATGCGATCAGCGACGATGCCTTGTCGCAATTGCCGATCTATGCAGGAGACGATGAGAAACACACCAATTTCTTTCGCTGGATGGAAACACAGAAAGAACACATGTCGGATACAGCCTGGTTGGCGTACCGCGCACGATTTGAAAGCGTTGGACTTGCTCACAAGGCCCCCCTGGCCAGCCTCTCGATGATATGGAAGGCCTATCGCGCTGGAGGAATGGGTCTTGGCGGTGCTGCCCGACAATTGATGCAAAATCACACACCTCGACTGTATCGACGAATCGTTAATCAATATGTGCGTTGGCGAGGCATGCCGCTGACCAGTCTGGAACGTTAGTGTTTTTCCAGAGGATATACCGGTGCTAACGACATACCAGGCACCCTATCGAGCGTCACTGCTCGCAACTCTGGTATTGCTTCTGACGCTTGTTCAAGGCACGAGCTTCACGTTGACGGTGGCATATCGTCTCGAAGCAGGCACAGGTCCTGTTTCAACCTTTGTCACGCTAATCTGGCTGTTGAGTTATGTACTGGCATTTCTCGGATTGGTTATATCGTTCGGCATCAATTGGTTGACCTGGCTTGTCCGTTACCGCCTGACTCTCACCTTGGTATTGGCCGGCGTGGCGTTCTCGGCTCTGTGGTCACTGGACTCCGAACTGACAATCGAACGAGGCATCCACTTGATTGGCGGAACGATAATCGCCTTTTATATCGGGTTCAGCCTCCCATTGATTCGCCTGCTGAAATTATCCGGATTGGTGCTCGGCGTTCTGATGGTGATAAGCGTCGTGACCGCATTAGCCTTCCCTGAATGGGGACTAGAACAATACGAGGGTAGACAAGTCTGGCGCGGTATCCTTGTATCAAAAAATACGCTGGGATTCTGGGCAACAATCAGTGTCTTGCTGTTCGCGACCTTGGCCAGCTGGCCTCAACCGCCACTGACCAGATTTATCTATATCGCGCTAATGCTGACCTCTGTCGTCTGTCTGGTTTTCAGCGTGTCTGCCACGTCAGTACTGTCGCTGCTGGTCGCTGCCATGGTAATGGTTTATCTGCATTTCGCCTTCAGTTTACGTTTAGGTCTGGTCGCCATGATTGTACTAGGTGCGCTGGTCTGCGCACTCGCTGGCATCGCTTTCTACTACATAGATACAGCCGAGCTGATCGGGCGCTCCGGCGATTTGACCGGACGCGCCGAAGTCTGGAAACAGACGTGGGAACTGATTCTTGCAAAGCCGCTGACCGGGTACGGCTACGGCACTATCTGGTACCCAGTAGACGAAAGCGTCTGGATCCAGAAACAACTCACCGATTTTACCTGGATTGTCTATCACGCTCATAACGGACTTCTGCAAGTCGCGTCAGAAATCGGATTGCCACTTACCCTGCTCACTTTGATCATGATCTTTCAACAACTTATCGAGATCGTCTACTGTCAGTATCAGAGACAACAACAAGGCGTGCTGTTTGTGCTCGGATTTACTGTGGCGCTGTTGGTCAGCAACTATTCTGAAGCACGTCTGCTTGTCAATCGCGAGCTATTCTGGATATTTTTTGTCGCCTTGCCAATCAGCATGTTGCAACAGGTCACCGTGATCACCGGTCATGCTGGATTCAATCCCATACCCAAACCTATATCACCGCGTACTCTGGAAAAAGTCAACGTAGGTCGAACCAGAGTGATGCAACGTCGGGCGCTCAAAGATCGACTCAAACAGCGACGAAGCAACGTCATTATTGACAATGAAGAAGTTGGCGACATTAAACCCAACCACATATCGGGAAAAAACTCATGACTGTCAAGGTACTTGTAACAGGTGGTGCAGGCTATATTGGCTCGCATATGGTCCGCTTGCTACTGCAGCGTGGTTACGAAGTCGTTGTATACGACAACTTGAGTCGTGGCAATGCTGATGCGGTCATTGACGCACCACTGGAGGTCGGCGACTTGCATGATCGAGCGACTCTGGATGCCGTGTTCAACAAACACAAACCAGCCGCCGTTATGCACTTTGCTGCCCTTGCTTACGTCGGCGAATCGGTTGACGAGCCTGGTATGTACTACCACAATAATGTCAGTGGTACCCAAGCGCTGGTTGACTGTATGCGGGCACATGGTGTCGACAAGCTCGTGTTTTCCTCAACCTGCGCAACCTACGGCGTACCGGAATCGCTTCCGATTACCGAGGACACACCTCAACGCCCTATCAATCCATATGGCCATTCGAAACTGATGGTGGAACAAATATTAAAGGACTATGCAGTTGCCTTTGGACTACGCAGTATTGCCTTGCGTTACTTCAACGCGGCCGGTTGTGCAGAGGATGGCAGTCTCGGCGAGCGCCACGATCCGGAAACTCATCTACTGCCTTTGATCTTGTTCGAAGCGATGCGAATTCAGGCTGGCGGTGACCCTGCCGACACGCAATTAAAGGTTTTTGGCAGTGATTTTCCCACCCGCGATGGCACTTGCATACGTGATTACATTCATGTCAACGATTTGTGTGCCGCCCATATACAAGCATTGACTCGCATGATCGACTCTCCGGACAACGGTGCCGAACAATACAACCTCGGGGTGAACCAGGGTTTTACGGTGCTCGAGGTCATTGACGCTTGCCGTAAAGTGACTGGCGTTGACATCGGCTTTCAAAGTGTCGATCGACGCGCTGGTGACCCTCCCGAACTGGTTGCCGACGCTTCCCGGGCCATGGCCGATCTGCAATGGTCACCAGCGTTCCCGGATGTCACCATGAGTATTCAGCATGCCTGGAACTGGTTCACGCGGAATCCGCCTACCTCAATAAAATGATTAATCTCGCGAACATTTCACCGACATTTATCTCGGCGTATCTAGGCTTTGTCGTTATGACTCTGTCAACGTCGACGTTTTCCGCAGACAAAGCACCGCTGGACGATGCATGCTGGGAGCTAAGCTTCAGCGAAGACTTTGACACTTTGTCCCTATGGGATGAAAAAACTGGTAAGGGTCGGTGGAAAACCAGTTATATCTGGGGCAGCGATATTGTCATCAACAATGAACTGCAGTACTACATAGATCCAGTCATACATGGACAGAGTCCCTTTGCAGTTGAAGACGGAGTGTTGCAGATCATTGCAGACCATACGCCGGATGCCTTACTCGATAAAGTCGACCATCGACCTTACGTGTCGGGCGTACTGACCACCGAGAATGAGTTCAATCAACAGTATGGCCGCTTCGAGGTGCATGCCAAGGTGCCTGAAGGCCGCGGTCTCTGGTCGGCGTTCTGGTTACTGCCGAGCTTCGATCAATGGCCTGAGGGCGTTGCGGTGTTACCCGAAATTGATGTCATGGAACACCTCGGGCATCAATCAAGGACCTATCACACCACCTTGCATACCAATCAGACAGGCAAACTTAGCTCTCACCCTTACGACCATACAGGTCGCCAGAATTTGACTGAGGACTTTCATCTATACAGCGTCGTTTGGACACCTGAACGTGTCAATTGGTACATGGACAAAAAGTGGAAAGCCAGCCACCCGACCCCATCTGATTTCACACGCCCGGTGCATTTTTTGTTGAATCTTGCCGTCGGCGGCACCTGGCCCGGAAAGCCTGATCGCCATACAAAATTCCCGGCGCGTTACTCCGTCGACTATGTTCGTGCCTGGACCGCGCGTCAGCACTGCGGCTGAGGGAAAACTCCAGCACCCGGCATTACCGGGGTAACGGAAAATTGTGTCTACGATCCGGCTTCGTCGGCATCGTCGCTGGCGAAATCAGGTAGCGATTTGTCCAAATACGGCTGTGCCGCCGAAAAAACGATCTTCCATGCCGTGTTCATGGCCAGATCGTTCACCTTGCCATTGGCGCTTATCAGGGCATCACCATTGGAGAGCATCGGTTTACGCAGATCGGGGGTTGACCATATAGCCACCAGGCAGACCAGCGCACCGACAATCGACATCAGCAAGGCCTGAGGGACAGACAACCTGTAATGCAATAGCCGACTGAGTTCCAGCCGAGAAAGGAATGCGAGTGTAATCAGAAGTATCAGGACCGCTGCAATAGCGAGCGGTATCAGACCATTAGGTGACAATGCAGTGACGGTTTCAATTGCTGATGCCACAGGATTTTCTGCATTTTTTAACATATCGAAGTCAGGTCGCACGCCGGACGCCTGGATAAACCAGGGAGTAACAAATTCGGCAAGCATGATAAACAGCAAGCCTGCCAACATCATTAAAACCATGATGAACTTGGCAATCGGGCGTAATGGGCCGATCATGCCAAGCAGAAAGCCGACCACCAGCGGCACAAGGCAGAGTGCGCCTACAATGGCAAGATCAAAGCGAAGACCCTGTAAAAACAGAGGTATCAGAGCATCGGCGTCCTGCACATCCTGAAACAGCCATAGACTGAATCCCGCTCGGACGATTGTCAGAAGCAGTAGAATGGTAAACGCGTACAAGAAAAAGCGTCGAAGCAAATGCGTGGCTGGAAGGGTCGCCTTCATGGGTCCTACCGAAGTTGCGATTGGCTGGGGAGGCAGTATACCAGTGCACCAATAGTATCAAACAGTAACCGAGCACAACTATTTAAAGACTCTGGTCACGGTTGTCGCAGCTGCGATACACTTCACACTTGTGACTACATTCAAGAGTTGACCACAATCTACCATGAAAGCATTGCTTTTGATTCTCATAGGAGGCTTGGGCCTCGGTGCTGTTTATTGGAAAACCCAACATCCGGAGGGCACAGTCGATGACTTGAAGACGCAGGCCAGCGCGACGGCGACACGTCTGAAGTCTGGTATCGAGGCCATCAAGGACGGGGGACCGACCGGCGTGGAGCGTGACGTCGCGCTAACCAATCGCATTGATGACTTGGAACAGCGCCTATCGGACAGCCAGAACACGACGGTTACCGGCAACGAGTCGGCGAACGTCGGTGTGCTAGGCCGGCTCGATGACGCAGAACTACGCCTTGATGCAACCGATACCAAGCTCAGTGAAGCGCTCGCGCGGGTAACGGCTGCCGACACCAAACTGACTGAAACACTGGACTTGCTCAGTAAAAGCGAAGCGACTATTGCCGAGACACAAAGCTTGCTGAGTGCCAGCGAGGCAAGACTCGAACAATCGCAGACAAACGATAGCAATCTGCAGACGATCATCGACGCGCGTATTCGCGAAAACACGGCCAAGATCGAGGCTGTCGCTGATCTCAAGCCTGAGCTTACTCGCATGGCCAAAGAGAACGATGACATCAATGCCAAGCTTGATGCGCAAGACAACCGGGTCAATCTGATCGTACGTCGTCTTGATGAACAAACACTTGATACATCAATTACCGAACTATCGAATCGTCTGGACGAGGTTGACGGTTCCTTGACGAATCTCAGTGAGGCAAACGAAAAGCTCTCAGCCAAACTCGATACAGATATCACCAGCGTCATGGAAACAGCCGACAATCTGAATTCACGAATCAACACATTATCCAGCACGAGCGGCGACGGCAGTGATGCGATCGATGCAGATGCTCTGTCCACGGTCACGGCAAATCTCGATCAACGTTTCCAGTCGATGGAATCAAAATTGGCAACCGTCAATACAGATTCACGCCGTATCGCCAACCTCCAAAGTGAGCTCAATGACACGCGTGAGAAACTCAAGGCGCTCGAGGCTGACAACGCCGCGAAAGAAGCTCAGCTGGCGTCTCTCGACAAATCCCTGCAAGAACTCCGCACCAAAGGCGAATCCCTGTCCATCGACACGGTCCAATCGGAAATTCGTCAGCAGCTCTCAACGCTTCAGTCACAGGTTGACAGTGAAGCTAGTAGCGAGAACGTTGAGGTACTGACGACACTTCTCGATGCGACGACCAATCGAATTCAAGCGCTGGAACAACGCGTTCAGGATTTGCCAGCGTCTTCTTCGGCAGCCGACGCTGCCTTGCAGACGCAAAGCGCACTCGAAGCCCAGATAGCCGGGTTGAAACGGCGTATCGAATCCATTCCCCAAGGCACCTCAGAAGAACTCGTCACCAGTATCAATTCAACCATCAGTGAAGTACGTGAGGAGGTTGATGAATTGAAGGCGCAGTCGTTTGTCACTCAGGCAGATCTGCGTGCGCAGCAGCAAAGTAGCAGTGTCGAGTACAAGATCTACTTCGATCGCAATAGCACACAGATCACGGAAGATGCCGCCAAGGTGTTGAACTCGTTTATTGCGCAGGAAAAAAATCGCACCACCGGTGTTTCCATTTACGGTTTCACGGACCGTCGTGGCGCCGCCAGCTACAACCAACAACTAGCACTTCGTCGAGCGACCAATGTACGTAGCTATCTGATTCAAAACGGCTTCGACTATACCAAGATCAATAAATTGAGCGGTTTGGGCGAGGACGCTGCTGCTGCCGAACTCGAAGACGAAGTCGAAGACGCCAACCAACGTGTGGTCGTACTGTTCGCGGCGCAACCCTGACACTTGCCCGCCATCTGATCTGCGTATCTTCCATGAGTCACTACTCACCAGACGCCAACGATTGCTTGCTGATCATCGATGTGCAGAATGATTTCTGCACAGGCGGTGCTCTTGAAGTCAATGATGGTGATGCCATTGTGGCAGATATCAATCAACTGGCGACTTCGTTTAACTGCGTCGTCACGACTCAGGACTGGCACCCGAGTGGGCATTCCAGCTTCGCCAGCAGTCATGTTGGCAAGTCACCGTTTGACGTGATCAAGATGCCTTATGGTGATCAGACCCTGTGGCCGGATCACTGCATCATCGGCAGCGACGGCGCAGATTTTCATGCCGGGCTTGACCTTACACTAGCGCAACTGAACGTGCGTAAAGGTTTTCGCAGCGGCATCGACTCCTACTCAGCTTTTTACGAAAATGATCACACCACGTCTACCGGACTTGCCGGTTATCTACGTGAGCGACAGATCGATCGGGTTGTTTGTGTTGGCCTTGCCTACGACTTTTGTGTGCGGTTCTCCGCTGAAGATGCCCGCCGCGAGAGGTTCAAGACAGTCGTCCTCTCGCAACTATGCCGCAGCATTGATCTCGATGGCTCCGCTCAGGCAGCAAGCGATGCCATGCAGGCACTCGGCGTCGAGATCATCTAGGTGTAGTGAATTTCGTACTTTACTGCGTAGTCGGATTCGCGCTCAATCAACGCACCTAAACCAAGAAAGCCATCACCTTCAAGCACGACCGTATCACGACGAACGAATAGCGGCGCGTACAGGTCCCGCATGATGTAAGTGCCATTGGTACTACTGTCGGTCAACAGAAATTGCCCATTGGAATATTCAATGCGCGCATGCTGTCGGCTTGCCTCATCGTGTTCGACGGCAATATCGCAGTCATCCGTCCGGCCTAACGTCAACACCGATATTCGTTCGTCGATAATCCTTGATTCACCGCCCGCGGTAATCGTCATGGAACATTGTTTCTGCGCCAACCATTCTCGCCCTGTCTTGCTGGCGACCACGGTCATCGCGGTATCCTGATCTCGCCACTGCAGGCGATAGATACCGACAGCTGCGCTAAGCCCTTTCATCGATACATTGTCAATCCAGATGGCCAGAGACCGGTGCTCCGGCGACAAGCGATCGACACTGTCAGAGGTCGCCGTAATTTCTTCGGTGCGGGCGAAAGATGCCACTCGCGCAGCCAGATTGACTGCATTGCCATAAACATCGCCACCGTCAGGGATAACGGGCCCCCAATGAAAACCCACTCGCACCGACAATGGCAAACGTATATGTTGACGTTGAATATCTCGGGCGGCACAAAATGCATCGTCGCAACTACGAAAACTCGCTAACGATGAATCACCCACCGTACGCAACAGTGCTCCATGGTGCTCGATGACGATGTCCTTCATCAGCGCCAGACTTTCCGCAACCCTTCGATGCGCCTCGAGGTCGCCAACCTGTTCATACAAGGCTGTGCTTCCGCCGATATCGGCGAACAAAATCGTAAGCGTCTCTGCCGCTGGGCTCATTGCCGGAAACCTTTGAAGAGGGACACATTGTAGCGAACCCTGACCGGGACCGGAATGCCGGTAAACTGATAACATACCGAACAAGGCCTCGAAGATCAGTTGAACGGGCGACAGTCGAAATATGAGCATGGCTACAATTGAAGCGGTCGATTACGCGGCAGCAGACGCCTCCGAGCGATTTGTCGCCTCATTACGCTCGACCGGTTTTGGCGTACTCAAGAATCATCCTATTCCAGAAAACGCGGTCAACAACATCTACCAGCAATGGAATGGGTTTTTCACCAGCGAAGACAAACAGAATTACCTTTTCGAGGCAGAAACGTATGACGGGTTCTTTCCTCGAGATCGCGCTGAAACCGCGAAAGGTCGCAAGGTTCGAGACATCAAGGAATATTTTCATTTTTATCCCTGGGGGAAATGCCCGGCAGAACTCAAGCCAGACCTGGACGCCTATTATCAGCAAACCGTGAATTTCGCTTCAACGCTGCTCTCATGGGTCGAAAAACATACACCGACAGACATTGCAGCCAACTTTAGCGAACCGCTATCCAACATGATTCAGAACAGCGAACAGTCCCTGTTACGTGTCTTGTTTTACCCACCGCTGGATAACGATGTTGATCCGGGGGCCATTCGTGCTGGTGCTCATGAAGACATCAACCTCTTGACCTTGCTACCCGCCGCTAACGAACCTGGTTTGCAGGTCAAGGCAAAAAATGGAGAATGGCTTGACGTGCCTTGCGATTTTGGCAATTTGATCATCAACATTGGTGACATGCTGCAAGAAGCCTCGGGCGGGTACTTTCCTTCGACCACTCATCGCGTAGTCAATCCGGAAGGTCATGACGCGACGCGTGCACGAATAAGCCTGCCACTGTTCTTGCACCCCCGCCCGGATGTCGTATTATCTGAACGCTACAGTGCCAACAGCTACCTGCAGGAACGTCTGGAAGAACTCAGGAGTTCCGACAATTCATGAAGTCTGTTACCGCTTGAAGTCTGTTACCGCTTGCCATCGCTAATTGTCAGTGACGACAATTCCGGTATCGGCGATCTGTATTTATGACGAGTCTTTCGGTATAGCCAGAGAATGCTCGGCAAAGTCACGCCCGACATCACCGTAAAGATAATACGTATCGAAACCAAGGCCTGCGTATAAATCCGCTTCATCAGGGTAACGCGTGGCGATTGACAACCGCCCTTTGAATCCCAGTTCTTTGGCAAGCATCGCCACCTGCAAATTTTCACGATTACTACTGAGACTGACCAATATCAATTCACACTCGGCTAGACGTGTGCGCTCCCAGAAGTCACGGTCAGAAGCATCACCATGGACGCAGTTAAATCCCTGTACACTGATATCGTTGCTTCGAGTATAGTTTTCCTCGATTCCGACAATCTTCGTATGCCCTCGATCAAGCAGTGACTGGTAGGCACCACGTCCGATACGTCCCATCCCGAGTATCGCAATTCGCGCTCCGTCAAGCGATCCGATAACCTCCTCTGGCAGGCGTTCGGGTTTCTCGTACTTGACCAGAGTCGCACTATATCGACGATAAAGTGCGTGTGCATTTTTATTGATTGGCGTAGCGACAAAAAATGACAAAGCCATGGCCATCGCGAGTGTGGTTATCCATTCAGGCCCCAATAGTCCGGATTCGGCAGCCATGGCCGCTATGATCAGCCCGAATTCGCTGTAATTGAAGAGGCTCAGACTGGTTAGCCAACTGGTGCGAGCGCGTAAACCGAACGCCGTGAACAAAGCGAAGTAAATCAACGGACGCAACGCAATCAGCAAGCCGAGCACAACCGCCACGGCAAAGAGTTCGAGCTCGGGAAAGCCGTAATATCCAATCTGCACGAAAAAACCGATTAGCAACAGGTTTTTCAATCCGTACAGTTGATTGTACAACTCCTTTGCCTTGTCCTTGTGCGCTTGCGCAATGAGCATACCCACGACGATAGCCCCAAGCCCCGCTTTCAGCGAGACGCTCTCGAACAATTCAGCGGCGCCAAGAGCCAGCAGCACGCCACCAAGCAGCAGCAACTCACCATGCCCGAGCATGGGTAGAAACCGTCGCATCAACGGTATGGTGAGTGGCAAGGCAAGCAAGCCAAGGGCGTACCACGACGGATAATGACCGGAAGTCAATACGACGAAAATAACCGCCAGAACATCCTGAACAACCAGAATACCGATCGCGATAGATGCATAAAATGAGTTCGACTCACCACGTTCATCAAACAGTTTGATCGCCAGTACGGTGCTCGAAAACGACAGCGCAAAAGCGAGCGTCCACGGTTCGATAGGATTATCGAAACGCAACGGCGTATACAGGGACCCGACAAGATAGATCACCGCCGCCGTCAACGGAAACGCGATGACCATATGTAAAAGCGCGGAACCCCAAACATAACGCGGTGTTAGATTTGACGGTTCCAATTTCAAACCGATCGTAAAAAGCAGCAGGATGATGCCTGCCTCCGCAAGTGGTGTCAGTGCGTCGCCATCGCCGATACCTGCCATATGGGCCATAAAGCCGGCCGCGAGATAACCGAGTAGCGGTGGATAGCCGCAGCGTCGAACGATCAGGCCAGCCGCAAAGGCCAGCATGATTACCGTAAGTTCCATATCAGCAGTAAGCGTTCCGGTGGTTGGCCTGAGGAAATAAACTCACAAAAAATCAGATCATGAATTCAAAGGCATAGCGCGATCAACAAGTTCCATCCAGTAGCGGCAACCATAGCTGATTGCACGATCATCAAAATCATACTCGGGATGATGCAAATTGGCTGAATCGCCATTGCCGATAAAAATGAATGCGCCCGGACGCTCATTGAGCATATAAGAAAAATCTTCAGCACCCATCATTGGAGGCCGATCATCATCAACCTTGGTTTCACCGACAATCGAACGCGCCACATCAGCTGCAAATCCGGCCTTGACCTCATCATTGACCGTTGGCGGATACCCGACCTCATAGCGAACTGCAGCCGTCGCACCAAAGACCTTGGCCGTGGCTTCAGCAACTTCGACAAGCCGTTGTTGCAGTTGTTTGCGTACCTCCTCATCAAAGGCGCGAACCGTACCACGCATCGTGACGATTTGCGGCGTAACATTAAATGCTTCGGTATCACCCTGCATGCCGGTGACTGAAATTACGGCAGGTTGTATCGGGCGAACATTACGCGCAACAATGCTTTGCAAGGCAACGACGATATGGGACGCAGCCAGCAATGTGTCCGTACATACATGTGGCATCGCAGCATGCCCGCCCTGACCTTGTACGGTGATTTCGAATTCATCGGCAGCGGCCATCAAAGGCCCCGGTCGCAGCGCAAACTCACCCACCGGCAAGCCTGGCATGTTGTGCATCCCATACACTTCATTAATACCAAAACGATCCATCAAGCCGTCCAGGACCATCGCTTCACCACCCCCACCCCCTTCCTCGGCGGGCTGAAAGATCACCGCCACAGTGCCGTCAAAGTCGCGTGAATCACACAAGCCTTGTGCCGCACCCAGAAGCATGGCGGTATGCCCGTCGTGACCACAGGCATGCATTTGTCCTTCCGTTTTCGATGTCCATTCAGCGCCAGAAGCCTCGATGATCGGCAAAGCATCCATATCGGCGCGCAAACCAACGACTTTGTTGCTCGACACTTCGCGGCCTCGTATTATGCCGACAACTCCGGTCTTGCCAATTCCTTCCACCACTTCGTCGCAACCAAAGCCTTTTAGCTTTTCAGCAACGAACGCAGCGGTTCGATGAACCTCGTAACCGAGCTCCGGATGTTGGTGGATATCGCGTCGCCATTCGGTGATTTCCGGCAGGAGGTTATCCAGCCTGTCTTGTGTTCTCACGTTTTCAGCTACCATGTATTTTTCTATCCAACAAGCTGTTAATTCTTCGTCTTGGGACGGCCCCACAAAGAGTTTGAGCGTTTATGAAAAAATCTGAATACGGCCGATGGTCACACGCGGCTTCGGACTGGTCAACAGCTTATCTGGACAAGATTGACACCTATCCGGTACGAGCACAAACCGCACCCGGTGACATTGCCGCCCAGATTCCCGAAATTCCACCCGATGCCGGTGAGTCCATGGAAGCCATCATGGATGATTTTAGTCGTATCGTGCCGCAAGGTATGACGCATTGGCAACATCCTCGCTTTTTTGCCTACTTCGCCAGTAATGCGGCACCGGCAGCCATGATTGCAGAACAGCTGGCAGGTTCGATGGCCGCGCAATGCATGCTGTGGCAAACCTCCCCCGCGGCAACTGAAATCGAAGTCCGCATGGTTGACTGGTTAAGACAATCAGTTGGACTTCCCGACAGTTTTGAAGGTGTGTTGCAAGACACCGCCTCCAGCGCCACCCTGTGCGCAATACTGACCATGCGCGAGCGGGCACTCGACTGGAAAGGTAATCAACACGGTTTATCGAACTTGCCGACGGTGCGCGTCTACGCCTCGACACGCACACACAGTTCGATTGACAAAGCCATGTGGGTGGCGGGACTGGGCCAGGACAATCTGGTCAAGATCGACACCACCGATGACTTTGCACTTGATGTCGATGCCTTGGCCAAAGCGATTCAGGATGATCGCGACCATGATCTCTTGCCTGCAGGCATTGTCATCTGCGTCGGCGGCACGAGCATGGGGGCAACGGACAAGGTCAGAGCAATTTGCGAGCTTGCCGAACAGGAAGGCTTGTATACACACATTGATGCCGCCTGGGCAGGTTCAGCCATGATCTGCCCGGAGTTCCGTCATCTATGGGATGGTGCAGAACTTGCCGACAGTATCGTGTTCAATCCGCACAAGTGGTTAGGTGCATCGATGGAGTGCTCCGCTCATTTCGTCAAGGACCCTGAGACACTGGTCAAGACACTGGCCATTCAGCCAGAATATCTGAAGACCTACGGACGCGATGGCATTATCAATTTCAGCGAATGGTCGGTACAGCTCGGCCGCCGATTTCGTGCACTGAAAGTCTGGTTTCTGCTACGCGCTTACGGACTTGATGGTTTGCGCACGATGATTCGTAATCATGTCAACTGGAGTGCGGAGTTATGTGCACGACTTGATGAAGAAACAGATTTTGAAATAACAACGCAACCAATACTATCCCTGTTCACATTTCGTTACATTCCAAAAAATGCATCAACAGATCTTGATGTGGTCAACTTGAGCCTGGTCAACGCGATCAATGACGACGGTCGTATCTACCTTACGCAAACAACGCATGATCAAAAACTGGTTATCAGGTTCGTGTGCGGCCAGTTTGACATGACACATGATGATATAGATATTGCATTTGATGTCATAACTGCAATGGCACGCGAGTCAACACACTGACGGCAATGACAGGCTAGAGCGACGCTACCGTTAGCACGAATTTCCTACTTTTATCAGTGTCAATTGATAAACATCTTTTCAATACTTTTGTTGTTAACCCTGTTTTACAAAATCAGGGGGTAAAGCACTTCTGAGCAATGCATCAAGAAGCTACTATGATTGAAGCTGGCTAACAAGGGCATTCTTCGCCACTTTACGAATTCATCGCGGTGTAACTATTTACAGCCAGCGCCATCCGTTAGCTCATTACTCAGGAAATGAATATGAAAGTTCATAACAAATTAATCGCAGAATTTATTGGCACATTCTGGTTGGTACTTGGTGGGTGTGGTAGCGCCATGTTGGCCGCTACATTTGGTCAGGCGGACGGCATAAATATCGGCCTGGTTGGTGTCTCCCTCGCTTTTGGCCTAACCGTACTGACTATGGCTTATGCCGTTGGCCCAGTTTCCGGAGGCCATTTCAACCCAGCGGTTTCAATCGGCCTGGCCGTTGCAAAACGCTTTCCGGCAGGACAGTTGGCCCCGTACATAATCTCCCAAGTACTCGGCGCCATTGCCGCAGCGGTTGTACTCGCCATCATCGTTAAAGGCAATGGTTCAGAGATCGGTACATTGGCCGCGAACGGTTATGGTGATGCATCACCGGGTAAGTACAATATGTTTTCGGTACTGGTTACCGAAGTCGTCATGACTGCGGCGTTTCTGTTTATCATTCTCGGAGCCACCGATGAACGCGCAGGTACAGCTGCTGGCTTTGCACCCATCGCCATTGGTCTGGGACTGACACTCATTCACTTGATTTCGATTCCGGTATCAAACACGTCTGTCAATCCGGCAAGAAGTACAGGCCCGGCATTGATCTCAATGGATGGAACCGCTGTCGCTCAGTTGTGGATGTTCTGGGTTGCTCCAATCATTGGCGCGGTACTGGGCGCCATACTCTACAAGCTGACCTTGGCTGGCGGACGTTTTGACGCGGAAAACGCTTAAGCCGCTGAAGCTGCCAAAGTAGCCGAAGCTCGCTAAGGCGCAAGTTTGTTCTGGATGTAGGCAGGGGCGATATAAATCGCCCCTACCTTAACAAATACTGATACTCAATCCTGGGAAAGAAAAGATCAGACAGATTTTGGCTGATACTTCCCACCATGCTTTTCCGACCAGGCAATCGGGTCGTTCAAAAATGCTTCAACCTGAGTGTGTGTCTCTTCACTGAAGTTACCGGCCCGCCGTGACTCGGCGAGTACATCCCACCAGGTGGCCAGATAGTGAAGCTGCAAACCAGCCTTGTCCAGGTTCGCAGGTGTTTCCTTGAAAATGTCGTAGTAGAACACCACCAGTGTATGACTGACTTCAGCGCCTGCTTCGCGAATGGCTTCGGCAAAACTTAATTTGGACCCACCGTCAGTTGTCAGATCCTCTACCAGCAAGACGCGCTGACCGTCCTTGATGTCTCCTTCAATGCGTGCATCCCGACCGAAACCTTTCGGCTTTTTTCGAACATACTGCATCGGCAACTGCAGGCGATCAGCGATCCATGCCGCAAATGGTATACCCGCAGTTTCACCACCGGCAACTGCATCAAAAGCTTCAAAGCCTACGTCTCGAACCAGATTTGCGACAGCGAAGTCCATCAAAGTCGATCGAATACGCGGATAGGAAATCAGTTTTCGGCAGTCGATATAAACCGGACTTGCCAGACCTGAGGTAAAAATGTACGGCTCGTCGGATCGAAAGTGCACGGCTTCAATTTCAAAAAGCATTTTGGCTGTCAGTGCAGCCATTTCGTCACGTTCGGCAAATGAAGTAGAAAACATGGATGCAAATTGCTCAGCTAGGGTTTCGTATTAGAGACTACTCGAAGACGATTCGGGGGAAGACGTTGAGGACGGTGCAGAAGACGAACCCGATGAAGACCCGGCAGTCAGCGAAGGGACAACATGCCAGTGAACCGGCCTGCCCGGATCAAATGTCACAACGACATCATCACCTACAACAAGCGGCGGTGTAATGCTCAATGGCTCGTCGCGCTTTTCGAGTGTGATGGTGTCAGGGTTTCGTGGCAATCCATACCAGTCAGGACCATTAGTGGATGCAAACGCCTCGAGTTTATCGAGCGCGTCGGCTTCCT
This sequence comes from uncultured Granulosicoccus sp., assembly GCA_937924505.1. The sequence goes on along the minus strand of CALDSR010000047.1, from coordinate 28,862 downwards.
CGAATACCGTCGCCAGACAGGACATCGTATTGCCCGCATTGAAGACACCTGCGCAACCACAGGCACTCTCCTTTTGCGATTTCACATGTGGGGCGCTGTCAGTGCCGAGGAAAAAACGTGAGTCACCACTGGTGGCAGCTCCCAGCAGTGCCAGCCGATGGCTTTCACGTTTGGCCACTGGCAAGCAATAGTAGTGAGGCCGTATACCACCGACAAGCAAATGATTACGATTGATCATCAAATGATGCGTCGTGATCGTGCACGCCAGATTCTTCGACGCCTGTCGCACATAGTTGACACCATTAGCCGTTGTCACGTGCTCCATGACAACCTTGAGTTCAGGCAATCGTTTACGTAGCGGATCAAGCACCGTTTCAATAAATTGCGCTTCACGATCGAAGATATCGATGTGAGCATCGGTCACTTCTCCGTGCACACATAACATGATGTCATTCGCTGCCATGGCTTCGAGCACCGGCATGACCTTGTCGATCGAGGTCACACCAGACGCAGAATTGGTTGTGGCACCTGCCGGATAGAGCTTCACCGCCGTAATCAATCCATTGGCTGCAGACGCGATAACATCAGCAGGATCAGTTTGCTCTGTCAGGTACAGTGTCATCAAAGGGGTAAAGCTTGACGCAAATCCTGCCTTGGCGGCGGCTTTGTTGATACGCCCCCGATAGGCTTCGGCGTCAGCGCCAGTGACAACAGGAGGCACCAGATTAGGCATGATGATGGCTCGCGCAAAATCACGCGCACTCGCGCCCACGACAGCGTCCAGCATTTCACCATCACGAAGATGCAAATGCCAGTCGTCCGGGCGTAACAAAGTAATTTTCACAGGTGATATCAGACCTTGCTTTCTTTAGCGTTAATGATTTTTTTGAAGGCATCCAGCGTTTCCTGCGACACATGATGCTCGACCCCTTCTGAATCACGTCTGGCCGTCTCATCGGAGACACCGATAGCCAAAAGAAAACGGTAAACCAGATCATGACGAGCGCGGCTTTCATCAGCCAGCCGCTTACCGGCCTCGGTAAGAAAGATGGAACGATAAGGTTCGCTCGTCACAAACCCTTCTCGCTGCAAGCGCGCCAATGTCTTGCTCGCACTCGGTTGCGAGATACCCAGACGCTCAGCCACTTCAACCAGGCGTGCCTCGCCCTGGCTACGAATCAAATCATCAATAAGTTCGACATAATCTTCGGTCGATTCCATCTGATGCGCCTGGCGGACACCGGCGAACACCTCAGCCTGCGCATCCGGTTCCTCAAGAGGACGATGCAGTCGATCACTACTCATCTGGTGGGGGGCTCTTGTTTACAGGGAATCACAATCAAATTATGCCACGATCTTGTATTTTTAATTCAGATGTATAAACTAAGCCATGGCTAATTTTTGGAAATAATTGTGAATCGCGTCTTCAGAACCCTGATGGCAGCCCCCCTGACCGCGCTGCTTATGGCCACGGGCTTGCTGTGGATACCCGTAAGTGCCGAGGCCAAGGACAAGATCACTGTCGTCACGACGTTCACCGTCCTCAAGGACATGGCGGAAAATGTTGCCGGTGACGCTGCGACCGTGGTGTCGGTGACCAAACCCAACGCCGAGATTCACAACTACCAACCCACACCCAAAGACATTGGCCGCACCCGCAAAGCCGATTTAGTGTTGTGGAACGGATTAAATCTTGAGCTGTGGTTCGAGAAATTCCTGCAACGGCTCAAAGGTGTGCCAAGTGTCGTCTTGAGCGACGGCATCGACCCGATGAGTATCGGCGGAGGCCCCTACGATGGCAAACCAAATCCGCATGCCTGGATGAGTCCTTCGGTTGCGCTGGTTTACATTGACAATATAGAAGCGGCCCTGATATCCATCGACCCTGACAATGCAGCTGTTTATCAGACCAATGCCAGGGAATACAAGGCGAAGATCAGTGCCACTATTGAACCGCTACGCAACATTCTCAAGGACATCCCGGCCGAACGTCGCTGGTTAGTGACCAGCGAAGGGGCGTTCAGTTATCTTGCGCGCGAGTTTGACCTGAAAGAGCTGTACCTTTGGCCAATCAATGCGGATTCGCAAGGGACTCCCCAGCAAGTCAAGAACGTCATCGATACCGTTCGTGCAAACGATATACCGGTCATTTTCAGTGAAAGCACTGTCTCAGCCAAACCGGCACAGCAAGTAGCACGCGAGACAGGTGCAGCATACGGCGGTGTGTTGTATGTCGATTCATTGAGTGATGCGGACGGTCCAGTACCAAGCTATCTTGATCTACTTGAAGTAACCATCAGGACTGTCGCTGAAGGTCTTGCCACCCAATGAATGATTCGCGAGCCATTCGCAAACATCAGGAAAACGAAGTTGCCGGTCGCGGCATTGATGCGACAGATCTGACCGTGGTCTACCGAAACGGTACTGTCGCCTTGAACAAGGCAAGCTTCAAGATACCAACATCCTCCATTTGCGCGCTGGTGGGTGTCAATGGGTCTGGTAAATCAACCCTCTTCAAAGCCATCATGGGCCTTGTACCTTTGGCACTGGGCTCTGTATCAATACTCGGTCAAGCAGCCGGCCGCGCACTCGAAAGAAACACCGTCGCTTACGTGCCGCAAAATGAAGAAGTCGACTGGAATTTCCCGGTACTGGTCGAGGATGTCGTCATGATGGGCCGTTACGGTCATATGGGAATTTTCCGACGACCCAGCGCTATCGACCACCAAAAGGTGGACGCGGCATTGGCGCGGGTGAACATGAGCGATTATCGAAAACGGCAGATCGGAGAGTTATCTGGTGGACAAAAAAAACGCGTCTTTCTCGCACGTGCACTGGCACAAGAAGGACAAGTGATTCTGCTCGATGAACCCTTCACCGGCGTAGACGTGACGACAGAGGAAGCCATCATTGCCCTGCTCAGAGAGCTGCGTGATGAAGGACGAGTCATGCTGGTATCGACACATAATCTGGGCAGCGTGCCGCAGTTCTGCGATCAAGTGGTTCTCGTCAATCGTAAAATACTGGATTACGGTCAAACCGAAACAGTCTTCACGCAGGAAAACTTGCAACAGGCCTTCGGCGGCACGCTACGTTTTCATGTCCTCGGTGGTACCGACTTGCATGATGATGACGATCAGCGTCAGGTAACGGTTATCACCGATGATGAACGACCATTTGTACTTTATGGCGACGATGATGAACACCCGCCAGGTAAAGACCCATCGTGAATCTATTGCTTGAGCCGTTCAGCTACACCTATATGGTAAATGCCATCTGGTGCAGTGCGTTGGTCGGTGCGATATGTGCCTTTCTCAGCGCTTATCTGATGCTCAAGGGATGGTCACTGATCGGCGACGCTTTGTCGCACTCTGTTGTCCCCGGCGTTGCCGGCGCTTATATGCTTGGTATACCGTATTCACTAGGTGCCTTCATTTCAGGTGGTCTGGCGGCGGCCTCGATGTTGTTTATCACGCAGCGATCAAATCTACGCACGGATGCCGTTATTGGGCTGATTTTCACCGGTTTTTTCGGACTCGGCTTGTTTATGGCGTCACTGTCACCGACGTCCGTCGATATACAAACCATCGTGTTTGGCAATATTCTCGCAATCACACCGTTTGACGCCTTTCAGTTGGTCATCATTGGTCTTGTCACGCTGCTGTGCTTGCTGGTTTTATGGAAAGACTTCATGGTCGTGTTCTTTGATGAAACACACGCCCGCTCGATTGGCCTGCGCATTAACATTCTTAAAATACTTTTCTTTACCTTGCTAAGTGCATCAACCGTTGCCGCCTTGCAGACGGTCGGTGCATTTTTGGTTATTGCGATGGTTGTCACGCCAGGAGCGACCGCCTACCTTCTGGCAGATCGCTTTGATCGCCTCCTGCAAATAAGTGTGGCTCTGGGCATTTTCACCAGCGCAACAGGTGCGTATTTGAGCTATTTTCTCGACGGTGCAACAGGTGCAGTCATTGTGCTGCTGCAAACAGCCTTGTTTCTCATCGCCTTTTTCTTCGGACCGAAACATGGCGTATTTGCCAATCGTCGTCGCGCTGCTGAACGCATCGCGGCAGGCACAGTCGAGCCACAAACATGATCGAGATTTTTACCGAGCCACTCAGCCTTGATTTCATGCAGCAAGCACTGTTAGTTGGCTTGCTGGTGTCAACGGCAGCTGCAGCCCTATCGTGTCTGCTTGTACTCAAAGGTTGGTCGCTGATGGGCGATGCCGTGTCACACGCTGTACTCCCCGGCATTGTCATCGCGTATATCATCGGTATACCCGTGCTGCTGGGTGCCTTTGTCGCTGGGATGTTGTGCGCGATTGCAACCGGCTATGTCAGTAACAACAGTCGGCTAAAAGAAGACACGGTCATGGGTATTGTTTTCAGTGGCATGTTTGCACTGGGACTCGCACTTTTTACAAAAATAAATACCGACTTGCACCTTGACCAGGTTCTGTTTGGTGACATGCTGGGCGTAAGCTGGCGAGACATCGGCATCACCGCAGTGATGACACTACCTGCGCTTGCCATTGTCGTGTTCAAGCGACGTGACTTGTTGGTCTTTGCGTTTGACCCACAACACGGCAGGGTGGTTGGTTTGAATATCAAGCTATTGCACTATGGCCTGCTGGCTTTGCTCTCATTGGTTATCGTTGCCGCTATCAAAGCGGTGGGGATCATTCTCGTGATCGCTGTGTTAATCGCGCCGGGGGCTATCGCGTTTCTGCTGACTCAGCGCTTCGAGACGATGATGTGTTGGGCTGTCGGAATTGCTGCTTTTTCGACCGTCGCCGGCATTTTGCTCAGCTACCACATCGACAGCGCTCCAGCCCCGACCATTGTCGTCATCCTGACCGGTATTTTCATCGTGACCTTTCTATTCGCGCCGCGAGGCGGTCTGCTTCGAAACCGGACCACCGCTACAACGCATTTATCTCACTGAATTTAAAAAAATAAAAACCCGACTAATTTAGTAGGAAATACCCATAATATTTTCGTGGTTGTTAATAAGAATTATTCGTATTACGCTTAACGCCCACTTTATACTTCATCGCTGTGCGCTACTTATGTTCCGCTACAAAACCGCCACACCACGATCACGCGTGTTGATCGGCTTGATCACCGCGTCATTACTCACGACTTTGACGTCCAGCGCTTTCGCTGCCGATGAAGTCAACGTCTACTCCTACCGCCAACCGTTTCTGACAGATCCACTGTTTGATGCATTCACTGCCAGCACGGGAATCAAAGTCAACACGGTGTTTGCCAAAAAGGGTTTGCTGGAACGCCTTGAGAACGAAGGCCGCAACAGCCCTGCCGATCTCCTGCTCGTGACAAACGTCGGTCGTCTGGCCGGCGCGGTGGACGCCGGGGTCACGCAGGCGGTTGTTAGCCAAGCGTTGAATGACAATATCCCGGAAATCTATCGCGATCCCGATGGCCATTGGTTCGGCCTGACCAATAGAGCACGCATCATTGTTACCGCCAAAGAGCGAGTCGCAGATGGCGTTGTGGAAAGTTACGAAGATCTCGCCAAACCAGAACTCAAGGGCCGCATCTGCACCCGAAGTGGCAAGCACGAATACATGGTCGAGTTGATCGCATCGATTGTTGCGCATCACGGTGAGGCTGAAGCGACAGAGTGGCTAAGTGGCGTCAAGTCGAATCTTGCACGCAAACCACAGGGCAACGACCGCGCACAGGTAAAAGCGATCGCGGAAGGGCAATGTGATGTGGCCGTAATCAATTCCTACTACATGGGTGCCATGTTGTCGGACCCGGAACAAGCCGGCGCCGCCGAGACGGTGAATATTGTCTTTCCCAATCAGGGTGATCGCGGTACCCATATGAATATCAGTGGCGTCATCATGACCAGTGCTGCGCCAAATCGAGACAGCGCACAAAAACTGATGGAATATCTCTCCAGTGACGAAGCACAAGCTATCTATGCGATGCGTAACCATGAGTATCCAGTCAAACCATCGGTAGAAAGATCCGAGCTCGTCGCTTCCTGGGGCGAATTCAAAGCCGACGGGCTTAGCCTGACTGAGGTGGCAAAATACCGGGCCACCGCAAGCAAGCTCGTTGATACAGTTAATTACGACGGCTGATCATGCGTCGCGGTAGCGCAGTCCACGGCCGTGCGCGAGCGCGCTGGGGATCCAGCTCTAGCTACACCAGCATGCCCCGTCGGGTGCGCTGGCCGGGTGGCAGCATCGATACCCATCGACTGCTCAACACGGCCGTGCACCCGGATGCTGAAAACGTACGCATCCCCGAAATTCGCTACCAGCAAATCCGCGTAGATAAACAAAACGACGACACCGCCTCATCACCAACAGGGCAGAATCGACTTGCCACCGTATCGCGCTCCTCGCGCATCTGGTCCTACTTTGCGATGGCGACAGCGGCTATTGTCTGCCTGCCATTGCTATCCGTTGTCTGGCTAGCCTTCAACCCGGCTGAAAATATCTGGCCTCATCTGGTCAATACGGTTCTCGCAAGTTACATCCTCAATACACTCGCGCTGATGATCGGCGTCGCCGTTGGCACACTCGTCATCGGCGTGAGCTCAGCCTGGCTCGTAACTCATTATGAATTTCCCGGTCGAACCCTGTTCAATTGGGCTTTATTGTTACCGTTTGCCGTTCCCGCTTACGTCATCGCTTATGTGTACACCGATCTTCTTGAATACGCAGGTCCTATACAGTCGTCGTTAAGAACCCTGTTTGGTTGGAAACTTGCCAGCGACTACTGGTTTCCCAACATTCGTAGCTTGCCAGGTGCGATAACCATGCTGACACTGGTGTTGTACCCCTACGTCTATTTACTCGCCCGAGCAGCCTTTCTCGAACAATCGGCATCGGTTCTTGAAGCGGCACGGGTGCTTGGCGGCAACTCACACCAGCGTTTCCTGAAGGTGGCCTTACCGATGGCTCGACCCGCTATCATCGTCGGACTGGCCATGGCATTGATGGAGACGCTTAACGATTTCGGTACAGTGGACTACTTTGCAGTTCGCACATTGACAGCCGGCTTGTACGATGTGTGGTTAGGCATGAACAATCTTGGTGGTGGTGCGCAGATTGCGAGTCTTCTGCTGATCTTCGTCATGATGCTGATTGGCATGGAAAAGGTTTCTCGCAAACAGCGAGAGAATTTTCAACCAACCGCGACACGGTTTCGACCACTGACTCGCCACACATTGACACGTTCACGAGCCTACGCAGCTACCCTGTTCTGTTTGTTGCCGGTGTTACTGGGTTTCCTGATTCCCGCCTGGGTACTCGTTGACTATGCGATCCAGTATTTCGCCGAATCCTGGAATAGTGACTTCAGAAAAATCGCCATGCATTCGGTGCTGCTCTCGGCGACGGCTGCCGGCAGTGCCGTTCTTGTCGGCATACTATTGAGTTACAGTCAACGACTACACCCTACGCACGTCTTGCGAACAAGCATCAATATTTCAAGTCTCGGTTATGCCGTTCCCGGTGCCGTGCTCGCCATTGGCGTCATCATTCCTTTTGCCGCATTTGACAATGCGCTCGATGGCTTTCTGCGCAAACACTTTGATGTGTCAACCGGATTACTTTTGAGTGGAACCGTTTTCGCATTGGTGTTCGCCTACACGGTACGATTTCTGGCAGTAGCCTACGGATCTGTGGACGCCAGCATGCGCAAGATCAGCCCCCACATGGACGATGCAGCGCGCTCACTCGGACATTCCTCTGGCACTATCCTGCGAAAAATTCACCTCCCGTTGATGCAAGGCGGTGTATTGACCGCCGCGTTGGTTGTGTTCGTCGATTGCATGAAGGAGCTCCCCGCCACATTGGTATTACGTCCCTTCAATTTCGATACATTGGCGACGCATGTCTATCAATATGCATCGGACGAATTGATTGGTCAGGCTGCGCTGGGAGCACTATTGATTGTTGTGGTAGGGCTTGCGCCGGTTATCCTGTTGACCGTGACTATTGATCGCTCGCGCGAGCTGAAAGCAGCAGGTATTGCAACGCTGCAAACCAGGGGCATTATCGACAACACAAGCTAGTTCATAAGCCACCAATACTGGCCCACAACACTACTGATAGGATTTCGTAGTAGTGTGTAGCCATAACTCGAACCACAGGAACACACGGAATGTGCCCTGATTGCCCCAACTACCGTGCCGGCAGTGACACCGTCGTGCGTTACGGCAACTTCTTCCGCCGATCCGATGAGCGTTATCCAGGGCTTCAGCTTTACTGTAATCAAGTGGCCAGTAAGTATCCATTGTTCTGCTCTAGTCTTCACCTGTATTAACAAGCTGCACCAGTGTCGAACCAGCTAGAACGTTTTGCACGATTGGTCAAATTTTATGGTGAATCGATCATTCATCTTGCAATCGAATGGGCGTTAATGGACGCAGCGCGGTGTTTGCATAGGCATGCGCTATCCGATAAACAGTGGAGTAATCGATGAATCTGAAAAATCTCGTACTAGCACTCGCTCTTCCTATCTTTGGAGGGCAAGCCATCGCAGCAGATAATCCTGCCGACTTAAACGACCTGGAGATCGCGCACGTAGCATACACTGCTGATAATATCGACATACAATACGCACACATTGCACTGGCACTGAGTACCAACCCAGAAGTCCGCGAGTTCGCCCGCACCATGATTCGTGATCACGAAGCGGTGAACGAACAAGCATTGGCACTACTCAAGAAATTGAATGCACAACCGCAGGATAACTTTCTGAGCCAATCTCTTCAGGAAGGTGCCGTAAAAATCGTCGACGAGTTAACGGCTCTTCGCGGCGATGCTTTCGACAGAAGGTACGCTGAAAACGAGTTGGCCTACCATAAGGCGGTGAATGATCTGGTTGGAAACACATTTATTCCTAATATAGAAAATGAAGAGGTCAAGAATCTATTTAAAGCCGGCCTGGAAATTTTCAAAGCACATGAAGGCCATGCAGAGATGATGGTCAAGAGTTTGAAATAATGAGTTACGTACGAATCTCATTAGCGTTCCTTGTCGCCGCAGTTCTAAGTATCGGGTTCGTAACGGCTGCGCACGCCAATGACACCGACTCGACCACACAGGAACACATCGTGGAGATCACCGGGTTCAAGTTTATCCCTGATTCGTTGACCGTAAAAGCCGGTGATACGATTACCTGGATAAATAAAGACATCGTACCCCACACAGCTAGTGCTGACGACAACTCTTTCGATACGGGTGAATTAAAACAAGATGAATCTGGAAGCATCACTGTTTCCAGTGATCAAACAATTTCTTATTTCTGCAAATTTCATCCTTCAATGAAAGCGAAACTGACGTTTGAATAACAACTAAAGGGTGGTCCTTTTTTGTATCACATGGAATAGTGTTGCGGCAGAGGTCGTACTTTGCTATGTGCTGGACCACCCTTTAGAGAAAGAGACGCCGTTAGTAACGCGCAACTGACATCTCCGTCTTGACTAATTCGTCCAGTTCCGCCTGAATCCCGCTGGTGGCATATTGAAATAACGCTTAAATATTCGCCCGAAAGCGGCCTCGGATTGATAGCCCGTTTTCAGCGCAATATCGATAATTGGATAGTCCGTATCAATTAACATTTGTCTGGCGATTTGCATTCGCCAATCGATCAGATAGTTCAGCGGTGTTTTACCAATCAGCTCTGTAAATCGATTGGAAAACGCAGTTCTGGACATGCCAGCGATCTTCGCGAGTTTTTCTACAGACCATGCATCCCCAGGGCGCTCATGTAACGCAACTAGCACTTTACGGATGTGATCGTCCGCAAAACCAGCTAATCCCATACGTGATTTTCCATCATTCTCAATGTAATGGCGAATAGCCTGAGTGAATATGATCTCTGAGAGTTTAACCGCAATGTGATCACCACCCAATTTGTCATGACCTAGTTCGGAGCCAATCATTTTAAGCGTGTTATCCAACCAATCCGGAGACGCTTTCCCATAATCCTTTACATGCACGTAATCGGGTAAAGAGTCCAATAGAACATGCCTTACGCCAGGATCAAACGCAAAGTGGCCACAAATCAGTTGTGTTTCATGTCCGTTTTCCGGACTACCGACCATTAGCGCGCCACGACCATCAAAGCCGGATTCTTCAACAACGGTTTCCAATGATGAAATCACGGCATCCTGCGGCTCTGATATTACATGGCTAGCACCACGCGTAATAATCACCAAGTCACCTTGCTCAAGAAAGAGCGCGTCGCTTTGATTTTCTAGCCGTAGATAACAACGCCCGCGATGAACATAGTGAAATCTTGACACATTCTGGTGTGACGGTACTTGCACCCCCCAAGGCGATGTAAATGAGGTTCTAAAATACAGAGAACCAGACATTTTCATTACACTCAATATGCCACTTAGAAGATCCATGTAATCTGCTCAACTATTTCTAGAGAAATTTTCAACAGTAGTGGTTAGAAATCAAAAGTATCTTGTACGATCGGTCAAAAACTGTGTACGTTATATCATTAATAGTTTCGTGTGATCACTAAAATACCCAATTACACTGGGGCATCCGCCGGATGCAGGCTCTAGAGTTCCGTTCACAACTGGATTGAGGATGTATACGCATGAAAATAAAATTCCTTATAGCGACAGCGGCAATTTTGGCATTAACAAGTTGTGCCAGCACGGAATACGGAGCGTCTAAAGCTAAAGAGGCTGCTCGAACACCAGACCAACTCGATGATCTTGAATTGGCACATGTCGCCTACACAGCCGACAACATTGATATTCAATATGCCCACTTGGCACTGGGTATTTCTCAAGATCCAGTTGTGCGCGAGTTTGCAAAGACAATGATTCGGGATCATGAAGCAGTCAATGAACAAGCTCTAGCGTTGTTGGCAAAATTGGAATTACAACCAAAAGACAATTTTTTCAGCCAAGAGCTAATTGACGGTTCGGTCAAGATTGTTGACGAATTGAGCGGGTTGCGAGGGGCTGCCTTTGATAAACGATACGCCGAGAATGAATTGGCTTACCACAAGGCAGTCAACGACTTGATGGCTAACTCCTTCATCCCGAATATCGAAAATGCCGAAGTCAAGTCTCTGTTTGAAGCCGGGTTAGAAATATTCAAGGTACACGAAGGTCATGCGGAAATGATGGTCAAAAGTTTAGCTTCTAACCAGTAGCAACGTACCGGCTTTTTGCCGTCATCAAGTTCTCCTTTTTGATCGGTATGCCAAAAAATGCATTTGATACTTTGATATCAAACGTTCGGTCTTGCACTCTGTGTGCCGACGAACTTGACCACGGAGTCCGTCCGGTATTGCAATGTCATCCTGACGCGCGAATATTGATCGCCGGTCAAGCGCCGGGGATCAAAGTACACCACTCTGGAATTCCATTTGATGACGCCAGTGGGGATAGACTCCGAGAGTGGATGGGCATAGATAAGGAACTGTTTTACGATGAGACCAGGATAGCCATACTTCCGATGGGATTTTGCTATCCCGGTAAAGGAATTTCTGGAGATTTGGCGCCAAAGACGATCTGTGCTCAAACCTGGCGGGATAAATTGATTTCATCATTGCCTAACCTGAAGCTAACACTTGTCATTGGCCAGTATGCGCAGGCATGGCATTTGCCGTTCCAACAGAAAACATTAACAGACACTGTCCGAGATTACGCCAACTATGATGAGTCGCTGTTACCACTCCCACATCCCAGTCCTCGTAACAATATTTGGCTAAAACGAAACGACTGGTTTACACGAGATGTACTTCCAGAATTGAGCGTTAGAGTTCGAAAAATTCTTGATGATTGTACTTAGGTGCTTGAATTTTTCTCGAAATTTGCATCATCACCCAACTTGGACAGACAGCCCATTAATACTGGCTGAACAACTGCTAACTGGCCTACTTGAATGTTGTTGAAAATACTCTGGTAGAAATTTTTCGTCTATTGAACAAAGAGGTGCAACGGAATGAACCCGAATTGCTCCCGCAATGGCCCCGCCAGCGAATGCCTGCGTTGCGGCTCGGTTGGAAACCTGCAGCACTGAGCTCACAGCTCATCCCAAGGTGTCAATTCATACTTCCTGCGGTTGTACATGTTGTTGACAACCATCGCCAAACCAAAAAGAACACCTGCCAACAATGCAATACCAACGGCCCAGTTAACCGAAATTTCACGCGAGCGTTGGAAAACAACCCACATCAATACGCCCCATACTACTGAAAAATAGGCGGCACAGCTAAAAAAATAAGGAATATCCGAATAGTAGAACTGGGGTTTTATCTTCACTCCAAACATCCTGAAAATACGAAACATCGGAGTTCGGTAGCGTAACTTTGGCACTTTCTTTTCATGCAACTCCAAAAGCGCCTTTTCAAGCTTCGCTTCGTAATCGTCATTACTCATATTCAATACACCCGATCACAGGCATCAGTATTCTTCCGGCCAGACCGCGCGGCTGAACAAGCCACCGTCCACGCCTAAAGTTTGACCGGACACAAAACGCATTCCTGGCTCACATAAGGCCAGTACGGCATCAGCCACATCGTCGACTTGTCCGACGCGACGCTGTGGCGTCAGAGGCGACCAGCGTTCTTCATAACCGGCCGTCTCGCTTTTGGTACGTTCGGTTTCTATGGCACCTGGCGCTATACAGTTAACGCGAATGCCTTGTGGCCCCAGTTCCAGCGCCGCAGACTTGGTCAACATTTCAATACCCCCCTTTGAGGTGGAGTAACTGACCAGTGATGGAAATGCCAGATGGTTGCAGCCAGAACCGAGATTGATAATGCTCCCCTGCGCCAGGGAATCATCCAACGCGAACTCACGCGCAAAGCGCTGTGTCATCAGAAAACTGCCGGTCAGATTAACCTCCAGGGTATGCCGCCATTGCTCAAGCGAAAGCTCCAGAAGCGTCGACCAATATTGCACGGCTGCATTATTGACAAGAATTGATGCACGTCGTCCAAAGTGCTGAACCAGCTCATCGAAGAAGCCATGACATTGCTTTTCGTCAGTGATATCGACGTTGAAATAATGGACATCAGCCTCTTGTGGGAACTGCTGCGCGAAGCGTTCGGTATCTATTGCCTCTTGGATATCAACAACCGCCACTGCGCGCCCGGATGCAGCAAGCGCGCGGGCAATCGCTAGCCCGATGCCCTGATGGGCACCGGTGACAATCGCAAGTTCTGTATCTGAACGGCTCAAAAGTAGCTTAGGCATAAATCGGGAAGCGTGTAGTCAAGGCCTTGACCTCGGTGTCAACGGCTTTTTCAACAGCATCATTACCACCCTCTTCGCCATTTGCAGCAAGACCATCGATTACGCGCAGAATCAATTCACCGACAGTACGAAATTCGTCCGTACCAAAACCCCGTGTAGTCGCAGCAGGGGTACCAAGCCGAATACCCGAGGTGACGAAAGGAGAGGCCGGATCAAACGGAATACTGTTTTTGTTACAGGTGATACCTGCGCGCCCGAGCGCCGCTTCCGCAGCCTTGCCCGTCACGCCCTTGGGCCGAAGATCAACGAGCATCACATGGGTATCGGTACCACCCGATACCATATCAAGCCCACCGGCTGCCAATGTCTCGGCGAGTACATGAGCATTATCAATAACCGATTGTTGATAATCTTTGAAAGAATCACTTAGCGCTTCACCAAAAGCGACTGCCTTGGCCGCAATCACGTGCATAAGCGGCCCACCTTGCAACCCCGGAAACACAGCCGAGTTGATCTTCTTGCCCAATTCCTCATCACGCGACAGGATCATGCCACCACGCGGTCCACGTAATGTCTTATGCGTAGTCGTCGTGACGACATGCGCATGATCCAGTGGATTTGGGTGCTTGCCCGCGGCAACCAGCCCGGCAAAATGTGCCATATCGACCATGAAGATCGCACCGACTTGATCGGCAACTTTACGAAAACGCGCAAAGTCGATAACCCGCGGATAGGCTGAGCCGCCCGCAATGATCAGGTCCGGCTTATGTTCAAGTGCCTGGGCTTCCAGTGCGTCGTAATCGATCTGGTGTGTTTTTTCATCAACCGCATAGGTCACCGCGTTGAACCACTTGCCGGACTGGTTGACCGGTGAGCCATGGGTCAGATGGCCGCCGGCCGCAAGGTCCATTCCCATGAACGTCGCACCCGGCTTTAGCAAGGCGAGGAACACAGCCTGATTAGCCTGCGCGCCTGAGTGAGGTTGCACATTGACAAAACCGCAGTCGAACAACTGCCTGGCCCGGTCGATCGCAAGTGTTTCGGCGGAATCGACATGTTCACAGCCGCCGTAGTATCGTTTGCCGGGATACCCTTCTGCATACTTGTTGGTCATGACCGAGCCCTGCGCTTGCATGACAGCCGCTGACACGATGTTTTCCGACGCGATCAATTCTATTTCATGCTGTTGGCGACCCAATTCATTGTTGATGGATGCCATGATCGCAGGATCTGCATCATTGAGATCGCGCTTGAAAAAACCGGTCCGCGCCAGATCACTACTAACAACTTCTGCTTTGCTGCTCACTACTGATACTCCTATAAATAAAAACTGTTACTGCTTGAGCTTGTACCCGGTCCGGAACATGATCCAGACAACCAGGATGCAGCTCAGCAAAAATAAAAGGATCATCGCCAGACTGAGTCCAACGCCAACATCGGAAACTTCAAAGAAGCTCCAGCGAAATCCGCTGATCAGGTACAGGACTGGATTCAGCAAGGTGATTTTCTGCCAGAACGGTGGCAGCATGCTGACCGAATAGAAACTACCGCCCAGGAAAACCAACGGTGTAATCACCAGCAAGGGGATCAGTTGCAGTTTCTCAAAATTATCGGCCCATAAACCGATTATGAAGCCGAACAAACTGAACGCAACGCAGGTCAACAACAGAAATGCCAACATCCAGAACGGATGGGCGATTCGCAAGTCAACAAAAAACGATGCCGTGATGAGAATAATCGTACCGATAATCAGCGACTTTGTCGCCGCTGCCCCGACAAAGCCGATGATAATTTCAAAAAAGGAAACAGGCGCCGACATGATCTCGTAAATCGTACCGGTAAACTTGGGGAAAAAAATGCCAAACGAAGCGTTGGATATGCTTTGCGTCAACAGGGACAGCATGACAAGCCCGGGCACGATGAACGAGCCATAGCTGACCCCCTCGATCGATTGAATACGCGAACCGATTGCCGATCCAAAAACAACAAAATACAAAACGGTCGATATTACCGGCGATGCAATGCTTTGCATCAGAGTATTACGCGTACGGCGCATTTCGTTGTGGTAGATGGTCTTGACCGCTTGAATATTCATGATTGCGCCTGCACCAGATTGACGAAGATGTCTTCAAGCGAACTTTGCGTGGTCTGCAAATCTTTCAGGACCAGCCCGGCGCTGGTAATCGCCTGCAATAGCGACGTAATACCAGTGCGTTCCTGCTGGGTATCAAATGTATAGGTAATCCTTTGCCCTTCGTTGGACAGCACCAGATCAAATTCAGCAAGCGACGCCGGCAATGTCTCGACCGCCTGGCGTAAATCAACCACCAATTGTTTCTTGCCGAGCGACTGCATCAGGTTTTCCTTGTCGTCGATCACCAGTAAGCGCCCGTCGCTGATGACCCCTACCCGGTCGGCAATCTCCTCAGCCTCTTCGATGTAGTGGGTCGTCAGCACGATGGTCACTCCATCGGCCCGTAGTTTCTCGACCAGTGCCCACATGTCCTTGCGCAGCTCGACATCCACCCCGGCAGTTGGCTCATCCAGAAACAGGATGCGCGGCTCATGAGCCAGTGCCTTGGCAATCAATACCCGCCGCTTCATCCCCCCTGAGAGCTGCTGTACCAAATTGTTTTTTTTGTCGGCAAGGCTCAAATCTTCAAGCAGCTTGTCAACATAGGCGTCATCTGGCGCCTTGCCGAACAGACCGCGGCTGAACTTGATGGTGTTGACGACGAGGTCAAACGCGCCGAGCGTCAGTTCCTGTGGCACCAGGCCGATAAGCTCTCGGCTCTTTCTGAAGTTCTCGATGATGTCGTGACCGCCCACCGTGACACTGCCGCCGGTCGGATTGACGAGCCCGCAGATCAACGAGATCAGTGTGGTTTTGCCGGCACCATTGGGGCCGAGCAAAGCGAGAATTTCACCGGCCTGTATGTCCAGATCAACCCCCTTCAGCGCCTCATGTCCCCCTTTATAGGTTTTTTTCAGGCCACGAATCGAGATAATGGGAGACGCGTCGGTATGGTTGCTGTTGCTCATACCCTATTGTCTCATGTAAGCCACCGGTAGACGCATGCCAATGATTACCCAGGGAGACTGATTTTGTGCAACGGGCATACCGCCGTGGGCCTCGGCAATCATGCGCACGATATACAAGCCCAGACCCAGATGCATGGTCGATGCATCGCTTGCCCGCTCCGAATACATCGGGTCAAAAAGCTGCGTCAGCCTAGCCGGATCAATGGCCTGCCCTCGATTGGCCACAGCCAATGTCAACTGAGGCTCAGAGTCCGATCCATCCAGAGACAGGACAATGCGAATATCGCCATCGGCACTGAAATCGACCGCATTATCTATCAACTTGTCGAGCGCTTGTTGCAAGAGTTCAGGGGAAGCATTTATGGACACGGCAGGAATCGGTAGTCGCAAGGATGCATCGTCAAGTTCAAATCTAGCCGCGACCGTTGCGAATCGGATTGACGGGTACACTTGGCGGTAGCGACTCAAGGAACCTTCCACCCACGCCCGCATGTCGATCTGAGACATCTCGGCACGCTGCACCGTCTGTTCAAGACGGGTAGATTCGACCAGCGCACGAATAATGGCCCCGAGCTGATCAGCACCACCGCTGGCCCTGTCGATCAAGGTCTGCGATTCAAGATCAAGCTGGTTGCGGTCAAGGTTTTCGATCGACGTCTTGACCACGGACAAGGGTGTGCGAAGCTCGTGTGACAATCGACTCGACAAGGCCTCAAGATAGTGCGTGTAGGCAGCCGACCTGGCAAGTAGCGATGACAGATTGCGCGACAGATCACCGATCTCGTCACGCGCATCACTACCGGACAAACCAAAGACTCGCCCGTCATCACTGACCGCTTGCTGGGCTTGCTGCGACAAACGCCGGATTCTGAGAGACAAGGTGGTCGCAAAGATCAACAAACCAGCTCCGGTCAACAGACTGACAAACAACAATAGACTGAACAGACGAGCCAACTGACTACCCGCGTAGGCTGAAGCGTGTTCTTCGTTGCTTTCGTACAAAAGATACGCATCCGGTGTCTCACCACCTATGGCCAGTAGCGAACCCAATACTCGATCGTTCTCATCGCTTACATAGCGGGAAGTAGGCGCATCGGGATCAATACTGTTTCGCTGCTCCAACGACAGATGCAATGGCACTGAGGCAGGATCGTAGTCGGCGAGTAAAGGTAATTCACCTGCTGCAAACCATGCAAACAACCTGAACAGGACGGCGTCAAGAATGCTCGTGATCGCGGCCGGGTTAACCGATCGTGGGTTCGAACTTGTGGAACCAGCGCCATCGCTCTGTATATCGTCAAGCTCATCATCGTCGATGTAAAGTTCATTGACATCCGCCAGTAAGCGCCCTTGCCGATCATAAAGTCGCGCCCGTATTCCGGGCGTAACCCACGCGGATAATCGCTCGTACGCCGCCCTGCTGGTATGGAAAAGTGAGCCCGCGTCCATCGACGCTGACGACGGTGTTGCAGTCCTCGGTGGTCGTCGAAGCCATGAGCGCATGGTCGTCGGCGACATAGACCCAACCCAGCTATCACGCTTCGCACTGTTTTCGTCAACGTCAATGGCGGCAATTCCCACGGTCGTTCCAACCGGCGGCAACGGCATCGTTAATTCAAGTTGATAACCCTGATTGTTCTTGATCCAGACACCCCGCCAGCCGGGCAGTGGTTGACCGAGCTTGCGTTCGCGCCCGTTAGCCAATCGACCGGAGGATGCCTGCAGTGCTGATACTGGCCCAGGGGCAATGGCTCGAAACAAGCCATGTTGCCAGTTGCCATCGGTGCGTCCGATCAGAATCTCGATGGCATCGCCATTTACAAGGCGTGTTGCCGCATCCGGAACCTCACCCTCCCCGGCATCAAACGGTATCAACGGCGGCTTATGATAGACAACGGCATCATCACGTATTTCCGCATAGATATACAGACGGCGTTCGTAGCGCGCGATGCGCACTCGCAAGCGACTGCTGTCGTCCTCGTTCATGAATTCAAGTTGTGTGTTGCTCAGCGTTTGCCAATCGTCGCTATACCCATCGACAAAGATTGGATATCGCGACGTTTGCGCATACCAATCATTACTTGTTGCAGGTCTGGAACCTTCTTCGAACAATTTATCGAGCTCTTGCGACTCATCGATAGCCACACGCAAATTCAGCGCTTTCAACGATTGCTCGTCAATGCGAGTCTGTTGTAATGTTGCATATAACTGTTTGGCACTGTGCCATCCGACAATCGGCACGACCAGCGTCAGGGCACACGCAAGCAACATTTGAGTGCGAAGTTTCATCGTTTCAAGAGCGCGACCATTCGTTATAACTAGTACAACAAAGTGTCCATCCAGCGATAACCTAAACCATAAACGGTTTGAATCGCAGTGAACTCCTTGTCAATACCCACGAACTTGGCGCGAATTCGCTTGATATGTGCAGTTATGGTCTGATCATCCAGTACCAGGTTTGCCGCGTCCATCAACTGTTGACGACTTTTGACCTGACCCGGATGCTTGACAAGACAGGCAACCAGCCAGAACTCGGTCACGGTCAAATCCACCGCCTGGTCGCGCCAATGTACATGCAGACGATCAACATTCAAACGCATTGGTCCGACCTCCTGCACACTGCTGATCTCATCGGGTTGACTGAAAGCCTCTACCCGGCGCAACACGGTATTCACTCGCGCGATCAGGTGTTGCAGGCTGATATCCTTGGTGAGATAGTCATCGGCCCCGAGGCGTAAGCCAGAGATAACGTCAAGCTCGCTATCGCGCGCGGTCAGAAAAAGGATCGGCAGTCTCGCAGACAAGCTGCGCAGCTCCTTGCACAATTCGAAACCCGCCTCACTATCCCGGCCTAATCCGATATCAATGATAGCCACGTCAGGCAGTCGTCGCCTGACGGATTCAAGCGCCGGCTCAGCCGCTGCAAAACTGAGCACATCAAAGCCTGCCCTGCCGAGGGCCAGGGAATAGTTTTCTCTTAATGCCGGTTCATCCTCAACGAGGACCACCCTACGCATCTCGGTGTCGCTTGTCATATTTCGTCAGAATTCATCTCAAAGCATCCATGCTGCGTCAGCGTGGTGTCGCACCGGACATGGACACTGTTTGGGTCATCAACGAGGCCCTACCACATGCATCATAACCACTCTATCGAAACAAGGTCGTCTCGGGATCACAAAGTCCTGACACAATCTAGCGCTGCAGCGCCAGACACAGACGACACGGCTTACCACAACCGGCACCGGGACCGATCCCTGCTGGAACAGATTCTCCAGGTTTCCGCCTTTACCGGAATGTTGCTTATCGCATTGCAATCCATGTTCGGTGGTTCTTACGCCTTTGCCACTGGCTCAACCGCTTCGGAACGTAGCAGCAGCGGCGTACTGATGCTCGGCGACGGTCCTGATTCTCAAAGCGCCATATTGCTCAATGCGCATATGACACTCGCGGTACAAGGACTGCTGGCCGACATGTCGCTGGAGCAAACGTTTCGGAACACGACCGGGCAATGGCTGGAAGGCCAATACTTGTTTCCTCTGCCAGAGGACGCAGCCGTGCGGGGGCTCACCATCACTGTGGGTGATCGCGTCATCCTCGGACAGATCATGCCCCGTCAGCAAGCGAAGCAACAATACACTGCGGCCAAAGAAGCCGGACAGGTCGCAAGCCTTGTCGAACAGAACCGCCCCAATCTTTTCACGATGAGGGTCGCCTCTATAGCCCCCAACGATGACATCAAGATCAAACTCGACGTCATGTTACCGGTCAGGCTCAAGGACAGGACACTGCAACTGATACTGCCAACCACACTGACACCCCGTTACACGAATGAATTAACACCCGATGCGGCTGCCCTTGACACCTCGTTTGCACGGCAGACCGATATGCGTGGACCGCGATTGACTCTTGTCGCCAACATCGCGCCACTGGATGACTTGTCACTGCTTGCCAGTCCGACACACACGCTTGATATCGCTGAAGGTGATATCACACTAACGGATGTACCGATGGATCGTGACATCGTTTTGCGCTGGCCGATGCCTGATCTTGCCGTTGCCAGCGGTGAAGCGTTCACCGACAAGCACAATGGTAAGCGCTATATGCAAGTTCTGCTGTCACCACCTGGCGATTCAAGTCAACTTCCGACCGTCTCCCGCGAACTCATATTGCTCATCGACAAATCTGGCTCAATGGCTGGAGAGTCCATTCGCGCAGCTCGTGAAGCCATACATACGGCACTTGACGGTCTGACCCTCGACGACACCTTCAACATCATCGCTTTTGATGATCGAACGCAGCCCTTGTTCTCATCGGCCCGTCCTGCGGAAGCAGGCACCATCGCAATCGCTCGACGATTCGCCGATCGGCTCAACGCTGACGGCGGCACTGAAATGCTCGATGCTCTGCGACTGGCCCTGACCGATGATAAAGACGACAGACGGTACAACCGTGTCATCGCTGATTCTGACGCAGGTGCCAATACAAATACTGCAAACGGCGAATTATCGGCAGATTTCACGGACAGGTCACGCCTCAAACAGCTGGTATTTTTGACCGATGGGAGCGTTGGCTATGAAGAGAGCTTGCTCAAGTTCATCAAACAGCAACTGGGCAATAGCCGTCTATTTACCGTCGGTATAGGCTCCGCACCCAACACCTGGTTTCTTGAAAAAGCCGCCGAAGCCGGACGTGGTGTCTCGCTATCCATTCGCGATAACGGTGACGTCGCGTCAACGGTAAGCGAATTATTGACGAGACTGGAACATCCTGTGATTACGGATTTGAGCGTTCAGTACGCAAACGGCTTCGGTGAAATCTATCCGAATCCCATCCCGGATCTCTATGCGGGACAGCCGACGATGATTCTCGGAAAAATCAGCGATGACGTTGACGAAATTATTCTGACTGGTCGACGCGCTGGTGAGCGCTGGACGCAGATTATTTCGATTCCAACAAACGCTGAATCCGGCTCAACGCAAGCATCATCGCTTGCCATGCAGTGGGCACGCGCCAAAGTTGAAAGCCTGCTGGACGAACAACGCAACAGCGTTGACAATGAACGTCACAAGGAGACGATAACGGCACTAGCCATTGATGTCGGACTCGTCACTCCGTATACCAGTTTCGTGGCATTTGAAGCCGAGCCCGTACGCCCGACCTTGGTGCCTGGTAAAAGTGTCAAGGTCGCAAGCCTGGTCCCACATGGCAACGACATGCAAATACTGTATTTACCGCAAGGCGCTGCAGGTCGCGATATGCTCGCCCTGTTGAGTCTCGTGTTCGCCCTGTGTGGGTGTAGCTTGCTATACATCGGTGTACGCCCTGCTTCAACAGGAAATTCATCAACATGAAACGCATCATCCTGATTGCCGCTGGTACCGTGGCATTGCTTGTGGCAACTGCCTCAGGATCCCGATCACTCTGGATCGGTGGCAAGGCGATCGTGGCTCAACATTTACTGGAGTCTGCCTGGCAACAAACACAGCATAGCGGGACGCAAAAAAAACCATGGCCATGGGCCGATGTCATGACCGCCGCTCGACTCCATGTCCCGTCAATCAATGCCTCACTGGTGGTACTTGGTGACGCCTCCGGCGAGGCCATGGCATTTGGTCCGGGCCTTGTTGCCGGCAACCCCGACAACGCGGCCAAGGAAACGATCGCTGTCGGTGGTCACCGTGATACACACCTGGCATTCATGGAGCATCTCGATATCGGGTCCATGCTGTTCCTTGAATCACACGATGGGAACACTTACCCCTATGTGCTCAAAGACAAAAAAATTGTGGACTCCCGGACGCATACCTTGTCAATTTCCACACAGCGAGCAGGTCTGGTACTGATAACCTGCTACCCGTTTTCAGCCAGCCAGTTCGGCGGTCCGCTGCGTCTGGTTGCGACAGCCTTGCCACTGGGTTCCAATACAAACCATGAGTCAAGCAAAGAGCTTGCTGAGCCGCTGGTCGGAATAGTCCCGCATGGTATTGGCACCGGGGATGACATCGAACCAGCTGCCGAGAACCTCATGATATAGCCCGCGGTAATCGGCTGTGTACCCCGGATCACCGTCAACAAGATTAGTCAGGTCAGGCGCATCGCCATAGAGGCCACCTCGCACTTGACCACCGAGAATCAGATGAGGCGCGGCTGTTCCATGATCGGTACCACCTGAATTGTTTTCAGCTGCGCGGCGGCCGAACTCTGAGTATGTCATGATGATGGTGTTGTCCCACTCGCCCATTCGCTTGAGCGCACGTGACATCGAATCCAAACCTTCGCCAAGGCTTGCAAGCAAACGAGCATGGCGTCTCAACTGATTTTCATGCGTATCAAAACCATCCATGCGCACACGATATACCGGCGTATCGACGCCGCTGGAAATCAGCTCTGCAACCGTTTTGAGCTGAGAGGCGAAATCGTTTCTGGCAAAGCCGCGCATTTCTGGCAAACCCTCGAGTCTGCCACTGATATCGCTGAGCATGCGATCGAGCAAACTGACTTGAGCACTGACATAGTCAAGATTTAGCGCTGCCCGACTGCCCGGATTTTTAAGGGCTGAATGTTCGGATATCGGTGTTGGCATCGTCATGTTATTAAACTGTGATGCCGAATCAATCGACAACCATCTACCACTATCGCTATTAAAAAGGTTTATATCACCACCAACACTGATGCCGTGTGCGGACATCACTTTTCGCCGCAGCCCATGCTCCATTGCATGTGTTATCCACCCGCGGGATTGGACGTCAGTCTTACCATCGCCGGCGCTCTCCCATAAAGCAATGGATTTGAAGTGACTTCGATTCGGGCTGGGGTATCCGAGACCCTGGACCCAAGCCAGATCACCATCTTCCCAAAATCTCATCAAGGGGTTCAATGCCTTGTGCATGGCGATGTCGGCCTGCAAGCTTGTCACATCTTTTTCCCGTAAAGACAAGCTTGGGCGCAATTGGTGATACAAATCAGAACGGTAAGGCACCAAGGTATTCAAACCATCGTTGGCACCTGACAACTCAACCAGAATCAGGCGTCTGGCTTGCGAGCCAGACGCCTGTGAAAACAAGGGCATTGAATTGATGCCAATACCAAGGCCCAGAATACTTTTAAGAATGTTTCGTCTATTCATCATTTCAAGTAAATGGACAATGGCTAACGCAGCTGGAAAACAGGGGCATCGAGCAATCGCGAAAGTCGCGTCGCAAATGGAATTGACTCATCCGTCGCTATCGCCTCAAGCAACGGATCTTCAAACCCTGGAAGTAACAAATTGTCCAGACTCAAGTTCATCGCAAGCAATGCTTGCTCGAGTGCAGTTGCATCCTGTACCAACAATAGCGGTTCTGGTAAAGGCTCGCGAGACTTGCCTGGTCGGATAAATGCGTCATTGACAACAATCGACGGCGACGCTGCAAATACTGACGCCTCCAATGGCAGAACGTTGTCGGCAAGCCTCTGCTGCAAAGCCTTGAGCGGTTTTATAAAACGCGCTTTGCCATGTTGCGAGTGCTGCATCGTGTCAAACAGTACCGCTAAAGTTTGCCACAACGCACCAACCAACGCTTGCTCATCGACAGATAATTCGTCGTAATGGCACCAGTCGTCTCGTCCAGCTGCGCTATCCCCTGGCTTTTCAATCAGAGGAAAGTTAAGGGTCAATATCTCCTTGAAGTGTTTATTCTGCCAGGCACACTCAGGCCAGCGACGAATACAGTCTGGCCAACAATCAAACGAATCAATGCGCAACTCCATTGGCCCATCCTTTCTCGCTTCGACACCAAAATGAATATTGTGAAATTCACCAAAAGGTGTCGTGACATCGGTCAATGCAAACGATGCCGCAAGTTTGTTCTGATGCTCGTTATATTTTGCCCATAACACATGTGCACTGCCCGCTCGAAAATCCGGCAAATCCCTGGAATTTGCCTTCTCAAACTCGGGGCGTTTTATCCATAATTCT
Organism: uncultured Granulosicoccus sp.; assembly: GCA_937924505.1. The sequence goes on along the minus strand of CALDSR010000047.1, from coordinate 4,639 downwards.
CCGGCGCAGTGCAAATTACCTGCATTCGCCTGATTCTGCGGTACGCAGGTACTTCGTTGCGTACCATAGGAAGCAGACCACCACTGCTCGCCGATACGGACACCATCGACGTAGAGATTTCGATCGCCACCAGCGCCCGCGAGATCATTAGTAAATCTGATAACTATTGTCTCGACAGTTTCAAGAATTTCTTTTGCCACCGGAAAGTGTTTGAGCTGCCATGCCGCACTGTCGACAGACTTCAAGCGCCCGAACAGTTCTGTATTATGCCCGCCGGTGAAATCCTGTTCCTCACTTTCCCACAGAATAGCGTCGGCCCGATGCAAGGCAATCTGAAATCGCACCGGACCTCGGTAATCTTCTGCCGCCATACGCAGCAACAGCCCTGGATCATTATCGGATTGACTCATCATTGACGTGGTGGTTGCCGTCATGGTGTCGATCGGCATCATATTATTCGTCACCATCATGTTGCTGTTACCGGCTTGCTGATAGCGCACTGACTGCGTCATGGCATCGACTGTGGCATAACGACTCAATAGTTTGCCAGGGGTAACAAAGGCCTTGCCTTCTTTCCAACCAGACACATTTCGCGGCGCAAAAAGATCCAGCCCCAGTTCGGCATGCCATGCGGCAAAGTTCCGCCAATGCTGTTTCGGAAATTCGAGTGTTCGCGCCAGACCCGCGATTATATCAATCGGTGACTTGATTATCGCGCCGCGATATTTCAAATCCCAAAACGCATCACTTTCAAGCGTGTATCGGTACAAGGCAGCAATCTCGTGACCTGAGCCGGTAAATCTTGACGATGCATCAGCCAGCCAGGTGGAATCGACTGGGTCATCACTGATAAACGCATTCCAAAATCGTGTAGCAAGAAAGCGGGCCGCCGCATCTTGTTCGACAATAAGCTCGACGAGCTCGTCACCATCAAAAGTACCACGTTGACCAAACAGCACTTTCTCACCACGATCTTGCTGCCATGGTTGCACGATGAAGGCAAGGTTGTATGATTGACTGACTCCGCGTCCAGTCAATGCTCGTGCAGCCTCTTTAACCGAGGCCTCGTCAAAATTCCCTTCACCCAAAGAAAAGAGCTCCATCAACTCGCGAGCAAGGTTTTCGTTTGGTGCATCCTTGCGGTTGGAGTCGGCATTGAGATAACGCAACAAGGCGGGGTCTCTGATCATCTCTTGCAGCAACAGCGGCCACGATCCGAACCCATGTTCACGAAACGTCTGATTCTGGCGAGCCATCGCCAACGAACGACGATCCAGATCGTAATAGTTGGTTGCAAAGATGTCGTGCCAGAACAACACCATCCGTTCTGTTTGTGGCGACTCGGTTTGCAATATGTTCAACACCCACCATTGGCGGAGCTGCGAAAACTCGGCATCACGTTCTCGACGAAAACGCTGCCGTTCATCCGCATCAAAATCATTATTGGCAAAATAGTGGGGCACCGGATCTTGTGTCCACGATGGCATGGGTACCGCGGGCGATGGACTCATCCCATCGATTATTTGGTTTATAGCGTTTGATCTTGACATTCCGGTAAAGCGGATCAAATCGCCCGGTGCAACGCCAATCCCTGTACGTAAAAGTAGATGGCGCGCATCGGCTTCCGACAAAGCGACGCCGAAGACTGCGTCGGGATCAGCCGCTGGGGATTCAGAGGCCTGCAGCGCTGTAGCAGCACAAAAAACCGCCTTGGCAAGCATCAGTTGTACGACTATCACGAAATATCGTCGCATTGGTAGCCTGATCGTCAGTAGCTTACTTTCAAGACTACACAACTTGCCGGCAAACAAACGCCCGGTTTGCCAAGATGACACATTAAGCAGCGCGGGCACAATCGGCAACAAACAAAGCGAAACCCTTGAACATTGATGCCATAGCGACCCAGCCCCCATTCGAGGAGAGCGTTATCTGTGACTTCCCTACAACAGCAGCGTAACGATGTTTGGCCAGATAAGCAGTACGCTCAACGCCAGCAACTGTATTCCAATAAAGGGTAGAAAACCTCTGAAGATATCGGTTAATGATATGTGCGCCGGCGCTACGGATTTTAAGTAAAACGCAGCCGGCCCGAACGGTGGTGATAAAAAGCTCACTTGCATGTTCATACAGAACAGAACGCCAAACCAGACCGCAACGTACCTGGGTTCTAGCTGTCCGATGAAACCAATTTCCTCTATCGGCAATCGCTGCACAATAGGTAAAAAAACTGGAATAATCAGTAGGACAATGCCCACCCAATCCATGAACGCTCCCATAAAAAGGAGTATGACCATCATGATTAGAATAACCGCCATGGTCGGCATGTCAGCACCAACAATCAGACCGGCAATAAAGGTGGGTCCGCCTGCCAGTGTATATGCACCAGCCAAGGCTGCCGCGCCAACAGTCACCCAGATGATTGTACCGGTAGATCGTAAAGTTCGCATCAGGCTGACCCAGATCAAGTCTACCGAGGCTTCACCACGCATCAAGGCAATAAGAAAGACTGCCAGTGCTCCCATACCAGCAGCTTCTGTAATACCTGTGATACCACCGTAAATAGAACCGAGAACAATAAATATGACCGCGAATGGGGGCACCAGGCCTTTACCGTGATGCCAGCCCAGTTTGGTATAGCGCCATCCGAATACCACAAACATCAGCAACAAACACACTATAACAATACCTGCAAGATAGGGCAGATGATGCATCATGCCGAGTGCAGGTGGCTCAAAGTTACCCTCACCTGCAACATTGCGCCCTGTCAGAGTAAGAAAGCCAAGCCGCAGCAACAGTAACGAAGTAAATCCGGCAGCCAGAATAGACAAAAACGCCAGGAAGGCTCGGAGCTTCTCGCGGCCGGGAAGATCATCATCTTGGGGTTCTGGCAGGGGCGCTTGTGATGGATCGAGCTGTGTTCTGATAATGATGTAAATGATAATAAAAGATGCCAGCATAAACCCCGGCACAAAGGCGCCGGTAAAGAGTGCCTTGATCGATGTTTCCGTTATCAGGCCAAAAATAATTAAAACAATTGATGGCGGAATCATTGTGCCAAGTGAACCAGATGCGCAGATAGTACCAATCGCCAGATTCTGGTTATAACCCAGACGCAGCATTTGTGGCAAAGCTATCAGCCCCAGCAACACAACTTCACCGCCAATAATGCCTGACATCGCCGCCATCAACACCGCCATCAACGACGTCACGACCGCAATACCACCACGCAATCGACTCATCCAGAAATTGAGGCTGTCGTACATCTGCTTGGCCACGCCCGAACGTTCGAGCAGCGCAGCCATAAAAATAAACAGTGGCACCGAAAGCAGTACGTACTCTGTCATTAAGTCGTAGACTTTTTGAGTCAGGATGTACAGTGGCCCGGTACCGGGCCTGCGGGTCAACGCACCTTCTCCGAAACTCATCGGATCGGTTAGCAGAGTCGGTTCGAACTTCATGATCATCACCAGCGCAGCAAGCACCGCGGAGGCAAAACCCAATGGCATACCTATGGCCAGCATGAACACCAGTCCTATCATCAGGACTATTGAAATAGTACCGACGTCCATCAGTTCGCTCCTACGCTTTTCTTAAGTTCTTCCAACTCTTCTTTATCTACAACATCCTTTTCAAGTATTTCGGATGGATCACGATTCCAATCTGCAATCAGATTCAGTAGTGCCTGCACAGCAATAAGACAAATAACTATCAGTATGGTCGGTTGAATGGTCGCGGGAATCGGTGGGTCGAATGCGGTTCCAAAAGTCTGCCACTTGTAAAACTTGTTAATAAACACCTGCTTGTAGCTACCGAAAACCAGACAAATTGCAAAGAACCACAACAAAGCCACCCAAATGACGTCACAAATGTGCTGCAACCATCTTGGCATGACTTCATAGAGAATAAATATTCTGATGTGACTGCGTTGCTGCATCGCGTATATACCAGATAGCATAAACACAAAGCCGCCTATCCACAGTGTCAGTTCGTTAGCCCAGAGAGTGGGCTTCTCGAGTGCGTAGCGAACAAACACTTCATAGAGCATGACACTGGTCATAGAAATGATCAATATCATGACGACCCGACCAACGAACATCGCAATTTTATCAACACGGCTATAGTGCGGAAACTCCATCTGCGCTGGTACGACCGACTTGGCGCCCAGATATCCCAAAAAGGGAAGAAGTAATAACGCTACCCAGTCACCAATATCCGCCACGCCGAAAAGACCCGGCATATTGGGTGTTACATCCTTTTTCTTGTGCATTTCAGACATTTGCACTGTCAGGCTGGTACCTTCATCATGCGGCCATAAATCAAGAATGTAAGCAGGTGCGTGCCAAATGGCCCAACCTGCACAGAATACGAAGGCGAATGGAATTACCCACTCTTTTATTCCGCCAGTTTTATCTGTACTCATGCTGCCTCACAGGAAAGATGAACGATACTTGACGCCAGATCTATAAAGTCAGTCGAAACAACCAATTGCCGATAGTGATATTCAAAAAGAAGGGCGATGGGTATAAACCCACCGCCCGGGTAGCAATAGCTTGTTGTTACTGGACTGCGCCTATCTCTTTAAGAAAAGTCAGGTGTGCACCCAGAAGTTCTTTTGCTTCCGGCGTGGTCGCATACTCTT
>CALDSR010000046.1 GCA_937924505.1 uncultured Granulosicoccus sp. | reverse complement strand
TTGTATAGGGCGTTCATCAATGCGGTCCAAACATCTGATCAGATTTTGTCGATATGTTTACTTTAATGGTCCTTCTCGTCACGTCAAGCTAAATGGCCTACTTGAGTGTTGTGTTGCCAGGGGCTTTTCTACCACCAGCTGCGCCCTGGCAACCGGCTAAAAATCGGCGCCTCAATCACCTGATTGAAGCCCGCCTGAACCTGACTTTTTGGTCAGCGCATTAACAAAAGCAAAGTGAACCAGTCAGGATTTGCACCAAGTAAGTGCCGGCCACTGACAGCAACCCATTCAACAGATCAACTGGGTACACTGATGTTGATTTTACCCATGGCAAACAAGCCCGTGGAGCCAGGGGATCAGAGGTAGCGCCTCCTCTGACGAGAAACTGGTCTGTGGGTAACGGTGTCGGACAAACAATCTATCTGAGGATAACCATGAGTGACGCACTGCGTATTGTCATCGACGATCTGAGTGACATGCAAGTCATTGCATTGCTGGAAGAGCATCTAGCCGACATGCGCTCTCAATCCCCGGCTTGCAGCGTGCATGCCCTTGATATCGAGAAACTCAAAGGGCCCAAGGTAACGTTTTACACTGCTTGGAAAGATAAGGAACTCCGTGGCTGCGGCGCCTTGCAAGAACTTGACGCGACACATGCCGAGCTCAAATCCATGCGCACCGTACGCAATGCACGACGAACAGGAGTTTCCAGCAAAATGCTTGAGCACCTCATGGACGAGTCACGCAGACGGGGTTATCAACGCCTCAGTCTTGAAACAGGATCACAGCCTGGATTTCTACCAGCACGAAAATTCTACGAGCATCACGGCTTTACTGTCACCGAACCCTTTGCAGACTACACACATGATCCGAACAGTGTTTACTACACGATTCAACTCGATTCGACCACTTGATATTCCGTTTCAGGTTATCAGTCCACAATCATAATTTTGCCTGCGTCTATCCAGGCTAGGTTGTGGGAATCGGGTATGAGGGCGCGGCGCTTGAAAGCAGCATTCATCCAACAAGCCCTGGTCGGGCCTGTTTCATTTTAAAGTTCCGATTCAGCTTTTCTTTTCATTTAGACCCTACAACAGTTTGCGCGTAGAAAACTATCAGCCTCAGTCAGATCTAAAATTGCATCACTAATTACTACACTTAACTTACACTTTAATTACTACACTTGACTTACGCATTCTGCGTTTACAGGACGTTCCACTTGGTAGCTCTTACCAGAGCTTCCAATGCAGCGGTACCCGCATGCGAATTACCATTGGCGTTCAGACATGGTGACCACACGGCAACCGTAGCAACATCCGGGACCACTACAATGATACCGCCGCCTACTCCACTTTTTCCCGGTAACCCTACACGGAAGGCGAAATCACCTGATGCGTCGTAGTGGCCACACAGCATCATCATTGAATTGAGCCTGCGCGCACGTTCTTCATCGACAATGCGTTCTTTCGTGAGTGGATCAGTTCCGTTGTTGGCCAGGAACAGCGCACTGCGTGCCAGCTGTTCACAACTCATGGCGATGGCGCATTGCTGGCAATAAACATCAAGCACATCGCTAACTGGCCTTTCGAGATTGTCAAAACTCTGCATGAAGTGTGCGAGGCTTGCGTTGCGGTAAGCGGTCTCACGTTCAGATTGTGCAACGACTTTATCAATAGCAATAGAGTTATCGTCTGCCAGTAACCTAATGAATCCAAGTAGGTTTTCGGAAAAATCAACCGCACTTTGACTCCCAAGCAAAGAATCAGTGACTACCAGTGCACCTGCATTGATAAACGGATTGCGCGGAACTCCACATTCCATTTCAAGCTGTACGATTGAATTGAACGCATTCCCCGAGGGTTCTCGACCTACTCGCTTCCAAATTTCCTGATCTTGCTGATTCAACACGCAGGTGAGCGTAAACAGCTTGGATATGCTCTGGATAGAGAAAATTTCTTTCGACGCACCAAAGTTCGCAGTCTCGCCACTAATGGAGACAATGGCGGCACCAAATTTATCTGGTGGCACTTGCGCCAACGCAGGAATATAGTCGGCCACTTTGCCCAAACCTATTTCATGCTGGATCGATCGACAGGCACTGTCTAGTTGTGTTTGCAGTAAGGACATATACAGATACCAAGACGAAAAACAGTAACACCTACTTTACTACCTTCATACAACCATTACTCACAAAATCAATATGTGATTGCCGACGGGCAGGTTCTCTGAAAGCAATGAAAGCACCAACAGCTGTATCGACTCCCGTTGAGCGAACCTGACTCATTAACATCTGCGCTTTAACATCCGCGCTTTCATGCCTCTGCTATCACATCCACGTCCACATTTACGCTCACAAACAACCGGTTCATCATTAAAGAAATGTGCGTGCGAATCGCAGATCAGCGGTGTGAGGAAAATCCGTATTGCCGGGCATTGGCTCGACAGCTTTACGCTCACCAGCTTCGACGACATCAAACATACTGCCGGCACTGGCAACCGGTGTGATTATCGCAGCTGGCCATGGCGTATGGTGATCTTCTTCGAAACGTGCCAAACGCCGCGACTCGGCAACGTTGGCATTGACTGGGACGTCGTCGTGGCTTCTGCCACCTGGGTGCACGGCGTTGTAGGCACAGCCCCCTAAACTGCGTTGGTGAACCGTATCGATAACATCAAACACCAAGGGCACATCAACCGGCAGATCCGGGTGCAGGCACGATGGAGGCTGCCATGCTCTGAATCTGATACCAGTAACATACTCACCGTGCACACCCGTTGGTGTAAGCGCCAGTACCCGCTGGTTGCAGGCGATTTGATAGCGATCATCTGTCAATCCACTCACTTTCAGCTGCAGGCGCTCCATGGAGGAGTCGACATAACGTGACATGCCACTGCCGGAGGCTTCTTCGCCCAACACATGCCAAGGTTCGATCGCGGATCTCAATTCCAGCGTAATGCTACCGACGGTGCGACTGCCATAGATCGGCAACCGGAATTCCCAAAAAGCGTCCAGCCAATGCTGGCCGAATTTAATACCGTGCGTACGCAAGTCCTCGATAACAGCGGTGATATCTTCGTGCAAATAGTGAGGCAACATGAATTGATCGTGCAGCTGCGTGCCCCATCGTTTTAATGGCGCTCTGTAAGGATGATCCCAAAAACGACTGATCAGGCAACGTAACAACAAACCTTGAGCAATGCTCATTCGCGGATGAGGCGGCATTTCAAACGCTCGAAGCTCAACCAGACCTTGTCGTCCCGCAGGGCCATCAGGTGAGTAGAGTTTATCGATACAGATTTCCGCCCTATGGGTATTGCCTGTGACGTCAATCAGCAAATGCCGCAGCAGTCGATCAGCCAACCAGGGCTGAGCGACTTGTCCTGCTGGAATTCGGCTTAGCGCCATTTCAAGTTCATACAGTGTGTCTGAACGCGCCTCATCGACACGCGGTGCCTGGCTGGTCGGGCCAACAAACAACCCAGAAAACAGGTATGACAAACTGGGGTGATGCTGCCAATAGGTGATAATGCTCGCGAGTAATTCAGGACGTCGAATAAACGGGCTATCTTCAGGAGTTGGCCCACCGAAGGTGATGTGATTGCCACCGCCGGTACCGGCGTGACGACCATCTACCATAAATTTTTCAGCCGCCAGCCCGACCGACTTTGCCAGCTTGTACAGAGCCTCGGTTTGTTCAACCAGTTCAGCAAATGATTCAACCGGGTGCACGTTTACTTCTATGACACCAGGGTCCGGTGTAATGCGAAATGATTTAAGTCGACTGTCACGCGGTGGCTCATAGCCTTCAATAATGACGCTGACGTCCGCTTCGCCTGCAGCTTTTTCAATAACGGCTACGAGTTCTACAAACGGCACAGCACTTCTCAGTGGTGGCAGAAAAACATGGATTTCATCATCGCGCCATTCCACACACAGCGCTGAGCGAATAGGATGAGCCAATGGCGACGATAGAGGATCGTGTAAACGTTCCTCAATGCTTGAGGATGCAGGCAACACCTGAGCTTGATCAAAACTATCCTCTGGATAGGCCAGAAGTGCTTCATCATCATCAGCGGTAATGGATTCAAGTGGCAGGCGTAATCCCATGGGAGAGTCACCGGGCACTAAAAATACTTTATCTCGGCGTAACGGCCAGACACTACTGCGCCAACCACTCTCCGTACGGCGCAACGGCAGCATCCAGCCAATGGGTTCATCAAGACCTTTGCCCAAGCGGTTTACAAGATTTTGTCGTGACCGACTGTCTTTCAAGTCAAGGTCAGCCAAATCAGTGCCTGTCGGTAACAGGCTTTCGATCTGGAGATGATAAAGCGGGTCTTCAAAACAGGCATGCAGGCACTGTGGTTCCAGGCGCAGAGAACGGGTCAGGGCACGGGCAAACTGATTCGCCTGATTGCGCGAGTACTTATTGCCAATACCCGGCAGCTTGATACGGCTATCGTCATGCCACATTGCCGCACCATCTGTCCGCCAGTAACACGTTAATGCCCAGCGTGGCGTTGGCTCACCGGGATACCATTTCCCCTGAGCGAATACAGGCAAGCCGCCGGGTGCAAAATGATCACGCATTTTGACCATCAACTGATTGGCTATTTCCAGCTTCTCTACACCCAGGGCTGCGGTATTCCATTGTGCCGATTCAACATCATCAACAGAGACAAAGGTGGGCTCACCACCCATTGTCAATCGGACATCTTGTTCGTGGAGGCGTTTATCTATCTGCGCGCCCAATTGCAGAATGTTGCCCCAATCATTCTCGGTATAAGGTTTTGTAATACGCACCTTTTCATCGATACGGGTCACGGAATTGCTGAATTTAAAATCAGAGGCCGGCCCACTGGCACCACCCGTTATTGCCGCGGCACTCACGGATTGCGGCGTGCAGGCCAACGGAATATGACCTTCGCCGGCAAACAGCCCCGAGGTCGGATCCATACCCACCCAACCGGCACCGGGCAGATAGACTTCGGCCCAGGCATGCAAATCGGTAAAGTCACTTTCCGGCCCGGATGGGCCGTTCAGCGGTTTTTCATCGGCGGCAAGTTGCACCAGATAACCGGAAACAAAACGTGCTGCCAGGCCGCATTGGCGCAACGCCTCAACCAACAGCCATGCACTGTCACGACAAGACCCACTACCTAGATTCAGGGTTTCAGTGCAGCTTTGAACACCTGGCTCCATACGAACGCGGTAGTCAATATCGCGTTGTATTGCCTGGTTAATCGCGACCAGCCAATCATTTATGGGTAAATCTTTAGCCGGGCGATTTTTTTCCACCCATTGTGACAGAGCATCGCTGTATTCATATTGAAGATACGGCTGTAATTCGGCTTCGGTTGTCTTGCTGTACTCAAACGGGTAGTTTTCAGCATATTCCTCAACAAAAAAATCAAATGGGTTGATAGCCGTGAGGTCTGCAATCAATTCAACCTCTATTTTCAGTAGTTTTGTCGGCTCCGGGAAAACCAGACGGGCCAGATAATTACCGAATGGATCCTGCTGCCAGTTGATGAAATGATTGTCCGGGAAGATTTTTAAGGCGTACGACTCAATACGAGTCCTGCAATGAGCCGCAGGCTTTAACCGGACTACATGCGCCCCCAGGGTTGTTGGTTTATCGTAGTGGTATTCGGTATTGTGATTCAGTGCAACACGAATTCCCATTTTACAATTTTCCATCAACATCATTTGCGGGGAAATATCTATCGGAGATATCGCCATCGAGCTGCAAGAGCGCTTTTTGCAGTTCAGTCATATAATCATGAAGCTGTTGCCTATTTCCGATCTGACTTCCGATATCAGCGCCCTGCAAACTGGCAATCAGCTCTTCGAGCTTTTGAGTGCGGGAACCATTATCACCCAGCGCTTTCTGATCCTCTCGATATCCAGGACCAATATCCTCAATACAACGTGCCAGTTCTTTCAGACAATAATGGATCGATTGAGGACAATTCGGGTTCTGAAGTAGAAAAAATAAAACATCCAGACCGATAGCCGGCCTGGCCGCATGTGTCATGTACATTTGATGTGCTGAAAACGTGTGTAAAACGGCGTTCCATTGGGTATTTTCATACGGTATAGATTTCTCGCCCGATCCTGTAGATATCAAATTTTCAGCAAGTACATCCAGTATTCTGGATGACATGTCAGCGCGCTCAATCAAACACCCAGTACGTAAAAACAAGTAACTGATATCACGATTGATGGTATTGGATATTGCACCAGCTATCGCCTGCGACTGAAATTCCAACGATCGCAATACTACTGGCTGCAGATTGGCTTTTCGGCTCAGATTCACAAGCTCAATGGACTGACTGTACAGTTCTTTTATCAACTCGTATAGCTCTGTGGACATGCAACTACGAGAAGATCGCAAATTATCCGCGATCGCCTGCAGACTCACAATCATCGAACCGGGGTTTCTTTCATCGCTTATCAAAAAATGGCAAACGCTGTCCGAGTCACTCGCAATGCCATGTTCACGAAAATTTTCATCACACCCGGTTATCGACACTAATGGCAACCAGGATTCTGCTGGATCAGCGCTTGGCAAATCCACCAGCATATTGGAATGCACACGAATAAGACGAGCCGTGATTTCAACTCTCTGCAGATATCGACTTAACCAATAAAGGTTGCTCGCGACTCGAGAGAGCATCTAGTTTTCCCCTCGGTTTTTCGACGATATATCAGACAGGTTATCGGTATCGACGATCCAGGTATCTTTACTACCACCACCCTGTGAGGAATTCACGACAAGAGAACCTTCGACAAGAGCCACGCGGGTTAATCCACCGTTGGTGACTCGCGTGACATCAGACTGCAGAATAAAAGGGCGAAGATCGACATGTCGTGGCACGAGCTCGTTATCGATCAGCGTTGGGCAGGTAGAAATAGACAGCGCTGGTTGTCCAATATAGTTACGCGGATCAGCCAATATTTCCTGTCGTACCTTTGCTTGCTGTTCAACGGTACTGCTGGGACCAATCAATAGACCGTATCCACCAGATCCGTTTGCAGGCTTTACAACCAATTTCTCAATGTTACCCAGCACATATTGTCGATCCTCGGCATCATCACAGCGGTAAGTAGGAACATTTTTGACAATCGGCTCCTCATCGAGATAATAGCGAATGATGTCTGGCACGAAGGAGTAGATAACCTTATCGTCTGCAACACCAGCACCAGGTGCGTTGGCAATGGCGACATTTCCGGCGCGCCAAGCTCGCATTAACCCGCGCACGCCAAGTGTCGAAGCCGGGTTAAAACATTCAGGATCCAGAAATTCATCATCAACGCGGCGATAAATGACATCAACTCGTTTCAAACCATTAACCTTTTGAACGTAAACGCAGTCATCATCACCGACTAACAAATCACGACCTTCAACCAGATCAGCACCCATCTGACGCGCCAGAAAGCTGTGTTCAAAATAGGCCGAGTTATAAACGCCGGGTGTTAAAACACACAAAGTCGGATTGGGTGCTTCACTCAGCGAGCGCAGCATTTTCCAAAGGTTAGTGACATAATCATCAACCGGAAGCACTCGACAAAAACTGAACAATTCAGGCAGAGTGCGCTTCATGATCTCACGGTTTTCGATCATATAGGACACCCCGGACGGCACTCTGAGGTTGTCCTCAAGCACATACAGCTCATCATCCCGATCACGTACGAGATCACAGCCACAAATATGCGCCCAGACATTGTATTTAGGCTTTACACCACGACACGCTTCGAGAAAATTACCAGAGCTTTCTATAAGCGAAGCTGGCACTACGCCATCGGCGATGATTTTTTGCTCATCATACAGATCGGCGATGAACATATTCAACGCCTCAAGGCGTTGAGAGAGACCGGCTTGGGTCTTCATCCATTCATTGGAATCGATAACACGCGGGATAATATCAAGCGGCCAGTCGCGATCCAGACTTCCATCACCAGAATACACGGTAAAGGTAACGCCCTTGCGCTTGATCAATTGCTCCGTTGCTCGCTTTCGCTTCACCAGCTCACTGCGACCAAGCAGCTCGAGACACTTCATCATTGGTACAGCAGCTGGCCTTGGCGAGCCATGCTTGTCAAATACTTCATCCGACGTAATGCTACTGTAATCAGACAATTGTACTTTCCTTGTTAAGAATAATAATTAGCCACATCAGCGACCCCTTTATATTTACCTTGATCTATAACAATAACCATACAAACATCAATTCTCGACTCGATTGACATCAACGGCCACCTTCAAAACCGTTTCACCACCTCCAAACACAACACCGCGCAAAGGTGCAACATCGGCGTAGTCTCTACCCCAGGCGGTGGTCACATATTGAGAATCCGGGCGTTTATTGTTGGTCGGGTCAAAATCAAACCAGCCTTGACTTGGTGCATAAACAGAAAACCATGCATGTGTCGCATCCGAGCCTTGTAACTTTTTTTGCCCAGGTGGTGGCAACGTCTCAAGATAACCACTGACATAGCGCGCAGGTATTCCATGCTGGCGCAGTACCGCGATCGCCAGATGCGCATAGTCCTGGCATACGCCTTTTCTGGCGGAAATTATGTCAGTCATAGGTGTGACCACGGTAGAAAAGCTCGGGTCATATTCAAATTCTGTAAAGATAAAACGCATTAACGCATCAGCAAATTCAAGTACCGGCGTATTGACTGCGGGTAACTGCGCAAGCAAATCCTCAATGTTTGACAATCGCGGAACATATACCGATGGAGCCAAACAGTCATAAGCCATTAAATCTGTTTGCGACAGATTTGTAAACAGCGAAGATTTAATCTCGGACGCCAACACAGAGTCTGGCAAGGGATCCAATGTATCAGCGGTATCGACAACAGAAGATGCGATTATCGTGCAGGCGTCATGTGTCTGGTCCAGATTAAATCTCGATACCGAGTTGCCATAAAAATCCAGCGTTGATTTTATGGCACTAGGACCCGGATCGATGCGCATCGAAAAAGACGAACACAGCTGATTCTCGGTCGATCGTGGCGTCAGGCACAATTGATTAACGGATTGCGAAACCGGCGAGTTGTATTCGTACGTCGTCTTGTGGACTACTTTCAGCTTCAAGATGAACCACCTGGACTGTCATTGCCAGCAGATGGGTCGCTCTTGTCTGTGTGAATTGGTTGGCTTGTATTCGCTTGCGCATCCAGCCTTGAAGTTTGTATCAGACTGCGCGGGAGCTCTGAATGAGTGAAATATGCGGCTGTCAATTCAGTGGAAAGCTCGCCAGGGATACGCCCCAATACTTCCAGAAAACTATTCATGGTCTGACGTTCACTTGCATTGGTTCGTGCCAATAAAGATTCGGTTTCAGCAAGCCGGACTCGGCTAAGCCCTGCAGTCGATAATCGTAACAATGGCTCTTGATAATTGCTGTGACGTCGACCTGGTAGATTTCTCACACATTCATCGAGGTAGCGAAACTGAAAGGCGATAGAGCGCGGATTGTCTTCATCCAGTAACAATAAATGAGTAACGAGCAAATTATTGAGCCTGCTTCTGTAACGCGTTCGATAAGTGATCGTGCTATCGAACAGGCGCAGCAGAATTTCCATTAACTGTGTATTTTCCCTGTCATGACGCATAAATACTTTTATGACGCCTATGCTCTGATCCACACGTTCGATTCGTTTCCCCATCATGATGAAACGCCAGTTATCACCGTGGGTCAGGTTCTCATGAACCAGGCCGGTGAATGCCGCCAATGAGAACAGCAAGGAATCCAACAATTCTATCAGGGTTGGCAATACGTAACTCTGGGCGCGCAATTCCTGGTGATCTATGCCATCTAACATCAGACGGATTTTTTTCTGGCCGTCATCAAGATCATTTAGCACTCTCATGAGCTCCGGCGACAGACGATCCCTCAATTGATTGGACGTATTTCGGACACTAGCCAAGGTGTTTGCCAGTGAACCGTAGCGTTCATCCATGAGCAGCATCTCAAAGATTTCACGAAACAGAATTCTCAGCGGGGGCTCACCAGATTCGCTGGCGATATCTGTTGATGTATCAGAGATTTCGGCTAGCGTCTTGAGCAACACCGTCAATGACAGGGAGATTTCAGTTACATCATCGGAAGTGACGTCATAGCTTTGCGATTCATCATCAAGTATTTCATTAAGTAATATTGAAAGAACGCGGATTGTACTTTCGGTTTTTTCGGTATAGCGCCCGAGCCAGAACAGATTGTCTGCCACCCTGCTGGGCAACTCGCCTTCAATAATAGTATGCAACGATTCACTGGCTGCGTGAATCATTGTATCCTCAGCCACCTTCTTGCTGGACAACACCCATACATCCTTGCTGCCTTCAAATAGCTCATGTGATGGCCTGCCACCGTTGGCTACGTTGTCCAGAACGCAAAGCCCGCCACTCATTATTTGATAATCGCCTTTGTTGTCAATCAAGTAACTACGCAGTGTTATCTGGCGACGCAGATGCTTTTCATCAAGCAAACAAGGGGCGCTGGAACGGTCTAATCTTTCCTGCGCAACATAAGATTCAGGCGCGGTGTTGATTTTTGCAAAAAGAGCTTTTTGCTCATCAGCACTTAGTACTGCCGGGTCGGTGAGTGAACCGACTGTGTTGACATTGCGATACAGCAATTCCATTTGTCTACTCTGCGCCAAAGCTCGATGCTTGTCATCACCAAGCCAGTAGGTTGGAGTGCTGAGCAATCTTGCATCCTCACCCAGAAAATACCTGCATAAGGGTTGCAAATAAGCATTCAGCGCTGGATTTTCTATAACCCCGACTCCCAGCGGATTTATAACCTTCACATTATCGGCCATGATGGCATGAAGCAGGCCGGGCACACCGACAGATTGACTGTTAGTGACCGCCAAGGGATCCGAATCGTGATCACGAACAAACCTCAAGATGACATCAATACGTTGTAAGCCAGCGACTGTTTTCAGATAAACACGCTCATCTCTTACTGTCAAATCACTCATTTCCACGAGCGTATAACCCAAATATTTTGCCAGGTAGGCATACTCGAAATAGTAAGGGTGGGCACTGCCATAAGCCAGAATGACGCAACGCTCATCGCTAGCCTCACTGAGTGCCAGATGATTTTGCAGTGATCTGAAATACGAGACCAGCCTGGTTACAGAGCTCTTTCGAAAAAGCTTGGGTAGAACGCGCGACAATACAATTCTATTCTCCAGCGCATAGCCGAGCCCACCTGGAACCTGGCAGATATCATCAACGACATGCCAGTCACCGGAAGGCGAACGGGAAACATCAATCCCGAACAAAGGCAACTCATTGGTACCAGGTAGTTGTTCGGCGACACGCAGAAACCCATGATGCGAGAACACCACGGCAGGTGGAAGCACCCCTTCACGGATTACCCGTTGTTCGCCGTACAGATCACGTAGTAGTAGTTTCTTGAGATGTGCACGCTGCACCAAACCCGCACTCAGAGCAGCCCAGTCGTTCTCCTCAACAACTAGAGGAAGTAAATCGAGTTTCCAGGGTCTATCGTCAATCCGTTCACTGGATACTGCGTTATAGGCAATGCCGTTGGTGCGCAACTGTTTGCTGATCTCGCTTTGACGCCGCGCGATTTGCGCATTATCAAATTGCGCACAAAAGTCGAGCACTTGTTGCCAACCCGCTCTGACGTTACCGTCTCGATCACGCGTTTCGTCATAAGTGACAGTTGTTGATTCATCACCCATATTTGCCGACGTTGATTGAGTCATTGACTATTTTAATCTTGGCCTGGAACTTTAACTTGCATTATAAATACAGACGCAAGACTTCTGCTAACTTGATAATTAATTCAATCCTGATCAAATCAGATGATTACGAAGGATATTTTCAAAAAACCTTGATCACGGTGACTTCCCAACCCTGTGTATTATATTACGAACCTCTGGCAAATACTAAGCATGGCGTCATGATATGAGCTTGAGGCACTGATAAATCGGCAATTATTATGAGCCAGTCATTCCAGCCCAACACTCACGATTGGTCGCTCAAGGCGATGTCGTCTGAATTGGGCCAAATAACGTGCAACGCTTTTATATACAACCCAAACATGTGGTCTCAGGTCGACAAATCTCAGACACCACCTCAGGAATGATCAACGATAATTACCATCACAAGTTACCATCACAAGTTACCATCACAGGCCCGAATTACGCTAGAACTGCTAGCGTCATTATTTGTCGCAGCCATATATCCAACACGTTCAGATAGCATTGAAAATCACAGAATGAATATTCTTATCTTGATGGTTGATCAGTTGAATGGTACATTCTTTCCGGATGGCCCAGCTGATTGGCTGCATGCACCAAATTTAAAAAAACTGGCAGAAAAGTCCGCTCGATTTACCAATTGTTATACGGCATCACCGCTCTGTGCACCCGGGCGGGCCAGCTTCATGTCCGGGCAGCTTCCATCGATTACAGGCGTTTATGACAACGCCGCGGAGTTCCCGTCAGACCTGCCCACGTATGCGCACCATTTGCGCCGCGCAGGTTATTACACCTGTATGTCAGGAAAGATGCACTTTGTCGGCCCCGATCAATTGCATGGCCTTGAAGATCGATTAACCACAGACATCTACCCCGCGGATTTTGGCTGGACCCCAGACTATAGAAAACCCGGTGAACGGATTGACTGGTGGTATCACAATATGGGCTCAGTCACAGGCGCCGGTGTGGCCGAGATTTCCAATCAGATGGAATACGATGACGAAGTAGCCTTTAAAGCATGCGCCAAACTCTATGATCTGGCACGCGGGCTTGAAGACCGGCCATGGTGCATGACCGTAAGCTTCACACATCCTCATGATCCCTATGTGGCGCGCAAGAAATACTGGGACCTTTACGAAAATTGCGAACACCTGTTGCCAGAAATTTCGGCAATGAAATACGCCGACCACGACGCACATTCAAAACGGATCTTCGATGCAAACGACTGGCGCAACTTTGACATCAAAGCAGATGATATCCGCAGATCACGTCGCGCCTATTTTGCGAATATCTCTTATATCGATGACAAGGTCGGGGAGATTCTGGATGTACTTGAACGGACCCGACAGAACGCGGCAATCCTGTTCGTATCGGATCACGGCGACATGCTCGGCGAGCGCGGCTTATGGTTCAAGATGAGTATGTATGAGGGTTCCTCGCGCGTGCCGCTGATGATCAGCGCACCAAACATCAAGCCCGGCCTTGTCGACGCACCGACATCGACAATTGATGTCTGTCCAACCCTGGCTGATCTGGCTGGCGTGAGCCTGGACGAAATCGCACCATGGACCGAAGGCGAGAGCCTGATTGGCGTTGCCAACCATGAAAAGACACGCGGTCCCGTTGCCATCGAATATGCTGCTGAAGCCTCTTATGCACCCGTCGTGGCACTGCGCGATGGTGATTACAAATATGTTCGCTGTGCACTAGACCCGGACATGCTGTTCAACCTGGCTGATGATCCGCATGAGCTGCACAATCTCATCGCGGACCCAGCACACTCAAAAGCGTTGAACGCACTGCAAACCATGGCTGATGCCCGATGGGACCTCGAACGATTTGACGAAGAAGTCCGGCGTTCTCAAGCACGGCGTTGGATTGTTTACGAAGCCTTGCGCAACGGCGAATACTACCCGTGGGATTTTCAGCCACTACAAAAAGCGTCCGAGCGGTTCATGCGCAATCATATGGACCTGAACGACGTCGAAGAAAACCAACGCTTCCCACGCAATGAGTAGAGGCTCGACAGAAAAGATACCGCTTACTTCAGCCTGACGATGCAGACCCAGTTAAAAACAGGACATGGATTTGACTTAGCTGCAACGCAAGAAAACTTCGGACTATTTCGCTCTCATCAAGTTGGATCAAACAGTGGCTGTTCAGCTTCACCAGCTGCCGGTGTTTTCCATACTCATCCAAGGTTCCGCTGGTGCTTTTGAATCACCTTTTTGCAACAATTCAAATGAAATTCCATCCGGCGAACGGACAAAAGCCATGTGACCATCTCGCGGCGGACGGTTGATAACCACACCGTTGTCCTGCAGCTTCTGGCACAACGCGTAAATATCATCCACGACATACGCCAAATGGCCGAAATTTCTGCCGCCGTCATATTGCTCACCCGATTTCCCCTCCTCGGGCCAGTTGTAAGTCAATTCGATAAGCGGCGCTTTGGTCTCAGTGGCGACGGCCTCATCTTCATCAGCTGCAAGAAAGATCAGTGTGAATCGCCCTTTTTCGTTGTCTACTCGGCGAACCTCTTTCATGCCCATCAGATTGCAATAGAAGTTCAGGCTGGCGTCGATATCTTGCACACGAACCATGGTGTGGAGGTAACGCATGTTTATTCCTTTTGTCTATGTAAGCGTTGTATGTGTAAGCGAAACGCGGGACGAACACTCAGGATACGCGCCTGAGACCACTGCGGGCGTGATCAGATATATAGTGAATATCTAGCCACTGCTGCAGTGCGGCTTCTGTGCCTTCAGGGACATGCAAACCTTTCTTGCTGCGTCGCCACAGAATATCATCGGCTTTGTGAACGAACTCGCAGGCTATCAGGTATTCGACTTCTGCCTGGTACAGGGGCCCACCAAAATGATGACCGAGTGCTTGCATGGAATCAGCATCACCGATCAATTGCTCAATGCGCGTTCCGTAGTTTCGTGCGTAGTCACGCAGTATATCATCGTCCATCCACGTATAGCGCTTACGACAGTCGTCAAGAAAACCATCGAAATTCGCGTCAGGAATATCGCCACCCGGAAGTGGCACGGGTGCTGTCCACGCAGTGGCGGTGAACTTCAGCTCAGGTTGCAACATATCAACCGCTTGCTCTGCGAGTTTTCGAAAGGTCGTGATCTTGCCCCCATAGACTGACAACACAGGCGCACCTTTTCGTGTATCGAGATCAAGTTTGTAATCTCGCGTAACCTTTGATGCATTGTCAGAGGCATCATCATATAGCGGCCGTACGCCGGTGTACGTCCAGGATACATCTTCGGGCTTGACCGGCGTCGTAAAGTATTCATTGGCAGCGTCGCAAATGTACTTGATTTCTTTCTCTTCTATTTCCTCTGTGCCTGGCTCCAAGGTTATTTCTACATCCGTTGTACCCAACAGCGTGTAATTTTCCTCATAAGGAACGGCAAAGATGATCCGATTATCTGCGTTCTGGAAGATATAGGTATACGGGTGATCGAACATTTTTGGCACCACGATGTGACTACCTTTGACCAGTCTCACCCCGTAGGTTGAATCATGCTCTTCATCGAGATCGAGCGTTTTCTCGACCCATGGCCCTGAGGCGTTGACAATAGAGCGAGCCATAACAGAGCTTCGTTCATCGTTGACCTGATCATGCAGGTTGACAGTCCAGGTACCATCACCACGGACGATGTCAGTGCACTTGGTGCGCACGCGAACTTCACAACCACGAGCCGCGGCATCCATAACGTTGAGCACGACCAGTCGTGCATCCTGAACCCAGCAGTCTGAATATTCGAAGCCACTGGTAAATTCACTCTTCAGAGCCCCACCGGCCACATGTTGTGTCAGCTTGACGCCATTGGACGCCGGTAGCAGCTTGCGACCGCCAAGATGGTCATACAAAAAAAGCCCCATACGAATCAACCATCGGGGACGCAGCTCTTTATGGTGCGGCAGGATGAAACGCAACGGCCAGATTATATGCGGCGCTGCACGCAACAACACTTCGCGCTCGATCAAGGCATGACGCACCAACATGAAATCGTAGTGTTCGAGATAACGTAAGCCACCGTGAATGAGCTTGGTACTGGATGAGGATGTATGTTGCGCCAGGTCATCTTTTTCGCACAGCAGTACCTTCAAACCACGGCCGGCAGCATCGCGAGCGATACCGGCACCGTTGATACCACCGCCGATGATCACGATGTCATAGGTCGATGAATCCTTGCTGTCTACTTCGCTCATATTTTCATCCTGTCGATATAGGAGCCGGCACGTGGCCGGCTCCCGCTACTACCTGATTACTACTGCGTCCAGCTCTTGACGAGCTCATCGTAGTCGATGGTCTCAGGTGTCGGCTTTTCGTTTTCAAGCTTGGCCTTCGGTGCACCTGGCTGACTCAGCCAATACTCCGGATCCTGCTCTTCATTGAGTACCGGACCGAGATCACCCTGAACACCGGCGCGTTCGAGACGAGCAAGGACTTTTTCCTGTGCTGCACACAGAGCGTCCATGGCTTCCTGAGGGCTTTTGGCACCTGATGAAGCATCACCGATATTCTGCCACCAAAGTTGTGCAAGCTTGGGGTAATCAGGAACATTGGTACCCGTTGGCGACCATTGAACACGAGCAGGTGAACGATAGAACTCGATCAGACCACCCAATTTCGGCGCACGTTCCGTGAAGCTTTCATGCTGAATCGTACTTTCACGAATAAAGGTAAGGCCTGTGTGCGCCTTCTTCAGATCAACCGTCTTGGACACAACAAACTGTGCATACAACCAGGCCGCCTTGGCACGGTCAACTGGCGTTGACTTCATCAGTGTCCATGAACCGGCGTCCTGATAGCCAAGCTTCTGACCCTCTTCCCAATACGCGCCGTGCGGACTCGGAGCCATACGCCACTTCGGATTACCGTCACCGTCGACAACTGGAATGCCGTCCTTGACCATGTCTGCGGTAAATGCTGTGTACCAGAACATTTGCTGGGCAATAGCACCTTGAGCAGGTACAGGGCCCGCTTCACCGAAGACCATACCGGCAGCTTCTGGTGGTGCGTACTTGTTCAGCCAATCAATGTACTTGGCGATTGAATAAACCGCTGCTGGACCGTTGGTGTCACCGCCACGTGCCACACAAGAACCAACCGGCTGGCTGTTTTCGTTGACGCGAATACCCCATTCGTCAACAGGCAGTCCATTCGGCTCACCCTTGTCGCCGCTCCCGGCCATCGACAACCACGCATCGGTAAAACGCCAACCGAGCGATGGATCTTTCTTTCCGTAGTCCATGTGACCATAAACTGTCTGACCATCGATCTCGCGACCGGTGAAGAACTCTGCAATATCTTCATAGGCAGACCAGTTGACTGGCACGCCCAGGTCATAACCGTACTTCTCTTTGAAGTCGGCCTTGTTCTGCTCATCGGAGAACCAGTCATAGCGGAACCAATACAGGTTAGCGAACTGCTGATCCGGCAGTTGGTATATCTTGCCATCAGGACCTGTCGTGAACTCAATGCCGACAAAGTCTTCGATATCAAGCGTAGGCAGCGTGACGTCAGCACCTTCACCGGCCATCCAATCAGTCAGGTTACGCGCTTGCTGATAACGCCAGTGAGTACCGATAAGATCGGAGTCATTGATGTAGGCGTCATAAATATTTTCGCCCGACTGCATTTGTGTCTGCAGCTTCTCAACAACATCACCTTCACCGATCAGATCATGTGTGACATTAATACCTGTGATGGCGGTAAAGGCTGGCGCCAGAACCTTGGACTCATATTCGTGAGTCGTAATCGTCTCTGAAACAACCTTGATATCCATGCCAGCAAATGGCTTGGCCGCATCGATAAACCATTGCATCTCGGCTTTTTGTTCATCTTCGCTGATCGCGGACAAACCTGCTATCTCGTCTGCGAGAAAGCTCTCGGCAGCAGCCATATCGGCTTGCGCTACCTGGGTGCCCCCCAATAAAAAGGCGACCGCAACCGCGGTACCTGCTTTTCTGAATTGACGCATGTGTTTCCCCCTATGGATTTTTATGCACGTCGACTTTACAACTGGAACTACAAACTGCTGAAATTCACGACCGCGCTATTTACGCTTTCGTTGTTTACTGTTCGTTATGTACGAAATGAACCGCTTGACTTCACTACCAATAGCAATACCGCTTAACGAGGTAATTCATTTTAACGATGCACTCATTCACGACTGAACTTCAGCGAAAACCAAACTAGACCACCAGAAATACCACAATGGCATACAAGACAGACACGCCCAGCGCTTTCCACAAGTCCGTGCCGACAAAGGCCAGCCAGCCAAGATGGATAAATGCACTGCCAAGCAATGACAGGAACAGTCTGTCCCCCCGAGTGGTTTCAAAACGGAGAATGCCAACCCGTGGATTACCACCCGGACTGAAAGCCTCCCACACAGCCATCGCCAGCAACAAACACACGATGGTAATAAAAAAGATTGCAGTGACCTTGGTCCACGCCATCCAGGCCAGCGACACATCATCATTGACGCTGACATACCAGTACGCCGCGATCGCGAGCGCCAGTATCGTCAAAATGAGGATCACGCTGGCCCGCATTGCATTGGAACTACGCGCAGTCGGCTTCAACACAGGATGATGTTGAGCGCTGTCAGTGCTATTGCTGGTGTTGACCGTATTCACTCGTGTTCTCCTACACCCGCCCGAGGGCAAAGCCCTTGGCGATGTAGTTACGCACAAAATAGATAACCAAGGCACCCGGGATAATGGTTAGCACGCCAGCAGCTGCCAGCACACCCCAGTCGAGACCGGATGCCGACACGGTCCGCGTCATGGTCGCTGTTATTGGTTTGGCACTGGTTGCCGTCAGGGTACGCGCAAGCAACAATTCCACCCAACTGAACATGAAACAGAAGAACGCAGCCACGCCTATTCCGGAACCGATCAGCGGCATGAAGATCCGCACGAAAAATCGCGGGAAGGAATAGCCATCAATATAGGCTGTTTCATCGATCTCCCTGGGTACTCCTGACATGAAGCCTTCCAGAATCCAGACGGCAAGCGGCACGTTGAACAAACAATGCGCGAGCGCCACGGCAAAGTGTGTGTCGAACAGACCAAACGCTGAATACAGTTGAAAGAACGGCAATGCAAACACTGCAGGTGGTGCCATTCGGTTAGTCAGCAACCAGAAAAACATATGCTTGTCACCGAGAAAACGATAGCGGCTAAAAGCATAAGCCGCCGGCAAGGCAACGCTGACCGAAATCACCATATTGATCAACACATAGATGATCGAATTGATATAGCCGTTATACCAGGAAGGATCAGTCAGAATGACGCGGTAATTTCTCAGTGTTGGATTGTCTGGAAAAAAGGTAAACGTCGAGAGAATTTCCTGATTGGTCTTGAAGCTCATATTGATGAGCCAATAGATCGGCAACATCAGAAAAATGATGTAGAGCGTCGGCACCCAACCCCGCAAGCGACTTTGCCTGACATTGCTCATGCTAATCAACTCCCTTCTCGGGCGCATCGCTACCGTAATTTTCCATCACGGTATAGAACACCCAGGACATCAGGAGAATGATCAGGAAGTACACGATGGACATGGCCGCGGCTGGCCCCAGATCAAATTGACCAATAGCCATCTTGACAAGATCGATCGACAGGAAAGTGGTTGAGTTGCCCGGACCACCACCTGTGAGCACAAAAGGCTCGGTGTAGATCATGAAGCTATCCATAAAGCGCAGCAATACAGCAATCAACAGCACGCGTTTCATTTTGGGTAGCTGGATAAAACGAAATACCTTCCAGCGCGATGCACCATCGATTCGTGCTGCCTGGTAGTAGGCCTCAGGAATGGCAACCAAACCGGAGTAACACAGCAGCACAACAAGACTGGTCCAGTGCCACACATCCATGATGACAATGGTCACCCAGGCATCAAACGGCTTTGTTGCATAGTTATAGGGAATGCCGAGCTTGGCCAGCGCCGCACCCATCAATCCGATATCAGCCCGACCAAAGACCTGCCAGATAGTGCCAACCACGTTCCAGGGAATCAGTAGCGGCAAGGCCATGAGGATAAGACACACCGGCACCCATATCCCTTTCTTCGGCATCGACAGGGCAATGGCTATACCGAGAGGGATTTCGATCGCTAGTATGATTCCTGAAAACAGAAGATTTCTGAGCAGCGCATCGTGAAAGCGACTTGAGCTCAGTAATTCTTCATACCACTCGGTACCAACCCAGAAGAACTGATTGTTGCCAAAGGTATCCTGTACCGAATAATTGACCACCGTCATCAACGGGATGATGGCGCTGATGGCTACAAGCACAAAAACCGGCAATACAAAAAACCACGCGCGATTGTCGAATGGCTTGTCGATCACGCGCTCGTCCTCACCAGATGGGAATCCTCATACACATTGACGCGGCTTGTGTCGAACACCGCATAGGGTTCGCTTGGCACAGAGTCATTTTCGTCAAGGACTGCGTCAATGGATTCACCGTCGATCGTGCCGCGAACTATCTTGTGCCTGCCAACGTTCTCGACACCCCGGATATCCATCGGCATGCCGGCATCACTGGCTTCATCACGACGCGCAACCTTGATGAACTCCGGACGAATACCCACTTCTACCTTGCCGTTCATGGCCGGATAGGCGTGCGCCAGCTGTAAAGACTTGCCAGCTACAGACACCGTATTGCCTTCAACACGGCCAGGCAAAATATTCATACCGGGCGAGCCAATAAAGTAACCGACAAAGGTATGCGCTGGCTTATCAAAAAGTTCTTCCGGCGTACCGATCTGCACCACTTCGCCTTCGTACATGACCACCACCTTGTCAGCAAACGTGAGCGCCTCGGTTTGATCATGCGTGACGTATATCATCGTATGGCTAAACTGTTCGTGCAATTCTTTCAGTTTGGTCCTTAACTGCCACTTCATATGCGGGTCGATAACCGTCAAGGGCTCATCAAAAAGAATGGCATTGACGTCATAACGCACCAGGCCACGCCCCAGGGATATTTTTTGTTTTTCATCTGCTGTCAATCCGCGCGCACGACGTTTGGCTTTGTCCGTCAGATCCAATGTGTCAAGCATCTTCGCCACGCGATCCTTGACTTCTTTTTTCGCTACACCACGATTCAAGAGTGGAAAGGCGAGATTGTCCGCTACGGACATGGTGTCGTAGATCACCGGAAACTGGAAAACCTGTGCGATATTGCGTTCTTCGGGAGACAGATCCGTCACATCCTTGCCATCGAACTTGACTCTGCCACGCGATGGTACAAGCAAGCCGGAAATAATGTTTAGCAAGGTCGTCTTGCCACAACCGGACGGTCCCAGCAAGGCATAGGCTCCACCGTCCTGCCATTCATAGTCGATTTTCTTGAGTGCAAAGTCGGCATCGACCTTGGGGTTTTTCAGGTAAGAATGCGCCAGCGTTTCAAGGGTGATTGCAGCCATGTTATCAAGCCGCCTCTGCAACACTTGTTGGCGCTTGCGCAAGTTTGCCGTTTTCATCAAACAAATAAAAGCGGCTTGGATCAAGATGGACGGTGATGGATGTGCCACTAGCCAGCCGATGCACACCATGGGTCAATATCACCCATTTCTCACCCCCGACCTCGACATGAATATAGGTTTCAGAACCGGTGATCTCACTGGTGCCGATCACAGCCTGAACTGACACGGTGTGATTACGTGATGCAGATAGCGACAAATGGTGTGGCCGGATGCCCAGCGTGTAGTGTCCATCGTCAATCGGATCGACGCGTGATAATGGCTTCCCGTCGAAACTCATCGCGCGGTCCTTGATGGAGACGTTGCCAACATTCAAGGGCGGGTCAGCAAAGGTTTGAGCAGTCTGAACATCTGCGGGTCGATTGTAAACATCTATCGTATTACCGAACTGAGTGACCGAACCCTCATGCAAGGCTGCGGTACGTCCACCCAGTAGCAGGGCTTCATGGGGTTCGGTGGTCGCGTACACAAAGATAGCTCCGGTTTCAGCAAAAAGTCGCGGCAATTCCACGCGCAGCTCTTCACGGAGTTTGTAGTCAAGGTTTGCCAATGGCTCGTCAAGCAACACTAGCTCGGCACCTTTGACCAGCGCACGAGCCAGCGCAGTGCGTTGCTGCTGACCACCCGAGAGATTCAATGGGGTACGATCGAGAAACTCGGTCAGCTTTAGTAAATCTGCCGCTTCAGCCACCTTCTTTTTGATTGTCGCCTTGTCGACACCTTCAATCCGCAAGGGCGAAGCGATGTTCTCGTATACCGTCAACGTCGGGTAGTTGATGAATTGTTGATAGACCATCGCCACATTGCGGCGTCTGACAGACACACCCACCACCGATTTGCCATCCATACGAATATCGCCCGCGGTCGGACGATCCAGCCCGGCCATCAGCCGCATCAATGTGGTCTTGCCAGACAAGGTTGGACCGAGCAGTACATTCAATGAACCACGCTCGAGACTCAGATTCACGTCACGGATGTGATTTATGGTACCCACCGTCTTGCTGACACCGCTGAGCTCTAACATGGATTCATGAGGCTATCGAAAATTACCTTAATGACCCTAATGCTCTGAAAATCGAAAGTCAATCGAAACTCAGGTGGAAATGACTTGCGAGGCAGATTCAACTCGATGAAACCCTTATCCCCCGGTTTCGATTGTACGAATATCGAAACTCGACAATAGATCCCTGAATTTCACCCCCGGGCAAACGTCGGTTACAAAGGAGTGGGTTTGCGATATATGGCCAATTCGCACCGGCGCAGCCCGTTCGTACTTACTGCTGTCTGCCACCAAAATGACATGACGCGCGTTGGACATGATCGCCTGCGTTACCTTGACTTCCCGATAGTCGAAATCAAGCAAGGCGCCGCTCGCATCTATGGCCGACGCACCGATCACAGCAAAGTCGACCTTGAACTGATTGATAAAGTCAACAGCTGCTTCACCGACGATTCCACCGTCAGATGAACGCACTTCTCCAGACGCAATGATCACCTTGTTTTCCGGGTATGGGCGAATCAATGAAGCGACATTGATGTTGTTCGTAATCACCAGCAACCGCTGATGCTGCAGCAAAGCCTGGGCAACCGCTTCAGTCGTGGTACCTATGTTGACGAAGAGCGAGGCTTCATCGGGAATAATGGCCGCTACTGCTCGGCCAATGGCCTGTTTGCGCTCGCCGGCCAACATACGCCGCGCTTCGTAGCTCATATTCTCGACACTGGAGGCCAATCTTGCGCCACCGTGTGTGCGCAACAACAAGCGCGATTGACACAGGCGATTGAGATCTTTTCTGATGGTCTGAGGCGTTACGTCAAACCGCTTCAGAAGCTCCTCAACACTGACTTGGCCACTTTCTCTGGCAACATCCAATATCGCCTGCCGGCGTTCTTCGGACATGTATACGGTTTCGTTTTGCCTGATATCGACTATAAACGAAACCCCAAACGAAGTGAGCTTCCAGAATTTGTTCACGGCAGTACAATGGATGAAAAAAGGGCCCCGATCCATGAGCACACCCCTCCTCCTCAGTATTGACCAAGGCACCACCAGTTCTCGTGCCATGCTGTTTGAAAAGAACGGCAGCACCTTTGCCGTGGAGCAAAAGGAATTCACGCAGTTCTACCCGCAGTCAGGCTGGGTGGAGCATGACCCCGAGGAAATCTGGGAGACGACACTCGGTGTTTGTCGCAAGGCCCTGACGACCGCTGACAAGGCAGGTCGAACCATTGCCGCGATTGGCATCACCAATCAGCGCGAAACCACCCTTGTATGGGATCGAAAAACCGGCAAGGCAATTCACAAGGCTATCGTCTGGCAAGATCGACGCACTGCAGATACTTGTCGTGCGCTAAGCAATGCGGGCAAGGCCGACCGAGTTACCGAAAAAACCGGCCTGTTGCTTGATCCCTACTTCTCCGGTACCAAGATCGCGTGGATTCTCGACAACGTTGAGGGTGCGCGTGCCAGAGCCGAGCGCGGCGAACTCGTTTTCGGCACCGTTGATACGTTTCTGATTTGGCGATTGACTGGCGGCAAGATGCACGTGACCGACAGCACCAATGCCTGCCGTACCTTGTTGTTCGATATTCACAAAAATGCGTGGGACAAGGAACTCTGCGACATTATCAATGTACCGATGGAACTGTTGCCCGAAGTGCGTGATTGCGCAGCTGACTTTGGCACCAGCGAATCATCCGTTCTGGGAAAAAGCTTACCGATTGCAGGCGTTGCCGGTGATCAACACGCGGCATCCATAGGCCAGGTCTGCTTTGACAACGGCATGGTCAAGAGTACTTACGGAACCGGTTGCTTCATGATGCTCAATACCGGCGACAAACCGATACCTTCAAAGAACCGTTTGCTGACAACGGTTGCTTATCGACTCGATGGTAAAACGAACTACGCGATAGAAGGTTCCATATTTGTTGCAGGCGCAGCTGTTCAATGGTTACGTGATGGCCTTGGCCTGATCAAATCGGCCAGTGAAACAGAAGGCCTGGTACAAAGTATCGATGACAATCAAGGTGTTTATCTCGTCCCCGCATTTACCGGTCTGGGCGCACCCCATTGGGATGCCGACGCACGTGGCGCACTGTATGGCCTGACCCGCGACACAGGCCCAGCTGCCGTTGCCCGAGCGACGCTCGAATCAGTGTGCTTCCAGACGATGGACCTGCTTGATGCAATGCGCTCAGACGGCGCAAGTATCTCCGGTGTACGCGTTGATGGTGGCATGGTCAACAACAACTGGCTGACACAAACCCTTGCTGATATCCTGAATGTTGAAGTCTCAAGACCAGAACAAACTGAAACAACCGCATTAGGCGCCGCTTATCTCGCCGGTTTGCAATGCGGCGTATATTCATCATTGGACGACCTGACACAGAACTGGCAGCTTGACCGATCCTTCTCACCCAAGCTCGACAAGGACAGACGTAACACCATGATCGATGGTTGGGAAAGCGCTATTGCACGTACACGCTCTGACTACAAAAGCTAAGACGGTTATCTGGAGACGGGACCTGAAATAATCCAGACTAGGATTATGGCATCGTAAAAGGAAGGGCCCGCCCAGACTTCAATCAGCTTGATCGTTATCATCGAGACAACAATATTTGAACAGCAATATGGCAACGATTCAAGCGACCATGGGCATTCGCGAATGGCTGATGCTGCTTGCCTTATCCATCCTCTGGGGTGGTTCGTTCTTTTTCGTCGAGATCGCCGTGTCGGAGCTACCGCCGCTGGTAATTGTGCTGTGTCGCGTTGGCCTTGCTGCACTGGTGTTGTGGTCAATCATACTTGTACGTGGTATCGCTGTTCCTCGCAGCAAGGAAATCTGGCTTGCCTTTTTAGGCATGGGCTTGTTGAACAATGCCATTCCATTTTTTCTGATTGTCTGGGGGCAACAGAGCATTGCATCAGGACTGGCTTCCATTCTTAATGCGACGACGCCAATATTCACCGTTGTCATTGCTCATTTCTTTCTCGCTGACGAACAAATCTGTATACGCAAATTCATCGGCATTCTTATCGCTATCGGTGGCGTTGTCATCCTGGTGTTACCGTCGATCGGCCTCGGTGAAACCTCAACCCTGCCGGGACAACTCGCTATTTTGGGCGCGACACTCAGCTACGGTTTTGCCTCGGTGTTTGGCAGACGCTTCAAAAGCCTGGGCGTACCCCCCCTGCTGAGTTCCGCAGGACAATTAACCGGGTCAACGGCACTCCTATTACCCATCACACTAACAATGCACTCACCACTCACTATGCTAATGCCAGGCACCACAACGTTGATTGCACTCATACTACTAGCTGTTGCCTGCACTGCAATCGCCTATCTTTTGTTCTTCAACATTCTATCAAGCGCTGGCGCTACGAACATTGCACTCGTCACGTTACTCGTACCGGTAACCGCTGTTTTACTCGGTGTGTTGGTGCTTGGTGAAAAGCTGCAGATGAGTCATCTGATGGGTATGGCCGGCATCAGCCTGGGGCTTCTTGTTCTGGACGGGCGACTTTTTCGACGTTACCAAAATTGAGCAATACAATTTTTTATGTCGATAACAATTGTGATGCTCGTTAGCTGACATCGCCTTCAGTCAAAGTCATCGTCGACCTCTACTGCCAAAACATGCGAGGAAACCCGCTTGTTAAAGCCAGCTTGTTATCGTGTTCAAGCAAGTGCGTTGCTGGATTGCGTGCGCATAAAGGTATGAAATTCAAAGCGCTCAAGCTCACGGGCCAGCATCAGCACACCAAGTACCGCAGAAAATATCATCGACAACCCGAACCCGTAGCCATAATAGTCAGGGCCAAGATCTATGGAAATAAAGGAAAATAGTGTATTGCTCACCAGCAGTACCAGACACAAAATACACGCGCTTCGCAGCTTGTCGAGATAGAAAAACACACTCAAAACGGCGAGCATCACCACCTGTGCTGCAACACCAACAAGATCGATGTAGAAAACGTGAGCATGCGCCCTCGAAAAACCGAACATGGAGATAACAGACGGAACGAGAAGGTAAAAAACCATCACGGCAACACCTTGAATTTTCGCAACCTGGAACAATCCATCCCGCACCGTTAACACCATCTCATTCCCAAGCTTTTCAATTTCCCGCGCACTGGCATTGCCGCTGATCGCGGTAGAAAAACTCTCATAGGCAGCAGTAAAATCTGTTTCGACGCGAAGTAGAAATACTGCCATCCCCGGAATGACGCTTATATATGCAAGAAAAATTGGCAAGTCATAGATCAATGAAGCCCGCAACGGCTCGATAACTGTCTCTGACGTTTCTGGAACCAGCCAGAAGATCAATTTATCAACCCAGAATCCCAGGTTATAACAAACCCCGATGAAAACCAGGGCGGGAGTTATCTGGCTTCGCTTGAGAAAATCCAGACGCACACCTTTCGTCACAGGATACTCCGGCATAACGATGCCAAGTATCGTAAACAATATCAAACCATGCCCCAACAACAAAGCGATCAGCAAACCATTGTGCCCCATTGACGTCAAAAATAACGAGAACGCGACGGTCACACTATAGCCAGCAGCAAATGAAGTCAGTATCAGCTTGAAACGTTTAAGAGTTGCAGCAAAAACGACAATGATCCAGATATTACACAAAACGACAAAATTGCTGATCATCAGCATTTCGTAAACCAGGTTTCCGTGAAAGACCAGAAGCACGAGTGCAATGCCGATGACACCACTGAAAGCTGTCGTCAGAAGTATCGCTCCCAACAAATTAGGGTTGATGAATTCTTCCTTGCTCTCAAAGAGTCGATCAGCGATAAATCGAGCAAACATCAATTGCAAGACCCCTGTCAGTATCATCGATGCTCCGATCATCCAGATAACAGATGTGGTGAAGCTCTTTGCATCCGCACCCGAAGCACCTTGCGGCAACGCAAGCAGCCCGATCAACATCAACCCGAGAATGGACAGCATCCAAGGACCCGCGCTAACAAGACCAGTAATCTTGTATGCCTTTAAAGTACCAGAGCGAGAATCAATATCAAGGTACTTACGAAGTTCAAAACCGATGCCTGACATGATCAGATCGCCTTTAACCGTGACAGACTCATACCCAGTACTCCGCGACATTCTTCAGAGGTGGATAACGAAGAAATGCCTTGTCAATCGATTTCAGCAAAACGGATACACTTTTAAAATCTCGACTGACAAACGCCGACTCCGCCAGATAAGGTGTTATTTTTTCCGCTGGCATACCTAAAGTTTTGGCTTTCTGGAATGCGAGCACTGCGCGTTGTGCATCACCTTGGGAGAGCAGCGCTCTACCTAGAGTAAAGTAGGCGTTGCGATTCGTTGGAAGTGCCTTGATTGCCATAGCCGATGCCGCAGCCACCTTTGAAAGTATTTGTTTCCGAGCAGCGGGATCGTCCATTTCAAGCGTCAAGAGCTCCCAGTAGTTACCGGCAATTTGTAGCCAGATGTTAGAGCGATCAGCACCTTGGGTAGTCTTGATATCTTTATTCAAACGTCGAATTTCACGATTAAGCGATTTGGTTTTCTGATTCAACGTTTCAGCGGCGGTCTGGCGAATTCGTCCGTCGTGATGACGCAGGGCCCGTTTCAATGTTGCAACCGCCAGCGATGCTCGCATGTTTCCGGCTGAAAGCACCTTTTGATGCAAATCGTCCTCGTCGTCAGAATGTAGAAGATGCTCGGCAAATCCACGCCGATCCGTTTTGTTCACAACACGTCCAATTGGCGATGTGAATGGCAATTGCGGGTTACGCGTCACCTGCCAGTACACTGGCTGCCGATGACGCTCATCAGCAAAGTGAATTCCGAGAATCAATGCTGCGCATATACCGACAAGCCCGACCAATGGAACGGTTAGAGATATTAAAAAACCAAGCACGAAGAATGAACCAGAAAGCGCTCCACTCAGTGAAGATGCCATCACCGCAATTCCAGAGGCACCCAGCATAGACGCAAAAAAGTGCGCTGCCAGGAAACGCCACGGCGACTGAAACAAATCAGCACCCATGAGCGTACCGCAGACTATAGATAACTCAAAGATTGCTGCAACTAGAACGCAGGCCAGCGCTCTGACATTACGCTGCGCGTTCATAGGACTCGTCAGAAGGGGATGCAGCCGCTTCCTGCAACTCTAAGGCCGCCATATCCAGATCAGTGTATTCCTTGATGAATTCCATGCACGACTTGCGCGTATCACCTGGTTGCAAGTGCATGGCACCAGATTCCACGAGGATTTCAGTCAGCGGAAACCCGTACGTTTTCTCGACGAGTTCGGAAACACGTTGAACGTATGAATCACACTGCTCATCACTGAGAAGTGGCAGCAGAATCGCCACTGCACTATTATCGCTGCGCGTAATCGGCAACCATGAGCTGTCAAGACCACGGATGTTCTGACTCAGGAACCGAGCGACTGAAACAGATGCTTCGCTATCATCAAGCTGCAAGCACAACAAAGAGGACTGAACTCCATGCTGCGTCGAGAATCGCAGCGCGGCATCAAGCTCGGACAGAAACCATGCCGTCTTGGAATGACTCTGTCCTTTTAAACGAGTAAGAAGGTTTCCGACATAGCCACCCAGCAATGAGAGAATATTCAAATTTTCCTGCTGAAAAGCCATGAAATGCATGTCCTGGATGACGAGCAAACCATGAAGATGATCATTAAAATCAACAATCGGCACAACCGCTAATGAACTCGGTTGGATATCATCTTTTGCCAAGGAATCAAGCTTTACGCTGACTAGCTCATGCGTCTCGATAGCGATGCGCACCATGGGATCGACGCTCTGCAGCTCATCCATATCGCCATGAATCGCGATGGGCTTCGGATCAACACGCTTTTCATCTTTCATTATATACAAGCCAGCAACTTGTACAGAACAGAATTGGGCAAAGATCGCCATGAGCTCTTTACCCGCGCCCATACCCTCTTCATTGCCAGCCAGAACCGGCTTCAATTGCTGCAAGGCTTCACGTAAACTCAGGCGTTGACCTGCCAGGTATTCTTCGAGTTGACCATGCGACACCTTGAGTATGTGATAGTCGGTGGAAAACTGCTTCAAGCGATGCCTTAAATACTGATTCTCGGCACTGCTCTGGATCGACTTGCGACGCCATTGTAAAGATGCGTCACCAACTATAACGCTCATGACCACCATGCCAATACACAACGACATTAGCGAAGCCAATTCGTTAGCGTATGCATTAGTTGGCATTACGACAAATACGGCAGAAGCAAGAACGCCGCATAAAAACCCCCAAATACTTCCATAACGTGCAGCGAACAGCACGGGACCTGCAATAACCCAGGGAAAGCCAGAGTGGATGCCAAGTGGATCCTCTGAGAATATCAGATGGCCGATCAAGGGCAAGAGCGCAGCGAAAAGAACAAACTCCACATGCCGAGTCTTGCTGCCACGGCCGAAGCGCAGTTCCTGAAGAAGGTTACTGATCACGCTCGGCGAGCGACCTTCATTAATACGCAATTTTTTCACAACGTGGATTACCTGCGCCGATCAATGAAATCGTAACTTTCTGAGCAAATAATTGACTAGCTTGACGTTCATGCTAAACACGCCCACACAGCCGCAGCGCCAAATCGCCTGGCTTGCCAGACAAACTCGTGGGAGCATCAGCAAACGGGGTATAAAAAAGAGTGGTAAAAGCTGCGTACATCAACATCGAGGCTCCAAATCGCCATATCAACCAGCCCTGCGGCTGAGAACGAAGAAATTAGGACAGATGAAGCAATCGCTACGCCACGCGGGGGGAAAATTGGGTGTGGGTCACAGGCGATGCACAAAAACGTGATCTCCTCCACCTAATTGGCCTATTTCGGTGTTGGTAAAACAATTTTCGTATGGCTTTCTTCATCTTTCGAAGAAGGAGATTCAACAGATTGAGCCCGGATTGAACCCGGATTGAACCCGAACTGCCCCCGCTGCACCGCCCCTGGCATCAAATTCGATATGGCCGTTTCCGTCACGCTGAGGACGCTGAGAACATCCCGCGATACCGTTGCAAGGCCTGCTAAAGGGGCATTTCCGTGACCATATCCCTCCCCCGCTTAACGGCAATAGACGTCGTCGCCTCAATCGCCTGATTGAAGTGGATACAGCCAGTAGCGTCGCTCAACCGCGAATCGCGATCAAACATGGGGGCACGCGCAATTCTGTGGCTCGCAAGATGATCTTTCTAATGGAATAAGCGCATGCAAAAACCCAGACCTGGCTCGCCTCACATACGCTTTTTTGGGAAGCTGCAATGGAATGAGCTCAATACGTTTGAACACACGCGATTGAAACCCTTGTCGGCAGCAGCGATGATCTGCCAGCGGAGTCGACTCTTGTGCTAAAGCCAGCCCGACAACAAAATAAAATCCACCCTTTACGACATGGACTTTCAAGCGACGCCTCAACAACAGTCAAGTGGACCAGTTGTGAAAAACTGTGCTAACCTCATTGTTCCAACCGCAACGCAAAGGAGGTGATCAAATGTCTAGTGTTTTGATTTCTGGCAGGTCAGCTCTGGGTACTACACAGTAGAGACGACGCTCCCGATTGTGTAGTTCTCAATTTAAGGCTGATCCAAGTCGGCCAAAGCACGGGGCTACCTCTTAACAGAGGTGGCCTTTTTTCGTTCAAGTCTTGACAATTTACCGACGACAGACGAACTAGCGTGCTGGTCAGGTATGAATTTTAGTTTCGAAAGCACCAGGTAACGATACTTCGAGAATACTGAGATCGCTGCTGATAGCGGTGTAGCGATACACATTATCAGGCGGTAAGGTAAATGCATCGCCTGTTACCAGTTTTTGCCCTTCAACGGCAAGCGAACCTTCCAGCACGTATGTGAAAAGTATGTCGGCATCATGACTGGAACGTATTTTTGTATTTGTTGATGTTGATTCCGCATCTGGACTCACGACATATACGCATGCCTTACCATCGGTTGCAGCCAGCACACCAGTTTCACGGGCTGCAAATCCGGGCAAGCGATGGTCTATGTACATCGCATCATGCAGACGGTGATGACAGAATCGCTGCCCGTCGAACAATCGATCACGATTAACGGTTGAATTCGGCAGTGTCATATTGTGATCGATAGTTGTTATGTGTTCCGCTGGAACACCTATTTCTATAACTTCCAGACCGTCTGAAGCTTCCAACACTCGATGACGTATTTCGGGTGGCTGCGTAACGCAATCGCCAGCGCGTAGATAGAATTCATCGCCTTGATCTTCATAGACGAGCTTGACCCATCCGGCAACACAGTAGATCAACTGAAAACCAACCGTGTGGAAATGCACCATATCGGGCACTGGGCCGCCATCGGGAATACGAATATGTGAGGCGATAATGCTACCCCCAAGTCTGCTTGGAATGAGATCTCGGTAGTGCATTCCAGCGCGCCCGATAACCCATGGCGCGCTGTCTTTTAACGTACGCACTTCAAATTGATGTTGCGTCGGCGGGAGCTCAAGCGGTGTCGAATCGGGTTCCCAACGCAGCTTGGTTCCACCCGGCGATTGCCCGGGCCTGGCTGTTGGATCCTGCGCAGATGACTTGATGACAAGTACGGTATTGGACGGATTCTCGTCTCGCACAAGTCTTACTGACAAACCGTAACCGTTGAGCTCGGCAACTCTCGGATCATCGGCCGGATGGATAAGGTCAAGCTTGAAGCCGAGTGTATCGGTGAAGAAGGCGAGCTCCGCGTGAAGGTCTGCGCATTGGAGTACGCACATCGCGGCGACAGCTTTGATTGAATCCGGCGTATAACGGCTCATAGCCGGAGTATACTCTGCCTGTCATCGAGCTATTTGTGCACATCACCGTGAATCAGGCACCCGCCAAGAAAAAATCAAGCCCCCTTGTTGATATTCTGATCAGCATTCTCATCCCTTCCATCATTCTGATGAAGATGAGTGGCGAGGACCGATTGGGCCCGACTACCGCACTGATTGTCGCGTTGGCCTTTCCGATTGGCTACGGCCTCTATGACCTCTTCGCCAATGGAAATCGCAATGTGATGGCCGTGCTGGGCGTTGTCAGTGTGCTGTTAACTGGCGGCATCGGTTTATTGAAAATCGATGCGCAATGGCTTGCAGTCAAGGAAGCGGCTATTCCGTTATGTTTTGGCATAGGGGTGATCGTAGCTAACAAACTTGGTTTCCCGTTGGTCAGAAAATTTTTGTTCAATCCAGAATTGATGAATACAGCGCTTATCCAGAAAAAACTGGATGAAAAAAACAACAGCAAACTATTTGAAACTCGTCTGAATCAAGCTAACTATTTTCTCGCTGGCACCTTCTTTTTCAGTGCCGTGATGAATTACAGTTTAGCCAAGACAATTGTCACAAGTGCAAGCGGGTCTTCGGCTTTTAATGAAGAGTTGGGGAGAATGAACCTGTTGAGCTATCCCGTGATTGTCGCGCCATCCATGATCATGATGCTCGCAATATTCTGGTTTATCTGGCGAACCGTCAGCAAACTGACCGGCTTGTCGCTGGAGGAAGTCATGGTCACTGAGCAAGCAGATAAAAATGACACGGCTGAGTCACACGAAAAACACTGACTCTTTGAAAATTACTCTTGCCAATATCTCATTGACAACACCGATGGGAATATCGCTTGAGAAAAATCAATCGCTCCGGCCAGCGTTTACGCGCTGCCCGAAGCAATTGACAGTAACCGTGATCGTTGCTTGAACGATATTTACTTGAACGGTATTTAAAAGAATGATCGCTCGAGTCTAGTCTTCCGGTATATTCAAAGCCAGAAACATCGGTGCCTTGTCTCGACGTATCAAGATCGGGATCGGATCTCCAGCGGGTGCATCCTTGATGATCTTTGCTAAAGATTCCACCGACTCGACCGGCTTGCGATTAATCGATTCAATGACATCGCCTTTGCGGATGCCAGCCAGAGCCGCGGCCCCGTCGGGATCGATGTCAGAGACAATCACACCTTTTGCAATACCCAGCTCTATACGCATTTCCTCGGGTATTTCACCTACCACGATACCCATGCGCGTCTCATCGACTGGATCAGATGCAGGTTCGATAGAACTGACCTGACGATCACCTTCAAGTGGCTCAATGGTCACTTCAAGCATAGTGCGCTTACCGTCACGCAGCACTTCAAGGTCAACCTTTTCACCGGGCGGTACTGATCCGACCAACGGTGGTAGTGCGCTGGAAAATGGCACACCTTTTCTGTTGAACTCAAGAATGATATCGCCACTCTTTACTCCGCCTTTGTCAGCAGGGCTGTCGTTACTGACTTGTGCAACCAATGCGCCTTCCGGCTTGTCAAGACCAAATGACTCGGCCAGCGCCTGATCAATGTCTTGAATCGTAACGCCTAACCAACCACGCGTCGCGAAGCCCTTGGTTTTCAACTGCTCCGCTATCGACATGGCAACGTTTATTGGTATCGCAAAAGAGAGGCCTTGATAGCCACCCGAGCGCGAATATATCTGTGAGTTCACACCAACGACTTGACCATCCGTATTGAACAGTGGTCCACCGGAGTTACCCGGATTAACCGCGACGTCTGTCTGGATAAACGGAACATAAGTATCGTCAGGCAGGCTTCGCGCGAGCGCTGAAACAATACCTTGTGTCGCCGTATGCTCGAAGCCAAACGGCGAACCAATAGCCAGTACCCACTCACCCACTGTCAATTCGTCTGAATCACCAACTTTTACAACAGGCAAGTTTGTCGCATCGAGTTTAAGCAAAGCGATATCGCTGGCGGCATCACTTCCGACTAACGTCGCACTAAACTCTCGACGATCGTGAAGTCCAACCGTAATTTCTGTCGCACCGTTGACAACATGCGCATTAGTGACCACATAGCCATCATTGGAAATGATGAACCCGCTACCAAAACCCTGTCCGCGACGTGGTTGTTGGTCGGGAATTTGCGGCAACTGTTCGAAGAAACGACGAAATTGTTCCGGCAGCTGCTCAGGATTGAATCCTGGACCGCCGCTACCGACAGGAACCTGTGCTTCTGACGTCACCGAGATCTTGACTACTGCGTCACCTTCTTCCTCGACCAAGGCACTGAAATTGGGCAATGAATCGGCCCAGGATTTCGTTACAGCAAGAAAAGGAAGTAAAAGTAACCAAAAAAGGGGCTTTCGATATATTCTCGTCAATGAAAACAAGCGTGTCTTGCGTTGCGCGGCTTGTGGACGGTGCTGCAATGTGTGCGGCAGTTCCAGGCCTCGGGTGATACTCATGGTGTTTTGCTCCGTAGTATTCTCGTAAAAGTGAGTTTATTGTTGAATCGACACGTACAGACCGACTCTGGGCGTTTGGTGTTGCATTACAAAAGGTTATGAATGCAATCCGCTCGTCAGGCAAAAACATGGGGGTTAAATGCAAATTTTACTAGTCGAAGATGATACCGAGGCGGCGACTTATCTCGTCAAAGGGCTGACGGAATCAGGGCACAGCGTTGAACACGCTGCCGATGGTGACAAGGGTTTACAGTTGGCTATCGCCAATGCGTATGACTCCATGATTATCGATCGCATGCTGCCAAAACGCGATGGCCTTTCCATTATTGAAGAACTGCGGCGTATGGGTAACATGACGCCGGTACTGATACTCAGCGCGCTGGATGATGTCGATGAGCGTGTCACGGGTCTTAAAGCCGGAGGCGATGACTATCTCACCAAGCCGTATCAATTGAGCGAGCTGACTGCGCGCCTGCAAGCCTTGACTCGGCGGGCGCAATCGGGTGTCCAGGGAACCGTGCTGCACGTTGGCGATCTGACCCTTGATCTAATCAAGCACAAGGTTACGCGCTCTGGTCGAAACATCAATCTGCAACCACGTGAATTCAGGTTGCTCGAGTACCTCATGCAGCACACAGGCCAGGTGGTGACTCGCAGCATGTTGCTGGAGAATGTGTGGGATTACCACTTCGATCCGCAGACCAATGTTATTGATGTGCAGATCAGTCGTCTGCGCAGCAAGATCGACAAGGACTTCGACACGCCACTGCTGCATACCGTGCGCGGTGCTGGCTACAAGTTGCAACAGGTTGCGAGTAGCGTCGAAGCGTCTTGATTCGCGTCGCCGGCATGCTGTCTGGCATCGGACAGAGATGCTCGAGCGAATAACGAAGAGAACCCGATTCGTGGTCGAGCGTCAATTCGAAAGGTCGATCTGGAAAGAAGCTGTAATCAAGAAGCTGTAACGACCGAGGCCTCTGTGCCCGCCTCCCAAAGGCGGCCGTAAAGGGGCCTCGTATCGTTTGACAGTTTGGACACAGATACGTAATCCAGCCCGCCTCAGGCTACACTTGCACGATGAGTTCGGTTATCCGTCAAAACGAGAAATCGACGCCCGCCTTTTCCGGCACCGAGCGTCGAGGTCGTAACGTGCCTGTCCCTTACGATCGACGTGGCGTGATCCGGAGCTTTGATCGACGACGTCTGTTTCGCACCTCAGCATTTCGCCTGGCGTTAATCTATGCCACCTTGTTCAGCGCATTGTCTGCGGCGACACTCGGCTTTATCTACTGGTCAACGCGTGACCAGATCGAGTCCCAGGTCGATGCACGCTTGCGCCTTGAAACCGACTACCTGATCAATCTGTACAAGTCCGGCGCTCTTCCTGAGTTGCTTGAGGCGATCCAGCGGCGTAATCAGATTGATACCTATGGTCGGTTTTACTATCTCGCCAACAACGAAACCGGAACCAGTGGCAAGGACGAACAATCTGACGAGGACTTGCCTATACGACTGAAGTCCGTTCGCTCCCACACCACGCGCAATATGGGAGATGTCGCGGATCTCCCACCGGGTAGTCCACGAGCATTCAATCCCGTACGTGTAGCGGAGACGCAACTGTCGAACGGTTTGAAACTGACCATCGGTCACGAGATAAGTGACGAAAAGGCGCTGCTTGACCACACGTTCGCACTAGTAGTTGGCGCTACCTTGCTGACACTTTTATTTTCCCTGATCGGCGGTGTCTGGATCGGAACAAGTGTTCTCAGACGTATCGACTCGGTCAGCCGCACCGCATCGGATATCATGAGTGGTGACCTGTCGCAACGCTTGTCCGTGACCGCGCGCGACGATGAATTTGATGAAATAGCGACCAAGCTCAACCAGATGCTCAACAAGATCGAGGATCTGATGAAGAGCATGCAACAAGTAACGAACAATGTTGCACATGATCTGCGCAGCCCCTTGACTCGATTACGTAATCGTCTGGAAGTGACTTTGCTCGAGGATCGGGATTCCGATAACTATCGCGACGTCATGGGCGAAGCGATTGGTGATGCAGACAGCCTGATACATACATTCAACGCCATGCTTAGCATCG
The DNA here is from genome assembly GCA_937924505.1 of uncultured Granulosicoccus sp. The sequence goes on along the minus strand of CALDSR010000046.1, from coordinate 5,728 downwards.
CCAGACTCGAGGCCGGCATTGATTCATCGCAATGGACCGAAACCCCTATTGGTGATCTGGCCAACGAACTCTGCGAACTTTATGAAGCTGTCGCCGAGGAAGAAGAAAATCTCGAATTTGTCGCGGATATTCAAGACAACCCTATCTATCATTGCAATCGGCACCTGATTGGTCAGGCGATAACCAACCTTCTCGACAACGCCATCAAATACACCGCCCGCCCGGGCGTTGTATCACTTAGCGTCAAGGGTAATGATGACTTGTTCACGATAACGGTCAGCGACAACGGACCAGGCATACCTGTAGAAGAACGTGGACGAGTGTTCGAACGATTCGTTCGACTGGAGAACGAACGTAACTCACCGGGTAATGGACTTGGATTGAGCCTGGTTCAAGCAGTCATTCGATTACATTCAGCCTCGCTGGTACTCGAAGATAACAATCCAGGACTCCGAGCAGTTATCACTCTGAAGCGCAAGGTTAAAAATCAATCGAAAGCGTGAGTGATTGTAACCTTGTGCGCGGTTTGCATTGTTGACGCGAAGCGGTCAGTTGTTAAAGTATTGATCTTTGAGCTGTTGATCTTTTCATCAAGCCAATCGAAATTCAACCGTTCAATTAATTCACGCCCGTCAACGAAAGCCATTGCTTGACGCGTTCGACCGGCTCACTATGCTGTGCGACATCTGTCACCACACAGACACTGTCTGCCCCATGCTCGAAAGCGGCCATCGCGCGATCGGGCGTGAATCCACCGATGGCGACCAATGGAGTTGAACCAATGGCACTTTTCCAACGAGCCAGCTTTTCAAGTCCTTGCGGACGCCATGGCATTTTTTTGAGTAACGTTGCGTAGATAGGGCCCAACGCAATGTAGTCAGGCTCCAATGTCAGGGCGCGAGCCAGTTCGGCCTTATCATGAGTGCTCAAGCCGTATTTTATTCCTCGTTGTTTTATCTGTTCAATATCAGCTGTGTCGAGATCCTCCTGCCCTAAATGGACTGCATCACAACCTTCATCAATGGCAATTTGCCAGTAGTCATTAATGATTAGCTGGCAGTCAAATTGATCACACAACGTTTTCGCGCGCCGGATTTCAGATCTGATACTGGCTTCTTGTTCCGCAGTTCCACAATCTTTTATTCGAAGCTGCACACACCGCAAGCCTTCGTTAAGGAATGCTGGCAGATATTGAGTGGAATCGACTATGAGATAAAAACGATCGAGCATCAGCTGTTCCAGAAGGGTGTGCCGATTACCGGTGTAGACGGCGTAGCCATGTCACGAGCGGGAATAGCTTTAGCACGTGAAGCCTTGAAGCCTGATTCAATAGCAAGAGCCATGGCGCTTGCCATGGCGACGGGGTCGCCAGCCTTTGCAATGGCTGTATTGAGCAATACCGCATCGTAGCCCATCTCCATTGCCTGACAGGCATGGGAGGGCAGGCCTATTCCTGCATCAATGATCAAAGGTACATCAGGGAAGTGAGCACGCAAGGATCGCAGGGCGTACGGATTATTGAGACCGCGTCCGCTACCAATCGGCGCGCCCCAAGGCATGAGCAATTTACAGCCAGCATTTATCAGATTATCGGCAACAATCAGATCATCGGTGGTATAAGGAAAAACCTGAAAGCCGTCTGCTACCAGAATTTTCGCCGCTTCTACCAGGCCATATACATCTGGCTGAAGTGTATCGTCCTCCCCAATCACTTCCAGTTTTATCCAGGGAGTACCGAATAGCTCGCGCGCCATATGGGCAGTATTGACCGCTTCCTTGACCGATCTGCAACCAGCCGTGTTTGGCAACACATGAGTGTCGGTGGCCTTGATCAACGACCAGAATGCTTGCCCTGACTTGTCAGTGCTTGATTCACGCCGCAACGATACCGTCACAATATTGGTCTTGGCGGCCTTTATTGCATCCAACATGATTTGCGGCGACGGATACAACGCAGTTCCCAGTAACAATCTAGAGCTGATCGTTGTGTCATATAGGCTCAGGTTCATGCTCTAACCCCCTGCCATCGGTGCAATTACGTCAATTGCATCATCACTCGACAACGAGTACTGATCGCGCTCTGAGGCCGGCACAAATATACCGTTAACAGCTGTCGCCACCTGATCAGGTTCGTGCCCCAGAAAGCTTAACAACTCTGAAAGCGTGTTACACGAAACATCACAGCTTTCACCATTAATCTTCATTTTCATCTGTCACCTCGGTATCAACCCGCTTATCAAGTGCCAGGTCTACAGCGCGACGAGCCATCGCGGGTGCGCATAGAAAGCCGTGCCTGAAAAGCCCGTTAATAAATAGTGTTTTTCCTCGTCGACGTAAACGCGGTAAATTATCATTGAAGGCTGGCCTCGCATCACAACCTATCTCCAGAACCGACGCTTGTGCAAATGCAGGATGCAAGGCATAGGCCGCAGACAAGAGCTCCATTAGCGAACGAGCGGTAATGCTGCCCTTATCATCGCTTTCGATCATCGTGGCGCCAATCATGAACACGTGGTCTTCGCGAGGCACGATGTAAAGAGGGTAACGTGGATGCAACAGGCGAACAGGCCGGCTCAAATGCAATTCGGGTAATTGCAGCAACAGCATCTCGCCCTTCACGCCGCGAAGGTCACTCAATACATCACGCGCGGCCAAGCCTCTACAATCTATTCGCCAATGAACCTTATCATTACTCAAACTGGAATCAGTAACAGGTGTAGAGTAATGAATCGATACATTGGGGTGCGCCACCAATGAGGCACTCAATGCTTGCAGAGTACGTCGTGGATCGAGGTGGCATTCCTGTTCGAAAAACAGCGCATGTGAAAACCGGCTTTCAAGGTCCGGTTCCAATTGTGACAATTGCTGTGTATCAAGCGAGATCGAGCCGGCCGTTTTAGAAGCAAAGAGTTCAAGATCTGGCAAATCTCGATTACTTGCCACCACCAGCGAGCCCTTGTTCATCACATCAGTGCCGTACTTTTTCCAGAAGCTGATACTCTCAGTGCCCAAAACACCAATGAGTGCTTCGGCGCTCTCCATTTCACACTCTGGTGCAAGCATACCGCCAGCCCACCACGAGCAACAATTCTCATCGGGACCATCACTACTTGCATAGAGAGATACCTTGCAATTACGTTCGGCAAACAACCGGGCACAACACAGCCCAGCCACACCTGCACCGATAATCTCTACATGAGTTTGATTCACGGCTACTGGATTCTCAAGCGACAGGGTTCAATTTACGACGGCCGTGTAACTGCCAACAGCGGGTGTCGATTCGATCAGACCTTGTTGTAACATGAAGTCTCCAAACACTTTATATCTCTGTGCATCCACAGCCGCCGGGCGAAGAGCGAAACGTGGCAACGTGTCTTTCCAGGCGCGGCGATTGAGCTCATTGTCCAAAGAACTCGGGTTGCTGTCGCGAAACAGCTCCCACGCTTCATCCGGGTGATTGACAATAAAGGTTGTCGCTTGTTGAAGGGCATTGACAAACTTGCCCAAGGCCGGGCTATCAAGCTTGTCGTTATTGGCAACCAGAATCAGCTCGTCAAACAAGGGCACACCTTCCTCTTCAGGATAGAAGGCAGTACCGGGGCGTCCCTCGATATCCATTTGGTTAAGTTCGAAGTTTCGAAATGCACCAATAACGGCATCGACTTGCCCGGTGATCAACGAAGGTGATAAAGAGAAATTAACGTTTACGAGCTCGACATCTTTTAGCGCGAGCCCATGAGTCTCAAGCATGGTCTTGAGCAGGGCATCTTCAAAACCACCGACAGAGAAACCTACTTTCTTGCCCTTTAGATCAGCGATGCTCTTGATAGGACCCTCTTTGAGCACAACGAGGGAGTTAAGCGGTGTCGAAACCAACGTACCGATCCTTGTTAGAGGCAATCCTTGGTCGACTTGAACGTGTAACTGTGGTTGGTAGCTTATAGCGATATCAGCTTTGTTTGCAGCTACCAGCTTCGGAGGCAGGCTCGGATCAGCCGGTTCAATAAGCTCTACGTCCAGCCCCGCCTGCGTGAAGTAACCCTTTTGCTCCGCGATGATCAATTGAGCATGATCGGGATTTACAAACCAATCCAGCAATACGACTAATTTTTCAGCGGCTTTGGCGCTAGTGGTAGTGACTAATAAAAAGACTACTAACAAGAGGTTTTTCATGATTTTGCGGGTTCTTTGGGTAGTGAATAAAAACTTGAATCAGTGCTCCAGTACAAACAACGGTCGAGCAATGTATTGACAAAAAAATAAAGAGATACAGCAATAAGGCACAAGCACAGCAGTGCACCAAACATCAGGTCGGTTTGCATGCGCCCATTGGCATTGAGCATCAGATAGCCCAGACCTTGGCTGGAGCCGACCCACTCCCCAACGACCGCCCCTATCGGGGCGATGGATGTCGCAACTCGTATACCGGACGCAATTGATGGCAGGGCTGCGGGTAGCCTGATGTGGAACAGCGTAGACCATGAAGTAGCGCCCAAAGTACTGGCGAGGTCAATCATGGAGCGACTTGTGTGTCGCAAGCCGTCAAAAGTTGCAGCTACAACCGGAAAGTATATTATCAGGGTGGCCATGACAATTTTTGAGGCCATGCCATAGCCGAACCACAAGGTTAGTAAAGGAGCTAATGCGAATACTGGCAGTGACTGGCTGATTACCATCAAGGGTAGAGCCCATTGCCTCGAACCTTTGAAAATGGTTAGTGTAACGGCGCTGATGATGCCCAGCGTTATACCAATAAACAGGCCTGCAATAATCTCGAACAAAGTAATCGCACTATGCGCCGCCAATGTATCGTATTGATCTATCGAGGTAGCAATTACGACAAGCGGAGCTGGAAATATGAATGCGGGAACTTCCGTTATGACCACCAGAATATGCCAGCAAAACAAGATGAGTGATGCGCTGGCGAGTATTCTTGCAACCCTGACAAGCACACCGCTCACACCGCTCATAGTGTTATTGATAACTTCAGGCATGCGCCACCTGCTTCAGAAGTCGCCAGAGTTGCGGCATGCCGGCCATAACCACTGGGTCTTCAATAGAGCGTGCCGGGGTACCCGTTAATTCAAGTTGGGTAGTTTCGGACACCTGGTCAGTCTGCAATGGCCGCAAGACATGAACGTAATGGCACAAGCGTAATGCCTCGCTCGGATCGTGCGTTACCAACACAACGGTTTTACCGCCAAGCAGATCGTAAGACAGTGATTGCAGCTCATCACGCGTGATGGTATCGAGGCCGGAGAAAGGCTCATCCATCAGCACCAGTTGACGTTGCTCGAAAAGTGTTCTGGCGAGCGCAACGCGTTGCCGCATCCCTCCCGAAAGAGCTTTCGGCAAAGCTGTAGCCCAATCTTGAAGATTCACCCGCTCGAGTAAATGAAAGGCTCTGGCCCGAGAGTCACTGTCTACGCTCCCTCGTAGCCTTGCCCCCAATTGCACATTGTCCAATGCGTTAAGCCACGGTAGCAATCCATCTTCTTGAGACATGTACGCAATCTGTCGAGATAGTTCTTTAACGCCACCGGATTCAATATGGCCAGAGTCTGGCGTCTCCAGCGTCGCCAGCAAACGCAGCAGACTGGTCTTTCCCACGCCACTGCGACCTACAACGGCATGCCATCGGCCACATCGCAGCGAAAGATTCAGCCTGTCGAATACTCGATGCCCGGATCTGCTCAGACTGACCTCATTGAACACGATGGCGTTATCG
>CALDSR010000045.1 GCA_937924505.1 uncultured Granulosicoccus sp. | reverse complement strand
CAAAACCCTTAAAGGTGCAACGATGGTCCGAAAACTTCTGCTGTGGAAAACCAATAAAGAGGAAGCGTCTAGAGAGTTCCCCGCCTACGTGCTGCACCTGACTGACTACAGCCCAAACCGAAAAGCGCCACTAGCGCATGAAATCTGTGTAAGCGATTCACGTGAGCAAATTGATACGCTGTTCGCTGAATGGAAAGATAAATACTATGTACGTGGATGGAAGGAACAGTAAGCAATGCGCTTGCTAAGCTGGAACATTCTGCAAGGTGGTGGTACACGGGCGACAGGGATCGCTGATGCGATCATTGAGATCGCACCGGATGTCGTCAGCCTGCAGGAATTTCGCAATGGCAAACAAGCGCATCATATCGTCGACGCGCTCGATCGATTGAACCTGACTCACCGACTGATACCAGACACGCAAGCGAGAACCAATGCAGTACTCATGGCGTCACGCTACCCACTGACAGCAATGCCCTTTTCAGAGTTTGACCGTGATGATATTCAACCGCACCTCGCCATCAGTGCAATCATCAATACGCCAGCGCTCGATATTAGAATCCTCGCCGCTCATTTTCCACACAAGAAAAAACAAATACCGTATTTCGCCGCGCTACTCGACAACCCTGAGCTGCTGGAAACGCCTGCAATGATCATCGGCGACCTGAACTGCGGCATTCCCTTCGAAGATTCAGATACAAAGACATTCACCAACACTCACCTGTTTCAATCCTTGCTGCAACGAGGCTGGGACGACGTCTGGCGAGAACAGCAAGGGAAACAGGCTCGGGAATTTACCTGGATCAGCCCCCGAGGCAACGGCTATCGATACGACCACTGCCTGTGCAATGCACATCTGAAACCGTACCTGTCGACCGTCAACTATGCGCACAATTTGCGCGAATCCCACCTGTCGGATCATTCGGCGCTGGTGGTCGATTTTCAATGTCACTGACAGACATCTGGCAATGGCCGTTCGCGACACGTTGAAATGACATGAAAAAAGCCCGCTTCAGTGTATCGAAGCGGGCTTCTGATTCAACCACCTTCATGGTCAGGAGACCATGGCCAGGCCGGTAGGCGTCAAGCGTTCTTGCGCTCCTGCGCTTCCTTGATGACCACTTCGGCAACGTTCTTAGGGCATGGGCTGTAATGACTGAATTCCATGGAGAACTGGCCACGCCCTGATGTCATCGTACGCAGGTCGCCGATATAACCAAACATCTCGGATAGTGGTACGTCAGCCTTGATGCGCACACCAGTGGCAGCCGCATCCTGAGATTTGATCATGCCACGACGACGGTTAAGGTCACCGATACAATCACCGACGTGATCTTCCGGCGTGAACACGTCAACCTTCATCACAGGCTCGATTATTTGTGGGCCGGCTTTTGGGATTGACTGACGGTAGGCGGCTTTCGCTGCGATTTCAAACGCCAGGGCAGATGAATCGACCGCGTGGAAAGCACCGTCATTCAGGGTGACTTTGAAATCGAGCAACGGGTAACCCGCCAGCACGCCTTCGTCCATTGATTGGGTAAAACCTTTTTCAACCGCTGGCCAGTATTCGCGTGGGACATTACCGCCAGTGACTTTCGATTCAAATTCGAAACCGGTACCCGGCTCGCCCGGTTCGATGATGTAGTCGATACGACCATATTGACCCGAACCACCCGATTGCTTCTTGTGTGTGTAGGTGTCTTCGATCGGCTGCGTAATCGTTTCGCGGTAGGCCACTTGTGGCTTGCCCACTTCGACTTCGACACCGTGTGTTCGCTTCAGAATGTCGATCTTGATGTCAAGGTGCAGCTCCCCCATACCCATCAGGATGGTTTCACCGGACTCTTCGTCAGTCATGACGCGGAAGGAAGGATCCTCTGCGACCATTTTGCCAATAGCGACGCCAAGCTTTTCAGTGCCCGCCTTGTCGGTGGGTGACACAGCGATTGAGATGACCGGATCCGGGAAGACCATCGGTTCCAGAGTCGCCGGGTTTTTCGGGTCTGCCAGCGTGTGCCCTGTCTGTACGTTCTTCATGCCAAGCACGGCGACGATATCGCCAGCTTGCGCGCTGTCGAGCTCTTCGCGAGAGTCAGCGTGCATTTCCACAATTCGGCCGATACGCTCGGTTTTGCCAGTAAAGGTGTTCAGTACGGTGTCACCCTTGTTCAACATCCCGGAATAGACGCGGATAAACGTCAGCGCACCGTAACGGTCGTCCATGATTTTGAACGCCAGTGCACGCAGAGGCTTCCCCTCATCGACTATGGCAAATTCACCCGTCTCGTTACCTTCGAGATCAACTTCAGGCTGAGGTTTGACTTCCTTGGGGTTCGGCAGGTAGTCGACAACGGCATCAAGAACTGGCTGAATGCCTTTGTTCTTGAATGCTGAACCGCAGAACGTCGGGAACCATTCGAGATCGATGGTGCCTTTGCGGATACACGCTTTCAGTGTATCGATATCAGGGATTTCGCCGTCAAAATATTTTTCCATCGCGACGTCGTCCATTTCGAGAGCGGACTCGATCAGCTCTTCCCGGTACTTGGCGACATCGTCAACCATGTCAGCCGGGACGTCTGTGACTTCAAATGCGGCCGGGTCACCTGTGTTGTCCCAGATGTAGGCTTTTTCAGTGAGAAGGTCGACGACACCGACAAAATCGTCTTCCGTGCCAATCGGCAATGTCATGACCAATGGGCGCGCAGCGAGCACGTTCTTGATCTGGTCGACAACGCGATAAAAATCGGCGCCCATTCGATCGAGCTTGTTGACGAAGATGATCCGCGCAACTTCAGAGTCATTGGCATAACGCCAGTTGGTCTCAGACTGCGGCTCAACACCGCCAGAACCACAAAATACGCCGACGCCACCGTCAAGCACTTTCAGCGAGCGATACACCTCGATGGTAAAGTCGACGTGTCCTGGCGTGTCGATGATGTTCATGCGATGACCATCCCATTCACAGCTGGTCGCAGCAGACTGAATGGTGATTCCTCGCTCCTGCTCCTGATCCATGAAGTCGGTGGTCGCTTCACCATCGTGAACCTCACCCGTCTTGTGGATCTTGCCGGTAAGCTTGAGAATTCGCTCAGTGGTCGTGGTCTTGCCAGCATCGACGTGCGCGAAGATGCCGATGTTGCGATACTTGCTAAGGTCAGTCATGTCAGTACTCACTTAGGAACGAGAAAACGGCACAGATCCGGACAGCGGTGCCGATAATGATGGCGTGGCTGGTCCGGCGCATGTGCCGTTTGCGGTAAACCCGCAATTCTACCCAATTATTGCACCCAAAGGTCACTTAGCAAGACCTATGACGAATGATCTTAAACCAAAAGGCGTGAATGGCCCGCCAGATCTCGTCGGGCGTCATGGAAAGTGGCTACTGATCGGGGCTTGGGTACTGGCGTTGGCCGCGGGTACCTGGGTGGCCGATCACTGGCTGGACAGTCGTGAAGCTCGACGAGCCGCCGTACTACTGGAGTCCGATGCGCAAGCGGGGGAAGGCGTGAAATTAAAGGCCGATCGGTACGGACACTTCGTCGTCATCGGGCTGGTCAATGGCATCAAAGTGCCGTTTCTTGTTGATACCGGAGCCTCTGGGATCAGCATTCCAGAGGCGCTCGCGGATGAAATCGGATTGGTCCGGGGCCTTCCCTATCGCGTGTCTACAGCCAATGGCACGGCAACAGTCTATGCAACGACCCTGGACTCCCTGTCGATCGGCCCGCTGAAACAGGGATATGTCCGGGCTCACATCAATCCCGGTATGACCGACACTGCCCTACTTGGAATGAGCTTTCTCAGGCATTTCGAACTCGTTCAGCGAGATGGTGAGCTCACTATCCGGCAACCTTAGAAAAGCAACAGAAATGTTGGTCATTTGGGAACCTTCTAGCAAGACCCCTTTCTGAGATACTAGAATAAACGATTCTAGAAATAACAGTATTGCAAGAATGGGTTGGATATCCTGCTAGCAGTTAGATAGCGACTCACTGTAATATTGGTCTAAGGATTCGGCGTCGGTCTGTCATGCACATCACCATAATACTAATTATTACCTACATCCTCAGTTGCCTGAGGATCCTGACTGCCCCCTGGAAATACTTCCAGCTGAATGCCCGTTATTTTTCGGACGAGCAGGGTATTTTCTCGAAACTGTCCCTGGATCAGCTGATCCCGGACCGGTGGCGCCTCGCCCAGCATATAGACAGCGAGGCTCTGGAACCGACCTCCTTCCCGGTCTTCATGAAACCGGAATGGGGCCAGAATGCCCATGGCATTCGCCGCGCAGACAACCTTGATGAGTTGAAGCAGATGCGCGCCGAGCTGAGTACCAGCAGCAAAAGATACTTGATGCAGCAGGCGGCTCCAGGCGCGCGCGAATTTGAGATATTCAGCATCGATGCCAACCGCGACGATGCCGTACATGATGTGTTGACGATCACTGAGGCTATCAATAACAGTGAGAATTACCCGATCAACAGCAAATACAATCGCCATACGCGCTACGCGGATGTCACGGCCCATTTCTCAGCCGAAGATTGTGCGCAGTTGGCCTCATACCTCAGTGAGATCGGGGAATTTGGCATTAGCCGGATGAGTGTTCGTGCGGACTCCTACGAGTCACTGGTTGCCGGAGATTTCCACGTCATCGAAATCAATCTCTTTTTGCCGATGCCAATCAACCTACTTGACAGTACCTACAGCTGGCGGGAGAAGTTTCGCTTTATTCGTCGTTCAATGATGGCGCTGGCAAAGGCGACCAAAATGATCAAACCGGTTGAACGTCCTCAGCCGATCTTTACCCGCATGATGACGTACGGCAAGCGCAAAAATACGAAGTCGCCCAAGCCAACCATCGGCCAGCGCTACACACAACCCTGATGAAGTCACTCAAGACGATTATCTATAGCTGGATCAGCCAGAGGTTCATGGCTGGATGCAGTAACTACAACAGCCTCGCAGTACGCAAGGCCAGTCGGTCGAAACGGCAGGCACGCGAAATGTTTGAGCGACACAATATTCCTCATGCGAAAGGAGACTTGTTTTTCAGCCCTTTCAAAGCACATCGATTCGCCAGGGAACACGGCTTCCCACTGGTAATCAAGCCTAATGTCAGCGGCTTCTCGCGAGGCAGTCACTTCCCTATCAGTAACTTCAAGGAATTGTGGAAGGCGGCTTTGCTGGTCAAAGTATGGTGGCCTAGCAGTATTGTCGAGCAGTATTTGCTCGGAGCCAACTACCGGGTATTGGCTACAGATACTGACATGGTATCGGTTATCAGAAGATACCCGCCATTTGTCGATGGAAACGGTAAGGATCCAATCGACAAGTTGATTGACGATGAAAATGCCCTTCGCGAACAGATGGGTTTGCACCCGACTATCTACCCGATAGCAAAATCACCTCAGGTTGTGCATTACTTGAAACAACACGGGCTATCGCTTGCATCAGTCCCTGATGACGGAGAACGAGTTTATTTGTTTAATCGCGTCGCACTGGCACCTGGAGGTGTTGTTGAGATTATTGATCAAGACACGATTCCAGCGGTTAATCGTGAACTGTTCTTGACCGTGATCAAAGCGTTTGATGCAAAGCTGTTTGGCATTGACGTGATTTTTGAAAAGGGCATTGATGTGCCCTATACAGATCAAAAGTGTATTTTCCTGGAAGTCAATTCTCGGCCCTATACACGCATGCACGATTATCCACGTTATGGCGAGAAAGAAGACCTTGCTGATTTTTACAAGGCGATGGATTCGCTGGTGATCGCGGACTCCGATATTTTCTAGTGGGATCTCGTTTTTTCTACGAGTTTCTCGGACTGCACTCCTTCCTGATCGGCTTGCTGCCGTTCTTTTTACCTGTCTATCTGTGGCAAAACGGACTTGGCCTTGTCGAGCTTTGTGTTCTGCTTGGGTTTTCCGGAATCGGGTTTTGCCTGGCCTTGAGCGCCTGGCAAATCCTGGCCGCGCGAATCTCTGTCGGGCGCCTGGTCGCTTGCAGCTTTGTGTTGGAGCTGTGCCTGATTGGAAGCGTTTATGTATTTGCCAGCGATGAGATAAATACCGCAGGAATCATGACCATCGGTTTGCTCAATGGTTTTTACAATGCTTTTTTCTGGACAACACAAAGGACGCTTTTTGCCGGACAGCTGGGGGAAAATGATACGGGAAGAAAGTTTGGCAACTTCCAGATCTTTGTCACCATCATTCTAAAAATTGGCATTCTGGTGGGTGGTTTTTTGCTCGATCACGGGGGACTCGTCTGGTTATTAAGCTTGTCGGCACTGATCAGCCTTGCAGGCGCCTGGCGCCTGGTGACACATTCCGGGGCTGACAAGCGCCTCCCGACGATATCGAAGGTTTCGTTAACTGATAGCCTCACATTCAAAGACCGGCGAGGATCTCGCCCGGTGTTTTTGATTGATGGAATATTTCTCTACCTGGAGAGCCACTTCTGGACGGTGTCTTTATTTCTCTTTGTCCAAGAGGACTTCGCGCGATTGGGTTTGATCGTGGTGGTCCTTGCACTGGTGTTTTCTGTACTTTTCTTACTGATCAAAAACTCAATTGATCGAGTTTCGGTGGAAATAGTTTATCGTTGGGCAGTGGTGGTTTACGCGCTTTCCTGGGCGCTTCGATACACTTTTGACAGCAGTATCGTCTTGCTGATCGTGATCACTTTTTGTTCCTCGTTTTTCAGACTCGCGTTCAACAAGCGATTTTTTGACGTGGTGACAGGAGGCGGCGGCTTGTCTTACTTGTTGGTGAAGAGCTATGCCTCCCAGTTCTGGTTGGTGATCGGCTTTTTCTTGTTTGGTGGTTCGATCTGGTTGCTCGAAGTCAATCAGCATTCTGGACTCGGGTTCGCTTATCTACTGGCAACTTTTTTGGCGTTTACGTATTTGCTGTATCGACGAGATTAGTGCTAACCTTGTCTAGAACTTTCGGACGAGAGCCATGACCGACACAGTTCACTCCCCCCCTACTCTGCCCGGCGCAAGCTTTACCGATGCAGCTGCCGCCGTTGATCAACTGATCAAGCTTTATGAGCGCAACACGACCTTTCTTCGAAACGCATTTGAGCGCTATCTGAAACAGGAACTTGCACCGGGCAAATATCGAACGTTCTATCCCGAGGTACGCTTTCGCAACAGTACCTATGCGCGTGTGGATTCGCGCTTGTCGTACGGACATGTCGATCAGCCCGGGCTTTACTCTACGACAATCACGCATCCGCGTTTATTCCAGAGTTATCTGATCCGGCAACTGGAGCTATTGATCGCGAACCACAATGAATCTGTCGAGATCGTGGAGTCAGACGTTCCTATTCCACTGCACTTTGCGCTGGAAGCGGGTTCACCGCTTGCGGTAAAGACACCAAAGGCAATAACCACAGCACTACGTGACAACTTTGATGTACCCGATATCGCACATGTGAACGACTATATCGTCAATGGAACTCAGGAGATCGAGGAAGGTTTGCCGATGCCACTAGCGCCATTTCCTGCCCAACGGATTGACTATTCCTTGCATCGTCTGGTGCACTATTCGGCAACCGATCCGAAGTACTTTCAGAACTATGTGCTTTTTACCAACTACCAATTCTATATTGACGAATTTTGTCGCCATGCGCGGGGCTTGATGACGAGCGGCGACGGCTCATACCTTGCGTTTGTCGAGCCCGGAAATGTACTTACAGAAGCCGGAGAATCAGAACCTTCAAGTGGCGTCGCCCCAACTCGTAACCCGCAAATGCCTGCTTATCATTTGATCGGGCCTGACAATAGCGGGATTACCATGATCAATATCGGCGTCGGTCCATCAAACGCCAAGACGATTACCGACCATGTAGCCGTGCTCAGGCCGCATGCCTGGTTGATGCTGGGGCACTGCGCAGGACTCAGAAACTCTCAAGAGTTGGGAGACTACGTTCTGGCCCATGCCTATGTGCGTGAAGACAAGGTTCTCGACAACGACATTCCTGTCTGGGTGCCCATTCCCGCACTGGCAGAGGTTCAAGTGGCATTGGAGTCTGCAGTCGCTGAAATTACCGGGCTTGACGGGTATGAGCTTAAACGCATTATGCGAACTGGAACGGTTGCATCAATCGACAATCGCAATTGGGAGTTACAGGATCAGCGCGAACCGGTTCGACGCTTGTCTCAATCGCGGGCTATCGCGCTGGATATGGAATCAGCCACCATTGCGGCTAACGGGTTTCGGCTTCGAGTACCGTACGGTACGCTCTTGTGTGTATCGGACAAGCCATTGCAGGGCGAGCTTAAACTGCCCGGCATGGCATCAGATTTTTATCAGAATCAAGTGGCTCAGCATCTGGATATCGGGATGCGAGCCATGCAGAAACTCGGCGAGATGAAGTCAGAGAGATTGCACTCACGAAAACTGCGGAGCTTCTTTGAGACCGCGTTTCAGTAAGCAGCCGTCAGTTGCAAAACCTCAGACACGAATCAGTTTATCAATCAGTGTCAGATAAACCGCATCGACGAATGTAGCACCAAGTCGCTGACATCGATCCGGAGACCAACCAACCGCTGGTCGCGGCGTGTCTTTTGTGTCTTTGAAAGGCATTTCCAGTGTCATCGCCAGGCAGTTGAATCTACTCGCCAGCTGGTTACTGCAAAAACGTAAATTCGCGCTATCAGGACGGTTCCGAGGATAACCGTGAACGGTCTGAAAGTCGGGATTTAACGCCGCGACAGTGTGCTTGAAGTTGGCGAGTTGCTGATCTCTTTGCTTGTCCCAGCCAGACACGCCTTCAGTGCCTGCGATGAAATTATAAGGCAGGGCTTCGTCACCATGGATATCAAGGGCCAGATGAACGCCTGTCTTGTCCATCTGGTTTCGGGTCAGGTAGACCTCGGGGCTGGATTCCATCGATGGTGCAGCCCATTCCCGGTTCAGATTGGCGCCCGCCGCATTGGTTCGCAGGTGCCCCCGGTAAGAACCATCAGGATTCATATTGGGCATGACGTGGATAACAGCCTTTCGCCGCAAGGCCCGGCTGGTCGCATCGTCTTCATCGAGCAAGCGGTCCAACCATCCCTCTATCCACCAAGAGGCCATGCTTTCGCCGGGGTGTTGGCGGGCGACAACCCAAACAGGGTACTGCGCTTCGCGCTCATCGTCTGGATGCGTGTCGATCACCAGGTACGGGAGTTGTCGCCCGTCCAGCGTCTGCCCTAGTGATTCGTAACTGACGCCACCATGGTCACTGACGGCGCCGAGAAATTCTGCCTGTCGCTCAAGCGAATAAGGCGCGAAGTAGGCGAAACGCATAACGTTGACCGCTGAAGCAACAGTCCAGCTCAACGACTGCCCATTGAAATTGCTTGGCAGGCGTTGCCATTCCAGACAATTGGACGAACAAACCACATTGAAATCTTTCCACCCGTCAGGGTAAGTGGTGTCGCCAGCGTTGTCGATTGAGAAGTGAATTCGTTTGCCAGACAGTCCTGCGACTTCAAAATGGAACCACTGCAGAAACTCAGACTGATTATCGAGGTTGATGGTGAGACTGACACGGTGGGCACCATTGGTATCGATCTCGATAGACCGGACCGAGATGTTGCCGCTATCGAACTGACTGTTTATATGCAGGCTCATGACATGTCGAACGGGAAGTTTGCTTCGTATTCTTCAGGCAAAAAAAAACCGGCTGATCAGACGATCAGCCGGTTTTTCGGTTCGTCAGATAATGACGATTTTACTGCAGGACACCATCGATGCTGTACACCGTGGCGCCAGCATCACCGGTATCAATCAGCGTGGCTGTGAAACCGCCGACAGTCAGGTCTGATTCATCACCGCCGATGGCGAATGAATTACTTCCATTCGTGACAATTTCACTCAGCGCTGCCAATTCAGCCGGAGACAGATTGCCACCTACAAAGATGTGGTCCTGTTCGCTAATGGTACCTGTAGCTGCAGCGAGTGCAGCATCAGTAGGTGCGAAAACCGTCCAGGTGTTGTCTTCCAGGGAAGGGCTACCAATGTTGGTGTCGAGGAATGCGACAAAAGCACCGAGGCCAGCTCCTTGAAGAGCAGTTACTACTGGACCAGTGGTTCCACCTGGTGTGCCGCCACCATCGGTTCCACCACCGTCACCACCATCAGTTCCACCGTCGTCAGTGCCACCATCGGTTTCACCCGGAGCTGGTGCAGGCGGAATCAGAACGGCAGAGATTACGTGAACGAAACCGATACCGCCTTCAGCGGGCGCCAGGTCAACTTCGAGTATGTCAGCGCCATTGATGCTGAGACCGGATGGTGCAGTTGCACTTGCGGCCAGATCAACCGTCGCACCGTTAACCGTAACTTGAGGTGTGCCAACTGCACTTGAAGCAGTTGTTGAATCAACAGCGCCACTGATGACGTGGAAAGTCAGGATCGGACCCAGTGTATCCGGATCACCGAGGAGAGCCTCAATCGCTTGGTCGTCTGGATTTGAATCTTCAAGCGCATTGAACGCATCATCGTTCGGTGCAAAAACGGTAAAAGTGTTTTCCGGGTTATCGAGCGTGTCAGCCAAACCAGGAACCGCATTGATGGCAGCCAGCAAAGTTGACAAATCGGCACGGCCAACAATTGTGTCGAAAGCAGTTCCACCCACGCCCGGAGTTGCCGGTGGATTGGTTGGTGTCACTGGTGTGTCAGGTGTGTCGTCGTCATCGCTTGAAGAGCAGCCCATAACGAACATGCTTGCAGTGACGAGCGATAGAGCTAAATACTTCTTGATCATTAAGTGATCCTCGTTTGAAAAGTGACTGAAAATATACACAGCAATTTGGAACAGATCTAGAACAGGTATTGCTTGAGCCTGTCTGGTCATCCTTTTTCGAAATCAGCCTACAGTGCAGGCCCAGCCGTAAAGCTAGACCGTGATTGTACGCAAAACAAATAGAGTCGGACGCCTAAATAAGCAATGAGAGCAGCAACTGCCCCCGGGAAGACCCTGGCTCAGAAGCACGATATGCGGCCTAACTCACTGATCCTAAAATGAATTTGACTTTTTTCGATCATCATTGCGATCGCGACACCCAACCGTTTATTCTAGCTTGGGACGAATATTGTGTGCGAGGAATACCTGATATACGGTGCCACAGCGCACAGAATGGCAGGTCGGCATCGCGAATTAAAGGTTCAAGGTCGGTAAAATTACCGATTTGGGTAGGGAGTCAAAAAAAAGTCGGCCATCCTTGGCCGTCTAATACATCCTGTACCAATACCACTTGGAGGAGAATTTCCTGAAACAGCAAGTTTCAAGATGGACACAGTTTATCCATGAGCGTTGACATGCGGTGTGAATTGCCGACATCTGTTTCTCGCCATTCAGTCAGCAATGCCGTTGGGGCACAGGCGTTGTTCGAAAGAATTGGAACGCGAGCTCACAACACGCTTTACCGCTCGTTGATTGTGATTGAAACGACGTTCAACACCGAGTCTGTTGATTGGCGTGGATTGACTGCCGAACACTTGCGAGGCAATGTTGTCGTGCTGGACAAGCCCCGTTCTCGAGATCGAAGTGATGAACTAACGAAAATACTTGGCTCGGAATGTACAACAGCCATTTATGCAAGAGCATTTGACGCAGGGTTATTCGCATCATTGGCAGGAACGGTTCAGCAAGGTGGAGTTTTTATCTGGATTACCTCACCACTCGATGAATGGGCCAATTTATCCCGGTACGGGCGTCGTCTGGTGTCGCTGCTTGGCGCGATACCGCCAATATCATCATTATCGAAAACAGCTGACACCGACGCCACATCGCCTGTAGAACAGGACAGGCTGCTGATAACACTGCGCGAGCTTTGCGCGGCTGATGGCAATGCAGTAGCTGTGCTTGTGGGCAAACGTGGACGCGGCAAATCAACCTTGCTGGGACGCCTGGCGGCAACCCTGTCATCGTCAGGCGAAGAGTTTTTGATAACAGCGTCATATCGAGGCGCTATCAACAGCGTCACAAAGTCTGCAGGAGCCAGAAATTTACCGTTTGTCGCGGTAGATCAGGTGCTGGATCGATCGGCAAATACCTTGCTGGTCGACGAAGCGGCAAACATCTCGCTGGATTTGTTACAACAGTGGGTTCTGCGCTACCCCAAGGTAATTCTGGCAACAACAATTGAAGGATACGAAAGCGCTGGTCGCGGTTTCAGTATTCGATTTGCCGAATGGCTGGACCACCATCGTCCGGGCTGGCGTCAACTCGAGCCTGCCCTTCCATGGCGATGGAAATCCGGAGACCCACTTGAATGGTTTGTTGATCGCCTGCTATTGAGTAATGACACACCAATTTTGACTGCCCCGGACAAGTCGTCTTCGGCACCGATTTTCAAACACGTCGATCAGGAACGATTGGCATCTGATGATCAATTGCTACAGTCAATTTTTGTGCTGCTCCGTGAACATCATTATCAAACCAGTGTCCTTGATCTTCAACATTTGCTCGATGCAGAAAACCTGTTGGTATTTACAGCCATGGTTTCGGGCCAATGTGTGGCAGCGTCACTTGTTGCCATTGAAGGCGAGTTGGATAGATCTTTGCACGAAGCCATCGTTGCGAAAAAACGTCGCATTGCTCATCAACTATTACCTCAGTTGTTGGCACAAACGGCCAATCAGAAAACCGCCCTGGATGCACGCTATGCGCGTGTGACGCGGATCGCCGTTGCACCTGCATGGCGTCGGCGCAAGATTGCATCTGGCTTGTTAAAATTCATCGAGAACACGCTCACCGACACCATTGACATCATTGGTGCAAGCTTCGCTGATACAGCCGCTGCCAAAGCCTTCTGGCGGCACCATGGCTACCTGATTGCGCATCAGGGCTACCGTCAAAATCCTCGCAGCGGGGCTCGATCGCTAGCCGTGCTCAAATCGCTCGAACCCGAACATGAGGAACTACTGCAATCTGTGCATCAATTGTACCTTGACAATCATCACACCTGTGTCGGCATCCCTCATCATGCCAAAGAAGATCCTCATTTGTGTGACCAAGCGCTGCTGGAGCGTCTGGTTCGCGGCGAGCGAAACGTACACGATACGCTCGGCGCAATTCGTCGCTTCGCACGACACACACCCGATAATGCCGACTGGTTGGAACAGTTGTATGAACAGCTGGGGTGCCACCAAAATGACAGCCTCCGACTGCGAGAAAAAAAGCTGAGGTGCTGGTTAAGCAAGCGAACCATTGACGTATCCGCCACGTACACAGGACATGAACAATAACGACTCATATTCCAGACGACGCTTTCTACACGCGTTGACAGGCAGCTGCGCATTCTTGTTCAGCGTTGGGAATGCAGAAAGAGCCTATGCAGCCGCGAAATCACACCCGGGTGCACGGGAGCTGGCCGATCGCTATGGTGCAGTAAGCCGGTACGGAATCACCCGCAAGGGCAAGCGCATTGGCACACATGAAATCCGGTTTTCCGGAAATGGCGATCGGCTGAACGTTTCGATCGAGTCGAACATCAGGGTAACTGTAATGAAGATCCCTGTGTTCACCTTCAACTACATTAGTGAAGAAATTTGGGAACACGACCAGTTGATGAACGTGACTGGTACGACGACCGAAAATAGCACTGTCACCACGGTATCGATGTCCAGTGACGAAGCCGGTAGCAAGCTTTTCCGTGCAAATGATACAAGCAGGGTTGAACGCCTGTATTTCGCCAGCAATCACTGGAATGCCAATGTGATTGGTACTCAGCGCATTTTCAATACGATTACAGGTAACGCTAGTGTTATTGACATGCAGTCAATGGGTGAAGAGGAAATTACAACTGGTCGAGGTGTCATTACAACTGACCACTACCGCATTGCTGGTCAAATTCAAGCCGATGTCTGGTACGACAAAAACCTCATTTGGTCGCGGCTTGCATTCACGGGCAAGGACGGCAGCCAGATTATCTACCTGATCGAATAACCATCACGCCTGCTGAGTACCTCAAGCAGCCTTCTCGGCACCCCTAACACTTGGTAAAAAACCACTTTGGCGTGTGATAACTTCACTGCAGGTTTGTGTACCGTCGTGACGAACATATTGCGTTGAGACGGTTCCGATACGAATTCCCCATTTGTACACTTGCGTTATGTTGTGCAGACTATGGTCAGGTTGCAGCATCATGAAATCCTTCATGGCAAGTACCCACTCTTTACCCTCCGCGATTTTCACCCGCATGTTGTAATCCATTGCAAGCGTATTACCTCTGAACTCACCGGTCGCTTCGCCTATCAGCGAATCTGATGTTGCTGAAAAATTCCCTTCAGGGCCAAGCTCAACCAGCCAAATCCGGCTTTCGACGACGTTGTCCGAGTAGTAAAGTGTTTCATCAAGTTCAAGCTTACCGTTTCTATCTGTACCAATAAAATCACCGCAGAAATGGCGACGAGGTTTGCCAAAGCGATCGGAGAACCATCCAGACGCACGTGTGTGCCCCTGGAAATATTCTCTAAAGTCAAACGTCGGCGTATCTCGCGCCAAGCCTTCAATGGTCATATTGGAGCACCCGCTCATCAGTGTAAACACAGCACTCACAAGCACAGTCTTCACAGGAAATTTTATTGGCCAGAATCGTGTCATCGCATTCATCGTTTGCCGTTACGCTGACCTGTCACTCGCAGATCACGTCAAAAGGTGAAATACGTTAAAACGTTAACGTTTGCACAAAACCAGCTGACCGACGTCAGTACGCCCAAAGCGAAAGCCTGTTTCACAGTAAGTCAGGTAGTAGCGCCACATCCGCACGAATCGTTCATCAAACCCTTGTAAACGAACATCCTGGGAGACTGATTCAAATCGCTCCCGCCAATCTTTCAGGGTATTTGCATAACTTTCACCAAACCACTGTGATTGAACAAGGTCAAAGCCCGCCTCCTCGATCAAGGCATTCAGCTGGGTTCGGGTCGGGAGCATGCCACCGGGAAAAATATAGCGCTGTATAAAATCAGGATTGGCTCTGTAGTTGTCGAAATAGTCTTCCAGAATGGTGATTATTTGCAAGACTGCCGTACCCCCATGATCAAGCAGTTCATGAATCTTCTGGAAGTAGGTCCGCCAATACCGTTCGCCAACGGCTTCAAACATTTCGATCGATACGATGTGATCAAATTGCCCCGTGACCTCTCGGTAGTCTTCGTGTTGAAAACAGGTACTGCCGAGATGCTCACCGCCTGTTTTCGCAACCTGATTATGGTTTCGCGCGTAAACCAGCTGCTCGGTCGAGAGCGAAATAGCACGTACATCACAGGCATTTTCGCACGCGAGGTGCTTTGCCATCGAGCCCCAACCACAGCCGATTTCAAGCACTCTGGCTCCGGGCTTGGGGCTGAGCAATCGACTGACATTGTACAATTTTTTCTGTTGTGCCTCTTCGAGTGTTCTACCGGTTTCATATATACCGGAAGAGTAGTTCATGCTTTGATCAAGCCACAGAGAATAAAAATCGTTGCCCAGATCATAGTGATAAGCGATATTGCGCTGGCTGCCCTGCCTTGTGTTGTCGTTGTTGCCGTGTTTACGTGTGTTGAAGAACCGCGCAATACGACTGCCACGAATCAACTGCCGGATATTCTCTTCGTTGTTCATGATGAGCCGGAAGAGGTTTTCAAGACTGTCGGAAGTCCAATGGCCTGCGAGGTAGCTTTCCGCAAACCCATTCTGACCATTGAACATCAGCAGTCGGATCGGTTTGAAGTTGTGCAGGACGACATGCGCATTTTCATCGAGTTTTTCAGAGCGAACACCGTGCTGAGTAGTGTGACCGTCTGGCCAAGTCAAACTTAACTGTCCGACATTGATGCCATCAAGCACTTGATCGAATTTCCGGCCGATAACACTACCGAGAAGATTTTGCAGACGGTAATGTACGGGCAATCGAGGCTGAACGAACTCGCTATTGGAATCAGTCATGGTTTATTGCTTTTTTTATTGATTCGGTTTTGGTTGATGGCTAAACCAGGGAACTCGTTTGATCCACAAACGCAACGCTTCCCAATGAATAGCAACAATGACTTTGAAGCTCATCAGCGGTACCCGACAGAATGCCCGCGTCAGAGCGGCGGCAGTCAACGATTGCTTGCTGGCCGTGTAACTTGCAGTAATCAGAACGCCGTCCTCGTCGCTTGCCTTGATCACGATGACTTGCTTTTCATCGGGTAGATTGAGACGAAAATCGTAGTGCATGTTCATCTGGGCGAATGGCGACACAAAGAGCTCTTTAGTTGCCTCCTGATGAATCCATTCTTGACTATTTGACAGCACCGGCAATACGTAAGCGTGGCGTTCACCAAAAGTGTTGTGAACCTCGTGCACAACAGCGAAAAGTCGCCCCTTCTCATTGATGCAATAGAAAAGGCTAAGTGGATTGAATACATAGCCAAGAATGCGCGGGTAGCAGCTCAGGAGAATGGTGTCCGGAGATTCCTCGATGTCGTTTTCCTGCAGCAGTCTCTCTATATAGGTTCGCAGTGATTCTTGTCGGCCCTCACCAAAATCCTTGTCGTGAAAGCCGAGTAAGTTCCAACGATTGTGCGAAAACAGCCATAACGACGAGGCGATACTCGGTATCTCGTCGAGATTCAAAAGCAATGTGAATACTCGGTAACGCAAACGATGCTCGCGCGGGCGCTTGCGACTGTGATAAACGTCACCGGTGTAAAGCGCACTGGGTATCACGCAGCTACCAACTCAAGTGCCGGGGGCTTGCGAACGAAAATTCTTCCCGATGGGTTGTCGAGCGCCCATGGACGCGATGTGCCGCCGAGCTGTTCGGCAACTGCCAAGCCTGCCTGTATGGCATCTTAATGAAAACCGGCACCGAAGTAACTACCGCAAAACCAGGTACGACGCTGCCCCTGGAGCGACCATAAGCGTTGTTGCGCCTGCCAGGTTTCACCCGTAAACACTGGATGTTCATAGACTTGCGAACGCAGTATTGAGTGTTCATCCGGAGGCACTTCCGGGTTCAAAGTCACGACATATTGGGTGTCAGAGTCGATGTTCTGCAGTCGGTTCATCCAATAGCTGACCGACACGGGTGCGGTGGCACCCCCACCCATCTCAACATAATTCCAACTGCACCAGGCCCGCTTGCGCTTCGGCAGGTAGCGGGTATCCGTATGCAATATGGCCAGATTGGATTCATAAGCAAACGGGGAAAGTAGCGCTTGCTCCTGCTCACTTGCGTCGTCAAGACAGCTGAGCGCCTGATCCGCGTGGGTGGCGATGACAACGTGGTCAGCACGAATGTGTTGTCCGTTTCGAGCGTGAATGATCACGCCATCCTTCTGACGCTCGATGCGGTTGACGTGGAAATTGGTCACGATATTTTCCTGACCGATCGCTTTTTCCACCGACCTGACGTAGCTATGAGACCCGTTGGTAACGGTTCGCCACTGGGGTCGCCCCGACAGTTGTAGCAGACCATGATTCTCGCAGAAGCGGATAAATGCCATGGCAGGATAGTCAAGCATTCGTTTTCTGGAGGTTGACCAGACCGCGGCGCCAAAGGGCAACAGGTGATCATGCACAAAGGCATCCGAGTACTGGTTGCGAGCCAGGAAATCGCCCAGACTTTCAGTGGCATCGTCACTCAGCGTGCCTGGCGCTTCGCGGTAAAAGCGCAGCAAGTCACGCAGCATGCGCCAGAATCTTGGTTTTACCAGCAGGCCAGGTTGCGCCAACAGACCGAACCTCGGGCCACCCGCGTACTCGAAAGCGCCGTTATCACGCGACACCGCGAATGACATATCGCTCGCTTCGGTCGCCACACCGATTTCGTTGAACCAGGCAACCAGGTTGGGATAACACGGTTCGTTGTAGACAATGAACCCAGTGTCGATACAAAGCCCATCCGCACCGGATATTTCGGCCGTGTGGGCGTGTCCGCCTAATCGGTCGTCCTTTTCCAGTAACGTTACCCGATGGGTTTTGGCCAGTAGCCAGGCCGCTGCAAGCCCCGCGGCACCGCTACCCACCACAGCAATATGGCTGTCTCCGTCAATCAACATTTGATAAGTTTACTCTAATGAGAATTACATACTGGGGTTGCTACGGAGGTCACACCCCCGACGGATCAACCCATTTGCGAAGATCCGGATTGATCGCCGATGCGTAAGCGTGTTTGAAATGATGGAAGCTGTCGTGACAAGAGAGTTGGAAACAGGAGCAAAGGCCGGTTCGGCCGGTGGCGCCAACGCGGTGCTGCGCAAACGAATGGGAGACAACCTCGTCGCCATCGGTCAACGTCAGGATGAAGCAGCATTCGCCGACGTTTACAGCTACTACGGCGGCCGGGTCAAATCCTTCCTGATGGGCAAAGGCATGACCGAGCAGATCGCCGAGGAATTGACACAGGAAATCATGTTGACGGTCTGGCGACGAGCGGAAAGCTACGATCCGAAAAAGGCTGCTGCGAGCACCTGGTTGTTCACCATTGCGAGAAACCGTCGTATTGATTACCTGCGCGGCAATTCCCGCATTGAGGTCGAACTCGATGATGAAATGCTTGATGTCGAGACAACCGACGAAGACACACAAGCCAAGTATGTCAGCGATGCTCAGGCCGCAGAACAACTTAAGCAGGCACTCGCAACCCTGCCACAAGAGCAGCAGCAAGTCATGCACCTTTCCTACTTTCGAGGCCAGTCACACGGGGCTATTGCAGCCTGGCTGGACCTACCGATTGGCACCGTTAAATCCCGCATTCGATTGGCCATGCAGGCTGTGCGAACGCAACTTCAGGACGAGTCAATAACATGAGTATTTCCCACCATTTGACCGATGAAACGTTGCAAGACTATGCCGCGGGCAGTCTTAGCGATTCGATGGAAACCTTGATTGCCTGTCATTTGACTGTATGCCATTACTGCCGTGGACGTGCGGCGATGGCTGACCATGTCGGTGGCGCGATGCTCGAGGTCAATGAAACGATTGGCGTAACGACGCCGGTCAGCGATATATTGCAGCGAGCAAAACTTGCTCAGTCCGCAAGCCCTGACGAAATAAAGAAAAAGCCAGTGGCTGATGATGTTCCTCGTCCACTGGGGCGTCTGCTCCCTTCCCGCCTCGAAGAGCTGGACTGGAAACGCATGGCACCAGGCATCAAGCAGCACAATTTGACTGACAGGCATCGACGTGAAGGGGCTTTCAAGCTACTGCACCTGTCGCCCGGTGTTGTCCTGAGCACACACTCGCATAACGATCGTGAGTTGACGTTTGTCGTGCGGGGTTCCTATCAGGATGAAATTGGACGTTTCAAGGCTGGCGATATCGCAGATCTTGACGGTCATGACCTACATCAGCCCGTGGTTGATACTGCCGAACCGTGTATTGCCTTGATCGCCACCCATTCTCCTGTAAGATTTCAGGGAATGTTTGGCAAGATCATCCAACCCTTTGTCGGAATCTAGACCCACCGCGCCCAAATCTGCCTCGATCGGCGAAACGATGCTGCTCTGGTGGGGACGCTTGTCTCCCCTTCCAGGAGGTAAATTTCTGTTCAGCCTGTTGGTGGGAATAATCATTCCGTACACAGGCTCGATGCGATCACGCGTTTTGATTCTGGTCCCCGGACACGCTCAAGTCTTGTTGAAAGACCGGCGTCGGATACGTAACCACCTGCGATCGGTACACGCGATAGCTTTGGCCAATCTGGCTGAATTTTCAACTGGTCTCGCCATGCTGTCGGGTATGCCCGGTGGGTTCAACGGTATTCTGGTAAAACTTGACGTCGACTACACCAAGAAAGCACGTGGCGACCTGCTCGCCGAATGCAAGACAACGGTGCCCGAATTCAAGGAACGAACCGAGGTGCCGGTGGTTTCAGAGATTCGCGATTCGAGTGGCGATATTGTGTGTACGACGACAGCGACCTGGTTGATCGGGCCTCAAGCATGACCGATACAAACCGAGCGGATAATCCTGTTTGCAGAATGCTCGGTATTGAAGTCCCGCTCTTTTGCGGTGCCATGTACCCCTGCAGCAATCCGGAATTGGTCGCAGCTGTCTCCGCAGCTGGCGGCATGGGGATCGTCCAGCCAATGTCATTGTCTTATGTCCATGGACATGACTTCCGAGACGGGTTACGTCTAATTCGTTCTCTGACTGACAAGCCTATCGGCTTGAATCTGATCATCGAAACGAGCTCCAGGACGTATCTGAAACGAACCCGCGAATGGACAACAATTGCGCTTGAAGAAGGTGTTGAATGTTTTGTCACCGCGCTCGGCGATCCGAAATGGATTGTGGATATGGCTGCTGGCAGCGACACGGTCATTTTTCACGATGTAACCAATGCCCGTTTTGCGCAGAAGGCCTTTGACGCTGGAGTAGATGGCTTTATTGCTGTAAACAAACGCGCCGGTGGGCATGCAGGAAAAATCGCGGCAAAAGAGTTACTTGACGAATTGCAGGGGTTTGGCAAACCTGTCATTTGCGCCGGTGGGATAGGCACAGCCGATGATTTTCGGAACGCGTTGACCATGGGTTACACAGGTGCGCAGTTGGGCACACGGTTTATTGCGTCAACAGAATGTACAGCGCATGCCGACTACAAACAGGCGATTATCGCGGCAAGCGCGGACGATATAGTGTTAACAGAACGCCTGACCGGCGTACCCGTTGCGATTATCAACACACCAACCATTCAAAAAACCGGCACCCGAGCAGGCCCCATTGCGCGCATGCTGCTCAAAGGGCGCAAAACACGTCACTGGATGCGCACCATCTATTCGCTTATGTCGGTCTGGAAACTGAAAAAGGCTAATCAGGCAGGTTCGGGTTACCAGGATTACTGGCAGGCAGGTAAAAGTGCCGGCGGCGTTCGCGACGTCAAGCCAGTTGCCGACATCGTGTCTGAATTCAGGGCAGTGCTTTGAAGTCGCTATCAGGCTCGGTCGTCCAGATAGCTACCATCGAGTACGGCTTGCCACCACGGGCGGTTGGCCAGATACCAGTTTATGGTGTTCTCGATACCTGCTTCGAAACTGATCAACGGCTCATAGCCCAGTTCGTTCTTGATGCGGGTCGTGTCGATCGCATAGCGGAAGTCATGGCCTGCACGGTCTGTCACGTACGTGATCAATGAGTGACTCTGCTTGTTGTTTGTAGCCGGGCAGTCGGGATAATCGTTTCGCAATTGCTCACTTGACTCGAAGCGCTGGTCGATCAAATCGCAAACCAGATTGACGATATCAATGTTGGTC
The DNA here is from genome assembly GCA_937924505.1 of uncultured Granulosicoccus sp. The sequence continues at coordinate 61,979 of CALDSR010000045.1, read as the reverse complement.
CATTCATTGACCCCACCAATATTGTAGGTCTCACCCGTCTTGCCATTATCGAGTACCCGCTCAATTCCCCGCGCGTGGTCTTCTACATACAACCAGTCGCGAATGTTCTTGCCATCCCCATAGATCGGCAACGGTTTTCCATGCAGGATATTGATGATCACCAATGGGATCAATTTCTCCGGAAAATGAAAAGGGCCATAGGTGTTGGAGCAATTGCTGGTGGTCACATTCATGCCATAGGTGTGATGATAGGCGCGAACGAGAAAGTCGGATGATGCCTTGCTTGCCGAATACGGTGAGTTAGGCGCATAGGCCGTTAACTCTGTAAACGCCGGATCCGTGGGAGCGAGACTACCGTAGACTTCATCGGTGGATACGTGATGAAAGCGATGTCTGTCTGGCACCAGCGCTTCAACTTGCCAGACTTGTCGCGCAGCTTTCAACAGTGAGTGTGTTCCAAGGACATTCGCTTCAATAAACGCATCAGGGCCTTCGATCGATCGATCAACATGGCTTTCCGCAGCAAAGTGTACGATCGTGTCAAGCTGATGATCGCGTAGCAAGGCCTTGACGAGTTCGGTGTCATTAATGTTGGCAACGACCAACTGGCACTTGTCATCGAGTATCCCTTGAAGATTCGCTCGATTGCCGGCATAGGTCAGTGCATCGATAATGACGATCGTATCGTCAGCATGCACGTTACGCCAATAGCGAACAAAGTTGGCACCAATGAAACCGGCAGCGCCAGTGACGAGCATGCGCCTGGGCGAGCGACTGTTTGCCATTATTCAAGTTCCTTGAGCATGGCGCGCAGGTCGCTTCGCCAGTGCGTGACATTCAAGTCCAGCGCTTTGCTGGTTCTGCTGATGTCGAGAACACTGTAGTAAGGCCTCACAGCGTTTGTCGGATACTGATCAGTTCGCAATGGTTTGATCGGGATGGTCTTGTCGAGTAAGCCCAGCGCGACAGCTTCCTCCGAGATTGCAACCGCAAAGTCATACCAGCTTGCAACTCCCCCACCAGTCCAGTGGAGGATCCCGGTCGTACGCTTGAGCGTCGCTGACCACAGAGCACCTGCCAATGATCTCGCCCAGGTCGGCGATCCGATCTGATCGCTGATGATCCCAAGCTCATCACGCTCCGCCATCAGCTTGAGCATCGTCTTGACGAAGTTGTTGCCATTCGATGAATAGACCCACGCAGTTCTGACGATCACGCTGCTGTCCGGCATAGCGGACAGCAAGACTCGCTCGCCTTCGAGTTTGGTTTTACCATAGACACTGATCGGACCAACCGCTGCATCGACTTTGAACGGTGAGCCATCGCCGGTTCCAAAGACATAGTCAGTGGAGATGTGAACGATGTGAGCATTAATGAGTCTCGCCGCCGCGACCAGGTTGACAACACCACTTGCATTTATTGCATGGGCTAGATCGCTATCTTCCTCTGCCTGGTCAACGTCGGTATAGGCGGCAGGATTGATGATGACGTCCGGCTTTACTTCCGCAATCGCATTTTTAACAGCGCCAGCATCAGTGATATCGAGTGATTCGTCAGATGAGATCGAGATGCCGTCCGGGCAACAACGCAATAATTCCCAATGTAACTGACCCACCGGGCTGCCAGTGATGAAGACCTTCATCATGAATAGGTATCGCAATCGTTAAAAAAGAGCCCCGCCTTGTCCTTTGCCGCCAATCGCGGTTCCATTTCATTCAACGGCCATTCAATCCCGACGTCAGGATCGTTCCAGATAAGGCTGCACTCGTGTTCAGGTGCGTAGATATCGGTGCATTTGTATTGGAAATCGGCTGTCTCTGACAGAACGAGAAAGCCATGAGCAAAACCCGGCGGTATCCAGAGTTGTCGCTTGTTCGTGTCGCTAAGTTCAACACCTGCCCATTGGCCGAACTGAGGTGATGACTTTCGCATGTCGACAGCCACGTCAAAGACTTCGCCTTGCGAGACGCGGACCAGTTTGCCTTGAGGATGTTTGATCTGATAATGCATGCCGCGCAGCACGCCACGTTCCGAACGGCTGTGATTGTCCTGCACAAAAATCTGTTCGATCCCGTGTTCGGCGAAGTCACGCCGGCTCCACGTTTCCATGAAGAATCCGCGATCGTCCCCAAATACGGCAGGCTCGATGATCTTGACGTCGCTCAGGGATGTTTCAAGGATGCGCATCACACAGTGAATAGCTCAGGAATCCACTACCGGCAAGCACGGTCTGTTCCAGAGCGCGCTAAGCAAACAGCATTCAGTCACGCATTCGATCGCCAGCCGGATCATAGGCGGCTCTGAGACCGGCTCTGGCAGTGAACAGCTCGCCACCGACGTCAATCGACCAGCGCTGTTCAGCAAGCCAATCGGCGGTAATCTTGTCCTGACTCTTGACGTAGCCCAGGCCGACGGAGGCCCCGAGGGTGTGCCCGTAGTTACCTGAGGTCAGATATCCCACGCAATGCTCACCTTGCATGATCGGTTCGTGGTGATATAGCAATGGCTGGCCATCGTCGAGAACAAACTGCACGAGACGCTTGTTGAAATGCGAACCACTGTCCTTCTGTCTGGCAATCGCATCATAGCCAATAAACGGGATGGATTTATCCATGGCACAGACAAAGCCCACACCGGCTTCCAGCGGTGTGTCCTCATCGGCAACATCATGACCGAAGTGCAGGAACTTCTTTTCGATTCGACAGCTATCCAGGGCATGCAGACCCGCGAGTGTCAGCCCATGTGACTGCCCGGCCTCGAGTAGTTTGTCAAAGCCTGCAATGGCCATCTCGGCTGGCAGAGAAATTTCCCAACCGAGTTCGCCGACAAAGGAAACCCTGGTAATCCGAATCGGCACATAGCCGAGCTCGGCTTCGATACTGCGACCGAACGGGAACTCATCGTTGGACAGATCGATACCCAACAACGGCTCAAGCATGGCCCGGCTGTTCGGGCCCATGATGCCGAAGATCGCAAATTGCGATGTGATATCCGTGACGGTGCAATGGCTTTCGTCATCGATATGTCTGGCGAGCCAGTCAAGGTCCTTATGCGTCGTGGCCGCAGCGCTGATGACCATAAAACGTCGTTCATCGAGACGGGTCACGGTCAGATCTGCCTCTATCCCACCACGATCATTAAGCCAATGCGTATAAACGATCCTGTTTGGCTGTACGTCAACGTTAGCACTGCAAATGCGCTGCAAGCAGTTGACGGCATCGCGACCTTGCACGAGATATTTGGAGAAACTGGATTGGTCGAACAACGCCAGTGACTCGCGCGCCGACTTGTGTTCAGCAGCTGAATATTCAAACCAGTTCTGACGGCCGAAACTGTATTGGTATTCGGGTTTGACACCTTCGGGCGCAAACCAGTTGGGACGTTCCCAACCAGCGACTTGCCCGAAGCAAGCGCGGTTTTCAACCAGACGCTGATGTACCGGCGACAAGCGGATGTTGCGACCGGTTTCAAATTGACGGAATGGAAAGTGATTGTCGTACAACAAACCCAATGATTCTTCTGCACGGTCGGCGGCAAACGCGCGGGTGCCCATGAACGGGTACATACGCCGAATATCGTTCCCCCACAGATCCAGTGGACAAAACCCATTGTGCATCCATTCAGCACACACTTTACCGAGACCACCTGAACTCTGGATCCCCACAGAATTGAGTCCCGCAGCGACGAAGTAGCCTTGCACCTCTGGTGACAAACCGACATGAAATTGATCATCAGGCGTGAATGACTCAGGGCCGCAGAAAAAGCTGCGCCAGCCAACGTCCTGTAGCATCGGTACACGGATCATGGCATCCTCGAGTACCGGCATGAGTTGCTCCTCTACATGGCCCGGTAGCTCGTCGAAGCTGAAGTCTTCGGGGATACCTTGCTGACCCCAGGCACGGGCTTTCTTCTCAAACGCGCCGACAAGCAGGCCGCCCGCATCCTCTTTAATATAAATGCACTTGTCATGGTCACGCAAAACAGGCAAGTCGCTTGTCACCAAGTCATGTTTTTCGGTGACGGCATAATAGTGCTCGCAAGCATGAAGCGGAATGTTGACACCACTCATCTTGCCAAGCTCTCGCGCCCACATACCTCCACAATTGACAACATAGTCTGTATCGATACGGCCTAGATCTGTTATGACGCCTTTGACTTTGCGATTTTGGATATCGACATCAATGACCTTTACCCCTTCAATGCATTTGGCGCCATACAGTCTCGCACCCTTGATGAAAGCGGTCGTGATTTCTATCGGATTTCCTTTACCGTCGTGTTCGACAAAGGTACCGCCGATCAGACCGTTGGTATCAATCAATGGAAACAGATTGCCGATCTCTTCGGGCGTGATCTGATCAACGCGGGTAACGCCGAAGGCATTGTTCATGGACGCGACGCGACGTAATTCTTCCCAGCGATCTTCACTGTGCGCGATGCTCAGGCTACCCACCTGACGAAAGCCGGTTGATTGTCCCGTTTCTTCTTCCAGTTCGCCCAAGAGACGCATCGAGTATTCCGCCAGACGAGCATGACTTTCATTGGCCCGCATGGTGCCAATCAAGCCTGCTGCATGCCAGGTGGTTCCGCAGGAAAATTGTTTACGCTCAAGCAAAACAACATCTTGCCAGCCAAGTTTCGCCAAGTGATAAGCAACACTGGCGCCGGTCACTCCACCACCGATGATGACCGCGCTGGCCTTGTTTGGTATTGGTTCTGACATGACGACAGTCTCGGCTAAAGCTAGCGATACGGGCTTTTGGCAAGAATATCAATCGCCGCTGTGTATTCGGCGTGCAGACGACTCACAAGGTCGCTCACGTTCGGAATATCGTCGATTCCGCCCACGCCATGACCTGCCGACCAGACGTCCTTCCAGGCCTTGGCCTCGTCGGCCAGAAGCTCCTTGCCAAAATCGACCTCCATGCCAGCATGAGATTCGTTGTTACCACCAGCAGCCGCAATGCTCGGACCGAGAAAATTGGCATTCACGCCAGAGACCTTGTCGGTGTAAACAATGTCGGCAGCAGCCGCGTCGATAATCATGTTTTTGTAATCGTCGATGGCACGACTTTCTTTTGTGTTGATGAAGCGGGTGCCCATGTAGGCGTAATCGGCACCGGCCGCTTGCGCGGCAGCAATATCACGTCCCGTGCTCAAGGCACCAGACAGGATGATCGTCTTGTCGAAGAACTTTCTGATCTCACTGATCAGCGCAAACGGACTCAGCAAACCGGCATGTCCACCTGCACCCGCGCTGACCGCAATCAGACCATCAACGCCTGCTTCTGCCGCTTTGTTCGCGTGTCGGAGATTGATGACATCGTGATAAACCAGACCACCGTAGGCATGCACGGCATCAACAATTTCGGGCACAGCACCGAGTGAGGTAATGATCAAGGGCACCTTGTGCTTGATGCAGGTTTCGAGATCCTCTTGCAGGCGTGGATTGGTCTTGTGCACAATCAGGTTGACGCCAAAGCCCGGGGTGGGGATACCGTTTAATTCGTTTTCGATGAGGCTCAGCCATTCGTCAAACCCTTCGGCCGTACGCTGATTGAGTGCCGGGAAGCTGCCGATTATTCCTGCCTTGCAACAGGCTGTTACGATCTCCGGCCCGGAAACAAGAAACATGGGGGCCGCGATCAGCGGAAGTTTGAGTTGTTCAGTTGCTATCACGAGTACCTTCTCGAAAGTAGTGACGAATGGAGTGCCATATAAGCTGGAATGTCGTGGTGAAACGCTGAGGATCTGCTTCCAACAGCACATCAAGTGCGGCAGGACTTAACCATTGCCCATCGATAATCTCAGCAGGACAAAGGGTCAAGGACTCATCTGATACGGCGGTATAAAGAGTAACGTGCTCGAAGCCGTTTTCGTCACTCGGTGGGAGACGACTTCGCTCAATCAAGGCATCCGTTGAGAGCCTGATACCGAGCTCTTCTTCCAGTTCGCGTACCGCCGCGACAGCGACCGATTCACCACTGTCGATATGGCCTGCACAGCTTGTGTCCCACAGCCCCGGATTCGTATCCTTGCCATGACTGCGTTGCTGCAGAAATACCTCCCCGGCAGAATTGGACAGCATGATATGCACGGCGCGGTGCATATAGGCTTTTCCATGCACGATGCCTCGTGGTGCTGCGCCAATGATTCGATCGTCACGATCGACGATATCCAGCCATTCGGTTGGTGAGGATTTGCTGGTGGTAGTCATGTTGTCTCGCTCATAGACTCATTTTAGGTCAAGCGAGCTGATAAACTCTCCCCTGTCTTTATTGCCCTGGCCAAGGAGCTACATTTGAGTGTCTGGTTGGAACGCCGTTCGGATCGGACCGATGAGCAGGACCGCGGGTTCAACAGTACCCGAGACGATAGCCAATATCAGCGCGATCGCGCGCGCATCATTCACAGTGCCTCGTTTCGCAGCCTGCAGTCAAAGACCCAGGTACTCGGTCTGGGGGAAAGTGACTTTTACCGCACCCGTCTGACCCATTCACTGGAAGTGGCGCAAGTCGGCTCGGGAATCTGCGAGTGGTTGCGTGATCAAAGCGCCAATGCAGAATATGCCTCGCTAATTCCTTCTTTCAGCCTTATAGAAGCTATCTGCCTCGCCCATGACATCGGGCATTCACCCTTTGGCCATGGTGGCGAGGTTGCGATGAACGCCATGATGCGCGACGAAGGTGGCTTCGAGGCCAATGGTCAAACCTTGCGGATCCTGGCAAGGCTAGGCGAATATTCACCGAATTGCGGTCTCGATCTGACGCGTCGCACGATGCTCGGCACGATCAAATATCCGGTTCTGTATTCCGAAGTCGTACGCTATCCGCAGACGCCGGAGGAGACGACAACGCCACTGAATATCGATCACTGGTCACCTCCCAAGTGTCTCTATGATCAGGAGAGCGATGTACTTGACTGGATGTTGGAGCCGTTTTCCGATTCGGACAAAAAACGGTTTCGCAGCACCAGAGATAAGGGAAAAGGGCATTTGAAGGCGCATTTCAAGCCTTTTGATACCAGCATCATGGAGCTGGCCGATGATATCGCCTATGGCATTCATGATCTTGAGGATGCTCTGGCCCTGGGTCTCGTTGAGCGCACTGCCTGGGATTCCGACGTCTCTGACGTGCTCGCCTCACTGTGCTCAAACCCCGTTAGCGACAAGCTGGATACATTCAACAAGGATCTGTTCAGCGGATCATCAAAAGATCGCAAGCACGCCATCAGTCGCCTGGTGGGTTATCTGATTCGAAGCATTTCCCTACGCGAAGACGATGGGTTTACTGACCCCTTGCTGCGTTTACAAGCGACCATGGAGCCTCTGGCATACAAAATACTGTTGCTGATCAAGGATTTTGTCATGCAACATGTGATCTTGCGTCCGGAACTGCAAATGCTGCAGTACAAGGGGCAGCGTGTCATTGTTCGGCTGTTTGAAATATTCGCCGCCAATCCGAAGCGCCTGTTACCCCATGAGGTTTATGCGAACTATCAGGAAATTGGCTTGCGAGCCATTGCCGACTACCTTGCCAATATGACGGATGTGTCCGCCGGGAAGCTTTACCACAAGCTGTTGAGCCCGACTTCCGGGTCGATATTTGATCGAGCTTGATCGAGCGGGGAACATTGTCCCTTTCACTCAGGTATATACACTCTACGTAGCGACTCCGCGAACTGGTTCACACTTACTCTACGTAGCGACTCCGCTAACTGGTTCACACTCACTCTACGTAGCGACTCTGCGAACCAGGATTAAAACCAATATCGTCCCGACCGACAGGCCGAGGTCATATTTATCAAGCAAAAAAGTATTGCTACAACAAAACCTGCTCTACACCACCCTTGTTGACCCTTTCCACAAAATCCTTGTGCCAGCTCTCGCCAAAGAGACCTTTAGCCAGCTCCACAACGATATAGTCGGTATCAATCCCGGTTTCATCTTTATAGCGACTTAAACCCTGCACACAGGCGGGGCATGATGTCAGCATACGCACATCGTGGTTTTTATCGTTCTTCTGCACCTCATTGGCGGCGAGATTGGCTTTTAATTCCCTGGCTTTTCGCGCGCGTACTTGCGTCGCGATATCCGGTCTTGCAACTGCAAAGGTGCCGGCTTCTCCGCAACAACGATCTGACAGAGTGACATCCTTGCCAACAAGGGATTCTGTCACCTTCAACGGTTGATAGGTCTTCATCGGACTGTGACAAGGGTCGTGGTAGACATACTTGACCCCCTCGACACCATCAAGAGAGTATTTTTTCTCCATCAGATACTCATGGATGTCCAGTAAACGACAGCCTGGGAAAATCTGTTCAAATTCGTACTTCAAGAGTTGGTCCATGCAGGTGCCGCATGAGACAACAACGGTTTTGATATCAAGATAGTTCAGCGTGTTGGCCACGCGATGGAACAGGACCCGGTTTTCCGTGGTTATCTGTTTGCCCTTGTCGACATCACCGGTGGATGTTTGTGGGTAACCGCAGCATAGATAGCCCGGTGGCATCACCGTCTTACTGCCCGCATCGTAAAGCATGGCAAGGGTTGCCAGCCCCACTTGACTGAACAGTCGTTCCGATCCACAACCCGGGAAGTAGAACACCGCTTCACTGTTCTCGTCGGTTTTTTCAGGATCACGGATAATCGGTACATACTCGCGATTCTCTATGCCGAGCAAGGCACGAGTCGTCTTGGCTGGCAGGAGTTCCTTGCCGGGTAATTTACGGTTCACGAAGTGGACGACCTGCTCAACAACTTGTACCTTGCCGGTCGTGTTCGGCGGAAGTTCCCGGGCTTTGGCAACACCTGGTAAACGCTTGACGATGTCGGTCGCAGTCCGTTGCGCCTTGAAGCCAAAATCGACCATCCCTTTTCGCATGAACTTGATGGTGGTCGGATCCTTGGCATTAAGAAATGCCATGGATGCAGTCGTTCCAAGACTTCGACGTCGTTGTCCACGGTCTTTCAGCACTTTGCGCATATTGATGGACACTTCGCCAAAGTCGATATCCACAGGACATGGTGCCAGACACTTGTGGCAAACCGTACAGTGGTCAGCAATGTCATTCATTTCATCGAAGTGGCGAATGGAAATGCCACGTCGAGTTTGCTCTTCATACAAAAAGGCTTCAATAATCAGACCGGTGCCCAGCACCTTGTTGCGCGGCGAATACAAAAGATTGGCACCGGGATCATGTGTTGCGCAGACCGGCTTGCATTTCCCGCAACGCAAGCAGTCCTTGATGCTGTCGTTCAGCGCACCAAGTTCGCTTTGCTCGAGAATCAAGGCTTCTTGCTGTATGAGGCGCAGCGACGGTGTGTAAGCGTTGTGAAGGCCCGAGCCAGGCATCAACTTACCACGATTGAAATGACCATCAGGATCAACCTGGTTTTTGTAATCAGCGAATGCACTGACGGTATCTTCGTCCATGTACTGCATCTTGGTCAGCCCTATTCCATGCTCACCTGAGATAACACCATTTAGTGAGCGGGCTAAATGCATGACTCGATCAACAATCGCTTCAGCCTGGTGCATCATCACCGAATCATTGGAATTGACCGGAATATTCGTGTGTATATTGCCGTCGCCAGCATGCATATGCAACGCGGCAAACAAACGCTTGGGCCGACACTCACCGTGTATATCGTCAAGACGACTACGCAGTTTTTCAAAACGCTTGCCGGAGAAGCGTTCCTTCAGGGCCTGCTCAACTGATTGTCGATAAGAAATACGCTTGTCACGACGCAACAAAGCCTGCACGCATTCGTCCTCTTCGGTAAAAGGATCGCTATTGCCACTTTTTTCTACCACAGCAAGGAAACGCTTGTCCGCGCGCTGCACCCGTTCCAGCAAATCAAGCCACTCAGACCGTAACGCGTTGAGTTGTTCAAGTGCCGCTTTAAGACTGGCATCGGCGAGTGCCATTGTTTCCTCGTCACTGGATCTGCCGGCACCGATCAGTCGTAAGGCTTCACTGCTTCCCAACAGCTGTCGTACGCCATCAAGCATCATCAACTTGTTGGACAATGAATGCTCGATATTGATGCGCTCGATACCCTCGCTGTAGTCCGCCAGGCGATCCAGAGGAATGACCACATCTTCGTTGATCTTGAACGCGTTCGTGTGTGCGGCAATGGCGGCGGTACGTGATCGAGCTGCCCAGAATTGTTGACGAGCCTCGGCACTGACGGCAATAAAGCCTTCAGCGCCACGCGCGTTTACGGTCTGGACGACCACTGAAGCGGCACTGGCCACAGCCTTGTCATCTTCGCCGACGATATCGGCAAGCAGAAGCATTTTCGGTAGTTCGCCCCGGGCCGCTTTGGCGCTATAGCTGACGGCCTTGATATACCGATCATCGAGGTGTTCAAGACCGGCAAGCTGAATATCTTTATTGGCGTCTATAGCGTCTTTGACGTCGGTAATGGCGAGAACCGCATCGCGTAAATCCTTGCCATAAAATTCCATGCACACCGTTCGAATGGCTGGTGGCATACGATGCAACACAAAGACCGCTGACGTAATAAGCCCATCACAGCCTTCTTTTTGCGCGCCCGGCAGGCCACCTAGAAATTTGTCGGTTACATCCTTGCCGAGTCCTTGCAGACGTAAGGATGCACCCGGCGCTTCGACGATAGCGGGTTCGCCTTTTAACTTGCCACTGATCGGATCAGTCCGACTGACCCGGAATCGAACTCGCTCTTGCAAATGAATCTTGCCAAGATTGTGGTCAAGACGTTCGATATCCAGCCAGTCACCCTGCGCATCAACCATTCGCCAGGAGACGAGATTGTCGAGCGTTGTACCCCACAACACCGCCTTCTTGCCACCGGCATTCATCGCAATGTTGCCACCGATGGTCGACGCATCCTGCGACGTCGGATCAACAGCGAATGCGAGGCCAAGCCGCTCGGCGGCCTCAGCGACACGCTTGGTCACCACACCGGCACCGACTCTTATCGTTTGCGCCTCGATGATTGCCGGCGCTGCAGCAGGTTCGTCGCTGACAGGCAATCGCTGGAGGCTTACCGGCTCCAGTTTGTCGAGTTTTTCAAGGTTGATGACGGCGCTCTGTCGATCAAGTGGGATGGCGCCGCCGGTATAACCCGTGCCGCCGCCACGCGCAATGATGGTCAGGCCGAGGTCAATGCAGGCTTTGATCAACGCCGGAAGTTCCGATTCGGAATCCGGTGTCAGTACAAGCAGCGGGAGCTCGACGCGCCAGTCGGTTGCATCAGTGACATGCGAGACACGTGAAAGTCCATCAAAGCGAATATTGTCCGCATGTGTCATGCCGGACAGAGCCTGCTTGATCGCCTTTTGTTGACGTTTGAGTTCGGCAAGACCCCGCTCAAAGGCAACAACCGCATCGTTGGCGAGCGAGATAAGCGCAGCGACTTGTCGGGAATCATCAGCACGCTGTGAAATCTGCGCAACACGATGATGCAGAGCACCCACCAGCGCCTTGCGGCGTTTCGGGTTGGCAACGAGGTCTTCTTGAATAAAAGGGTTTCGGTCGATAACCCACATGTCGCCAAGCACTTCAAACAGCATGCGAGCAGACTGGCCGGTGCGCCGTTGATGGCGCAGCCCTTCAATCAGCTCCCACCCCGCCTCGCCCAAATAACGCCTGACGATATCGGGATCGGTAAATGAAGTGTAGTTGTAGGGTATTTCCCGCTTCGCCCCGGTGGGGAGCGTTACTGGCCCTGGATCAAGCGATGTCATGTCCGTGGATTTTCATCAGCCGACTTGGCAGTATAAAGACTCTGAGGGCAAATCGTCTTGTACGAACTGGCATGACAGCTGGGTCTTGTCGGCGTCGGCGCACAGTAATGACGCAGGTCAAATACCAGGTCAAAAAAAAGCCGCGATCATCGCGGCTTTTTGTGTCAGGCGAACAGCGTGTGTTCTTATCGCTTGGAGTACTGCGTAGCCTTACGCGCTTTGCGCAAGCCAACTTTCTTTCTTTCAACTTCACGCGCATCTCGCGTCAGGAAGCCTGCACCGCGCAGTGATGGACGCAGCGACTCGTCATAGGCAAGCAGTGCGCGTGAAATTCCCAGACGAATGGCACCCGCCTGACCACTGCCACCACCGCCTTTGACGGTAATCTTGAAATCGAAGTTTGCCAGCGTTTCAGTACGCTCAAGCGGCTGGCGGACGATCATGTGTGCCGTTTTTCGGCCGAAATACTCGTCGAGCGGCTTGTTGTTGACCATAATCTGGCCAGAGCCGTTCTGCATGAATACTCGAGCTGTCGAAGATTTTCGGCGACCGGTTCCATAGTAATGTTGCGCTGCCATCGAATCAGATCTCCAGTGCTTTTGGTTGCTGAGCGGCGTGCGTGTGGTTGGCATCGGCGAATACACGAAGCTTTCCATACATGGCGCGACCGAGCGGGTTTTTAGGCAACATGCCTTTCACCGCAAGCTCAATGATGCGCTCGGGGTGAGTCTGCTGCAGCTTCTCGAAGCTGACAGTCTTCAGGTTTCCAATGTAGCCGGTATGGTGGCGATACAGCTTGTTCTTGGCCTTGTTACCCGTGACGACCACCTTGGCCGCATTGATAACCACGATGTAGTCACCCGTATCGACGTGCGGTGTATAGATGGGCTTGTGCTTGCCACGCAATCGGCGGGCGCATTCGGTGGCCACGTTGCCAAGGGTCTTGCCTTCGGCATCAATGACGAACCATTCGCGCTTGACCTCAGCAGGTTTGGCGCTGACGGTAGTGTTATTCACGGGAGAATCTCGGCATGGCGGTAAGTTAAGTAGCCCGCCATTGTAGAGGCTATTTTCCAGAGACTCAAGCTCGGGGAGACGAAAAAAGACAGTCGGAGGACACGAGGGAAAAAATTCAGCGCGGCCCGTGGGCCGCGCTGTAAACCATCCAGGGATGATGGAGGAGAAAACGTTACTTACGCAGATAGAGATATTGCAATCAGCAGGCCAGCTTTTCGCGGCTGGAACATTTTTCACACTTCCGACACATTTGGATAGTCCAGGGTGCCTATGCTGACGAATTATTGTCGGATTCAACAATTTCCCAGGTATAAGTAATGTCGGCGGTCTTTTCCAGCATCCGGCTAGCGGAGCAATATTTTTCCGCAGAAAGATTTACTGCTCGTTCGACATGCTTTGGATTCAGGTCAACCCCATAAACCTTGAAGTGAGCCTCAATTTTCGTGAAGACCTGCGGAATATCCTCTTGTCGCTCCGCATTTAATGAGACTTCGAGGTCTTTCACATTCTGGCGAGACTTTTGCAACATCAATACAACATCGAATGCGGTACACCCTCCCATGCCAATCAATAGCATTTCCATGGGGCGGACACCCAGATTACGGCCTCCGTGCTCCGGAGACCCATCGAGGACTATAGAGTGACCACTGCCAGATTCGCCAACAAAGCTCATGTGATCGAGCCATTTGATACGTGCTTGCACGTTACTTTTGCCTTGTTTGAGTCAGATAGGGCTGAAATGGTACCGATTTCACTGAAGAATTCAAAAAGACAGCCGATCAATGTTTGACGTTAGACAAAACAGCTTGGGAAATCGCCTGATTACGAGGCAATGGTTAACCCTCGTTCTTGCGCAAACTTTGAGTACGGAGAGAGATTAGAATGCTGGCGCCACGAATTGCACCGCCGCCTGTTGAATGGCTGGATCTGTTTCTTAGAAGCAGTCACCGCCGTCAATACCCGGCCAAAACTACAATCATCCATCACGGTGACGTACCCGAGACTTTGTATTACATTGTCGATGGTTCTGTCAGCGTTGTCATCGAAGATGACGACGGCCGTGAAATCGTCCTCGCTTATTTAAGCGCGGGTGACTTCTTCGGCGAGATGGGCCTGTTCGATGAAGAATCACAACGTAGTGCATGGGTCGTAGCCCGCGTAAAATGCGAGCTTGCCGAAATGAACTATGACCAGTTCCGCAGACTTTCAGCTGATCAACCTGAGCTTCTGTATGCACTGACAACACAGATGGCAAACCGCCTTCGAAAAACCAGCATCAAGGTGCGAGATCTTGCCTTCCTTGATGTCACAGGCAGAGTGGCTTCCACACTACTCGACCTGGCCAAGATGCCGGATGCCATTACACACCCCGACGGAATGCAGATTCGCATCACTCGTCAGGAAATAGCCCGTATCGTTGGGTGTTCACGTGAAATGGTTGGGCGCGTTCTGAAAGAACTGGAAGATCGCGGACTGATACATGCTCGCGGCAAGACCATGGTCATCTACGGCACTCGCTAACAACCATTGTCGTAAATGCATAGCTGTCAGGAAGATGGCGATATAGCTAAAAAGAAAGTAAATCAAGGGTTGGAACTCGCATGAATTCCAGCCCTTTTTCGTATCTATTACAAGGTGTCAGACCGCGAAAAGCTTGTTAAGTTCCGCACCAGGGTCATTGGCTCGCATGAATGTCTCACCAACCAGAAAGGCATTCACGCCATGATCTCGCATCAATTGCACATCATCGATAGACACGATTCCACTCTCGGTGACCGTGACAGTACCATCCGGGATATCTGGCAATAGATCTATAGTCGTATCCAGGTTTACATCGAAAGTTCTCAAATTGCGATTGTTGATGCCAAGCAACATCGGTTGCAGTGGCAGCACACGCGTCAATTCTTCGCGATCATGAATCTCTACCAATACGTCCATGCCCAGCTCAACAGCATCGTTGTAGAGTATTTCGAGCTGTGTATCGCTTAAGGCCGAGGCAATCAACAGAATGCAATCAGCCCCAATCGCTCTTGCCTCATGCACTTGATAGGTATCGATAAGGAAATCTTTACGTATAACCGGCAAAGCGCATACGGCACGAGCACTTTGCAAAGCTGCCTCACTTCCTTGAAAGTAATCCTTGTCCGTCAAAACCGACAGGCAGGCAGCACCGCCTTTCGCATAGGCGCTGGCAATCGCGGCAGGGTCAAAATCTTTGCGGATAACACCTTTACTGGGAGAAGCTTTCTTGATTTCAGCGATGACCGCAGACTGACCAGCAGCAAGACGCTCATTCATGGCGGAGACAAACCCGCGCGGGGCATCTGCATCGATAATCTGTTCTTTGAGCATATCGATACTCGTCGTTGCCGAGCGTTCGGCAATCTCTTCAAGCTTGCGCGCCAGAATATTTTTCAGGATATCCGGGACATCCTGTTTGACTCCCGAACTCATGATGTGAAACTGCTGCTATAGCGTGCCAAGGCATCAAGTTTCTTCCGCGCGCGACCATCAGCAATGGCCGCTAGCGCTTGTTCAACACCGCCAGCAATGTCATCGGCAAGGCCTGACACACAAATGGCCGCACCACTGTTCAGCGCAACGATATCGCGAGCCGCTCCAGGCGTATTATCGAGAACCGCATTGACCATCGCCAAACTTTCCTCGGCACCACCGACCTGTATTTCACTTAACGGCGACTCTGGCATATCAAAATCTCGTGGGCTAATTTCGTATTCTGTAACAACCCCGTTTTTCAATTCAGCAACACTGGTGGGACTACTGATACTGATCTCGTCCATGCCGTGGTTACCATGTACCACGAGGACATGTTCACTGCCCAGCTGTTGAAGCACATCAGCAATGGGACGAACCCAGGGTTTGGCAAAGACACCTAATAGTTGACGCTTTACCCCAGCAGGGTTGGTCAAAGGCCCCAATAAATTGAAGATAGTCCGCACACCAAGTTCTCGACGTGGGCCAATCGCATGTTTCATCGCGCTGTGGTGTTGTGGTGCAAACATGAAACCCAGGTTCAACTCCTGAATACACGCGTTGACCTGCTCAGCGTTCAAACCGATATTGACACCGGCCGCTTCGAGTAAATCTGCCGCACCGGATTTACTGGATACCGAACGAGCCCCGTGTTTAGCCACTGTGGCACCTGCCGAGGCCGCCACAATGGCACTGCAGGTGGAAATATTAAAGGTGTAATTCGTGTCTCCACCGGTACCTACAATGTCAATGGCGGAATCGTTGGACAGTACGACTTTTTCGGCAAGGTTACGCATCACCGTTGCAGCCGCAGCCACCTCATCGACTGTTTCTCCCTTCATACGTAGCGCGACGAGGAAACCGACAATCATTGAGTTCGAGACGGCGCCCGTCATGATCTGCTCCATGACTACGACCATGTCATCACCACTAAGGTCCTTGCCATCGAGCAACTGGTGAAGCGCTTCCTGAATATTCATGTTGTGGACCTCAATCGGTTCAGAAAATTTTGCAGCAGCGCATGGCCATGTTCACTGCTGATTGATTCGGGATGAAACTGAACGCCTTCGACATCAAGCGTGTTGTGCCGTATACCCATGATCTCTTCGATATCACCCGAGGATGTCGTTGTCCATGCGGTGATCTCGAGCGTGTCCGGAATACTGGACTTGTCGACAACCAACGAATGATAGCGAGTCACGGTAAAGGGGCTGGGCAGCCCGGCGAACACACCAGTACCATTATGATGAACTTCGGACAATTTACCGTGCATGATTTCTTCTGCACGAATGATGCGACCACCATAGTGTTGAGCGATACTTTGGTGACCCAGACAAACACCAAGAACAGCTTGTCGCGAATCAAGTTTTCTCAATACCTCAAGCGTGATTCCAGCATTATCGGGAACACTGGGACCTGGCGACAGCAACAGCGCTTCGGCGTTCAAGGCCTGAACTTCGTCCACACTGATCGCGTCATTTCGAAATACTTGAACCTCGGCGCCAAGCTCACCAAGATACTGCACGATGTTATATGTAAACGAATCGTAGTTGTCGATGACGGCGATCACGGCGCTTCTCCATCAAGCAACGCGGGGCGTTTTTCGATACCCGTTGTGGCCATGGCCACCGCGCGAAAAATCGCACGTGCCTTGGCTTGCGTTTCCAACCATTCGCTTTCAGGATCCGAGTCGTACACGATACCGGCGCCGGCTTGCACATTGAGTACACCGTCTTTGATAACAGCCGTTCGGATGGCGATAGCGGTATCCATGTTGCCATTCCAGGACAGATAACCCACGGCACCGGAATAGACGCCCCTTTTGACCGGTTCAAGTTCCTGGATTATCTCCATGGCACGCACTTTCGGCGCGCCCGACACGGTGCCGGCCGGAAATGTGGCCCTCAGGACATCCAGTGGTTGCATATCCGCTTTGAGCTTACCGACAACATTAGAGACGATATGCATGACATGAGAATAACGTTCGACACTGAATTTGTCAGTGACATCAACGGTACCCGTTTCAGCTATACGCCCGATATCGTTGCGTCCGAGGTCAATAAGCATCAAATGTTCTGCAAGCTCTTTAGGGTCTTTCAGCAGTTCTTCCTCATGGGCCTTGTCTGCTTCTTCGGTAGCACCGCGTGGGCGGGTACCTGCCAGTGGTCGAACAGTGACTTCGCCATCTTCGAGACGCACGAGAATTTCTGGTGAGGCACCAACAACATGATGATCACCCAGGTTCAAGTAGAACATATAGGGCGACGGGTTAAGCGTGCGTAAGGCACGATACAAATCAAGTGGTGGCGCTTCAAATGGAATCGACTGACGTTGACTGAGTACCACTTGCATGCACTCGCCGGCCGCAATGTACTCACGTATTTGCGAGACTGCGGATTTGTACCCTTCTTTCGTAAAGCCACTGACAAAATCCTTCTCGGTCACTTTTGTCGGGCTGCTGCTTGCTTTGCGCGGTGGCATGGGTGCGCGTATTTGATCATGCAGCTGGCTGAGTCTTTTCAGCCCGTCAACACGCAATTCATCACTTCCTGCCGCGGCCAACACGATAACGGTCAGCTTGCCACTCAAATTGTCGAAAACGACAAGCTCATTGGTGACCATTAACAGTATGTCAGGATTGTCTAACGGATCGGGATGCTTGTTGGCGCCCAGCCTGGGTTCGATATAGCGCACCGTGTCGTATCCGAAGTAGCCAACCAGACCGCCGGTTATTCTGGGTAAACCCGCGATATTGGGTACACGGAATTGTGACTGGTAGTTGGCAATCCATTCCAGCGGCTCATCGACGGTCAGGGACTCGATCTCCACGGCATCGTGTTCGATGGTGATATCGTGGGCACGAACACGAATGACCGTTCGGCTCGGCAGACCAATGATCGAATAACGGCCCCATTTCTCACCACCCTGCACGGACTCGAACAGAAAGGAAAACGGTTTATCCGCGCATTTCAGAAAGCAGGACAAAGGATTGTCGAGATCGGCAATCAACTCGACGGAAAGTGGAATTCGGGTGTAACCCTCGGCGCTATAGCGCTCGAAGTCATGTGCATTCATATCAGGCAATTCTCAAAAAACGGTAGGCGTGTTGTGAGGCCGATGGGTTCGCACGGCCAGACGATGCGGTCGTTCAGCTTCGCCAGCGCCAGTCTTGCCTTGAGAATAGATTACACATGTGAAGATATTGCCAACTTGCACGTGGCTCGTCAAGGGTTATCCTATAGGTGCTTGAACTAACCAGCACAATACGGATAGATATTATATGAGCATCATCAAACAAAACGATCTGATCGACAGTGTCACTGATGCCTTGCAGTTCATGTCCTGCTATCACCCCAAGGATTATATAGACGCAGTCTACGCGGCCTGGGAACGCGAGGAATCGACGGCTGCCCGCGACGCGATGGCCCAGATTCTGGTGAATTCACGCATGTGTGCAATGGGCAAACGCCCCATCTGTCAGGACACCGGCATCGTCACCGTGTTCGTCAAGGTTGGCATGGACGTTCAGTGGGAGGCAGATTTGAGCCTCGCCGACATGATCAATGAAGGCGTACGACGCGCCTATACAGACCCGGACAACACACTCCGCGCCTCGATACTCGCGGACCCCGCGGGCAAGCGCAAAAATACCGGCGACAATACCCCGGCAGTCATCCACACCGAAATCGTCAAGGGCGACAAGGTGACGTTTGAAATCGCGGCCAAGGGTGGCGGTTCGGAAAACAAGTCAAAGCTCGCGATGCTTAATCCGAGCGACAGCATCGTTGACTGGGTCGTCAAGACAGTTCCCACGATGGGTGCCGGCTGGTGTCCGCCCGGCATGCTTGGCATCGGGATTGGCGGAACATCAGAGAAAGCCGCGGTGTTGGCTAAGGAATCGCTGATGGAGCCGGTCAATATTCAGGAGCTGAAAGATCGGGGACCAGCCAATCGTGCCGAAGAGTTGCGACTGGAAATATTTGAGGCTGTCAACGCCTTGGGTATCGGTGCACAAGGACTCGGAGGCCTGACAACCGTCGTTGACGTAAAAATTCTTGACTATCCAACCCACGCTGCTTCATTGCCGGTTGCAATGATTCCGAATTGCGCCGCAACACGTCATGCGCACTTCACACTTGACGGCAGTGGGCCACAATTCCAGACACCGCCCTCAATAAATGACTGGCCGGAAATCACTTGGGATGCGGGCGATAGTTCACGCCGTGTGAATCTGGACACTGTGACACCAGAAGATGTAAGAACCTGGAAGCCAGGTGAGACTTTATTGTTGTCTGGCACCATGCTGACCGGGCGCGATGCCGCACACAAGCGCATTCAAACCCTGCTTGAATCCGGCGAAGGTCTGCCGGACGGGATCGACTTCAATGGCAAATTCATTTACTACGTGGGCCCGGTCGACGCAGTTCGTGATGAGGTGGTCGGCCCAGCGGGCCCAACGACAGCAACACGCATGGACAAATTCACTGAAATGATGCTGAGTGAATTCGGCTTGCTCGGCATGATCGGCAAGGCGGAACGTGGCAACGCCGGTGTCGATGCAATCAAAAAGCATGGCGCGGTTTATTTGATGGCAGTCGGTGGCGCCGCCTATCTCGTTTCAAAAGCGATCAAGCAATCCCGAATTGTCGCATTTGAAGAACTCGGTATGGAAGCGATACACGAATTCGTGGTTGAAGATATGCCGGTAACTGTCGCTGTTGATAGCCAAGGCGAGGCGGTACATCGGACCGGACCCGCGGAATGGCGTGACAAAATTGCCAGTGGCGCTGTGCAACCTATCTATTTCAAATCATGATCCGCAAGCATATGTATTCGCGCCTTTACGTCGTTCTGTTGACCACCATGGTTTCCGCTTGCGCCAGTAGCGTGGGTGGCATCCCTTCCCCCAATGACGGGGCTAGCCGTATAACGGCGTGCAAGAGCGGCGATACGCAGATCGCCTCACGCTCGCAGTGCCTGATCGACGATGCAGCCTGTTATCAATTGAATAATGGCAGCTGGTGTACCGGTGAACGGGGAAATTCCTGCCCGAGCGGATCCAAACCCTTACCCGCTGGCAGCGCTTGCCCGGCTGGCGCTCGATGTTTCGCTCTCGCTGAATCGCTTAGCTGCTATATCGGCGGATAGATTTTTGCGTTACCTGAGACCGGCTCGACGCACGTTCTATCAGACTGTCGGGATTCTCGCCGATAAGAACTGGATAACCATTGTGTTGATTCATGTTCATGGCACCAGCCCCCGGTTCGACCAACCCCAGTCCGATTCATCTGCCACCCATTGTGGCCGATATAGATGTGCTGGCGCGCACAGAATCGGCCGAACTGAGCACTGCTTGGCAGTGGTGGCAAACCTTGTTCACGACAGCTGCCAACACCTTTGTACACTCACTGCATCTCGAACCAGAGCATGATCACTATCGCCTGCGAAGTCGCAGTGCTTCGGCGTTCGAAGAAGAACTACTGCAAACGTCTGAACCGCTGGAATCGGCGATTACTGCGCTGATTGAACAATGTTGGGACAAGCAGCAAACCAAGCAAGCCCGTCAACAACGACATCTGCAACTTAGCTGGCAACAGTCCTTGCTGTATATCCGTGTTGACTGCATAGAGACGACTCGTGGCAGCAGTTTTCAATTTTCGCTGATCGGAAAACCCGAGCGTCGCCCCACACTTGATGAACTCGGCTTTTCTGGCAAGGATCTGTTACGTGTTCGAGACTGGCTCACAGCCGCACACGGGAACTTGCTGATAATCGGTAGCGATTCAGCTGCTCGAGCAACCGTCGTGCGCGCCCTTGCACAAGAGCTCAATTCACCGGATCGAAAGATAATTGCGGCGGAGTCATTAATTCATCCGTTGCTGCCGCGAATAAATCAGGTCGTGTATCCGGGGCTCGACCAGAACAAAGAGCTGGCACGTGCGCACTGGCGGCGTGCGGCAGGCATGGATGCCGATGCGATATTCGCGACCAGTATCTTGCCAGACGATGATCGTGACCATTTGCGTCAGTTGGCACAAGAGAATCACTATGTCGTGAGCAGTATGGCCGCAGAGGGCCCCCGGACTGCATTACTGCAAATCCTGGCTGATGGTGCAACACCCCAATGGATTGCCACAACCGTTCAAGCCATGATCATCCAGCATCGGGTCAAGACCTTGTGTAAACACTGTTTTCAATCGCACACCTTGAGTGATGAAGAAAAAGCCTGGATCGGCGCAATTCAGCCTCGTATGAGTGAAAATTTCGCGGCTTGGTTGACTGTCAATATGGATCGCTCTTACCCGGACTCACCAGGATGTCGCGAGTGTCATCAGACCGGAACCGACGGCATTGAAAACTTGTTTGAAGTTGTTGATCTTTCACCGACAGTGCGTGAGAACTTGTTGGTCGGAAACATTAGCGAGGCTTTGACATCGCTCGAAGGTCAACTGAATCTGGAACGGCGTTTGTTGACTCTCGCGGGTGAAGGTAAAGTCAGTATCAGCGAAGCTATACGAGTAACGACGCGTACACGCCGAATTTACTAATCAATAAATCAGCTACGCAGCTTCTGCATCACCACTACTTGAAGATATCGTTTTAACATTACTTGCGTCGACCACGCGTAACCTTGGCTGGCGAACTTCTTCATCATACTCTTTGTATTGATGCTGAGCCGAAATTTGCTCTGACCAAACGATCCCAGTTGCACTTTTATCACTGATGGAGCGATAAAGATTGCCGTTAAGCTGATTACGCATAATCAGGAATTTACGGTAGTTCTGATATAAGGACTCATCGACTTTACCAGGACTGGACCAGAATGAGTCGAGTGATAATTGCGATGTCAATCCTGGAAGGTCGTACACCGCTTTACCCAATGTCTTGACCGGTGTGCCGTGAAATAGCGATGACATGCCAACAGTGCTATTGATCAGAATTGAGCCTTCTGCATGCTTCAGGAGCGTTGGCAAACAGATGTCATGAACATAGAATACGCGTCCCTGCAAACTTAATTCGCCAACCAGATTGGCAATCAGTACCGTATAGTCTGTGTAACCACGGTCCAAAGGATGGTGTTTGAACACGATAGCCTTGTTTTTGGGCGCATGTTCAGCGAAAGAAGCAAGCACATCCCCGATAAAGTGTTCTATCGAATTGTAGTCCGAGTGAACCATTACCTGCATATCGCAATGCACTTGTAGCGGACACAAGAAATAGTTTTTGTCGAATTGCGAGACGATGTCTTTGACCATTCCTCGTTCACGGCGAGCGTAGCGCCATTTGCGTAAACCTGACCGAATCCAAATGGAGCCTTCTGAAAACCATTCGAAAGGACGATGATGCTGATAATGCTCAAAGTTCGATCGGTAGTAAGCACTGGCCCAGTAGTAGATCATCGAAAAAATGGCCGTGATCATGAACACTCGCTTCGGCGAAGCAGTTTCATCGGGCAGCGTATGTGCTTCAGCGCTAAAAGGTGCCACACCTTCGAGCATACGAGAATTGCCATTAACACCACCCTCTTCAAGGGTAATGTAATTGGGTCTTATGTATCCTTCTTCAAACACAAATACACGTACGTCATGCCGAGCCGCAACACGTTTAGCTACCCGGTGATAGGCACGGCAGTCGCCAAACAAATAAAAACGGCCAATCTCTTTATTGATGACCAATCTTTCCAGGTACGCTTCCCATTCACCGAGTTCACCAGAGAAATCGATCGCTTGCGGACGTTTGTAAAAAAATTTGTCGCCACCATTGAAATTTACTTTGTAAACGTCAAACCCACGGGATTCGAGATCATCGCCAAAGCGGCTAAAGAATGGCCCGACCGGACCCTGCAACAACAGGACCGAACGTCGGTTTGGCGCTGGAACCGGAGAATCCATTTTTTCTTTACATTTCATCGATGGTTCCGCGCTTTCGTGCGAGAAATCACTATCTGGCTGCATGGGTTAGTGCTCTTGCAGATCGGGTATTGCAACCCCGTGTACTGCTCTGATATCGGCAGCCGCCCACATTTCTGGAGAAAGTGTTTCCACATCACCATCCTGGATCAGGCGGCCCGTGCCAAAACTGCTTCAACGACTTCAGAGTCGTGATTGACGTCAAATTTTCGACCGAACAGCTCAGACGATGACTCGATCTTTGGCCAGTCTCCCATGTCAAAAACCTTCACTCGCGGGATTGGCCCCGGACGCAGAATCAGTCGACCATAAGCTTTGCTGGTCTTGTCGCGAAAGGGTGAGTTTTTAATATAGGTCTGGAAGTAGCATTCATCCGGGATGAAGGTTGTTCGGACCACATCAAAAAGCTCGTACGCAAATGGATCATCGCGCATGTATTCCAGCATCGAACGGTTCAGATTGAACCAGTTGGCCCCAAGGTGAAACGCATGGCGTGAAAAGAAATCCTGCCTACGACGCAGTAACAAGGGATCGCAGCTTCCGACATAAACCTCTCCTTTTTCCCCGACTTCGGTGACATCAACCAACCATCTGACAGCGGTCATGTCTCTCGGATGAATAGTGCCCGGTTTGCCAAAAATTTTTGTGTGTCCCCGATCATCCCATTGACGAACCTTCTCAGTGGTATTGAAGACTTTATGATCTTCGAGTCGTTCAGGCTTATGTTCGACAGCTCGGATATAACTGATATTGTCGCGCAACCCTTCGCTGAGGGTGGATTTGATGGCATCTGGCGACTGCAAAGGTAAATCCTGCCCGCTCAAGGTGACGTAATAATCCCAGCGCCTATCCGCATCAAGCAGGAAAAAAGCGCCTCTGATAGTCTTGCGCAAAGTACCCGCACCACCCCAGCCGATATTCTTGTCGCGCAAAATGTGCACATTTTCGCGTGATACAAAACGTTCAATGGCCGTTGTATTCGGTGCGCCCCCATCATCGATATCGATCAGGAATACATCTTCCGCGCTGTAAAGCGCATCAATCAGTTTTGCCACTTGGGGAAAGTTGTCGTGGCAGAGAATGTGATAGGCAATCACGCGTTGGGTCCATTGACTTTTCCATGCATGGAAATACAGAAAGCGTGCCACCAAAACGCCACACGACTCAGGAAAAAAAAGGATTTTCATCGACTGATGGCATACAAGTTGCGCAGTCTGTGAAAATACATTATTGATCTAAAAATCGTGATGGCAACATTTCCAGGAAAGACAGGACTTCTGATCGGTTGTCTTGCTCTACTCTGCGCCTGTTCTGATCAACAAACCCTTCCACCGCTTGCCGCTAACCCGGATCCTCGGCCTGACATCGTTCTGGTTGTAGCAGATGACATGCGCTGGGATCTGCAGAGTGCACGCGGACACGAATTTCTCAACACACCCGCCATGGATGCTTTGGCGACCGAAGGCAGCATGATGGAGAATGCCTTTGTACCAATGGCACTTTGCTCTCCGTCACGCGGTGTGATACTGACTGGACGAGATGTCCATCAATCCAGTGCACCGAGAATCGCCTGGCGCAACAATTCCTTTCTTGAAACTCAAAAAACGTTTGCTGAATTTCTACAAGAAGCCGGTTACAAAACCGGTTATATCGGCAAATGGCACTTAGGCGACGGATCAAAGCCTAAAAAAGGGTTCGATCATTGGGAGAGCTTTGACTGGTTAGGTAATTTTTTCAATCCACAGATACACGTCAATGGCGTAGCTACACAACATTTTGGCTATGTCGATGACATTTTGGCTGAACGTGCAGGCAAATTTATCGCAGAAAATCGCGGTTCGGATAAACCATTGTTCTTGATGGTCGGTCTCAAAGCTCCACACCTGCAGTTCGAACATCCAGAGCGATACAAAAACAGCTTTGATGAAGTTGATATTCCTCAGCCCGATACCTATAACGAAGACTTCTCTGTCAGCGGCAAGCTGCAATCAATCAAGGATTGGTTGGGAATGGATAATTTTCATTGTGGCCTCAACTGCTTTAACAATAGTTGGAGTCAGTACATAAAATTCCACTATCGAGCGATACTCGGGCTTGATGATTCGATTGGAACTATCCGCGACGCCACAAGTCTTCGCGCCAAGCAAAACAACACCTTGTTCATTTACACAAGTGACAATGGTTACAGCCTGGGTGATCATGGATTGACCGAAAAGCATTTTGTTTATGAAGAACCGATTCGAGTCCCTATGCTTATCGATTTTCCTGGCAGCGAAGACACTGGAAAACGTTTTTCTGAGCTGGTCAGTACGCTGGATATTGCTCCGACCATCCTCGATTTCGCCGATGCGGAGATACCCTCGTTCATGGCTGGTTCGAGCTTGCGGAAACTCAATGAAAATACCACTGACAATCAATGGAGGCAGGAACTTTTTCTAATGTACGAAAAAGCCCAGGCAGCCGTACGCACCGACGAGTACAAGTTGATCAAATCGCTCGAAGTTGAAGGTCATTACGAACTATATGATCTGGTCAACGATCCGAAAGAAACTCGCACTGTCTATGCGGACCCAAGCTATGAGCAAGTTCGCGTCGACATGCATCGGCGTCTTAAGGCGATTACCACTGAAAATGGATGGACACCCAGGAAATCTTATCCGATCAGTTCAATCCAGGTGTCGGACCCGATCGCGACCGAGGACGCCGCGGCCTTGGGTAGCTATTACTCCAGCTTTACAGTTGATGAATTTTTGCTCCAGGCACCCAATCCCGCGCTCGGCTGGCGCAACGAAATCCGTGATCCTGACAGTGAAGACAACCTGTTCACATTGCGGGATGATCCAACGACAGAACAAGGCGAATCGGTACTCGTTGCAATACCGGTGTCACGTATGAGCGGCTGGGACCCTTTTATAGATTTCACCGCAAACAAGATACTGAGTCGAAACAATTTCTTTTCTTCCACCATGTACGTTAATGGTCAGGAGGTCTGGAGTAATCGAACCGTGCTGCCACTCAACGCGCCAAATCCACCGTTGCTGAATAGCGACACGCTTGTGATTCTGCAATTCGACGACACGGGAGAGCTTGCCCTGTCACTTAGCCTGGAAGCGCCTGAAGATACGATTTACCTACCACTCGAAAATCGTTTGCTTGGTGCTGCACCGCAAAGGTTTTCACAAATCGACAGCTGGCACGGAAATGCTTCAACGATCATGACAAAAGGCGCTGGCGAACTCAATATCAGTTCTGCTGACGATAACACCGATATGGTATTGACGACCGACAATATCTATTTAAACGAGCCCGCTACGCTACACGTACAGTATCGAGCCCCGACAAATACAACGCTTGAGGCGCGCTGGCGTTCAGAATACGAAAGTTTTTCGGACACTAACCTTGTATCAGATTCACTGCTTGGAGATAGTCAGTCTCATACGCTGGAAATGTTACTCGACAGTGCTGATGACATTGATAGCCTCCGCCTCGTGGTGCCAGCAGAAGCTTCGGGTCTCGTTATCGAAAACATCTCATTGACTACACTGTCAGGAGATGTTGTCCATGAATGGTCCTACCAAGACAACGAAACCTTGTCTTTCGCACCCCAGGTCTCCCCAGACGCCTTGAGCTTGACAAACAGGGACTGACCGTCGTGTACATACTGGCGACCTGCTCCTTGCTTGAGTGCATTGATACTAACGGCATCGCTGAAACCAACCGTTCTGACTGTCACATTTGGCGGCATGTTGCGAAATTCAAGAACCGCAGTATCGTTATCATGCGCAAACTCGATGCTGGCGTCCATTGATCCGGTGTTGAGAACACCAGCATCAAACTCATAGGCATAGTGGTAACGATTGTGATTGACTGAAACAACACTTTGATAGTGTGCTCGTTCTGCCAACGGTCGACCAATAGCCTCACGCCCATCACTTCTCAAATGTCTAACGGGCGGCAAATTTCTACGTCCGTCAAAATTCATCTTGACCCGTGCATAGCGGTTGCCGCACAAACGCCCTGTCGAAAACACATCAGTACAGGTTGAATCGGTCATCAAAGGATGATCAGCCACCAATGCGGTCCCGGCACCCAAGCCCAAACTACCATCTTCATCAT
The DNA here is from genome assembly GCA_937924505.1 of uncultured Granulosicoccus sp. The sequence goes on along the minus strand of CALDSR010000045.1, from coordinate 34,714 downwards.
GAATCACTGCACCCCAGGCAGAAGGACGCATGTCTTCTGCCTGATTGCGCCGATCATAGTAGAGATAGGAATCCGCCAGAGTTACTCCTGAGATTGGATTACTGGTAATACGAACATCGGCATCCCGCGCGCCAAACATGAAATTGCCGCCGTACTCGTTATTGAAGTTTGCAAAGTGCACATTGCGCAGGTCAACTCCAAAGTCATAGATTCCTATTGCACTACGTTGACGGCCCCGTCCGCCCTCTGAAAGCTTGCTATTGGCCACGAACAAAGAATCTCTGACCGTGACCGGTCGCGGCGCCACAAATCCCGCATGGTGAGCGTGACCCGTATCAGTGACTTTGAGCTCGGTAAAAATCTGTTTACCTTCGCACGGCCAAACAGCGCCATCACCACCGGTAAAAACCGTCAGGTTGTGAAACTGAGCGCGTTCCGGTGGCAAATAACCGGCCGGTCCGCTGTCAAGCGTGCAGGTACTGAAAGCCATATCGGATGAGTGGACTCGGTTATCACGAAATTCGCCGAACTTTGAAAACATCGGCGACACATTGCGATAACGCAAAAGACCCGCGGAAGAACCGGAAACCGTTTCATCCGTGTCGTACCAGAATCCAAGACCATCAGAACCCGCGGCAGCATTACCGATAAAGGTATTGTCTCCGTTAGAGATCCAGAACGTTGAAGGGCCTCGGGCTGCTTCACCGTCCTGAATATCGCTGGGAATCAAGGCGACTTGATCTCTCGGTCGACGCGTAAGCAATCCAAGATTGCGATTGAACACATTACCGGTCTCACCGCCGTCTTCGAGAAAGAAACCGTGACCGACGTGATCCATGCAGACGTTATCTTCAACCAGTGCATTATGTGAAGCATGGACCGTTATGCAACGGTTGTAGCTTCTGACGATCGACGAATTGCGAATGTACTGACCCTGAACATTATTGGCAATATGCCAGTGAAATGGATAACGACCCAGAATACCCTCTTGGCCCACACGACGAAATTCAACACCGGAAATCAAGCCTATGGAACCTTCCATGATCATCATGTGCGCGCCAAAACGATTAGCTTCAGATGCTTCATCGCCTTGAATTCTGATGTTTCGAGACAACAATGCGACTTCCGCCCGTGTATCGACATCCCAGTCGCGTTGTCCATTCGAGAACGACTGCATCTCACCAAAGTGGCGATGCTCCAGCGCCCGGTTGAGCCGGATCAAATCACCGTCGATACTCTGAATAATGTGTGTTTCGGCCTCATGCATCGAGTCAGCTGTCGACGTCACGACAATGGTGTCTCCGGCGCGCCAGTTGGTCGCGTATTCGGTGCGGATCTCTCGAGCACCGGGATTGACAGTGCCGTCGAGCATCAGCCAGCTGGTACGCGGCTGTCCATGCAGCGAGATAACGCCACCACCCATGGCAGCGATAGTCTTGGTCCCCATGCCCATAACAGACTCGTTCTTGTCATTACCGGTCAAGGTGATGTCAAGATGATTCATAAAAGGTTTTTCAGCAGTGCCACATTCAAGATTGCCGTGCACCATGATCCAACGAGCACTCAACGCCAGATCCCGATTGTCACAGACGAGAGCGCCATTGATAGTCAAGGTTGCAGCTGACACATCACGGTCAAGGATAATGGTCTGGCCGCGAGGTATCAGAATATCGGTGTTGTCCTGCGGAACAGCACCACCCCAGGTCGCTGGATCGGACCAGAGAGTGGCTGCGCGAGTATCAGCGTTAGCCATACTGGTGTCCGGCGCATCATTGAGGGGGATATCGGATGTCCCGACCAAATTGTTCGCACCGCCACCACCACAGGCTGACAGCACAGAGACAAATGAAAGAATGAAGACTATTCGGGAAAGGTAACTAAACATCCGGGGGCCTGATTTATAGTTTTTATTATGCTGCCAATGATGCCCTGACATATTTCGCGACGCCACCGCTATAAAACCAATTTGTTGACGGTATAGCGTTTCATTCTGATTTTTCGATCAATCAGTGAACCGGCCGAAACAACGGAAAAATGACGTTGAACCTCACCGATTGCCAGTCCGTGTGAGGAGCTTCACGCTATACTATTAAAATGTCGCAGTGCATCACATGACAAGCCGCCAAAGTCTCAACACCCGTCTACGCAAGCACCTCGGTCTCATAGTTGAACTGGATCTCATTCCAACAACTAGCGTGGGGGATTCGGCAGACAATAAATCAGCCTATCGCAGCCGCTGCAATCTGGCCGCCGGGTGGTACATGATCACGGTATCTTCGGGCAGCGAATCCATGGGGGCCGGCCTCGATCTGCACCTCGAGGACCATACAGCGTCCCTGCAACTCGGCGTCACCGGTTCAAGTCGTCGGGTCATATATATCCGTTCACGGTTGGCGGAGCTGGGTATCTCGGTTGATCGTGAGATCGGTTCTCGAACGACCCCAAAGCGCTCAGATTTTCACGTCAGCCTGTCCCGCCTGAGTCGCCGTTTTGCAATGGGTCGTATGAAAAGGAAATGTCAACGATCAGTAAGCTATGAAATCTATGACAAATTCATGCGCTCATTTCGGCAGGAACCGGACTACAACGAATGGTTGTTGCAACACCCTGATGGCGGTTTGAGCTCACTCCAAAAACAGGAAAAGAAATCTGACAATGACGCTTTGCTGATTACCTCTGAAGAGGTCATTTTGCACGAAGATGCCGCGACAACTTTACTCACGCAGCTCCATATGAATCCAAGGGTTCAATTGTGCTACGGCGATCATCAGCTTATCAATGCTAACGGGCAAGCACTGCATGGCGTCATGAAACCCTCCTGGGATATGACGTTGCTGCAATCAGGAAACTATGTCGGGCGGGTTTTCTCATGTAGCCGAGAATTGTTCGACAAGCTCGGCGGACTTGACGATTCACTGGGCAACTCGAAAGAATATGACTTTCTGATGCGTGCGAGTCACGATCTCACCAAAGACGAAGTGCTCAGGGTACCAGCAGTTTTGTATTCGGTTCCCGAAACGAAAATGAGCGATCGCTGGTTTTCGATCGGTGAAAATGACAGGCGGGTAGTTGAGCAGTACTGGCAGGCCAGAATTGCGGATGACAGGCTACGCCCGCGAGTCATTGCTGCGCCGGTTCCGAGTTTGTTTCGTACCCATTGGCCACTACCTGATCCAGCACCTGGCGTTGATATCATTATCCCCACACGCGACCGAGAACCGATATTGCGTGCCTGTGTAGAGTCGATCCTCAGCCTTACCGATTACCCGAACTACCACATTCGGGTGATGGATAACGATAGCACCGAGCCCGCGTTCTTTTCTTTTCAGCAGACGCTGAAAAATGAACCTCGCGTGTCCTTTACAGCCTTTCCAGGCGACTTCAACTATTCGGCAATTAACAATGCTGCCGTGCAAACATCAACAGCGGATATCGTCGTTCTATTGAATAATGACACGGAGGTGATAGACGGTCGCTGGCTTGAGGAATTGGTTTGCCAGGCCAATCAAGCTAGCAGTGGATGCGTCGGTGCAAGACTCTTGTACGCCAATTCCCGTGTGCAACATGCGGGTATCGTCATGGGTATGAAAGGGCTTGCTGGACATGTGAATCGATTTGCATCAGACCGCGATAGCGGGTATCTGCACAAGCTCCGCCTTGCTCACCAGACAAGTGCTGTGACCGCCGCCTGTCTTGCGATTCGTCGAGACGTGTTTATCAACAGTGGAGGGCTTGATGAAGAAGCCTTGCAAGTGGCGTTCAACGATGTGGATCTCTGCCTTAGAGTGGCAAGTCATGGATATGACAATATCCTTTTGCCGTTTGTGACCTTACTGCATCACGAATCTGTCTCTCGCGGGGCCGATGACTCCCCGGCAAAGGCGGCACGCTTCAAGCGCGAGTGCGAAACCCTGCGACAACGCTGGTTAACAGTGATCAATAATGATCCTTACTGGAATCCCAATTTGTCGTTGGACAGCGAAAAGCCAGCTTACGCGGCTGAGTAACGCATTGCCTTGACGATATTTCGCGCCTTGCGCCAAAGACGGGGTGCACGACTGGCGGTCGCACCATTGCCGGCCGATACGCGAGTCTCGCGAGCCATCATGCTGACCAAGTCTTCCGGCCTTATGAACTCACCGCTTTCGATATCCAGATATTTGGGATAGGCAATCAGGCTGAGGTAGATCAGCTCATCCAATGTTCTTGCTCGCGTCCTGCGGGCCAGATCATGTCGATCACGAGTCAAACCCCAACCGGCATAAAAAGGCAGACCATAGGTCACGACCGTCTTGTTGCGCAGCAATGCCTCGAATCCGGACAAGGATGTAATCGTATGGACTTCATCACATTGCTCGATGCAATCGATGATATTGATATCCACAACCATGTCATCGACAACACTGAACAAGACATCTTCCGGTATCGCACCCACTCGATTGCCACTGACAACATCCGGATGCGGCTTGAATACAATATGGGCATGTGGGTTATCTTTTCGCACAGCTTCGCACAAGGCGAGATTACCGCCAACATCCAGGGAACCACGCTGTATGGATTCATCATCAGCGACCTGCCCCACCACCAACAACAATGGCTTCTCGACAGGGGCTTCGAGTTTTCGGGTATCTCGGCCCACATTGTATTTACTGACACCCGCTGCCAGGATCTGTCGACGCAAGCGGGCTGCACGGGAAATTTCTTCAGGTGTGCAGTCGTGCTCCTGTAGCAGGATTTCGAGATCACTTGCATTTGATGGATCAAAATACAAGCCGCTGCCATCGACTACGATCGATGCCGGCGCGACGAAATCCGATCCCAGTCCGCGTGAACGCAGGAAACCATCCTCAATGCGACATACGTTCCCACTCAAAGGCTCACACCCTTCCGACTGATCTCGAAAACTCCAAGTCAACGCAGTTTCCTCTGGGGATCGTGTACCGCCACTCGCGAAACGCAAACTCCCGGCAGGCGATCGCAGATACTGACGCAAGTAACGACGCTTCCACAGCGTAATGCCATCACCGACAAAAGCCTGTGCATTTCGTGCAAACTCATGTTGCTGCAGACAAACATGGGCAAGACACTCACGTAGTGTCCAGTGATCACCAGTCACTGGATGACAATAGTGCGCAATAGCCATGTGGGCTGCGAAAAAAAGTTCATCAATACTGCGCTTTTGCACGCGACGCGGAATCTCCCGGCGATCATGCGTCAGGCCCCAACCCGCATAGAACGGTTTTCCAAACACATGAACTTCGGCACCGCAGAGCAGCGCTTCATAGCCGATCTGCGAAGTTCCGGCGTACACTTTCGTCGCGTGCTTCAACCAATCAATCGGATTATCACCTTTCGCGCTGATCTCAAGTCCGCGTTCACTGGCAAGGCTGCCGAGGTAACCCGCTCGGCGACCTGACACGACATCTGGATGCGTGCGAACGACAATGCGCGAATGTGGATTCTCCGCAATAGCGGTATCGAGCATTTTTTCGAACCCGGGCGCAGACATATCGCCATAGGCAAGTGATGCATCATCGAGAGTTTGATCGATGACAAGGACCAAGTCCCGTGCATCCCGTTTTACATCGTTATCGGCGGCACGTTGGCAAAAATTATATTTGGTAATACTGTTGTTGACCAGGAGTGCTCGGCAATCACGTGCTTCCTTGAGTTCCTCAGCGCCACAATGGGTGGCAAATTGCGCATCAGGCAGATTCAACAGACTTTCAAGTTCAGAGGGTACGGTGCTGTCGTAATACACGCCTTCGTGGTCGATCAATAATGAATAAACGCGCCGTGAGTGCGCATTGGCAGATGCGGTACGTACCCAACCATCCTCGATGTAGACGACTGGCAAGTCTCGTTCAGACGCCAAAGCGAGAGCCGGTTCGGCGCTCTCTTTTCGTCCCCACACGACAACCATCGAAATCGCAAGATTTCGTGCGTCCGCAGCTGCAGGTGAGACAACCGAATCGACACCGAGAAAGCTCGGCAGATGCACAATAGCCCGAATACCGGACGATGTGGCGATCGCATGAGTGCCTGCTTCGCTGTGTGGCGCTGTACTGGATTTCAAGTGCGATTTCTTGTGTCGATCCTGATACCCGGACGTAGCAGAAACCACGCCATTGTGCCGATATCGAGAAACCCATCGAAAAGTTCTGAAAACCGCATGCTGATCCGCCTGACAGGCATTGTTGGTGGCCTCCAAATTGCATTTTTCAGGTATGCAGAATAACCCACCGCCGATTGCTCAGCAGTGCGTAAAGGTCGTCTCATGAACATCCTGTTCGTAACTGGTGGTCGGCTCGATGCTCTGCCCTATGGTGATGGCTCGACGCGCTATCGTTGTTTCAATATGGCGGAAGCTCTGCGCACTCATGGGTTCCGCGCAGATGTCACGACACTTGCCGCTCTGGATATTGACATCGTCGCACGCTATGACATCGTCAGTTGCCTTCGTCCCGTATCAAATCGCAAGCTACACCGACTGGTCAGCAGGTGCCTGCGACATGACGTGAAGCTGGTAGCAGACTTTGATGATCTTATTTTCGATCCCGATCTGGCTGCGGAATCCCCACGGGTCATCAATGGCTTTGCTCGAACAAAACAAGTCGCCGCCCAATTTGCCAACCACGCAAACGCACTGCGGGGGTTTTCACACATCACTGCATCAACTCCAGCTATCGTCAATCACGCAGCGAGCGCTTTTCCGAACAAACACACCCTGCTGCTGCGAAACGGATTGTCCGAATTCTGGTTACAACACGCGCACTGTCAGCAATCTGAAACCAAGGCCTCTATCGAACTGGCTTACCTTCCTGGTACACGAAGTCACGATGCAGACTTCAGATCCATCAAATCTGTGCTGGCCACTTTTCTTGCTCAACGTGTTGACGCGAAACTGCATATTGTCGGCAAGCTCGACGGAGCGGAATCCTTGCCTGCCAGGCAATTGCAGTCATCCACATGGATAGACTATTTCAACCTTCCATCAGTCATTGCCGGTAAACGGGCAACGCTGGCACCATTAACAGACAACCGATTCAATCAAGCCAAGTCGCATATCAAGTTCATCGAATCGGCAGCCCTCGGGGTTCCCGCAATCTGTTCACCTAACAGCGATATCGACTTACACGATATCGATGGCTTGTTCAAACCCGATAATGCGCAAAGCTGGCTTGCTGATCTTCACACCGTTTCAGCTGACGATTATGCTGAACATCATCTGAAGTCACTGCGCAACTATGCACTCGAGCACTGTACGGCGCTGGCCTATACTCGAACCTTGGCCGATGAGTGGAGCAGCAATGAATTCTGGCAGAGCTATGCCAGCGCAGCGTGACAAGCACGTGAGTCACGCGATCACACAGAGGTTACCTGATCAGCTGAACGAGCTCGAAGCCTCTGTGCGCGCGTTACTACAGACGGTTGGACGGCACAATGCCGAGTTGATAGAAATCGAGCATCTATTTAATCCAGATGTATTTGGGCCGGAGTCTTTGCCAAATGCGCTGACGATTCGCAGGCGAGTCGACACAGTAGACAAAGCAGACAAAGCGCCGTCGGATCTGGTGCTGTATCCGGTTCACCCTCACTCACAGTCTGAAATTTCGGTGGGCGTACAAGGCGTCAACCCCCGTCTGGATGACATTGACAACCCTGAAAGCGAGGATCGCGACAGCGAGATCGAGCCTGTTGCACTGTTTCATTCGCGATTCAATCCATTACCGGCAAGCTGGCCCGACGATCTTTATCGCGCAACACATCGAATCAATGTACAACTGAACAGCCCTCCGGATGAGAAAGACATCGCGGCAATTCTGACCACGCTGGACTCAATGAAAGGTGGTAGCAACCCCCCATTGAATCGGGGAAATAGTCAGATAATATTGACATATCTTGATACAGAACATTCCGCTGCAGCCAAACAGGCATGCGCCGCGATAAACCTCACTGGCAGATGGCATGCACACACAATTCTGATTGATCGACTCTCCGACTATCACGCCTTGCTTGGTAACACAACCCTTGCACTACAGGCAAGCGACGCACTCAGCGCTGACGCATTACTTGCAGGCGTACCGTGTATTGCATGGCGGAACGATGCAACGCAGAGAAAGGAGGCAACAGATAGAAACGATGCAACGGGAAAACTATTGCGGTCCCTGGCAGATATACAGTTTGCAAACGCCCCACTACATGGCCAGACACGCATCAGGTACCACAGCGAGTTGCACTATGTTTTACAACAGTGGTTGACGGCGAATGAATCTGACGACGCATCGAATAATCTCAGACCTTACAACGCCCATCAAACCCGAACATTCAGCACCATTCTCACTCCAGGCATTGATGCCGATCGACGAGCAGAGCTGGTCACTCGCTTAGGCCGTTCGCTAGATCAGGGGCAGCGCAAGTTCAATAAATTTCGTGAATCCCCTGGCCGCTTTGTCAACGACAGTCAGTCCCCCTTACTGCGCCCGTTCAAAAACAAACGCTCATCGTCATGAGCGTGAACCCGATACTCAAGGCCGCGTTTCGTAATGGCGATTGGCATGATTCGCTTTGCGCGCAACTATGGTCGATAGCCGAGCAGCAGCCAAGTGCCGCCAATCTGAAACTGGCTCTGGACGCAAGTCACTGTATCGAGGGTGTCGACGAATCACGCATAGAACAAGTCGACGATCTGATCAAGGATCGTCGATTGACAAGTTGGCCACTGTTCTTTCGCTTGTGCTCCTTTGATATCGCCGCGAATCGAACTGATCGACTGCAAGCACGTCTTGAGCAGTATGTCGGTACCAATCTAGGCTTCCGCCAGCGCCGAGCACTAACAAAATTCCCACGCGTTCTGGATTATCTCAATCAGCATCACCACCCACTACTGAATCGAAAGCTATTCAAGTACGCAGGCCAGGCGCGTGGACTACTGGTCCGATGTGTCACTATCGGGGAGCTCCTGGAAGAACTCGGAATACAAGATTCGGCAAAACGAGTGGCCCTCGTCGGCAATGGGCCCTCACTCGAAAGTAAAGCCGCAGGCGCCGACATCGATGCCCACGATATAGTCATTCGATTCAACAATACCGGCGTACTCGCCGAGCTTACTGGTGACATCGACCCAGAAGTCGGCCCAGAAGTCGACCCAGAAGGCGACCCAGACATCGGCAGCAAGACAGCCCTGTGGGTTGTGTCCCCCGGCTTGAATTTCGATACCGTCCGCGTCGCGGCAAACCAATGCGCGGTTACTGGGCCAGATCCCTGGACACGGGCTTCACGCTATTGGACACAAGTCGCCATGCAAGCGGTCACCCATATAGCCACATTTGATCTGCACCGATGGCATTTTCTGGTCAAGGAGTTATCCGCTCCACCCAGTGCAGGCTTGTTGATGATTGATGCCTTGCGTCAGGCTGGTGTGGGTGCAAATGCGATGACAACCTATGGCTTCAGCCGCCTGGAAGAACTCAACACAGCGGACGGAACATCAAAAGATAAAACCGCAAATCACTATCGCGATGATGCAGCGCGATCTGATCGCCATAATTGGTCTCGAGAGGCTATGTTGTACCGAAGGTGGAGCTAACTGGCGAGGCGCAGCGTCCTTCGCCCACATTGGTCGTGAACCAAAGATTTCAGATATTGCCCATAGGCATTCTTGGACAAAGGTTCACTCAACGACAGCAATTGATCATCACTGATCCACCCTTCACGCCAGGATACTTCCTCAGGACAGGCGATTTTGAGCCCCTGCCTGCGTTCCAGTGTTTCGACAAATTGCCCAGCTTCAAGCAATGAGTCGCCTGTTCCCGTGTCCAGCCACGCAAATCCGCGACTCATGGTTTCGACCATCAAGCGATTACGTTCGAGATAGTGCTTGTTGACATCGGTAATCTCCAGTTCACCACGCGCTGATGGCTTGATGTCCTTGGCAATCGATACAACATCATTGTCATAAAAATACAGACCGGTTACCGCATAATTCGATGCAGGCTTTACTGGCTTCTCTTCGATATCCAGGGCATGTCCATATTCATCGAAGCTGACAACACCATAGCGTTCGGGATCACTAACGCGATAAGCGAAAACAGTTGCCCCACTCTCTTGGCGTGAGGCATTACCCAGAAGACCGGCCAGATCATGACCGTAAAAAATATTGTCACCCAGAATCAAGGCCACATTGTCATCTGCGATGAAATCCTCGCCAAGCAGAAACGACTGAGCAAGCCCATCGGGAGATGGTTGGACCGTGTAGCTGAGGTTGATACCCCATTGGCTACCATCGCCGAGTAATTGTTCGAACAACGGAACATCACGCGGTGTCGAGATAAGCAGTATGTCGCGAATTCCCGCAAGCATCAACGTCGTCAATGGGTAATACACCATTGGCTTGTCATATACCGGCAGCAGCTGCTTTGATACGACTTGGGTGATCGGGTGCAGTCGCGTACCCGATCCACCTGCGAGAATGATACCTTTCACGTACGTGTTGCCAGTGTAGGATTAAGCTTTCAAGAAGCGCGAACAGCCATCTGGCTGACGGTTGCCGATTCATCTGACAGCAGGCCGTCAAAATATTCGATTGTTTTCTTGAGTCCTTCATCCAGAGCGACCTTCGGCTCCCAACCCATCGTTTCCTTGGCAAGTGTGATATCCGGACGACGTTGTGTCGGATCATCACTTGGCAGCTCTTTGTATACCAGCTCTGACGAGGAGTTGGTCATTTCAATAACCTTCTCGGCCAATTGCTTGATTGTGAATTCACTCGGGTTGCCAATGTTGACAGGACCCGTGAAAGAATCATCGGTGTTCATCAACCGTACAAAGGCTTCGATAAGATCAAGGCAGTAGCAGAACGATCGCGTCTGATCGCCTTCACCGTAAATGGTTATCGGTTGACCGGTCAGTGCTTGAACAATGAAGTTGGATACAACACGCCCATCATTAGGATGCATGCGAGGGCCGTACGTATTGAAAATACGACCAACCTTGATACGAAGATCGTGCTGACGGCGGTAGTCGAAGAACAGTGTCTCCGCACAGCGTTTGCCTTCGTCGTAGCAAGAGCGAAAACCAATCGGGTTAACATGACCCCAGTAGCTCTCGTGCTGCGGATGCACTTTTGGGTCGCCGTATACTTCGCTGGTCGACGCCTGAAAAATCTTGGCTCCGGTTCGCTTGGCCAGTCCAAGCATGTTTATCGCACCGTGCACACTGGTCTTGGTCGTCTGAACCGGGTCGTGTTGATAATGAATCGGCGACGCCGGGCAGGCAAGATTGTAGATTTCGTCAATTTCCAGATAAACCGGAAATGTCACATCGTGACGCATCAGCTCGAAGGATGTGTTGTCCATCAAGTGTTGTATGTTCTGTTTCGAACCGGTGAAGTAGTTATCCATGCAGATGACTTCATTCCCCTCATTCAGAAGTCGCTCACACAGATGCGAGCCTAGAAAACCGGCTCCTCCTGTGACCAGAACGCGTTTTCTGATACCCATTGATGAAGCTATGTCATTCATTTGTCGTGTTTTATCCTATAACCAGAAGGGAAATAAGCGGTTTGGCCGACCGCAGGAATCCATGCCAGAAAACACTGATAATAGACCCCAGAATTACACATACCAGACGCAATTTACGCGCCAGCCAGCAAAGATGTCTTGCGGATTTGCCGGATGCGAGCCGAGCGTGCGGTAAAAGCGCATTCTTGGCCGCTTAATTCGTCTGTTTACGGTCTGCACATGGTCTGCACATGGCCGCAGGTGACAGTTTGCCTCAGTCCGTACCGAGAAGCACGGTCATATCCACATCGCAATTGTCAATATTTATGGCATAAAGCCCCTCAGGGAACGCTTTACGCTGCGGCTCGAATATGTTCAAGCACCTGATCGACAATCGCCGGCGACTGGCGGGTATCAAATTTTCTTCCGAACAACTCGGCACATTCGCTGATTTCCGGCCAATCCTCTTCCGTAAACACCTTGACCCGGGGTTTTGGTCCGGGGCGCAAAATGAGCCGGCCATAATTCCAGTTGACCGTATCGCGGAACCGTGTGTTCATGATGTAGGTCTGGAAAAAGCTTTCATCGGGAATAAAGGTGCTGCGCAGTACATCGTAGAGTTCATAAGTAAAAGGATCATCTATCATGAATTCGAGCAACGAGCGATGCAAATTGAACCAGTTTGGTCCTTCGAAGAAAGGATACCGTTCGAAGAAGGTGCGACGTCTCTCGAGCAGCAGTTCGTCACAACAGCCAATGTACACCTCACCTTGTTCACCGACTTCCGTGACATCCACCAGCCATCGCGCACCATGATTGATTTGTGGATTGATCGCACCCGGCTTTGCATAAACCTTGGTATGTCCTCGATCACCCCAAAGCGCAATACGTTTGCTTTTGCTGATCAAGGGGATGTCATTCGGATCGAGAACCTCTGTGGCGCCGTAGCGCAAATAGTTTGTCTCTCGCGCCGCACCTGGCGCCAATTCAGCTTTTATCGTTGCGTTACTTTTCAGTGGCAAATCCTGCCCACTCAAAACAATATAGTATTGCCACTTTTCATCTAAACGTAACAGCCGGAAAGCGCCCTTGATGGTTTTTCGCAAGGTGCCACCTGCCCCCCAACCGATATTGGCATCGCGAACAATATGGACATTCTGCTTTCGCGACAGCTCGGATACGAATCTGTCTATCGCTTTGGTATCCGTATGCTTTCCGTTATCGATATCTATGAGAAAAACATCGTCCGGACTGTACAAGGCTTCGATCAGACGGGCTACCTGAGCGAAGTTGTCATGGCAAAGTATGTGATAGGCAATCACGTCACATGTCCGATCAAGAGGCTACGCGCAAGGGTTCTACCTTGTCGTTTGACATTGCGGAACTCGTAGCGACAACAGATTGCAAAGATTCATACAGATTAATATGCGCATCAAGTGGTGCATCACCAGGAAAGTCAGCTGCAATAGCCTTGGCATAATCAGGTTGCTGATCCCTGTTATCCACCGCCCAGGTAATGGCGTCGGCTAACGCATTTTCACGACATGCGAGAAAATGACGACCGGTTCGACCATGCTCTACCTTTTCAGCCATGCCACCGATATCACTACAAATGACGGGCACACCATGACGTTTTGCCTCCATGATGACGACGGGGGAATTCTCCCACCACTGTGATGGTACGATCATCCAGTCAGTCCCGGCCAGTAATCGACCTAATTCACGTGGCGTATACCGCCCACGCAAACGTGCCGAATCACCGAGTTGTTTCAAGCCGCTATTCACAATTTTCTGGAAATTGGTAGTCTGATGCTCAAGCCCTGAGCCATTGATATCAAGTTGAACCCTTCTTTGAACCTCTGGAGGCAACTGAAGCATCGCTTTGATCAAAAGATCCAGCCCTTTGAAACGATTGATCTGACCAAAGTACGCCAGGCGCACCTTGTCAGTCATCGCCGGAGGGCGATCTCGGGATTCGTCCGAACCCGGTAACAGATTCTCAACTACTTTGATGCGACTTGCGGCAATTCCCCATTGAACATAACGTTGTTTCAAAAATTCGCTTGGCGCGATGAATTGATCAACCACTTCAAAGTGCGACTTGATGAATTGCTCTCGCAAAAAGAAATCCTGAGGATTCCGTTTCTTGAAACAACGGGCACATTCGGATGGCGATGATTCATAGCATAAAGCACCTGTATCCGGTTTGATCATCTGGCCTTCGTTATTACAGATGGCCATGTATTCGTGCAAGGTCAAAACGATCTTGATAGTGGGGTCGAAATTCCTGACTTCACGAAAGAGCTCCAACCCAAGCTGAAAATAGTGATGAAAATGTACAATATCCGGCCGGTGAACCCGTAGCATCTCGCGAAAGTCGCGCCACACCGCCGCCTTGTCCGGTTGCGAGAATCGAAACCAGTCAGGCATCGTTGCGTAGAACAGCACTTCACCCGGCCGACCTGTTCCGGCAAAGGGAGTGCCACCATGGATAAGTTCCGGTTTACCGTGCCGGGCAAAGAATACGGACTCAAAACCATCCCTGATATTTAAAGCATTGTGCAGATTGTATGCGGCGATCTCGCCACCACCCACAGAATGATCTGGATGACCGTGCGAGACCATCAATATTTTGGTTTTATCAGCCATCTGTACCGGTTCTCTTCATGTCCTGGATATCTTCATTCCAGGTATGAAAATGCTGCCAACAGTTGAAATAGGTCAGCTCTTCTTTCCAGCGATCTGCAGTCATCAGCGACTGCGATTGACGCTCGAGATGAAACAGGACAATGCGGCTGGCCAGCTGAATTTCGAGACCGAGCTGTCGGCCACGCATACACAGATCAGAGTCTTCGTAATCACCAAGTATGTAATTTTCATTGAAGCCCCCCGCACCGAGATAATTCTCTCGCGTGATCAAAAGACACGCACCTGTGACCGCTTCCCGCGACACCAAAGGGTCCTCATCATCGAACAGATCCAACGGCAGACCTTTGCCCGGATGAATATTGGTCCAGAGATTATTGACAAATGGAGACGCATAGAAACACATTCCATCGTGTTGCACGGTGCGATCTTCATAGACAAGTCGTGCACCGGTAATGCTCGTGTCCAGAGAATCACCGACCGTATCAAGCATCTTGTCCAGCCACCCATTTTCGGATGGCATAACGTCAGAATTCATCAATAAGATTGAACGTCCTTTCGCATACTCAACACCGACGTTGTTGGCACCGGCGTACCCCATGTTGCGCTCTAGACACAACACTCTAAAAGCGATTGGATATATTCGCGAAAGAGCCTCACAACTACTTTTTATTTCATTGATGATGCGAGGGTCATCGATAACGTAGAGAATTTCATGCCTTTTCATGGTGTCGTCATTAACGAAAACACTAAGCTGGTGTTCGATAAAATCGTACCGCCCGTAGATCGGTATGACCAATGTCACAACAGGCATTGCAGACGCCAATTCATCGTTAAACCGCAGGTCTTCAACCCCCGGACGTTGCATACCTCGGGTCGCCCAAATCTGTTGCAAGACAGGACCGTAAATCTTGTCAAAGAGATTTCGCTTCTCTGGCGAATTCCCTGGCACCGTCGCAAGGACACGCTTGACGTGTTCCAACGGCGCATCGGAAGCTGTATCCAATTTCAGAGAGATCGATTGAGTACCACCTCTTTTTAATGTAAATCGCAGGCTGGTCGCTTCATTCGCGCTAGCCACCACATCATCAAGTTTGATGCGAGCTACAAAACTGGATGACAGACCAAGCTGTACCAATAAGCGACGATGCGGCGTTGATTCATCACGAAGATATCGGATTGACTCGTCAATGCGTAGGCTATTACCACCAGCAAAGACCAGTTCGATCGATTGAATCAGATGACGAAGATCAACAATCTCTCCTTGCAGGTATAGACTGTTGTCATCCAGGATGATCACTTGAACAATGGTGATGGTGGGGCGCGGCTTCGCTTGGTAGCACAGTTTTTTGATCTTCAGAGCCATGGCTCTAACACGCGACTCACTGATGTGCCGTTTGGCATACTGAAATATTTTTTTCCGTAACTTTTTCATGCTCAGACAGCGTAACCCAACCCGGTAAGTTCATTTCCCAGGTTGTTCTTGAAGATATCCAGCACTTCATCGCTAAGCTCATGCCGCCAACGTTCAACCGACGCAGACGGATCTCTGCTCGTCATGTGGACTTCACGAATCTTTTTTTCCTTCTCGATTTTCTTTAGAGACAAAGGCAAGCCCAGCCACTCGGAAATACGCCCAACCTCTTCATCGCCATTTCTGATCAGGTCTTCATAACGCACGAACAGTCGTCGGTTGTCGGTTTTGAAATCGAGCATAAATTGCATGAAATTCTGTCGATTACGACATATCCTCTGTGCATAGCTGACATCTGTATCGGTTTCGAGCCAACCAAAGGACTTGTAACCTCGCTTGTGATTAAAGCTCTTGATCGATACCATTTCATCACGTGGATCACGTAGCAGGAAGATATTTTTGGCTGGCATCGTGTCGTTAACAGTTTCTGCCACATAAGGCGGCACCTTTTCAGCGTAAAACGCTTTCTCGCCACTACCTATTCCGGCAGACTCTCTCATCTCGGCAGAGAAGGTCTCCCACAACGACATCAAGGCGCGTTTCGACAAACGATTGCGATCAAGTGATTTCAAATCACCGTATGGAAGACAACCCATCATACGTTGCTCGCCGCGGAACAACACATCGTTATCCCACGGCTCGTCGGCCTTCCCCTTCAAGGTCAGCAAGCGAGACATGTTGTAGACGTAAGTGAGATAGCGAGTTTCGAAAGGGTACCTTCGTTCGAAACACACGTTCTGATGAGAACCTAGAATCTGCATCAAAAGAGTCGAACCAGTACGCCCGAAGGTTCGAACCATGACTGGGATCAATCGCTCCACACCTCACCTCTATATGATTGTTTTCAGGTCGCTCAAAGCCGTCCAATACAACGGAGAGGCTGATTTTTAAAGGACTGTTTCGCAATATTCACGCCGAAAGATCCTGCGATCAGGTCGGATCTGTCAATCCTGCCCAAAATCCGTATCAGAGCACCAGCCAAAGCAGGATTACGGTCAGAGAGGCTCCCAGCAACAGATCCCGGATCAGCGCCTTGCGATCATTGGGGGCGGACTCGAAGTTTGAGCGATCGATCTGTGGCAATACTGATTGTGGCTGCTGCTCAACATGCTCTAGAACGGAAGCCACGCCGTCGAGCTCAACCCCATAGGCCAATGCATAACCCAAAAAAGCATTGATCTCCGCCTTGCCACCATCGCCGGGATTGCGCCGAATCATGTGCGTCAGTGCATTCAGGACCGGAAGTTTCAGTCCCTGCTCGCGAGCTGTGCGGCGAAGATTGGCCATGTCACGCTCAAAGTCAACAAGTTGCTTGAGCAGAAAACAAAACTTGTCACGGTCAGCAAGCGCAACCCCGTTACCACCATCCGCGTCCACGAATAGAGTATCCAGCAATGCCTTTTGTTCAGATACCTTGTTATTGAAGCCCATTTCCACCAACACATTGACGGTCTGGAACGGCGCACCAAGCGCCACCAGATTCTCTGACAAATCGTGCATCTCGCGCTGCAAAGAGGTGATCTCACGAATACTGCGCTGGACAAGATTTTCGTGTTCCGCTTGTTCCTTGTCTCGTTCGTCGTGTTCGTCTTGTGGGCCTTTTTTGTCAACCACGCTTAAGCTGACGTTGGTATCCGCCTCAACGTCAGGGTTATCAGGGTTGATGAGCGCCGGGCGTGCCATGGAATTACAGGCTCAATGCTACCGATGCGGCTATCGCAACTTTGTAGACGATATCAACAATGGTTGCCGCAATCTGCAAGTTTTTGACGGGTACCATTGGCAAGACAATGATTTCATCACCTCGATTGACAATCGGATTCTTGGCACTGGACACTTCACCATTGGCATGCAAGAGGATGATGCGATCGGTCAGTGCTTGCGGGGTAAACCCGCCAGAGCTTTCGATATAATCCATCGCGCGCTTACCTTCGACAAACAACATGGCTTGTGACACCAGCACTTCGCCACCTAGCAATATCGAGTCGCTGACCGGTGGGATGGAAATGGTATCGCCCTGCTGCAAGGCAACATTGGCTATTCCACCTGCACTGGCGACAACCAGGCGACCGCTGGGTGATATGTCACGAGCACGCTGGACAAACCGGCCTATCAGTTCCGCTTCCTGGGCGCGAATAGCAGATTCAGCATCAGTTTGCGAGGCGGCGGTCAAATAGGCGGTTTCAAGTCGGCGCAGACTTTCGTCAAGTGCTTCTTTTTGACGCGTGGCAATGGCCTTTCGTTTTAAAGAGATAGCACCAATATTGGCCGAACCCTTATCAATCTCGATATAGTCGAGCAATTCGTTAAGTCGAGTCCCCTTGGGTACCGAGTAACGAGAGGGACCCATATGCGGCCCTTCGACGTCAACGACAATGACATTGTCGTGTTGATCTGCCTGGAAGTTGACCGTGTCACCACTATCGAGCCTCATCGCACGAAATTCATCGACCGTGATGTATTTTGAAAACGGCAGACGATTCCGAAATCCAGACACTCCCGCATAGTTAACGTCAACGTCAAGAAAGGCGAGATCAAGCAGTTCCTGGCCATTGATAATGTCCGTGGAAAATTCGAATGCCGCACTGTTTGCAATATCACCGGTCGCGGTTATCACCTTCCCTCGCGCGCCAACAACGATCGTGTCTCCATCTTCAAATTGCACGATAGGCAAATTACCGGTGATAAGAAAATCGTACAGGTCTAGATTCGCGACCACATCACCACGTCGCTTGATCTCAATGTTGCGATAACTGCCACGCTCGGCATCGATGCCACCAGCGCGATCAATGTAGTACATGGCGGAATTTGACGGAATACCAGCGAATCGTCCGGGGTTCGGTACAAAGCCCGTGACAAACACCGCGACAGGCTGAGTGCCATCAAGGCTGGTGTAAACACGGACATTGTCAGTAAAAACACGACCGACCGCTGCTGATACCGTATCGTTCAACTGCGCATTCGGTGTACCGGCCACCGCAATGGGGCCAACCATCGGTATAAAGATATTACCCTGTGGATCGACAACCAATCGATCATTGAACTGCGTCGCACCCCAAATACGCACACTGATCGAATCACCCGGCTTGATGATATAGGTCGGGTTGATACCGTCTTCACTATCGTTGCTGAATCCGCCTTGAAAGAGGCTCGCACCAAAGGGTGCAATGGCCGCGGTTGGCGACGGTCGCGTAGAAGAATTGTTTTCCTGCAGCAGCGCCGCGGCTTCAACTTCGGTCACATTTGTGCCGACACCAGAACCACCAATGGACTGCGCCTGTGCTGTCACCGTAAAGAGAACAATGGCAGCTATCGCCAGCAAGCTCTTTTTCATGACAAAAATAATGCAATCTAAATTCATAATCTCATTCCTCATCAGGAACGCATGTGGTCACGTAAGGCCGACCAGAAAAGACCACCGATCAAAAAAATGATCAACGCACCTATAAAGACTGTCACCACCGACATGAAACGGTGCGGTTCAATCGGCTCATCCGGTAGGTTTGGCAAGATGAAAGGCACTAAATACTGCTTCTTGCGTTGTGCTTCAAGTCGCGCCAACTCCATAGACGTCAACGCCGAGGTATATTGCTGCTGAGCAATTTCCTGATCCAGTACCAGCGGTTGATAAGAATCGATAAGACCACTAAGTACGGTGCCTCCGGACTTGCCAGATATCCGTCCCTTCTCGAGATCCAGTTGTCGACTCAAGACCTTGATGCGATTGCGCAGACTGACTATCTCGGATGAACCCTCACGCATGAAAGCCAATTTTTCTGAAAGTTCAGTCCGTGTCTCAAGTAGTTGTCCTTCAATATTCGCAATAAGCTCAACCATCGTCGAAGATTCTGCAGCCGGATTCAGCGACTGATTCTCATTGCGAAATACCATCAACTGATCACTCGCATGCTTGAGCTTGTCAGCGAGACGTTCCACTTCACCACGGGCAACCGACAAGGCATCCTGTTCCATGCGAGTGGACATGCGATTAACGAGATCTTCACTTTGTTCGATAATCACCTTCGCCAATGACTGGGCAAATTCCGGACTGTAAGCACGAACTTTCAAGGTTATGACATCACTGCTTGAGTCACGAATAAGTTCGACACGCCGGTCAAAGTAATCAAGTAGCTCCTCATTGGTTGCTTCTTTTTCAAGACGTGAGAGCAAATCATTATTCTTGTCTGAATAATGATTACGAATATCAAGCTCGTTCTGCACCTTGCTCAACATATCCTGTGACTTGACGTAGTCAGTCACAACCAACGAGTCCTGACTACCTGATGACACAATCGGCGAGGAGAGAATGGCTGCCAGACCGGTCACACTGGCTCCGGATCCCGATGAACGAATGGCAAAGCGTGATTCGGACACATAGACGTCGGACGCGAACAGGCCATAGTAGATCGCAGCTACCAGCGTGGGTGTCCCACAAACAATCAAAAAGCTTTTGAGAATGGCATTCATGATCAGGCCGCGCGGGTTTGCAGAAATTGATAATGCTCAAGAGCATCCTTCAGCTGGTCATACATCTCGAGCGAACCTTCATGCAGGATGGCGGCCATATCGCAGTTGCGACGTATCGTTTGCTCATTATGCGAGACCAGAATTACCGAGGCCGTAGCGCGACGCTCTTCAAAAGCACGGCGAAATTTCTCCTTGTAGCGCACGTCCCCGGTCTCCAGAGCCTCATCCACCAGGTAGCAATCGAAATTACAGGCAAGACTGACTGAAAACGCGAATCGACCACGCATACCGGCGGAATAGTTGCGCAAAGGAACATCAAAGTATTCTTCGAGTTCCGAAAATTCCTCTGTAAATTGCTCGATATATTCAGGGTTTTCACCATAGATTCGTGCGACAAAACGGGCATTTTCCCGCGCGGTCAGATTGCTCTGGAAACCACCGGCATAACCAAGCGGCCAGGAGATGTTACCGACGCGTTCAACGGAACCTGTGTCATGAGGCTCTGCATCACCGATGATACGAATCAAGGTAGATTTACCTGCCCCGTTAAGACCGAGAATACCGACACTACGCCCTTGCGGAAACGTGACCGACACATTGTCAAGAACTACTTTGACACCCGCCTTCGTGCGATAGCGTTTAGTGACATTGTTCAGGCGAACCACGATGCAGCGCTCGCATTAGCTGGGATAAATATAATGGACATCACTGCCCTGCCTTGAGCAAACCAGCCGGTAGCAGCAAGGTCGTATTGGCATCAAGCTGCCGTGCGTCATCAATACCGTTGGCATCGGCTATCTGATGCCAGTTGAGGCCATTACCGGTCAAGCGTTGCGCAAAGGACCAAAGTGTTTCATCCGATTGCAACTGTCGTTCGACAAGATCACGACCATCCTCACTGACTTTGTCATTCGACTCACTGTCACTAACAATGGTGACAGGCTGCGCGCTGACTACAGCCGTTGCTTGAGCCGTCGATTCCGCAAGCGCCAGCGATCGCTGCAAATACCATTCGCCGTTTGCCGATTGGCAAACGACCCGTGGCAATTGCTGATCGGCAGCATTAAAAAGACGCTTGCAGGTTTTACCACTCGCCGCCGTATAGTGAGCCCCGGTGGACACGCCATCTATACCAAATTCATTGCTATCGACAGCCACAACGCGACCTTCAGCAGACTCGCCGAGTGTGTTTGCGACAGTGGGAGTGACAGGCTCATCAAGGCCACGCGTCGGCTCAAGTGACGCGCAACCACCGAGTAGCAGGCATAAAGCCGCGGTCAGAAGCCGTGGGTGCATATCGATAATCATGATTGTCTGGATGCAATTATTGTGCAATACCGCACACTTTGCGTTTGAGTGCCGCTTTACGGCTTGTTATCCGCGAATATCTCAAGCAGACCGCAGACCCGATCGCCCTCGCTGGCGCGACCATCGGTCACGATCAGCGCGCGAATCTTGTATTTGCGCATCAGGACTTCGGCATCCGAGACCATCGCATTGGCCGAAATTGTCACCGGTACAGGCGTCATGAAATCGCGGACCCGCTTGTCCATCATGGTTGGATCCATGATCAGGGCTCGACGTAAATCGCCATCGGTCAGTATGCCAAGAAGACGTTCATCCTCAACAATAATGGCCAAACCAAGGCGTCCTGAGGTCATGCAGAAGATCGCTTCGCGCACACTCTCTTCCGGGCCGATAACCGGCAGGTTTTCAGTGATCATCACATCGCCGACACGCGACAGCAATCGTCTTCCAAGCATGCCACCTGGATGAAACTGGGCAAAATCTGCCGGCTTGAAATCACGTGCCTTGATCAGGCAGACGGCCATCGCATCACCTAATGCCATGATCGCAAGTGCTGATGTGGTTGGTGCGAGATTGTTCGGACAGACCTCACGTTCTATATCGACCCGCAAGGTAACATCGGCCTCTTTACCAAGGGTCGTATCGGCTTGACCAACAATACCGATGATACGATTGCCAAAGTATTTCAAGGAAGGCATAAGCTTCATGATTTCTTCGGTTTCACCGCTGAATGAAATCAAAACGATCAAATCATCGGATGTGATCATGCCGAGATCACCATGTATAGCTTCACCCGGATGCACATAAAAGCTGGGTGTACCCGTAGACGCAAAGGTCGCGGCGATCTTCTTGCCAACAATCCCCGATTTACCCATACCGGAAATAATTACGCGTCCTTTACACCCGAGGATAAGCTTGACCGCGTCATCGAATTCGGCATCCAGATGGTTCGCAATCGAAGCAAGCGCATTGCTTTGCATCGTGAGCGATTCCACCGCTGTCGGGATGAAGCTGGCAGAGTTGCCACGTGTATCTGTACTACGCTGGGCGAGACTCATGGATGTTGCAGGTCCAATGATTTTGATTTATTGGCCTGTGAAAGCGATTTCTGTACCACATACCGGTCGCTTTATCCGTACCGCAATTAATTGTCGGTGTCGCTGACTTTCTGGCGCTGGTGCCGAAAAAACAAACACATTCCCCCGCGGGCAGCGAAAAAGCGTTTAACCTTTGGAAACAAGGGTTTTAGCAACAGCGAGCGCTGACTTCATGGCAGTGTCAGGTGTATCAGCCAGACAATTGACGTGGCCCATTTTTCGTCCGGGACGCGCGGTTGACTTGCCATACAAATGAAGCTTTGCCATTGATGACGCCATCAGTGGCTGCCAATTTGGCTCCCCCGCCGTCCAACTGTCACCAAGGAGGTTAAGCATGACGACTGCCTTCAACGTCACAGTATCGCCAAGTGGCAACGCGCACAACACCCGCAATTGCTGCTCGAACTGCGATGTTGGCGAAGCATCCAACGTGTAGTGACCGCTATTATGCGGCCTGGGTGCCATCTCGTTGAACAACAACTGGTTCTGCTGATCAACAAAGAACTCAACAGCCAGTACACCGTGATAATCAATATGGTCGCCAAGTTGAATCGCTAACGATTGCGCCTTCGCTTGCAACTCGGCACTACAAGTCGATGGCACTTGTGACGTGTGCAGAATTCCATTGACATGCACATTCTCAGCGACCGGAAAACATCGCGTCACGCCATCAAACCCGCGCGCCAGAACCACCGATATTTCAGACTGCAAGGCAATCCTTTGTTCCAGCACACACGACACCTGGCCGACACTGTCAAACGCGGCCTTGACCTCCTCGGCCGAAGAGCACACCACCTGACCCTTACCGTCATAACCCAATTGCGTAGTTTTAAGAATGGCTGGCAATTCAATAGATGCAACTGCCGACTCCAGATCATCGACCGAGTTGATCACGGCAAAAGGCACCGGTTGAAGACCAGCCGCTCGCGCTGTTTCTTTCTCACGGACTCTATCCTGGGCGATATGTACCGAGTCGCCGGACGGCGCTACACGCGTCAAACCCGCCAACAGATCCAGACTCGCTGCCGGTACGTTTTCAAACTCGATGGTCACCGCATCGCAGGCCTTGGCCATACGTTCAAGCGCTTCCATATCATCAAACGCGGCGACTTCTACATGTTCTGCGATTTGCATGGCCGGCGCCTGTGCGTCGGGGTCGAGCACCCAGGTGTGATAGCCAAGTCGGCGGGCTTCGAGGACAAAGTATCGACCGAGCTGCCCGCCACCGACGACACCGACCGTAGCGCCCGGAAAAAGGGCTTGTTTGCTTGCAGCCATCTCGAGTCTTACCCCTGTATTGGTGGCAACTGCATGGCGGATGCTTTCATCCGCTGAGCCTGCCGGTATTCAGCGAGATTTTTGGCAATCGTGCTGTCGTGTGGCGCAAGCATGGCCGCTGCAAACAGCGCGGCGTTGGCCGCACCCGGCTCACCAATCGCAAATGTTGCCACAGGAAAGCCTTTGGGCATCTGCAATATCGAATAAAGCGAATCCTGACCGTTTAAATATCGCGTCGGTATCGGCACTCCGAGCACAGGTACGGGGGTCTTGGCTGCGAGCATCCCGGGTAGATGTGCAGCCCCACCTGCGCCCGCGATGATGCTGGTCAATCCTCGCGATTCTGCCACTTCGGCATAGCGGAACATGTCATCGGGCATACGATGCGCGGAAAGCACCTGCTTTTCATGCGCAATGCCCAAGTGTTCCAGCACTTCGACCGCATGCTGCATGACTTGCCAATCGCTGTTACTACCCATTACAACGCCTACTTGCGCGTCAGCCATCTGTTGAGAATCCCGAGCTTTTCATTCAAGGCGACGAGTATACTGGAGCACATGACAGATACCCAGAACAACACCGGTTTACACACCACATCAATCAGCTCCCTGCCCCTGCATTATCGTGGCAAGGTGCGTGATATCTATGCCATAGACGATCACCATTTCCTGATAATCGCCACCGATCGCGTCTCGGCTTTCGATGTCATCCTGCCAAACGTGATTCCGGGCAAGGGCAAGTTGCTGACCGAACTGGCACTTTTCTGGTTCAATCGCACCCGTGCATTGGTCGCAAACCATCTGGTTAATCTGCCGCTGGCATCGGTGCTACCTGATCCCGCCGAACGAGCTCAAGCCGAAGGACGCTGCATGATCGTCAAGCGTCTGGATGCCTTACCGGTCGAAGCGGTCGTGCGCGGCTATCTGATCGGCTCAGGCTGGAACGATTATCAACAGACCGGCCAAATCTGTGGCATCAGCTTGCCCGCCGGCCTCTCGCAGGCCGACCAACTCCCAGAGGTGATCTTCACACCGGCCACCAAAGCGGCTGTTGGTGATCATGATGAAAATATCAGTTTTGACGAAATGGAAGCGACTGTTGGTAAACAACTCGCTGACGACATACGCCGCATCAGCATTGCGCTCTACAAGGATGCCGCAAGCTATGCACAAAAACGAGGCATTATCATCGCCGATACAAAATTCGAATTTGGTACCGACGCAAACGGCAACCTTATTCTGATGGATGAGATTCTGACCCCGGACTCCTCTCGCTTCTGGGAAGCGGCTACCTGGGAACCGGGCAGCAGTCCGGCGAGCTACGACAAGCAATATGTACGCGACTGGCTGGAGACGCTCCCCTGGAACAAGCAGGCACCAGGACCAAACGTGCCCGAAGATGTCATCAACGGTACGCTGTCACGCTACCGGGAAGCATTGGAGCGCTTGACCAAAAGTAATACTGAATCCGTGCGAAGTTGACAGTATTCTGTCACCCATAGCAGCCTTCGCTTGATTTGATCAAACGTAATCGGGTCTAGCATATACACTACTGTCGGGCAGCGTCTTAACGCTTCGTCAGTTAACCGCTTAGTTGCCCATACGTCAGTTTTCAATCAATAAACGAAGGAACGGCCTATGAAGAAATTATTACTATGCACTGTCCTCCTTGGTTCCTCGACTACAGCACTTGCTGTTGCTCCAGGCGGCCCGAACTGCGGTTGGGGTAATCTGTTGCTTGAGGGTCAAAGCGGACTCGGTCCACATCTTGTTGCAACCATTACCAACGGTACGTCGGGCAATGCCACTTTCGGCATGACCTTCGGCACCAACGGTTGCAGCACCGATGGTGAGCTCACTTACGGTGGTGATGCACTGGTATGGTTTGATGACATTCTCGATGAATATTCAACCGATGTTGCCCAAGGTGAGGGCGAAGCACTAAACGCCGTTGCGGTCATGATGGGTGTTGAGCAACAGGATCGACAACACTTCGACCAACTCATGCATGAGAACTTTGCCCTGTTATTCCCAAGCACCGAAGTGACTAGCCAGGAAGTACTGGATTCGATGGTAGCCTTGATGTCAGAAGACGAAGTACTCAATCGGTACATCGGTTGAACCTGATTGACACGATTTACTGAAAACCGGAACTCGTCGTCGACATCGGCGGCGAGTCCCTGCCAGCGGCCAGTTTTTCGTTACTGTCACACCTTGAAAATGAAATCAATCTTTCGCATCGCCTGCCTGATCGGCGGTGCCCTGTTCGCTACCGCCTCTCAATCTGTCGAGACCGGAAAATCTTCAGTCGGCGAATTACAGGATCGGGCTCGACAGCTGAAGTTGGCAGACTCAATTGAATGGCGGCGTCTGGTTCATTACTACCCTTCCTGGCGTTCCAGGACGTCGATAGAAAGCCATGTTGATGATGAGCGCTTTTTCCTCGCCAGCAGCGGCAAGACCAATCCGGAAGCCGAGCTACTGGCCAGCATCGAGCAACTGTTGTCGAAACAGCCTGTGCCGAGTGAAAACGCCGAAACACTCTCTGCACATTGCCGATTTGTTGCGCGCTCAGTCTGGTTACGCGAAAAGCTCGACCTGGCAGCCGCCGCTGTACCCGCTCATTGCACTGAGTTCCACGATTGGATAGAGCGAGTAAATCCGCATACCATCACACTTGTTTTCCCGGCGTCCTTTCTGAATAGCCCTTCATCGATGTTCGGGCACACCTTGCTCAGGATCGACCCGGAAAATATTGACAGTAACTCCGACTGGTTGTCCTGGTCACTTAATTTTGCCGCAGATGTCGGTCAGGATGATTCATTTACCGCAGGCTACGCCTTCAAGGGCATCGCGGGTGCTTATGCCGGCAAGTTCAATTCAGTGCCCTACTTTCAGAAACTGCAGGAATATGGCGCGATAGAAAACCGCGACATCTGGGAATATCAACTAGACCTGACACCCAGGGAAGTCGAACGATTGGTCATGCATGCCTGGGAACTCAGTGATATCAATTTTGACTACTACTTCTTTCGCCAGAACTGCTCATTTCGCCTGCTGGAACTGATTGAATGGGCGCGACCATCATTATCGCTGACCGAACAATTTCCGTTGACCGCCATACCCGCGGACACGGTCAAGGCCGTGGTCAATTCCGACATCGTCGCAACGACAAACTATCGTCCTTCTCTCGGCACCCAATTACACACAACCATTAACCATGTGCCGAACAAGCTAAGACGCTGGGTATCAATCATCGAAGACAATCCAGCGCGGGCGAGCGACGCCGATTTTTCCAGTATTGCCGCGGAGGATCAGGCGAAAATCATCACCGCAGCCAATGATCTTTTAACCTATCGTTCGCGCAAAACCGTAAGAACTCCCGAGATCGCCAAACGCCGACTTGCGTTGCTCAAACACATCAGCCAGATAGAAGATTTCAACAAACCGATACCACCCACACCGCCGACACCTGAAAGTGCACACGATACAAGGTTGTTCAGCTTAGGTTTTGGGCGACGCGACGGTCTCAACTACACCGATCTGTCTTTTCGCGCCAGCTATCATGATCTTCTCGATCGGCAGGACGGTTACCTGCGTGGTGCGGGCATCTCTTTGGCTGAATTGACCGTGCGTCGGGATGAAAATAGTGACACTCAAGTACAGGGCTTCGAGCTGGTGCAACTGCAATCGATCAGCGACCGGCCTCGAGAATTCAACAGCCTTTCCTGGACCCTGAAAGTCGGCCTCGCGCGGGATACCTTGATCGGCGACAACCGCCTTGGTGGACGTCTGCAAGGTTCGGTGGGAAAATCACTCCCGATTGCAAAGAATACGATTGCGTTCGCGCTCGCCGGCCCATCAGTCAATGTGCTGACCGGTAGCACACGGACGTTTTTCAATATTCATGCGAATGCCGGTTTACTGTGGTACCAACCATGGGGCACACACCAGTTCGCCGCATCGGTCGATTCCATCGAATCAAGCTCTGCACGTTTTGGCGTCAGCGCTATCAGCAATTTCAATCTGAGTACCAATCACGCACTAAGGGTGACCGCTGCCTACGAAAACGTCGACAGCGATGATACGACAACGGTCGATATCGCCTACCGTTTTTACTTTTAACTCGGGTCTTTAATCGCGACTAAAGCTAGGCGATCGTGACGCGATCATCAAGGTAAGCATCCTGAATCGCGTTAAGTAAAGCAACACCTTCTTTCATGTCTTTTTGAAACGCCTTACGCCCAGAAATAAGACCCATACCACCAGCGCGTTTGTTAATGACCGCTGTTCGGACCGCTTGCTGTAAATCGTTGTCACCAGAACCACCACCAGAGTTGATCAAACCGGCACGTCCCATATAGCAGTTCGCCACCTGATAACGCACCAGGTCTACTGGGTGATCGGTCGTGAGTTCCGAGTAAACCTTGGGATGTGTGTTGCCAAAGCCAATCGCGTTATAGCCGCCATTGGTTTCAGCCTGCTTTTGTTTGACGATGTCTGCCTGAATTGTGCTGGCAATGTGGTTGGCCTGCCCCGTCAAATCGGCTGATACGTGGTAGTCAGTGCCGTCCTTTTTGAATTCCCCATTACGTAAATAGGCCCACAGTACCGTGACCATACCCAGTTCATGCGCACGATGAAACGCCTCGGAAATTTCCTGTATCTGGCGACGTGAATCAGGCGATCCAAAATAGATAGTCGCGCCAACCGCCAAGGCACCCAGATCAAAGCATTGTTCTACCTGTGCGAACAAGGTCTGCTCGTACATCGCTGGCAAGGTCAAGGTCTCGTTGTGATTGAGTTTGACCATAAAGGGGATGCGATGCGCGTAACGACGAGAAACCGAGCCGAGCACACCAAGTGTTGACGCAACGCAATTACAACCGCCCTCGATAGCCAGTTCTACGATATTGGCCGGATCAAAGTAGATCGGGTTCGGCGCGAAAGAAGCCCCGGCTGAATGTTCTATGCCTTGATCCACAGGCAGCATCGACATAAAACCCGTACCGCCAAGACGGCCAGCGTCGAAGATCTGCTGCATCGCACGCATGGTACCTGGCCCACGATCACTGACGCCGATGACGCGATCCACGTAGTCCGGCCCTGGAAGTTGCACCATCTCCTTGGGCAGTCCCTTACACGTATGATCGAGCAGGTATTCAGCGTCGTCGCCAAGTAATGAAACGATGTCAGTCATTGGGTATATTCCTTAAAATACGTATCCAGGACGTGCGGCAAGATTCACGCCATTAGCGCCATGACATACCAAGAAAACGGCTCAATACTTACCTCCGCCTACGCTAGGCGCTGCGACTCGACAATACGGTGACGGCGGGCAAGGTTTTTCCTTCAAGAAACTCAAGGAAGGCACCGCCTCCGGTAGATATATAGGAGACCCGGGATTCGATACCGTATTTGTCAACCGCCGCCAGCGTGTCTCCACCACCGGCAATCGAGAAAGCACTGGACTCCGCAACGGCCTTGGACAGCGCTTCCGTGCCATGACCGAAAGCGTCAAATTCGAAAACGCCGACCGGACCATTCCAGACGATCGTACCGCCCCCTTTCAACAGCTCTGCATACTGTGCTGCGGTCTCCGGACCGATATCGAGAATCATTTCATCGGCCTGAACCTCTGACACTTTTCGCACAACCGCGTCGCTATCAGCACTGAATTCAGTCGCGCAAACCACGTCGATGGGTACCGGAATTGCCGCACCGCGGGCTTGAGCCTTTCTCATCAAGGCAGCCGCGTCGGCAAGAAGATCTTTTTCAAACAGTGACTTGCCGACAGCATGCCCGGCAGCCGCAATAAAGGTGTTCGCGATACCACCACCGACGATCAGTTGATCGACCTTGTCGGCAAGGCTTTCCAGCACGGTCAGCTTGGTTGATACTTTCGATCCACCAACGATCGCAATCAGCGGACGCGCAGGCTTCTCGAGCGCCAGGCTTAACGCGTCCAGCTCTTTGGCGAGCAAGGGACCTGCACAGGCAACCGGTGCTTGTTGCGCGACGCCGTGCGTCGATGCTTGTGCACGATGAGCCGTCCCAAAAGCATCCATGGCATAGATATCACAGAGCGCGGCATACTGGCCACTGAGCGCCGCGTCATCGTTTTTCTCACCCTTGTTGAAGCGCACGTTTTCGAGCAGAACGAGTTCGCCTTCGGCAACCTCAGGGACTTCAGTTAGATAATTTGTGATCAAGCGAACAGGCTGATCGAGCAATTCAGACAAACGTGTCGCGACAGGCTGCAAGGAAGAAGCTTCATCAGGTTCACCTTCAACCGGCCGACCAAGATGCGACATGACCATGACACGCGCACCCGCTGCAAGGGCGTACTGCAGGGTCGGAATCGAGGCGCGTATACGTTTGTCGGATGTGATCGCGCCACCGGACAGTGGCACGTTCAGATCCTGTCTGATCAGCAAACGCTGGCCCGACAACGGCAGCTCGGTCAGTAACTTCATGTATCAAGCCTTCATTGCGGCAAGCGTGGTATCGAGCATGCGACAGGAGAAACCCCACTCATTGTCATACCAAGAGCACACCTTGACCAAACGACCATTCATGACACGGGTCATCTCGGCATCGAAGTTTGATGAAGTTGACGTGTGATTGAAGTCGATCGATACAAGGGGCTTGTCGTTGTAGGCGAAGATCTTGCCATCAGCCGCTTTTTGCATTGCGCTATTGATCTGTTCAACCGAGGTATCGCGGCTGGCGGTAAACGCGAGATCGACAATCGATACATTGATGGTCGGGACACGCATTGCAAAGCCATCAAGTCTGCCGTTGAGTTCAGGCAATACCAAGCCAACAGCAACAGCCGCGCCGGTAGTTGTCGGGATCATTGACATGGTTGCGGATCGCGCGCGACGAATGTCCGAATGATAGGCGTCAGTCAAACGTTGGCCATTTGTGTAAGCATGTATCGTGGTCATCAGGCCGTGTTCAATACCGACTGCATCATTCAGTGCCTTCGCCAACGGTGCTAGACAATTCGTGGTGCACGATGCATTGGAGATGATCTGGTCGGAGCTTTTCAGTACACCTTCATTGACGCCATACACAATCGTCGCATCAACGTCACCTTTTGCAGGCGCTGAGATGATGACTTTCTTCGCACCACCGGCGATGTGCTGGGCAGCAGCTTCGCGCGTACGAAAGAGTCCGGTGCATTCGAGAACGACATCAACACCTAGCTCGCCCCACGGTAGCTTGGACGGGTCACGTTCTGCCAAAACTTTCAATCGATCACCGTTTACGTTCAGGTAATCACCATCAACGGTTACCGTGCCATTGAACTTGCCGTGAGCAGTGTCGTACTGAGTCAGGTGTGCGTTGGTTTCCGGATCGCCAAGATCGTTGATAGCAACCACGTCGAATTCACTGGTGCGATCCAGCTCGTGAATGGCTCGCAGAATGTTGCGTCCGATACGTCCGTAACCATTAATCCCAACTTTTACAGCCATTCCACCACTCCTGTTACATTATTGATTTTTTGAATTCAAGCCGACCAAGATAACGCAAGACGTCACGTTGTGCGTGAAATCACGTCATTGATTTTGCTTGCCAGATTGTCAGAACTGATACCAAAATGCGCAAACACATCTTTGGCTGGACCAGATTCACCAAAAGTATCGATTCCGAGAACATCGCCCACCAGACCGACATATTTACGCCATAAATCCGGCATGCCTGCTTCCACCGCGACACGCGCAGTGATCGAGCGCGGTAATACCGATTCGCGATACGCCTCATCCTGCGCATCGAAGTAATCGGTACAAGGCATGGACACAACACGCACGCCCTTGCCTTGTGCTTCCAATTGTTTGGCCGCATCCAGTGCCAACGATACTTCCGAACCGGTTGCAATCACAATCGCATCAACGTTACCCGCTGGTTCCTGCACGATGTAACCTCCCCGTTCAATAGCGGCGATTTGTTCATCGCTACGCGGCACATGTGGCAAGCCTTGTCGGCTGAAGATCAGACTTGAAGGGCCATCACGTTTTTCAATCGCACATTTCCACGCAACCGCTGATTCCACTGCATCACATGGGCGCCATACCGACATACGCGGCATCAACCGCAAGCTGGCTGTTTGCTCGACAGGCTGATGCGTCGGACCATCTTCGCCGAGGCCAACAGAATCGTGAGTGAACACATTGATATTTGGCAGTTTCATCAGGGCGCTCATGCGCAAGGCATTACGGCTGTACTCGGAGAACATCAGAAAAGTCGCAGAATACGGTCTGAAGCCACCGTGCAGGCAGATCCCGTTAGTGATCGCCGACATGCCAAATTCACGCACACCATAATTGATGTAATTGCCATCCGGTTCATCGTGAATGACTTTCGACCCGGACCAGATCGTCAAGTTCGAACCAGCAAGATCGGCAGAACCGCCCAAGAATTCCGGCAGTAAGGGCCCAAACCCGTTCAAGGTATTTTGTGAGGCCTTGCGCGATGCTATCGTCTCGGCCTTGTCATTGACCGACTTGATAAACGCATTGGCATGTGTCTGCCAATTAGCTGGCAATTCACCGTTCATGCGACGTTCAAATTCGGCCGCGAGTTCTGCATGTGCCGCACGGTACTTAGCGAAATTCGTCTGCCAGCTCGCTTCACGCTTTTCACCGGCATCGCCCGCATTCCACCCGGCATAGATTTCGTTCGGAATTTCAAACGCTGCGTACTGCCAGCCAAGCTGCTGCTTCGCCAACACGATTTCATCGTCGCCTAATGGTGCGCCATGACTGGATTCCTTGCCACCTTTGTTCGGCGAACCAAAGCCGATGGTGGTTCGCGCACAGATCAGGGTCGGTTTGCCGGTTTCCTGTTTTGCCGCCGTGATGGCCGCTTTGATGGCTTCGCCATCGTGCCCATCAACCGCTTCAATCACATCCCAGCCATACGCACGAAAACGGGCTGGCGTGTCGTCGGTGAACCAGCCTTCGACCTCGCCATCAATCGAGATGCCGTTATCATCGTAAATAGCGATCAACTTGCCCAGACCGAGCGTGCCAGCCAGGGAACAGGCTTCATGCGAGATGCCTTCCATCAAGCAGCCATCGCCCAGAAATACCCAGGTGTTGTGATCGACAATAGTGTGGCCCTCGCGATTGAACTGCGCTGCCAGCGTCTTCTCGGCGATCGCCATGCCAACCGCATTGGCAATGCCTTGTCCGAGCGGCCCGGTGGTGGTCTCGACACCCGGTGCGTAGCCAAATTCGGGATGCCCAGGTGTCTTGCTGTGCAGCTGACGGAAGTTTTTTATCTCATCGATCGGCAAGGCATAGCCAGACAAATGCAACAATGAGTACAGCAACATGGAAGCATGTCCATTCGACAATACAAAACGGTCGCGATTGCTCCAGTTCGGATTCGCCGGGTTGTGACTGAGGAAGTCATTCCACAATACCTCCGCGATATCAGCCATACCCATCGGCGCACCAGGGTGACCCGAATTGGCCTGTTGCACTGCATCCATACTCAGCGCACGGACAGCATTTGCCAGCTCACGACGATCGGCCATGCTCAAAACTCCAAGAACAATTAAAGGGATAGAACCGACCAGTATAAGCGAGGCGCTATGGGCTTATGTTGCCGAAGCGCCGAACAACACTTGGTCATCTTATGGAGTCAACTGAAAATGCGCCTTTTTTCCACTACCCCTATATTCTCGGCAAAGGAAACCTGACAGCGTTTTTGCGGTCAGAAACCAAAATTTCGGCAAGCGATGAAGATTTTGGCTTGAATCTGGTGGCCAAACAAGCTGGTAAAAGCCAAAAAAGCACGAACATGGTGGCAAATTGACGCTTTAAAGGCGATTTTAATGCCTTGCGCGGTGATTTCTCACACTAAACCCACCCGCCTAGTATAATAGGGGGTTCACCTGACCGCAGAGGTAGTATGAGCGCTCGTATTGCAATGGACCAGAAACAGCAGTCCAGCCTCAAAGAGCTGATTGCCAAGGGCAAGGAACAAGGGTTCCTGACATACGCCGAGGTCAATGACCACCTTCCCGAGGGTATCGTAGATCCCGAGCAAGTGGAAGAGATCATCGCGATGATTGCCGACATGGGCATCACCGTTGGTGAAGTTGCGCCTGAAGCTGACACGCTCAGCATCAACGACAACACGTCGACCACAGATGACGATGCCGCCGATGAGGCCGCCGCGGTACTGGCCACCGTCGATGGCGAATTTGGTCGCACCACAGATCCGGTACGCATGTACATGCGTGAGATGGGAACAGTCGAACTGCTGACCCGCGAAGGCGAAATCGAAATCGCCAAGCGTATCGAGGATGGCTTGCGGCAGGTACTCGCGGCTCTCGGCACGTACCCAGAGACAATCAACGTCCTCCTCGAGCGCTACCAGATGTTCGTCGATGAGCAGATGCGCTTCACTGACATCATCGTCAACTTCAAGGAAAAGACCGACGAGATCAATGTCGCCAAGCCGCCTTCAGACGATGATGATGATGATCCCGTTGACACCGGCCCTGACATGGAAGAAATGGCGCGCCGTATTCTTGCTTTGCAAAAGCAGTATGCAAAGGCACTCAAAGCCATCGATGCGGCAGACGGTGTACAGGATGCAAAAGGCAAGGCTGAAATGGAGAAGGTCTCAGCGATCTTCCTCGAATTCAAATATGCGCCGGTATTCGTTGCCACTCTGGTGCAAGGTCTGCGTGGACAGGTTGAACGCATCCGTTCACTCGAGCGTCAGATTCGTGATCTCTGCGTCAAGACTTGCCGCATGCCACGCGGCGAGTTCATCAAGTCATTCCCGGGTCATGAAACCGATCCAGAGTGGTTTGCGTCTGTCACCAAGTCCAAAAAGCCCTATGTAGAGAAGCTTCTGGCGCACCAGACCGAAATCGAATTGCTGCAAACGCGCATCGCGCAAATCTGTGCCAGCAGCTTG
>CALDSR010000044.1 GCA_937924505.1 uncultured Granulosicoccus sp. | reverse complement strand
TGACACGGTTACCGTCGGTGTCTGGGCTGGTTTGCTGGTTCCGTTGACTATCGTCACCTTGCTTGTCGTCGGTGCGGTATTCATTCTCGGTGCTGTTAGCGTTCGAAAGAGTTTGGCAGGTGCTCACGCCCAACAACGCCTACATAGAGGTGCAGCATTTGCGATGGCTGGCGCCGCTGGCCTGATGATTCATCGCGAGTTGTAACACTGTCAGTCGTCAGCCAGCATATCCATCAGACCTTTCAGCGCACTCTTGCCTGCATCACGTGTCTGTTCGGCAGAGGCACTACTCAGGTCGCCAATCATCGTGACATCGTCAGGTGGTAAATCATCGAGAAATCGGCTCCCGTCGGCGGCTGTTACATCACCAAACTGTTGACGAGCGCGTGACCGGGTAAACGTCAGTGTGTGCCGCGCTCGTGTCATGCCGACATAAGCAAGACGTCGTTCTTCTTCAATCGCTTCGTCTTCCACGCTGTTGCGATGCGGCAGGAGTTCCTCTTCCATACCGACCATGTACACATGCGGAAACTCCAGACCTTTGGCGGCATGTAAGGTCATGACATTCACTTGATTCTGCTCACCTTCCTCGTCCTGGCGAGACAACATGTCATGCAGGCTCAATTGTCTGACCACGTCAACCAAGGTTCGGTCCTTTTGATCCTCGTCGGTCAACAGGCGTTTTATCCACGACATCAACTCGTCAGTGTTTCCAACCGCACGTTCGACCTGCTTTGGATTGTCGAGTTGTTTTTCCAGCCAGCCGTGATAGTCCATGTCATTGAAAAGATCGCGTATGACTGTGAACGTATCACCGCGTTCGGCGTTGTCGGCGGCCAATGTCAGCCAATTTGCGAATCGTTGCAGGCGTATCAATGGTCGACCACTCAAACGTTCTTCAAGGCCGAAGTCATGACACGCTGCGAAGAGGCTGACATTGCGTGCACGGGCGTGTTCACCGAGGCGCGAGAGGGTACTGGGGCCGATCTCACGCCTTGGTGTGTTAATGCAGCGAAGGAACGCGGTATCGTCATCCGGGTTACACAGTAATCGCAGATAGGCCAGCATGTCCTTGATTTCGGTCTTGTCGAAGAACGAGTTGCCACCGCTGATGGAATACGGTATCTGCCGTTCACGCAGGGCTTGTTCGAACGCACGGGACTGGAAATTGCTGCGATACAGAATCGCGAAATCGCCCCATTTTGTGCCTTTTTGAAAATGCCGGGTCAGTATGTCAGCGGCCACCCATTCGGCTTCGTCGAGTGGGTGCTTACACACGGCAATACGTAAAGGGTCACCCAAGCCGAGATCACTCCACAGCTTTTTTTCAAACGCGTGGGGATTGTGGCTGATCACCGCATTGGCTGAACGCAGGATACGCTGGCTTGAACGATAGTTTTGTTCAAGCTTTATGACGCGCAAATTTGGATAGTCTTTGTTCAAGGCCATTAGATTTTCGGGCCGTGCGCCGCGCCAGGAATAGATGGATTGATCATCATCACCGACCGCTGTGAATGCACCAAATTTATCAACCAGCAGACTCACCAATTGATACTGCGCTGCATTGGTATCCTGATATTCGTCAACGAGTAAATGTCGAATGCGACCACGCCATTTGTCACGTATCTCGGTATGTTCTGTCAGGAGCTTGACGGGTAGACTGATAAGATCATCAAAATCAACGGAGTTACAAGCCTGCAACAACTCTGAATAGTTGGCATACAAGCGCGCGGCGATGGTCTCTTGTTCATTCGTCGCGCTTTGCAATGCACTGCTGGCATCCTTGAATTCGTTCTTCCAGTTGGAAATCATCGACTGTAGTGTGCGCTCTTCCATCGCACTGTTGCCTTCACGAATCAGTTCGCGCAGTGCAGATTGCACATCGCTCTGGTCGAGAATGGTGAAGCCCCGTTTCAAGCCAATTGCCGCGCCATCTTTGTGCAACATGGTCATGCCAAGGCGATGAAAGGTGGCGATAGTCAGTCCCTTGACTTGTTTCGGATCCAGCTGTTTTTTCAGGCGACTGCGCATTTCCGCAGAGGCCTTGTTGGTGAATGTGACGGCGACGATAGAACTTGGGGCGTATTGCTGTTTTTCGATCAGCCATGCAATCTTTTGCGTGATCACACCTGTCTTTCCGCTACCAGCACCTGCGAGCACCAGCAAGGGTGTTTCAAAGTGCCGCACTGCTGCGAGTTGTTGGGGATTGAGGCCCATGAAAGCGCGAATTTGCCTGTATGAATCGTTCGGGACTTGTGGGTCCGGGACGCGTAGTCCGGTTGCGAAAAACGTGAAGCGCAGTCAGATGCCCTGTATTCAGGACGCTGAATCGCGAGACAAGTCGTTCGCAGCCCACTGTCGCGGGAGGCGTAGTCTAGCGACTTCACAAGCAATGTTCAGCATTGACGTGGCAGATAAAACCTGTGTCCTTATAATGGTGTTTTTTAACGTTTGTTTTTTATGACTATTGACATACAGGTAGCGGTCGACGCTGCAGTGGATGCAGCTGATCTCGCCGAGGCCTTGATCCGGGAATTTCTCGCCAGTGGTGACTGGCAGGTCTCGGAAAAGCCCGATCACACGCCGGTAACCGAGGTTGATGTCGCGGTCGAAAAGCTGATTCGCGAGCGTTTGACGCAGGCCTTGCCAGTCGCCGATTTTTACGGCGAGGAAACGGGTCGGCAATCCGGAGATCAATCCGGTACTCCAGCGGCTGGTCCGTCAAGCAGTCGATGGTTGGTTGATCCGATTGATGGAACGAAGAGTTTCATTCGCGATTTACCTTACTTCTCAACGCAGATTGCGTTGGAAGTTGCCGGCGAACTGGTTGTGGGTGTCTCCAATGCACCGTCCTATGGACAGCGTCTGGTTGCCGTGCGTGGGGAGGGGGTCACACTCGATGGCAAAGCTGTGCAGGTGCGCCGATCCATCACCTCGCTTGAAAACGCTTTTCTGTCGTCCGGGAATCTGGCGACATTGGCTGCAGAGTCTTCAGACTGGTTGCGTTATGGAACGCTGGTCAGTCGTGTCAAACGTGTCCGCGGTTATGGGGATTTTTGTCATTATCACCAGCTTTGCGCAGGTCAGGCTGATCTGATCATTGAATCGGATGTCAATATTCTTGATATCGCCGCATTAACCGTCGGTGTGCGGGAGGCGGGTGGCATTATCACTGACTTGCACGGTCAGGCGGTTGATGAACAGACGACCTCGGTACTGGCGGCCGCGACCGCTGAGTTGCATGAAGCGGCGCTAGACATCCTGCATAAATAATATTCTGCATTAAAACGTGTGAATGCCACCGTTGACTGAGATCTCACTGCCGGTGATATAACCGGCGTCGTCGGCTGCCAGAAAGCTCACCGCTCTTGCGATGTCATCAGGCGTGCCGATACGTCCGACCGGAATCGCACTGATGATCTCGTTTTTTTGCGCCTCCGGAATGGCCTTCACCATTTCGGTTTCGATAAACCCAGGTGACACGGTATTGACCGTGATGCCTTTTCGCGCCGTTTCAAGGGCCAGCGCTTTGGTGAAACCATGGACACCGGCCTTTGCGGCGGAATAGTTTGTCTGGCCGAATTGCCCGCGTTGCGCATTGACCGATGAGATGTTGACGATACGCCCAAAGCCTGCGGCGAGCATCGTCGGCAACAGGGGTCTGGTGACGTTGTAAAGGCTGCTGAGATTGGTATTGATTACCGCGGACCAGTCGTCCGGATCGAGGTTTTTCAGAGTCGCATCGCGGGTAATGCCAGCATTATTGACCAGCACATCGATTCGATCCTGCGTATGCAGGATGCTGGCAGCCATGTCCTCGCATGAGCCCACATCGGCAACATCGCCGGCAACGAGTGCGATGTCGACACCGTCCGCTGCAAGATTACGCTGCCATTGCTCGGCCGCTGCGGTCAGGCCGGGCAGGTAGTTTGCCAGCACCGAATAGCCGTCAGCCGCCAAACGTCGACACATTGCCGTGCCCAGACCACCAATTCCACCTGTAACCAAAGCCGTGCGCATCGTGCAGTACCATTCACTGAGAACCTGGCAAGATAGCATGGTCGCCTGTGCTAACCTTCGCGCGGAAGACGGCAGCACCTCGAGCAGATTTGAAAATCCCGTATTACAATCCAAAGCGGCGCAGTGTGACGTTCTCTCTGATCCTGTTGCTCGCCTTGGTGTTACTGGTACTGACCGGGTTAGGGGTATTTCGTTTGTACTTCGGTTTCGACTGGACCGCGGGTGACGATAATTCTGGCGAACTGTTCTCGCTGAAAATCCGCGGCGGTAATGCTTACAATCTGTTCGAATCCGAGCCGTTTGGACGGGTTTTCTGGATTACCCAGCTGATCACTATCGCGCTTGCCTTACTGCTACCGTGGTTTCGCATTATTGGCGGTTCTCTGATGACACTCGCCGCGGCCGCGGGCATCGTGTTGCTGCATTTGAAATTCAGCCCGGCGATTCCCGGCATTCCGCTCGAATTCCAGATGTTGATGGTGTTTGTGCTCTTCTCGATCTATGTGCTCTTGTCCTACATGGCTGAGGTGCGAGATCGCAAGCGGTTTGCGTCTTTACTCAGCCAATATGTACCGCCAGAGCTGGCCACTGAATATAGCCGCCATCCGGAGAGTCTGGGTCTGTCCGGCGAAGAGCGCGAGATAACGGTTCTGTTTTGCGATACCGTCGGTTTCTCGGCCATCAGCGAGCAGTTGGAAGCGCAACAACTTGCCGCCTGGCTAAACGGCTTCTTTTCTATGGTCAGTCGAATTGTGGTGCGCTATCGCGGCACAATCGACAAATATATAGGCGATAGCGTGATGGCAGTTTGGGGCGCGCCTGCACCCTCGGAAACGCACGCCTACGACGCCATGTGCGCAGCGATGGATATTCGTGACGAGCTGGCCGACTTGAA
Source organism: uncultured Granulosicoccus sp. (assembly GCA_937924505.1). Next base: position 56,922 of record CALDSR010000044.1, on the reverse strand, counting down.
TGAACGATATCGCAAACTTGGGCTGCCGGAAATCGCCTTGGGTGTCGGTGTCAGTACCGGGCCTGCCGTGGTGGGGCCGCTCGGTTCGGAATACCGAATGGACTATACGGTCGTCGGCGACACGGTCAATGTTGCCGAACGCCTTGAAGCTCAGACGCGCAAGTACACGGTCCCCATAATCGTTGCCGACAAGACCGCTGACGCCTTACCTGAATTTCTGTTCCGCGAGCTCGATACCGTGAACGTCAAGGGGCGCAAGCAACAAGTCACGATGTACGAACCCTTGGGCCTGGCCAGTGAGGCTGATGACGCAACTGAGCTGCGTCTGAAGCTACATCGGGAAGCGATGGCGGCCAGCAAGGCGGGCAATTGGGTCAGGGCGACTGAACTGTTTACGGAACTGCGCGAAGAGTGGGGACCGACGAGCATGTATGACATCTATCTGCGTGGGATCGAGCTTGCCTCCGCTGACACAGACTAGCGCGGTTTGTATCGTTCGATATCTGCCAGCGTATTCATTTTGATCCACTGATGACCATCGTAGTGTTCCTGTGGACGGAAGTCGGTCTTGTATTGCATTTTCTGGCAACCATCAACCCAATAGCCCAGATAAAGATAAGTAATACTCATCGATCGGCATAGCTCGATTTGCGACAGGATACTGAAGCGCCCCAGTGCTCGTGCCGAATACGCCGGATCGAAAAACGTATACACCGCTGACAGGCCGTCGGCGGCGGCATCAGTGACGGCGACGGCGACAATATCCGCTTCGTGACGAACCTCCAGGAACAGCGTGTCGCCCCATGGATTCAGCAAAAAGCGCTCGAAGTCCTCGGGTTCTGGATCATCCATGCCGCCGCCAGGATGTCGATGGTTCAGGTATTTTCGATATAAGTCAAAGTAAGCGTCGGTAAAGCGAGCTGCCTGATAGCCGACTGACAGGTCAGCGTTTAACGTCAGATTGCGTCGATCTGTTCGTCGCGGCTCGAAGTCGCTGCAGCGGATACGCACTGGTACGCAAGCGCTGCAGTCAGTGCACCCTGGCTTGTAGACGTATTCGCCCGAGCGCCTGAAGCCGCGGGTGATCAATTGGTTGTAGACAGTTCGAGGCTCTGGGTGATGCGGATCAGCGTAGATATTGGTCGCCTGCCGGTTATCAAGGTAGCTGCAATCGCTGACCGATCCTTGATAAAGTTTGATGCGTTGCTGACCCATTCGGGCAATGGTAACAGAGTCTCTTAGACGTCCAATCAGTCGAATTCAAGGTGCACAGTTCACAAAAACGGTTACTTGCAATTCGTTACATTGTGTATGGCTTTGGATGCTATCCTACTCGAAATATCAGGGAAGGCTTTATCGATTGTCAAGGAAGCAATTGCCCATGCACGTACTGGAAATTTGATGCATTTCGGATCTACTTCAAATAGCCGCTGGCTGTTCCTGTCGCAGCGTTTGTTACGCCAACTACGGTTTCCGTCATTCGCCCGCGGCGCCACGGAAGCCTTGCTGTTTGCCTTGGTTTTTCTGGCTGCGGGCCATGTCAGTCTTGGCTTAGGCATTGCTCAAATGTTGGAGCCAATGGTACCCGTCGTGCTGTTGATGATGATCTGCATGGTCTGTAGCGGTGTCTATCGTCAGGAAATTACCCATTCGATGATCAATGTTTACTTCCATACCTTGTACGGGTTTGCTCTTGCGGCGGGGGCGTTGATGGTCTTCGTCGCCTGGCTGTTGCCTGACTACGCCAGTACGAAATTCATCGTATGCTTTCTGTTTTTTGGATTCTTCGTGATCAATACCATGCGACCGCTGATTAGTGGAACTGATTTCAATGACGGCGGCGGCCGTCGAATCAACTGAGCTCCTTTTCCGGTAATTGCCGCAGAAGCTGTTCCAGGTCATCGGCGTACTGTCGCAATGCCGTGGCCAGCGTTTGTTCATCATTGGGCCAGTCAATCGATTCGACGAGTTCGCGATACCGTCGAAAGCTGAGCCAAGGCGCGTCATCATCCGACAGTCGAATGTGTGCTTCTTGACACCATTGCTGCTGTTCAGCGAGTGATAGTGACGCGGGGTGATTTCTGGCCCGATAACGCCACAGCATCGCATCGAGTCTTGGATCATCGAAAAAGCCGGCAAAGTTGGCGAGCTCGTCTGTTGATGCATGTCGAACCTTGGCCAGTCTCTGCTTGTCATCGCCGGAATAAAACGCGCCGCTGTACAGCGAACCCTCAAGTTCGTAAGGACTGTCATCCCACTCTCGGTGCATGGCTCGTGCGATGGTTGATGTCATCTCCTCATCGAGCAGCTGCTCCAGTCGAGAGGCACGTTCGAGCATTGTTTGCCGATTAAGGCCAAGGCGTTCTTCATCTTCGGCTCGCAGGGTATTCAATGGAACCAGCACCGGACATTTATTGATGGCGATGTTAAACAGCTTGATACGATCGGCAGGATCGGTCTCGTCAGCCTTGGCATAGACACGTGCGGCGATCGCGTCGCTGTCCAGTTCGACAAGGACGTCAGGGTCAGTCGTCAAATCAAGCGCAATAACACTATTGGCGTTTACCGGGTGTCGGCACACGGGCAACACGACCGCAATATGATGTTGTTCGCGGGGAATTATGGCTGACACATAAAGGCAGGGCTTGCGATCTCGCGTGTTCAGCATTTGTGCCGCGCTACTCTTGTCCTTATGGGTAAAAACATAGTCATACAGTCGTGGTTGCACTGATCTGATCAAGCGGGCAACGTCCAGCGTTGCCCAGACGTCGGACATCGCATCATGGGCATCGCGATGCTCGATACCATTCGCTGCGGTCAGGTGCTCCAGACGATTGGAGGTCGTGCCATCGTCGTTGAAGGGCCAATGGATACCCTCAGGTCGCAATGCACGTGTCAGTCGCACGACATCAAGTAGATCCCATCGAGAATTGCCAGATTTCCATTCATGCTCGTAGGCGTCGAAGAAATTGCGAAACGCGATATGCCGGGTAAATTCATCGTCGAAACGAATACTGTTGTAACCGATCGAACAAGTACCGTCCTTGCCGAGCATTTGCAGAACCTTGGCGATAAATTCGGCTTCGTTATCGCCACGTGCATTGACATGCTGGGGTGACAGACCAGTTACACGGCAGGCGTGAGGATTGGGCAGATAGTCATTGGCCTGTTTGCAATAGTATGTGACTGGCTCTTCAATCTGATTGAGCTCGAGATCTGTACGTACACCGGCAAATTGTGCGGGTCTGTCCCAAGCGGGATGAGTACCGAAGGTTTCGTAGTCAAACCAGACCAGGGTTTGTGCATTCACCATTGCAGATCGTCGGGTACCTTGTAGTCACTGTATTCATCGTCTTCGTCGATGTCGCTGCTCGGCCTTACAATTGCCCAGTCAGGGTTGATGGCTTCGATAGCCTTCGCTGTATCTGCCGGTACGATCTCGGTTTTGCCATTGAGACGGGTAATGACAACGGTTCCGTCATTCAGTTTTTTGCGAATCGCCTCGCTTACATGCAATTCCCGAATGCGCTTGCCAAGGATGAAGCGATATACAGATTCGCCCTTGATTTCCTCGATGCGTGAATCATCAATCAAGGATTTGATTTTGGCTTTCGTCGCTTTGCGCTGTGCAGCTTCGGCGGCTTCCTTGTTCGCTTGCTCGGCCTTTTGGTCGGCGTGCTGCTTTGCCCTGTCTTGCCGCTGCCTGGTTGCGTGGGACCTGGACTTGGTGTGCGCTGCTTTTTTCTTCCGGGTTTCTGAAAAACCTGCCTGCAGCAATTGGTCGCGTAATGAGTCCGACATCAGCTATCAGCTCGCGCCGTTGTTGGCCAGTTCTTGTGGGTGTCCAGGAATTCAAGGCAAATGCGCGCAAAAACAGCGGGCTTTTCCGCATGCAACCAGTGGCCGGTACCCTCGATTGTCTTGAGAGATGGTTGTCGAAAGGCGGTCTTGATAGCGGCCTCGTCGTCTGCTTGTAGGTAGTCGCTATTACCACCCTTGATAAATAGCGTGGGGCATTCGATTGTGTTTTCAATGACCGGTATGTCGGTGATCAAGGCGTAGTCTCGAGCTATACCTTTCAGGTCGAAGCGCCAGCGAAAAAGTTGAGAATGGGGTGAAGAGCGGTACAAGCCCTTGAGCAAGAACGCGCGCACGCCAGCATCGGGTATATCGCCACGTAACTGGGCTTCGGCTTCACTACGACTGCTGACGGATTTCAGATCCAACTTCAACATAGCATCAATGTATGGCTGGTGGTGGGGAGGGTATTTGCGTGGGGCAATGTCTTCAATGATCAATTGCTGAATACCGGTGCCTCGTTTCGAACCTGCCAATGCCATCGCCACCTTGCCGCCGAGTGAGTGACCCAGTAATGCATAACGCTTGATACCACGTCGTGCCAGGTCATCCGCGACGGCTTCGGCCATGCTGGCGTAGCTCAGCTCTGGCAATGGAGGGGATCGGCCATGACCCGGGAGGTCGAGTCGAAGCACCGTTCTATGTCGATCAAAATGCAGGGAAAGCGAGGCGAAATTATCTCGATTGCCAAACAGTCCGTGCAAAATGACGAGGTGGTCGCCGCGTCCGGACTCCGTGCCCTCAAGGGTCATGACCAGGCCCCTGTGCCTGGTGTCTGCGATGTAGTCTGGATAACATCAGCGCCAAGCCATTCCGAATCCCGAGTGTGGCTCGTGTGCGGTACACTTTGATGTTGATATTCCGGAACCTTCACTGTGTACTCCAACCTCAAACAGCGCGCATCCCGGCTTGTCGATGAAGCAGGGCCTGAGCTTCTGGTCGACCGACGAATCGGACTTGAAAAGGAATCCTTGCGAGTCATGGTTTCCGGAACCATCGCCTCGACAGATCATCCGGCATGTCTTGGCAAGGCGTTGACTCATCCATCGATCACCACGGACTTCGCCGAAGCCTTGCTCGAAATGGTAACACCCCCGTGCGATTCTGCCGCAATGGCAATGCACTATCTCACTGGCATCCATCAATATATCGTGTCCCGCATGGACGGGGATGAGCAAATTTGGAACACCAGCATGCCCTGCATTTTGCGCGGCACTGACAGCATTCGAATCGGTGAATATGGCGATTCGCATCAGGGGCGCATGAAGCATATCTATCGTCGGGGGCTGGGTGCTCGTTATGGAAAACGCATGCAAGCGATTGCGGGTATCCATTTCAATTTCTCGCTGCCGGAATCGGTCTGGCCGCTTTGGCAGACTTTGCACGCAGATTCTGTGACATTGTCAGATACTTCGACCGTGCTTGATCAGGCGCGCTCACGCGGATACTTCCACATGATGCAGAACCTCATGAGAGTGGGGTGGATGGTTCCGTATCTGTTTGGCGCATCCCCGGCGATCTGCCGAACGTTTTTGGCAAAGGGTGAGACCAGCGATCTGGACGTTCTGAATGATTCCACCTTGTACGCGCGGCATGGTACCTCTTTGCGCATGGGCAAGATCGGCTATCGCTATCGTGATGATCAACCGATAGATCTCACGGTTCGCCACACGGATATTCATGCCTATATTGATGACATCATCGCCCATGTGACATCCGAGCACCCTCCGTACCAGGTGATGGGTACACGCGACAGCAATGGTGCCTATCAGCAATTGAGTGCCAATCGACTGCAAATTGAAAACGAATACTACGGTACGGTTCGGCCGAAGCAGATCCCTGATAAAGGCGAGTTGCCGATTCTTGCATTGAAAAATCGTGGTGTCCGATATCTTGAATTACGCTCGGTTGATGTCAATATGTTTGAACCCGTTGGAATCAGCCTGGAACAGGTTGCCATGCTCGAGTTATTGATGATTTTCGCGTGGCTTGGAGATGCAAGGCCGCTGTGCACCGATGGAATGGAGCGATGTTCAAACAACATCAATACGGTTGCACACCACGGACGACAACCCGATGTGCGACTTGAAGGGCCAGACGGCGAGATCCCGCTCAAGGATTGGGGTTTGTCGATCCTTGACTCGCTTACAGGTGTTGCTGCCTGGCTCGATGATTCGTCTGATGATGATTTGTATTCGCGAACCTTGCAATTGCAGATGGAAAAATTTCATGACCCTGAAACAACCCCATCAGCGCAAGTCATGAAGGGTGTTCGTGAGGCCGGCTCGTTTTTCGACTTTGCCCACGAACAGTCAAGCAAGCAACAGTCTGTGCTTGCCTCCATGCAGACCGACGAAGGAATGCACTCCCTACTGAAAACGGCGGTCGCCAAATCAATTGAGGATGCTGCCAATCTCGAGGCGTCGAGCACCGGTAGTTTCGATGATTACCTGCGCAATATCATGTCGCAACTCGACCCGTATGCATCAGCCAACGGTCGGCAAGAGCCCGCCACCGGTCTGGCCGGCAGTTGATGCTGTGACGATGAACCCAGCAGCACGGTTTGGCGGGCTTGAACTGGGTGCCGTCGTATTGGCCGGTGGGCTGGCAAGGCGTATGGGCGGAACGGACAAGGGCTTGGTGGAACTTGCCGGGCGACCCATGATCAGTTACGCCGTATCGGTTGTCGAACAGGTCACGACGCGTATCGTCATTAACGCTAACCGCAACGCCACTCTATACGCCGCTCTTGGGTATGAGGTCGTGCCTGATGCCTTGGATGGGCATCTTGGACCATTGGCGGGGCTCAGCGCTGCCATGCAGGCATTGGACTCTGATCTTGTTTTTATGTGCCCCTGTGATTCACCGTTTATGAGTGCCGAATTGATCCAACGACTAGCAGCGAGCTTTGATCACGGCGACATCGATATTGCCGTGGCGTTTGGCGCAGATCGCATGCAACCAGTGTTTGCGGTGGTACGGAGCTCTCTAAAGAACTCGCTGGACCATTTCCTCGCGCAAGGGGAACGCAAGATCGACAAATGGTATGCGCAACATCGTGTCAAAGAAGTGGTCTGCGATGATCTTGGCGATGCTTTCCTGAATATCAATACTGAAGAGCAACGTATTTCAGCGCAAGCGAGGCTCATGTCATGATCGAAAAATTACCTTCATGTGACGATCCCTTTGATCGTCTGATGCCAGTTGTTGAGGCGCGCAAACGGTTGTTTGAGGCGCTGACATCCATCGTTGAGAACGAATCCCTTGCATTGCGCAACGGGCTTGGACGGGTGCTTGCGGAAGATATCGTATCACCCATCAATGTACCCTCATTGCCCAATTCTGCGATGGACGGTTACGCGATCAATGCTGGCGATATTCCCCATGAAGGTGAATCGACACTAAAGCTTGTAGGCACCGCCTGGGCAGGAAAACCTTATGTTGATGAGGTGACAACGGGTTCGGCCGTACGCATATTTACCGGTGCCATCATGCCTGCCGGCACCGATACAGTGGTGATTCAGGAGCACGTCATTGCAACTGATGAACAGTTGACCATCGGTCACGACGTGCAGGCTGGACGGAACGTCCGAGCAGCTGGTGAGGATGTAGAAAAAGACGAAACCGTGCTGACTCGTGGTCGTCAACTGACCGCGGCTGACATCGGTGTTTTGGCATCACTGGGAATTGCCAGCGTTCGCGTCGTACGAAAACTCCGTGTGGCCATTTTCACGACGGGCGACGAGCTTTGTTCGCTGGATGAGTTTGCCGGTCAGGAGCTGCCCCCAGGAAGTCTTTTTGACAGCAACCGTTACACCTTGCAAGCCTTGCTGACATCGATGGGGGTTGAGACGATAGATCTTGGCGTCGTTCCGGATAACGCTGCCGATACCCGCCGAGCGCTTGAGATGGCTGCGGCCGATGCGGATGTCGTGATCAGTTCTGGCGGTGTTTCAGCCGGGGACGCGGATTTTGTCTCGAAGGTATTTCACGAGCTTGGCGAGGTCGCTTTCTGGAAACTCGCCATGCGCCCCGGCAGACCCCTCGCGTTTGGCTCTATTGGCAAGGCTCGATTTTTTGGTCTGCCGGGTAACCCGGTTGCCGTCGTCGTGACCTTCCTTGAGTTTGTGCAACCCGCGATTCGCTATTTGTCGGGCATGCGAGATGTTGAGCCCGTGACCTTGCCTGCCAAATCACTGTCAACACTTAGAAAGACGGTTGGCAGAATGGAATTCCAACGCGGCATCATGCGGGTCAGCGAGGAAGGCGAGATTGTTGTCGAATCTACCGGCAAGCAGGGGGCAGGGCGGCTAAGTTCGGTTAGCCGTGCGAACTGCCTGATTGTCATTGACGCCGATGTTGAGAAGGTTATGCCCGGAGATCGTGTTGGCGTGCAACCGTTTCACGGATTATTGGCTTGACGGTAGCTAGTAAACGATTACCGACGGTATAGTAACTTGAGATCGCCGCTTACCACTCAAGATACAAGGCTTCGAGGCCATGAAAGTGGTATTTGTCCTGATAAATGGGATGCGCGGAAAGCTGCAAGTCAGGAATACGTCCAAACAAGGTTTGCAGGCCCACGCGTAGCTCCAGATTGGCAAGTTTCGCGCCGATACAGAAGTGCAGGCCTGCCCCGAAAGATACATGATTACCATCCTCTCTGCCGGGCTTGAAAGTATCTGCGTCAACGAATCGCTTTGGATCTCGGTTAGCGGCTGCCAATAGCAAGCCTACTTCATCGCCTTGATGCAATTGCACATCGTGGCCAAGCGTAATGTCCTCTTGCGCGTAACGGGTAAACAGATGCAGTGGCGCATCATAACGGAGTGCTTCAGCGACTGTGGCATCTGCGCTCACTTGAGTGCCGAGCAAGGTTTTGGTATCACAGCGTAACTCCAGCAAGGTCTTCACTGTATTGCCGAATTGATGGACAGTCGCTTCGTGACCGGCGTTCAGTAGCAGTATCGAGATGCTGATGATCTCTTCATCAAGTAAATGGTTTTTCTCGCCGCTGATGCTCAGCATGTGTGAGATCAAGTCTTCCCCCGGCTGGCGGCGTTTTTCGCGGAGCAACTCACTCAGGTAGTCCTGAAATTCTCGAGCTGCGCGATTTGCTTGCAGCTCTTGTTCATGCGATTGCGTCATGGTGTACACACGCACCATGTCGTGTGACCACGACAACAGCTGTACTTTATCGTTATCGGGTACGCCCAATAGCCGTGCGATGACGGTTATCGGGATGGTCGTTGCATAAGCGGAGAGCAACTCAACCGACCTGTCATCAATAAAGGTATCGATGCATTCATGAGCCAGGGCACGAATATCATCTTCCATTTTTGCCACTTGCCGCGAGATGAAAGCGCGATTGACCAGCTTTCGCAGGCGAGTGTGTTCCGGCGGTTCCAGTGACAACAAGGAATGCTGTTCCGACTGCGCGAAATCGCTAAGATGGTCAGCCATGGGAGGACGCGCATGGCCGGCTGGGGGCAGGCGGGCGAAACGCTTGTCTTTCAGGGCTGAACTGACATCATCGAAGCCTGTAAGGCACCACATGTTGTAGTTTTCCCAGAACACAGCGCCGTCGATGGCGTGCATCCCGGCGTACAGGGCGTAGGGGTTTTGCACAAAAGAGGGCTCTTTCGGGTCCTGTTTTATGTGACGCTGCGTCAGCTTGGGGTTGGACATGGCACATCATAGTGCGAAAATGTGAATATATTCACACCCATAGATGCATTCGAGCGGACAAGGCCGGTAACCTTGTCGTCTACTCGGAAACCCGTTAATGACGACAAGCAGACTCCTATTGGCGGAACCATCCGCCACGATGCGCTACGTGCTATCAAAGCACGCGGAGTCGCTGGGTTTTGTCGTGGATGTCGTAGAGCGATATAGCGACGCCATCAACGCGCTGCAGGATCAGTATCAAAGTTTCGGTCGAGACTACGTGGGTGTGTTGTTTGGCTGGCCGTCGGTACCGGATGATGATGCCGCGTCATTAGCCCGATTGTTGGAACAGGACGAATTCAACGATATGGCCGTCGTCGTGCTGTCGACTGACATGCGTGCAGAAACCCGCGCCTGGGTGGCTGGTCGGGACAATACCGCTGTTGTTGCCTGGAAGCATTACCTCGATATCGAACCCAAATTGTCCAAACTACTCGGCGAACGGGACATCGATGCGGATGTGTTTGATGCAAAGTTCGATAACCGCGATATAGAAATACTGGTCGTTGACGATTCCGCAACAATACGGCACTCGTTGAATGAGCTTTTTTCGATGCAGGGTTATCGCGTCTCCTTGGCGGCAACTGCCATTGAAGCCTTCGAGATTGCGCGTGCAAAAACCATAGACATCGCAATTCTTGATTACTACCTTGCCGAGACTACGGGTGATGTTTTGTGTCGTGATCTGATCGCTGACACGGGTACCCGTGACATCATATGCGCGGTTTTGACGGGTACCTATTCTGATCACATCATCAAGCGAAGCCTTCGCGCCGGCGCGGTTGAATGCATGTTCAAGAACGAGTCGAGTGAATTATTGCTTAACCGAATTGATGCCATAAGCCGTTTTGTTCGACAGCGTCGTACCCTCGAGAACGACCGTGAGTTACTTGATGATGTTGTCGACTCCATTGCCGGGCCGACCATTGTACTGAGCAAGGACGACCGCATTGTCTACCTCAGTCAGCTCGCCATGCATGAGCTGGAACTTGACTCTGCAGCCAAACTATTAGGTCAAGCCGCTGTCTTGTTGCTTGAGCCCGAGGGTGTTGGTGCCGCAGGAAAGACGCACAATGTCCACTGGCGCCGACCTGGCGGGCGCGAAATCCGAGTTTCATACGTTCGAAGAGACGTTGCCGAGTCAGGGCACAAGGTGCTTTGTTTCAAGGCTATTGCCGGGGTTGCTATTCCCGATGCTGAAGCGTTGGCGACTCGAACACCTGCACAAGCCGCCAGCGATGCGCTGACAAGGTTTGAACTGTCGGAGACGGCACTGCCGTTTTTACAGCAAATGCAGACCTATCTTGACGAAGCGGTTGTGCTTGCGGAACGAATCAGTTTGTTGGTGATTGATGTTTTTATGACGACCGACGACGGCGTGGCATCGATTGAAGGCGATGAAACACTTGCCGCCATCACTCACCAGCGCATCATGAGTATTTACCGCCGCAAGCATCATGTGGTTCGCCTGGCATCCAACCGTTATGCTTTTTTGCTTCGGCACAGCAACGAATCTCAAGCGTATCTGCTGACGCGTAAGATCATGCAGTTGACCAACGGCTCAAGCATTGCCGCAAACAAGCGAGTCGCCAGCGCAGCGAGTGTGCTCAGCATCAATGAGCACGGAAATCAGTTGGCTACTGAGATATTGCAGTATGCCTTCAAGGGTGTTGAGCTTGTGCCTGCAAAAGGGGTGGATCAGGCGTATCTGATGGACTTGCACCAGATGTTGAGCGTCTATCCAAGCTGATTCTTACTGAAGAATCAAGACCTGACCGGTGTTGACGTGGACGGTATCCAGTGCTTCGGAAAGCGCGCGAGCATGCTCACGGGGTATCGATATCATCAATACCTTTCCGTCATGACTCATTGTGAGACGCTCAACGAACGCATTCTTGGCGAAACCTGGCGCAGATTGGGGTAATTCCAGAGCGGGCTGCCAAGCTTGTCCGGCGTCGATTGAATTGGATTGCGCGATAACGCTGACCAGAGCTGCGTCAGAATTCTCAAGCGATTGCCAGGCTAATATGACTGTAGACAGGTCTTGGTTCGCGGTGAGCTGTAATGTGGCATTTTCGCTGGCAGGACTAAGTCGGCGAGAGCGTTCGCTATCAAGTTGCAGAACAGGCATCTCTGTAGAGTTATTACCAGTGATGCTTTCAATATGTGACTGAAACTGCCATGCGACTGGAATCAACAGGGAGTCACGCCGGTTTTCCCAGGCGAGTACAACGAGTTTGTCGCCGCTCGCCGAAGCTACCAGTTGTATATCGCGTGTTGGTGCGAGCAGTGGCAGCGAATACCGTTGCGTCACAAGCGGTTCATTTGCGGTGATTTGCACGTGTTGTATCGCGACCCCTGCATCATCGATACTCGCGAAATGGATCCTTTCCAGGGATCTGGAAACGCCCAGACTGGTGGCAAAGCGTTGTGCTGGCAAGGCGTTGAGCAGGATGCTTGGCTGCCAGCTGCCATCAAGCTCTGTAAACAAGACAAGCGATCGGGGTGTGGACAAAAGCATGCGTTTGCCATCACCGGATAGATAAAGTTTGCTTAGATCAGGGGCTGGCGATTCACCAGTGTTTGCTGTGTCGTTGTCTGATTGGATTGCCGTGAACGCTGATATATCAAGCTCCGCGGTCGTGAACCATGATTCTCCTAGCCGTTCGATGATCAACAACCTAGGCTTTGTGACTGAATTGATGTTCGCATTATTGTTGGTTTCGCTGACGTCGGATTCATTTGTATAGACCGCGATCGTATCGCCGCTTGTGGACATTGCGATATCAAGTTTGCGTGTACTGGATATCACGTCACTGATATCAATTGAACTGTACAGGCCCCAGTCATTTTGATTCCGGGTGGAAATTGTGACGCTGCCAGATAATGGTTCAGCGATAGCGGCGACGGTGCCATTATCATTGATGCCTACGGATTGGCCAAACGCTTCGCCACTCAACGATACGGCAGGTGTCAGCGTCTGGATTGAATCACTGGCACGCCCGGACAGGCCAACACGCAGTGAACTGACACAATCGTCAGCGTCGCAGAGTTCAATTCTGTATTGGCGTGTATGCCATGGTAATTCGTGGGCAACCGTCGTCACATTGAACTGCATGTCTTGCGCATTGATTGCATCGCTGACGAGCCATTCGTTGCGGGTGATTGTGTCAAAGGCATACAAGCTTATGCGTGTCGCCGTGATGACATTGTTCCAGGCAAAGCGCAACGAACCCGGTTGAATCGCGATATCGAGTACAGGAGGTGTCGGCGCAAACAGCGCATCGTCGGACAGATCAGCAGTCGCGTCGCTGTCTGTCGCTCCCGCGATGGGTGGCTCTACAGATGTCGAGCCGTCGCAGGCCGAAACCAGCAAGGCAAGCACGGTAGCTATAAGCGCCGAGCGCTTGTGTCGTGCGTGAATAGGGGGCAGGTTTGTGCCAGCCACGTGTAGACCTCTGACAAGAATCGGGTTACGGCGAATAGTGGCGGTGAGGACGACTTCGGCTTTTCCTGGTATTCGGTATTAGCCGTCTGTATAAATTGTCCGAAGCGTGTCATCACCGCCACGGATCTGGTTGCAAGAATTGATCCGACAGCCGTGGACTTCAGGCGGGGTCCGGGGAGAGTGTCGATGGCCGCACAATCGGCGTTTTAAGTGTGTCTATGGCGTCCTGGAGTCCGTCAACCGTCAGTGGGTGCATGCGATTTGCCATCAGCTCCTTTGTCATACGTACCGACGGGGTTCGATCCCACCAATCCGGGTCCTCGGGATTGAGCCACACACAGTGCGGAAAAGCTTCCTGCAATCGCTGTAGCCAGACCGAACCGGCTTCTTCGTTCCAATGCTCGACACTGCCACCAGGCATGGCTATTTCATACGGGCTCATGGTGGCATCACCGACAATCACAAGGCGGTGATCCTTGCCGTAAGTACGCATCAATTCTATTGTCGACGTGGTTTGAGTATGTCGTCTGGCATTGTCCTGCCACACACGCTCATATAAAAAATTGTGAAACCAGAATGTGTCAAGGCGCTTGAATTCAGCACGGGCTGCCGAGAACAAGGTCGAAGACAGTTCGGCGTGGTAATCCATTGAACCGCCAATGTCGATCAGCAGCAAAATCTTTATCGCGTTCTGGCGTTCGGCGCGCATGTGGATATCGAGAAGGCCTGCCTTGTTCGCCGTCTCACGGATGGTGGTTTCCAGGTCCAGTGAATCGGGTCGGCCATCGCGGGCCAGTCGCCTGAGTTTACGCAGTGCCATCTTGAAGTTGCGAGTGCCGAGCTCGCGACTGCCATCAAGATCCTTGTAGCGTCTTTGTTCCCACACCTTGACCGCACGTCCTTGCCGACGCTTACCACCGCCTATTGATACGCCTTCAGGATTAAAGCCGCCATGACCGAATGGGGATGTGCCACGCGTGCCTATCCAGCGGCTGCCACCATGATGCTCCTCGGTTTGTTCCTCGAGACGTTGGGCGAGAGTCTCCATTAGTTTGTCCCAGCCGCCCAGTGCTTCGACCTGCGCCTTTTGTTCATCGGTCAGGGCATCCTTGTTGGCAAGTTTTAACCAGTCTTCCGGAATACCATTCGCCAGTGCCTCGGCGACGACGTCGAACAGTTGCTCGCGGCCGGCCCAATAGTCTCTGAATACCTGATCGAAACGATCATAAAGCGATTCGTTCTTCACCAGGCAGAGACGCGCAAAGCTGTAGAACGCATCGACATCCAGCGTGCCGACCGATTTCGACAAGCCGTCAATCAGGGTCAGCCATTCCGTAAGCGAAACCTTTATCCCGGCACGCCGTAGATGATCATGAAAGTCGAACAGCATCACAATTGCGGGCGTGGTGGGTACAGGCAACGCGCCGGTATTGCCGCGATCTGTTCAATGCTCATTATTTACGATGGCCTTGTTTGTGCAAAAAAATCAGCCTTTCGAACAGATGTACGTCTTGCTCGTTCTTCAACAGTGCACCGTGCATTTTGGGAAGTACGGTACGAAGTTCGTCACTGGCAAGGTCTTCAGGTTTCAGATCATCAGCGACCAACAGCTTGATCCAGTCAAGGAGCTCTGATGTCGATGGTTTTTTCTTTAACCCTGGCACGTCGCGAAGATCGAAGAACACATCGAGGGCTGCTGATAAAAGATCCTGCTTGACGTTGGGGTGATGTGCATCGACGATGCGCTGCATCGTGCTTCGGTCAGGAAAGCTGATGTAGTGAAAAAAGCAGCGCCGCAGGAAAGCGTCGGGAAGTTCCTTTTCGTTGTTGCTGGTGATGATCACAAGCGGACGTCGTTTCGCCGTGACTGTTTCCCGCGTCTCGTAAACCTGAAATGACATACGATCGAGTTCCTGTAACAGGTCGTTAGGGAATTCGATATCGGCCTTGTCAATTTCATCGATCAAGACAACCGATTGTTCTTCACTGTCAAACGCCTCCCACAGTACGCCGCGTACGATGTAGTTGCCGATATCAGCGACGCGGTCATCACCGAGCTGTGAATCGCGCAATCGAGATACAGCATCGTATTCGTACAGCCCTTGCTGTGCTCGGGTTGTCGATTTGATGTGCCAGGCATGCAGGGTACACTCCAGGCGACGCGCGACCTCCAGTGCCAGCTCGGTCTTGCCAGTACCCGGCTCACCTTTGATGAGCAGGGGTCTTTCAAGAGTCAGTGCTGCATCGATCGCAACCTGCAGCTCATCGGTTGTGATGTAAGTGCTCATGCGATCAATTGGAACGAGTGACAATCATCGGGCCGGTATCGGCACCGCCAAGCAGATGCATATGAATGTGCTGTACTTCCTGGCGTCCGTGATCACGACAATTGATGATAAGACGGTAGCCTTCCTTACTGATGCCTTCATCGCGGGCAATTTTTTTCGCAACCGTCAGCATTCGGCCAAGCACCGCTTCATCTCCCTCGGTGACATCGTCAACGGTCGGAATCAATTTGTTCGGCACAATCAAGACATGGGTGGGCAGGCGAGGGTTGATGTCACGAAAAGCGGTGACCAGATCGTCCTGATATACCATGTCCGATGGGATTTCCTTGCGAATGATCTGGCTGAATATCGTTTCTTCTGGCGAATCGTTGGACATGTCCGGGTAATCCTTGTTCGATGAGGCGTGATAGGCACAGTCGAAGCGACCTGCAAAGCGATTATACTGCCTGCTCCACCACTTGCTGAGGAAGCCGAAACCGGATGGGAAATCGATTGTCCAAAATTTACACACGTACCGGCGATGACGGCACGACGGGCCTCGGTGATGGTAGTCGTACTGACAAGGATGGCGCTCGTGTCAGCGCCTATGGGACAACGGATGAACTGAATTCCATTATCGGCATGGTGCTGGCGTTGCCACTACCAGACAAGGTCGATCGAGTGTTGCATGAAATACAGCATCACCTGTTTGATCTTGGTGGTGAATTGTGTATTCCCGGGCATCAGGCCATTCAGGACTCGCATATCGATTGGCTCGAGGCGACGCTCGATCATTTTAACGATGCTTTGCCGCCGCTCAAGGATTTCATCCTGCCCGGCGGTAGCAGTGCTGCAGCAAACTGTCACCTGGCGCGTACGGTGTGTCGACGTGCCGAGCGCTATGTCGTCAGCTTGCAGCGAACAGAAGAAGTGCCACCTTTTTCAATGAAATATCTGAATAGATTATCGGATCTGTTATTCGTTCTGGCGCGGGTTATCGCGCGCCATGATGGCGGCAGTGAGGTTCTGTGGCAGAAGGATCGCACACCGGTAGAACTATGATATGAGCGCCACCCAAAAGCCCGTGGAAGAGCGTCCGGCCAGATCCGACTTTGCCTGGTTCATGCAGATGCCAACACGCTGGATCGACAACGATCTCTATGGCCACATGAATAATGCACTTTATTACAGTGTTTTTGAAAATGTAGTCATGAGTTGGCTCGAAATGGAAAAGGGCTTGAATCCCAACACCGGAAATGTGCGATGCTTCACGGCGGAAAACGGGTGTCGCTATTTGTCTGCGGTCAAATACCCAGATGTGCTTGATTGTGGTCTCCGCGTTGCGCATCTCGGCAACAGCAGTGTTCGCTACGAGCTTGGGATTTTCGTGTCGGAACGTGAACCAATACGGGCAATGGGACATATCGTCGATGTATTTGTTGATGCTTCTACCGAGCGGCCGATACGTATTCCAGATGAGTTTCGTCAGGCGCTTGGTAGCTTGCAAGTTACCGGCTGATCTGACACCCGAGCAACCCTGAACCCCGGAAGATTTGAAGTGACTGGCGGCGTAGCAAATATCGAACATGATGTCGACAGGCCAAATACACCTGGTTCACACTACCCTGAGCTCGAGGTGTTGGAAGAACAGCCTCCGATAGTACCGGCTGCGGTATTGTGTCTTGCCGCCATTGTTTTTGCGGTAATGGGATTGAATCACTGGAAGGAAGTACCGGTTACGACAACTTCTTCTTCTTCTTCTTCGACAATCCCATTCGACAATCTGGTGACAATGTCAGATTCCTCGTCCAGATTTTCAACGCTTGTCGATTCCCTGGAGAAACTAGGCAAGGGGTTCCAGCGCGACTCGGCAACAGAACAAGCCTTCGTGCCTTCCCCAATACTCCGCTTGGTACCGCCAACGAGGCCTCCGACGAGTTTCAAGGTCGCCGACTTGCCGGCAATGGTGTTCAATGAAGTTCAGAGTGACCAGTGGTCAATGCCGGTAGCGGCGTTCCCGGCAATGATCGCACCGGAGATGCACAAGACCTTTTCGGACGACTGGAAACCAATGATAAGTTGGCGCAAGACATCCAATGGCGAATCTTTTCTCCCCGTCGCTCGCGTCCGTTGTGGTGGGTTGTCTCCGCAGGCGGTTGCCCGGCGTGCTGACAAGTTTGATGTGTTGATCAGTCAATTCGCGCAAAAGTACGAGGTTGACGAAAATCTCGTCAAGGCCATCATTACGCGAGAATCCTGCTTTGATCAGTCTGCGGTATCACATGTTGGTGCAATTGGTCTGATGCAATTGATGCCGGCGACTGCAAAATGGCTCAGGGTCAAGAACCCGGCCAAGGCCGAAGCAAATCTTGCCGGTGGCGTTCGATATTTTGCGTCCCTGCATAAAGAGTTTGGATCGCTTGAACTCGCACTGGCGGCTTATAACGCAGGCCCCGGAAATGTCCGCCGCTATGGTGGCATTCCACCGTTTCGTGAAACGCAATCGTATGTGAAGACCGTGCTTGGGTTTTATCGGCGTTATTCGGCGGCAGATTCTTTCGTCTCAAGCTAATTTCAGGCGATTCGCAAGCTGGCTGCACGCCAGGCAGCAGCGGGTTGGTGGTTGCGTGCTTCAGGACATGCCTCCGGGACGGGAATACCTGATTTTTGTGGCAGCTAGCTGGTAAACTTTGTGCGCCTCACTAGCGTCACCGCCAACACCGCATAATGCACGCGCTGTCCATCCATCAGCTGACCAAAACCTACGGTTCCGATACCGTTGCCCTGCGCGGCATCGATCTCGACGTCCCTGTCGGCGACTTCTTTGCCTTGCTTGGGCCTAATGGTGCGGGCAAGTCCACTGCAATCGGCATTGTGTCCTCGTTGGTCAACAAGACGTCCGGTACCGTATCGGTATTCGGACATGACCTTGATCAGGAGCTGGAAGCGGCCAAGGCCTGTATTGGCCTGGTGCCGCAGGAATTCAATTTCAATGTGTTCGAGCCGGTGCTGCCAACCATCATGAACGTAGCAGGTTACAACGGCATCCCGCGTAAGGTTGCGCGCGTTCGTGCGGAGCATTATTTGAAACAGCTTGATCTCTGGGACAAACGTAAAATGCCGTCGCGGGCCTTGTCAGGAGGCATGAAGCGCCGACTGATGATAGCCAGAGCGCTGGTTCATGAACCTCGGTTGCTGATTCTCGATGAACCCACTGCGGGTGTGGACATCGAGATTCGACGTACCATGTGGGAATTTATGACCGAGCTCAATGAGCAGCACGGCACCACGATCATTTTGACCACGCACTATCTGGAAGAAGCCGAGTCACTTTGCCGCAACGTGGCGATCATCGATGGTGGCAACATTATCGAGCAAGGCAATGTCACGGAACTTCTGAGCCGATCGATGCTGGAGACATTCGTGCTTGATCTGGCAAATCCAGTAGCTTCACTGCCGGCGATTGAACCGTTTATATTCAGGGCACGGGCCGATGGCAGCATCGAGGTCGATGTCCCCAAAGGGCAGAGTCTTAATCGCCTGTTTGACGGTCTTTCCGAGTCAGGTATTCAAGTCACCAGCTTACGCAATAAATCGAATCGACTTGAAGAGTTCTTTCTGCGTCTTGTGCAATCTTCGCAGAACGGGAAAGCATCATGAGAAGACCCCATGAATAGTGTGCGTGAAGGCCTCGGTGTGTCAGCGGCCACTGCTCAGCCGGATCTGGTCAGAGTGAACCGGATTGCCTACCAGACGATTGTGCGCAAGGAGATCCGGCGTTTTGCCCGTATCTGGGTACAGACAATCGTACCGCCCGCAGTGAATGCGCTGTTGTATATGGTTATCTTTGGCAGCTTGATTGGTTCGAGAATCAGCGAAATGGGCGGGTTTCGGTATATCGACTTCATCGTGCCGGGATTAATCATGATGTCGGTGATCATCAATTCGTATTCGAACGTCGTGTCCTCGTTTTTCAGTTCAAAGATGCAGAATTACATCGAGGAGCTTCTGGTGTCTCCGGTCAGTAATCTCACTATCATTGCGGGCTACTTGACTGGCGGTATGGCGCGAGGTCTGCTGGTCGGCTCTCTGGTGGCTGGCGTATCGTTGTTCTTTAGCGATATCAGACCGCTTAACCCGATCATCACCATTAGCGTTGCGGTACTGACATCAATCATGTTTGCCCTCGGTGGGCTGATCAATGCTGTTTTCGCCAAATCGTTTGATGAAATTTCCATCGTGCCGAATTTCGTGCTCACACCGCTGACCTATCTTGGTGGCGTTTTTTACTCCATTTCATTGCTGTCGCCGGTATGGCAAACCATCTCTTTGTTCAATCCGGTGTTATATATCGTCAACGGCTTTCGTTACGGCATATTGGGTGTCAGCGATATCCCAATATGGACAAGCTTTGGCGTTATAATCTCGTTCATTCTCGTGCTTGGAGCCATCGCTTTCTGGTTGCTCGACCGCGGCGTCGGTATCAAGCATTAGATTTTTCGTAATCAATTAATCTATTTCGCCTACAGGCAAAACCAGCATGGCAACTGCGACAAAATCCCGCGAACGGACAATGGCTGAAACAGCCGATCGTCATCATTTGTATCAGGAGTCTGTACAGAATCCTGAGTTTGAGCTCGATTTCATTGACGCTACATTCGAAGAAATTCGTGGTCGCAAGCCTTTGTCCATGCGTGAAGACTTTGCCGGTACGGCAATTTCCTCGGTAGAGTTTGTCAAACGTCGAAAAGAAAATACCGCGATTGCGGTCGACTTCGATCCCGAAGTACTGGATTGGGGGCGGCGTAACAATGTGGCCAAATTAAGCGATAACCAGAAGCAACGTATTGAGCTGATTCAGGAAGACGTGCTGGATGTGGTCACCGAGAAGGTCGATATTCTGCAAGCCTATAACTTCAGCTACTGGTTTTTCCAGGAGCGAGCAACCTTGCTGCATTACTTCAAGCAATGTCACAAGGGACTGAAAGAAGATGGTCTGCTTTTTCTGGATGTGTTCGGCGGTTCAGAGTGCTATCAGACACAAAAGGAAAAGCGCAAGGTGGATGGTTTCAAATACATCTGGGAGCAAGCTGAGTTCAATGCGATCACCAATGAATTGAAATGCCATATTCATTTTCACTTCCCGGACAAATCAAAGCTCAAGAAAGCCTTTAGTTACACTTGGCGGGTCTGGGGTGCGCGCGAACTCAGAGAGATTCTCGCTGAAGCCGGTTTCAGCGAATCCATTGTCTATCGTCAGGAATTTGATGAGAAAACCGACGAGGCGCTTGATGAGTACATCGCTACGGATGAAGCGGAAGATTATGCTTGTTGGCTTGGGTACATCATTGCCAAACCCTGAGTGGGTCCAGTGACATTGAGCATCTACAGAGGCGAGTTATGTCATCTCGCCTTAACCATAGACAGTTTATTCGACCGAGATGTTTTATTCAGGCTCGGGTATCGCAATAGTCGATGTCGAGCGCAGCTCTTGGATCTATCTTGGCGTAGCTTTTAACTCCCCAGCTACCTTCAGGGTAGAGTTCCTCAGTATTCAAGTTGCCTTCCTCAGTAACTCGATAGTGAAAACGTGATTCTCTTGTTCGGTCTTGCACGATCATGTTGACATCGCCGTAGTATTCAAGCGCATTAGTCATTAGGCGTTTGTAGCATTCTGATCTGGGTTCGTAACGGAATTCCGTTTGTTGCCCTTCGCGCTCTATGACCAATAGAGTCTTTGTACGCACTGACTGCGAACCGCTCTCCTGTTGCCAGTGCCCTAGCAAGTCATTGCTGATGGGCTGCGGTGATGATTCC
Source organism: uncultured Granulosicoccus sp. (assembly GCA_937924505.1). The sequence continues at coordinate 35,805 of CALDSR010000044.1, read as the reverse complement.
TCTTTCAGGGTGTCAAAAATCGTGTATTGATTTCTGACCTTAACCCAGTGAGCCTCATTTTTTTCCATGGCCTCTTTGTAGTACTGATGCTCATTGGAGGTACGCTCATAGTTAGCGTTTATCAGAATAGAGGTGACTGTCAACGTAGCCATCAAGCCTGCAAGTGTATACATCGGATATCACCTTGGAATGTAGTTGCTTTGTCTGCGGCGGAAAAATCTTTTGTTCCTGTTGTAGCGACTGACTGCTAGGCGAAAGTGAGTTTAGGTACTGTTCCGGTGACGTATTTTGTGGTTTTGGCGTGATTTACGTCGCAATGTTGATGATATGTGGCTCTAATGTAGAGCATGCTGCATGTTACCGGCCAGCGTGGAAAAGTTCACCACTCCAGTCTGACCTCAGCGCCGCCCGCATCAAGATTTGCCAGCGAAACGGTTCCGCCGTGACTCTCCATCATCTGCCGGACTGCAGCGAGTCCCATGCCTTGACCTTGTGCTTGCGTATCTGCTCGTGCTCCGCGCTGAGTCAAAATCGATAACTTACCTTCAGGGAATCCAGGTCCGTTGTCGCGAAAAATCACACATCGCGGTGATGTACTCACTGTTACTGTAACTTCGGTCGCACCATACTTGCAGGCATTGTCGGCGACGTTACCGAAGAGCTCGAGAAGGTCAGCGTTATCCATACGTACCATTGGCGCGTCGTCAATCTGGAGATCAAAGCGGATCCCACTATGCTGGTGCTGGTACAGCTTTTCGAGTGAACTAACGACTCGCCGGATGGCAGGTTCTGTCGATATCAGCGGCGCGAGATAACTTGGCGCTTTGATGTGGGCTCGTTGTACCGAGCGGTCGAGTGACTCTCGAATGCGATCAATTTCGGTGGTGATCACATCAGGATTTATATTCGAACCTTTTGCTTCTGGTGATGCTGGTGATGATTTTGTTGATGCTGACGAGCGATGTGTCTGAGAAGACGCTTTCTCAGCTTCGTTTTGCAGCACCGATAAGGGGGTTTTCAGGCTGTGCGCCAAGTCATCAATCAAATGTCGATACTGCGCATGGCGGGCGCGTTCGGCACTCAAGAGTGCATTGAGCCCACTACTAAGCGGCAACAATTCAGTTGGCACTGCGCTGGACAGTGAATCCCGTTCACCGCGTTCGATCAGTCTGACTTCATCACCAATTTTTTCCAGCGGTTTCAAACTTCGCTTGAGCACGAGTAGTTGCACAATCAATAATGCAAACGCTGAGGCGAGTAGCGTTGCCCAAAGGGTTCGATCAAAACGTTTGAGCTCGACGAGAAGACTATCGGCGCGGTCTACCACGTGCACGACGAAGGGTAACTCTTCGCCATTGTCGAACGCCCAGGCGGTCGAGAGTTGCAGCCGATTAACGGATGTTTGATTGCCACCCCTGCCTTCAACAGTTTCAAACAACCAGTCACCGATAGGTCGATCAACTGCGGCGGGTGGATTGACCAGCGTGGATCGGGATTGCCATAGCTTTACACCATCACCGCCGACAATTTCAGCGTAAAGGCCGGTTGTTGCCTGGTTCAAACGTGCATCCGGTAATTCAAGTTCGTTGATTCGAAGGCTCGGGCCTTCGTTCGGGTTGGCGTTTATTTCTGTCGCACCGAGGATGCCGTAGATCAAACCCTGCATGCGATCAAAGCGCGCAGTCTCGGCCCGGCTTCGGACAGAATACGAAACTGACAAGGCGGTCAGGATGACAAAGACGGATAAAACCAGAGTGGTCCCGATCACAAGCCGTGTCGAAATGGAACGCACCGCTATCCGCTACTGCCGGTTTGCGGTTTGTCGTCTGCCAAAGAGTCCGGTTCTTGCGCACGCGCCAAACTCAACCGATACCCACGACCGCGCATGGTTTCGATCGGGTTCATGGTCTTCGCGGGATCGAGTTTTTGCCGAAGCCGCCGGACAAAGACCTCAAGCACATTCGGGTCACGATCCGTGTCCTCGTCATACAAGTGATCGAGCAGAGTGGCTTTACTGATGACGTTACCGTCGTTCACCGCAAGATAGGCAAGCACGCGATATTCATAAGCGGTCAATGAAATGTGCTCACCATCGACGGTGACTTGCTGGCCACGTGTATCGATAACGAGTCGACCAAATTTAAGTACGGATTCGGTCCAACCACCTGTGCGACGAAGCAGGGCCCGTGTTCGCGCGAGCAGTTCTTCGATATGAAAGGGTTTGGTGAGATAGTCATCGGCACCTGCTTCAAGTCCATCAACCTTGTCTTCCCAGCGATCACGTGCCGTGAGTACGATAATGGGGTACATTTTTTCAGCTTTTCGCAGTTCGCTGATCAACGACAAACCATCGCGCTTGGGTAAACCGATATCAATAACAGCAAGGTCGATCGGCATGTTGAGACCAAGATACAAACCTTCTTCGCCATCATCGGCTTCATCGATAGCAAAGCCTTGTTCACGATATGCGGTGACAAGTTGTTCGCGCAGCGTCGGTTCGTCTTCAACAATAAGCGCGCGCATTTATGATGAACTCTTCGGGATACGAAAAACGCGAACACGACCTTCGCTCAATACCTTGACGGCGAAGATGACTCGCCCGTCCTTGTTGGTTTCCTCCCGCACACCGATGACCTTGCTATTACCACCAGCCATATCCAGGGCTTCAGCGATTGCGCCCTGACGGTTTGCCACATCGGCGTACGCACTCTGCAGGCCCGACAGGGCAAGACACATCAGCAAGAGCACACCCGACAGCGTGTTGCCACGCAGCCTTCGGTTTTTCTTGTCAGTTGCGATTGCCATGAGGCGAAGCGGTATTCCTGATTGTAGGTCTACTCGAGTAGACGTGTTTGTCTGAGTATATGTCTATTCTAGTATCGGGACGAGCCGCCCGAGACTTGAACTCTGATCCGACGTCCAGGGTCACGCGGCATCTGCCTTGTGATGATTCGACCTCTGTGGCGATACGTCACATTGTAATGCTGAAGGCGCTTTTCGTAACGTGTCTGGCTCACGCGTTTGCATCGTTCGACAGGGCGAGTCTGGTAAATCGGCCGCGATTCATATCGCTGGTGTCCGCGATTGCCTTGGTAGCGCCGATTGTGTCTGAGGCTGCCGTTGGTTTCGTTGCCAATAGCCGAGCCGATGATGGCACCTGCGATGGTGGCTCCGGCACGTGAGCTTTTGCGGCTGCCGTGTGCGAGCTTGTTGCCAATAACGCCACCGATAATTCCGCCAACGATAGCGCCGCCGGAATGGTTATTGTTGCGCGCCGACTCATAGCCACGACCTACCGGAACGCGCTCATAGCCAGAGACATACCGTTCATATTCGATCCAGCATTCGCGTCGAGGTTCATGGATTCGTACGCGTTTATAAACTGGCCGCGCATTGATGACTCGCGCATACTCAGTAAAATGACTGGAGTGAGATCGTCTGTAATTGTCAGCCTGTGCCACGCTGCTGAGGGCGGAGCCTAGCAACAGCGCACTGATCGCTGAGGTCACTGTGGCTTTGCGTATGAGGGTCTTGTTCAGAGATTTCATGATTGTGTCCAGGTGACGCTGACAGGCTTTTGTCAGCATGGGACACACGATACGGAGCAACGACTGAACCCGGCCTGAACAGTCTTGGGGCTCGCCTGAACATCATCGTATTATTCAGGCTGGTTCACGAAATTCGCGCATAATTCGCGTACGACCCCGAGCGATCTCGATCACAACGAGCGTTGATTCTCAGCTCGATTCGGCACCTGGGTTCGAGACGGCGTCCTGCGAACCGTCTAGTGGTTCTGCTGTTTCTTCAATCGGTTCGACAGTCGGCGATGGTTGCTCTTCGGCCTCTTCGATCGGCAATATACGCGTCAGCAATCCAAATCGGGGATTGTCTATATAGTGCAATTCACGTGAGCGCATCTTGCGACTCTGTTTCAGTCGGTAACTTTGGCCGGTTTCCTGATCGGTGTAGACGAGGAGGGTGTCCATGTGCAGAAAGCGACCAAGTCTGACCTTGATCGTGCCACTGACTGTGGCGATGTTGAAAGCACGCGTGCGATCAGGCTGTGGCGTTAGTGACACCGGGATAAAGCTGTCATAAATTTTTGTGTCGTCGGGTAGGTAAACCGTCCCTGTTCCGCCCAAGCTGATACGAATCGGTTTGGCTTCCTTGGCGTCGAGTCCAGGCTGACGCCAAGCGAGGTGTCTTATAAGGCGAAAGCGCCCTGATGTCCGAATACTCTCGGCATTCTCTTCGAGTGACAGGCCGTCGCTAACGATTTCGAAACCAGCGTTTTTCGCCGCATCGCCGCCGAGTGTCAAAGCCCTTTCACTCTTTGGTACATAAATACCGCCGCCGGAGACGTTTTTGCCACTGACATTTTCGAAGATAACAACTTCAATGAGGAAATCTCTGGCGTGGCTTTGGCTCGCTGCAAACAGCAACAGGCACGGCAACAACCAATGTGTAATGGCATGTCTGGTTTGCATCAATAAGCTCCTCATTAGCTTGTGATCTGTCGATGGCTTATGCTGCTTCGCGAACAGTCAGCTGGTCCAGCAACTGATCCATGAATTCCTGTCCGTCGCTGATATTCTCGAATGCCTTCGCGATACGCAGGACTTTCTTGCCATCAAATTTGTAGATATCGTGGTCTCGCTGAATCAATTGTATCAAGGCCATCGGATCGACATTTGGCTCATTTGCAAAGATAATTCGGCCACCGCCAGCGCCGAGTTCAAGCCGCTCGATACCGAGTGTCTCTGCCCGCAGACGAAAGCGCATGACATCAAAAAGACGTTCCGTTTGTGGCGGCAGCAAGCCGAAACGATCGATCAGCTCTATCTTGAGTTCACGCAGCCCTTCGCTGTCCTTGGCGTTGGAAATACGCTTGTAGAGAATCAATCGGTGATGCACGTCGGGAACATAATCTTCCGGTAACAGGGCCGGGGCGCCAAGATCCACCTCGGTGCCTTGTGCCAGCGGTTTGTCGTAGTCCGGGAGTTCACCGCGTTTCAGCGCACTCACCGCGCGTGTCAGTAACTCACTGTACAAGGTAAAGCCTATTGCCTGAATTTGCCCACTCTGATCTTCACCGAGAAGCTCTCCTGCGCCACGTATTTCCAGATCATGGGTTGCAAGCGTAAACCCGACGCCGAGATCTTCAAGTGATTCGATCGCTTGCAAGCGTTTTTCAGCATCACTGGTCATGCTGCCACGCGGTGGCGTGAGCAGGTAAGCATAAGCTCGATGATGAGAACGGCCTACACGACCACGCAACTGGTGCAACTGTGCGAGGCCGAGCTTGTCGGCGCGATTGATGATGATCGTGTTGGCAGTCGGTACATCGATGCCGCTTTCGATGATTGTCGTACTGACCAGAATGTTGAATCGTTGATGGTAGAAATCGACCATCACCTGCTCTAGATCGGATTCCCGCATCTGGCCATGCGCAAATTGAACCTTGGCGCCGGGCAGAATTCGTTCAAGATCCTCGACGATGCGTTCAATGGTCTGCACTTCATTATGCAGAAAATAGACTTGTCCACCGCGGGCAAGCTCGCGTTCGCATGCCTCGCGGATTTGCACATCCGACCATTCACCGACAAAGGTCTTGATGGCATGGCGATGTTGTGGGGGTGTCGCGATAATAGACAGGTCCCGCATACCGGCAAGACCCATGTTCAGGGTGCGTGGGATCGGCGTCGCTGTCAGCGTGACGATGTCGACTTCGGCACGCAAGGCTTTCATGTGTTCCTTGTGCCGTACGCCAAAGCGATGCTCTTCATCAATGATGACCAAGCCAAGGTTGTTGTAGCGGACATCCTTGCTCAAGAGCTTATGGGTACCGATGATGATATCGATCTTGCCCGAGGCCAGCTTCTCGATAATTGTCTTTTGTTCCTTGGCGGTTTCAAAGCGTGACAGGGATTCAATCTGTACTGGCCAGTCGGCAAAGCGATCCATGAAATTCTGATGATGCTGTCGCGCCAGCAAGGTGGTCGGGACCAGCACCGCGACTTGTTTGCCGGCATCCACAGCGACGAACGCAGCGCGCATGGCAACTTCGGTTTTGCCAAAACCCACATCGCCACAGACCACCCGATCAGTCGGTTGTTTCGAGCGCAAGTCCTTGACCACCGCATCGATAGCCGATTGCTGATCCGGTGTTTCTTCGAATGGAAACGCGTCGCAGAACAGGCTGTAGTTGTCTGAATCGGATGGAAATGCGTAGCCTTTTCTGGCAGCACGCCGGGCGTGAATTTCCAGCAGTTCTGCGGCCACGTCGTAGGCTTTCTCGGCCGCTTTGCGTCGCGCTTTCTGCCAGGTGTCGCTGCCAAGTTTGTGCAATGGGGCGGTGTCTTCGTTGGCACCGGCATAACGGCTGATCAAATGTAATGATGAAACAGGGACATAGAGCTTGTCGTCACCTGCGTATTCAATGGTCAGGTATTCGTTGGTCACATTACCGACAGAAAGCGTTGTCAATCCCTGGTACCGCCCGACACCGTGGTCGATATGCACCACCGGCGCGCCAATGCTGAGATCCGTCAGATTGGCGATGATGGCATCGGAATCACGTGTGGGTCGCCTGCGTTCGCGACGCTTGACGCGATGCGAGCCAAGTTGGCCTTCTGTGATCAGCGCGATTCGGGCATCTGGCAGCGTCAGTCCGCGATCAAGCGGGGCCGTGGTCAAGCACAGTTCGCGATCCGAAGACAAGAAGTCCTGCCAGGATTCGACTGTGTGCGGTGCGAGTCGATTGCCCATGAGTTGATCAAGCAGTACTTCACGCCGCCCTGTGGATTCGGCGACCAGCAGAACTCGGCCCGGGAACTTGCCGAGAAATTCAGCTAGCGCGCCCATGGGTTGCTCGGCACGTGCATCAACCGGATAGAGACCGGGGGATGCTGAATGAAAGTTGATGCCACTTTTCCCGGGCTTTTCAATCTCATGTCGGTTGAGTTCTATCGGTGCGCGTGTCTCGAGTGCGGTGTCGAGCTCGTCTGTCGAGATATAGATGCTGGCGGGTGGCAAAATCGGCCGTTCTACATCGTGACGACGTTCTTCGTAGCGGTCAGCCGTAGCGGCTACAAAACTTCTGAAGGCTTCAGTCGCGCCATCCATCAGCACTATTTTTACGGTATCCGGGAGGTAGTCGAAGAACACTGAGGTCTCTTCAAAGAACAAGGGCAGGTAGTACTCGATGCCCGAGGGCGCACGACCTTCGCTGACTTCGTGATAGATCGGCGTATTCTTGCTCTCGGCGGCAAAGCTGGTTCGATACTGACGCCGAAAGCGGGCAATGCCTTCTTCATTGAGCGGGAACTCATGGGCTGGCAGCAGTTCAATCAGTTTCGCTTTTTTCAAGCCACGCTGGGTGTCGGGGTCGAAGGTCCTGATTGTCTCTATTTCATCATCGAAGAATTCAACGCGAAAGGGAAGCTGGCTGCTCATCGGAAACAGATCAAGGATTGATCCGCGTACGGCGAATTCTCCGTGTTCTTCAACCTGGGTTACCAATCGATAGCCGGCTTCGACCAGGCGGACGCGAAATTCATCCAGCTTGAGCGTGTCACCGCTCGTGATGATAAGTGCGTGCTGCTCAAGGAAGGATCGAGGCGGCAGGCGCTGCATCATTGCCGCTGATGTCAGCAGCAGGACACCTGTTGTCAGCGATGGCAGTGCATAGAGGGTGCGAATACGCTGCGAAATGATGTCCTGGTGTGGTGATACTCGATCGTAGGTGAGCGTCTCCCAATCACTGAGAGCATGCACCGGCACATCGCTGCCACAATAAAATGCCAGTTCCTGTTCGAGTTGCAAAAGCTCCAGTGTGCTGGGAACAACCACGACAAGCAGCGCATCCGAGCGTGCGGCCAATTCGCTGATGGCCAACGCTTCGGCGGATCCATAGAGTTGGCCCCAGCGGCGCTTTTCAGCGGCCATATCGGGGAGCAGCATTACAGGGGCGTCATTGACGGTCATCGAAAAGCTAAGGCTGGGTTCAAAACAAAGTTCGGCAGGGACATTATCTGATGTAGTGTCCCATATTTCCTATACTCTTCGTGGCGGTGCGCGGCATCTTCCAGCAGCGGCGTACTTACGCCTTTGTGTGGTAGACGGCAGATTAATTGCGAACCTTGTCCTTGCTGGCGGTCTACAGGTATATGTTTCAACCATACGAGCTGTTTGTCGGGCTGCGGTACACCCGGGCGAAACGGCGAAATCACTTTATCTCCTTTATCTCTTTGGTCTCGATTCTCGGCATCATGCTGGGAGTGACGGCACTGATAACCGTCACCTCGGTGATGAACGGCTTCGAGAAAGAGATGACGGAACGGATAGTTGGCGCGTCCTCACATGCCACGGTAACGGGGCTTGGCGAGCCGGTGCAGGACTGGCAGAGCGTCGCGGCGCTGGTTGACGATCATCCGGAAGTTGCCGGTTCGGCGCCTTACGTTGAGGGGCAGGTCATGCTGGTCCATGCCGGCCGCTCTACCGGCTCCTTGATACGCGGCATACTTCCCGAAGAGGAAGGCAAGGTGTCGGAGATCAATGAGAAGATCGAAAGGGGTCCGCCGCTGGAAGAAGCACTCGTAAGCGGGGAGTTCGGCCTGGTGCTGGGGGCTGATCTTGCAGCGTTTCTTGGCGCGATTATTGGCGACAAGGTCATGGTCATCACCCCCGAGGCGAGTGTGACACCTGTGGGCTTTGTGCCGCGAGTCAAACGATTTACGGTGACCGGCGTATTTCGCTTTGGCATGTATCAGTTTGATCGGAATCTCGCCGTCATGCACGCGACCGACAGCGCCAAGCTGTTCAAGCTTGGCGATGGCTTCTCAGGGGTACGGCTCAAGCTAGATGACACAGCGCGAGCACCGATCGTCGCACGAGAACTGCGTGACGAGGTCGGATTTGATTACTTCGTCAGTGACTGGACGCGGCAAAATGCGAATTACTTTTTGGCCGTCAAGATGGAAAAGACCATGATGTTCATCATCTTGTCGATGATCGTCGCCGTGGCTGCGTTCAATATCATCTCGACATTAGTCATGCTGGTGCAGGACAAACAAAGCGATATTGCCATTCTTCGTACGCAGGGCGCTTCTCCCAAAAGTATTCTCTCAGTCTTTGTCGTGCAGGGCACCTTGATCGGTGTACTTGGAACGGTGTTTGGTTTGATCGGTGGTGTGTTGCTCGCAACCAACATCGACATTGTGGTTCCGTTTATCGAACGCTTTACCGGTCCGGTGCTGAACCCTGAGGTTTACTACATCGACAAGATGCCATCGGATTTGCGTATGCCGGATGTCGTCAAAGTCGGCATCATGTCGTTTACCTTGTCCGTCCTCGCCACGCTGTATCCAGCCTGGCGTGCTTCGCGAACGGACCCTGCAGCGGCCTTGGCTTATGAATAATCCGGATAGCGGTTTTGTGCTTGAAGCGCGCGGACTCAGTCGGCGCTATGAGCAGGGCGAGCTTGCAGTTGATGTGTTAACCAATTTGACCCTCGAAATATCAGCCGGGGAACGCGTCGCGATAATCGGTAGTTCCGGTAGCGGCAAGAGTACCTTGCTGCATCTGTTGGGGGGACTTGATACACCGACGAGCGGCGAAGTGAAGCTGGGTGGGCAAGACTTTGCCAAGTTGAATCAGGCAGCTCGCGGCAAGCTAAGAAACCGGCACATGGGTTTTGTTTATCAGTTTCATCATCTTTTACCGGAGTTTTCTGCGGTTGAAAACGTCAGCATGCCATTGTTGATTCGTGGTGAATCTCCGAAGACCGCAATCGCACGGGCGAGTGAATTGCTGGATCGTGTGGGATTGGGTGAACGCCTGAAACACAAACCGGCAGAATTGTCTGGCGGTGAACGCCAACGAGCGGCTATCGCTCGTGCACTGGTAAATGACCCGGATGTCGTGCTGGCCGATGAGCCGACGGGTAACCTGGATGAAGATACGGCAGAACGAGTCTATGAATTACTGCTTGAACTTAATCGCGAAATCGGCACCAGCTTTCTGGTTGTGACGCACGATACGCGTCTCGCGGCAAAAATGGACCGGGTGTTACGCCTTACCCATGGGGAATTGCGGCTCGAGAATTAGAGCCAGTGGGTATTTGCTCGACGCAGCCGACGTTGACGCCACCGACGTACGGCGTGGATACGCCAAATCAGCAGCGTCAATCCAAACCCGACAACACCTGACACGGCCGCACAAAAAAGCGCGCCGCTGAGCAGGACCGGCCAGCTGTCCGCGGCCGTATTCATGAAGCTTGTGACTGTAAGCGTATCGGGTACTTTGAGATCACCCGTACCGAGAATCATTGAGCCGCAATGCCATGCTGCGTAGAGTAGGGGCGCGAAGGTCAGTGGGTTGGAAAACCAGACCATCACGACGGATACGGGCACATGGACGCGCATCACGGCTGCGATTGTCGCAGCAAATACCATCTGCAGTGGCAGAGGCAGCCAGCTGACAAACAGACCGACAGCGACGCCTCCGGCGACAGAGCGTCTGTTCAGATGCCAGACCATCGGTTGCGCAAACGTATTTTTAAGCCAGGTTTTTACCCGCGAAGCCGAGCCGGCCGAGTAGTCATGCAAGCCGAGGCCGTCAATCACTCGCTGTTGCATTTCGTTGGCAGCTGGCAATCGGCTTTTCAGCCATTTTTGGCTCATGCGGCTGAAGAATACGGTTTGCTCGGAATAATTACGGTTAACGTCGGTTTGCTGAAAATATTTAATGCGGCTGTCGGGTTTCGGGAACTGGCCGACGCCGGCATATCCACTGTTTCAACGAAGAAAAACGGGTGAAACCGGTAATCGTCGGATTTTTCGCCGGTTTGTTGTTGCCCTTGAGTACGTCGATTTCTGCGGATCGGCCATGGCTGATCAGCATTTTGATTTTCGTAACGCTAAGCGTCGTTCTCGTACTCAAGAATGTGTGGAAAAACGAGGGCTGTCACGCGGCGTTACCTTGGTTTGCCCAAGTGCTGTTCGCGGCCTTCGTTGGCACCGTTGTGGCGGTCGGATCAGTAAGGGCTTACTGGTTACATTCACCTGATGAGTCATACTTCGGTGTGGATCTAACCCTGACCGTGAGGATACAGGGCGTCCCACAAGTTCGCCACCGCTACACCGAATTTCGAGCAGTGGTCATTGACTGTGACAGCTGTACGGGCACATTTCCCGCCAAGCAACTGCAGCTCAACTGGTACGGTCCGGCGCGCGCCGATCTTGCTCCGCTGGATGTGTGGCGTCTGGTTGTGCGGCTTAAACCCGTGACCTCATACCGTAATCCGCATTCCTTTGATCGCATCGCTTGGGCCTTACAAAGAGGCGTCCACGCCAGTGGCTATGTCAAAGCGAAAGCGACGCAGACAAAACTCTCAGACCACAAGAGTTGGAATTTGCATCTGATTCGTATGCGCCTGGCGGAACGCCTGGTGGCAATGACTGATGATCATCGACATCTGTCGCTGATACAGGCTCTGACGGTGGGTATAAAAACGTCCATCGATAAAGAGACGATGGACACCTTGCGCCAGACCGGTACGGCTCATCTTGTAGCGATATCGGGTTTGCATGTCTCACTGTTTGCCGTATTCGGATTTTGGTTTGGACGTTTTCTCAGTAGCTTGACGATCAAGAATTGGCTGGTCAAGCGTGGAGCGTGGGTCCCGTCGATTGCGATTGGTGGATACCGGTTTGCGATATTGACAAGTCTGCTTTTTGCGACGACCTATGCAGCGCTCGCGGGCTTTGCGTTGCCGACACAACGGGCGCTGATCATGGTGACGGTCTGGGCCATAGCTCGCCTCGTGCAGAGACCTTTGGCAACGGATGCCGCGTTACTGATTGCGATGCTCTTGGTACTGGCGCTTGAGCCACTGAGTCCCCTGGGGGCCGGATTTTGGTTGTCATTCGGAACCGTTGCCTTGATCGTGTATCTGCATCGAGGACATATTCGCGCTTTTCCTCCGACGATAGTCGACCGTCTAACGGGACTGGTGCGAACTCATATTTTGTTGGGTCTATTGCTGTTACCCATCACAATGTGGTTCTTTCAGTCAGCGGTCCTTGTCTCACCGCTGGCCAATCTGCTTGCCATACCCGTCGTTAGTCTGGTGATTGTGCCCCTTGCCATGTTGAGTGTGGTGTTTTCACTGTGTCTTCCTTCGCTCGCCTACCTGGTATTGTCCTTGTGTCAGTGGTGTATTGCGCAATTGTTGAGCTTTCTTCAATGGTGCCAGGCGATGTCCCTGTCTGCACCAGTGCTCGCATTGCCTGACGTCGAGCATGTCGTATTGGCCATGCTTGGATTGATGCTTCTGCTTGCACCTTCAGGGTTGTGTATTCGAATTCCCGGCTTGTTGTTGATTGCTCCCGCATTGGCCTTTTCGATCAATGGGCCGCGGACACAGGGTGTCGAATTACATGTATTGGATGTCGGTCAGGGCCTGGCTGCACTGATCCTGAGCCGGCACAGTGTCACCTTGTTTGATACCGGCGGTGGTCTGCCTTCTGCGCCGCTCGTCGAGCGGGTCGTACTACCGTACTTACGCGGTCTGGGGCGTCATCGCATAGATACGTTGGTTGTTTCGCACGGGGATAACGATCATGCAGCAGGGGTAGAGGCCGTGCTGGCCCATTTTCCGGACATAACCTTGCTGCACAGTCCGGCACTCGATGTTGCAGCAAATCCGAGCAGCCGGACTTGTCGAGCGGGTGAGACCTGGATTCAGGATGGCGTGTGGTTTTCGTTTCTGCACCCGGATGCAGACGATCACAGTGACGAAAATGATCAGTCCTGCGTGTTGTTGGTCTTTTTCGGGCGGAGTCGCCTGTTGCTCACCGGTGATATCGAGGCATTGGCGGAGCAGCGTCTGCTGCGCCGTTTGGCTGCGAATGGCGACGGATTACCGGTGACTGTCCTGCTCGCACCTCACCACGGTAGCCGGAGTTCTTCGAGCCCGGCCTTTGTCGAGACATTCAAACCTGTCCATGTGGTATTTCCGGCTGGAAATCGCAACCGTTATGGATTTCCTCACGCTGAAGTACAATTGCGCTATAAATTAGTGGGTGCAAAGGCGTATATGACGGGAAGGGATGGAGTAACAGTCTTCCGGTTGGACGAAGCAGGCCTGCGCGAACCACCTCAAACCTGGTGGAATGCGCACCGTCGCTTCTGGCATCACAAGTAATAAAGGCACTTCGTAATCACTCGGGTGGCTGCGGGGCTTGGCGCCGGATGGCGAGACTTGACACTTTAAGGGCAATATTGTGTGGGAAATTGTAACTGCCGGCGGATGGCTAATGCTGCCGATCATCGTTTGTTCAATAATTGCGCTGGCAATTGTTGCCGAGCGCTTTATTGTACTGAAGGAAGAAAAGGTTCTTCCGGCAAACCTTGTCGCGGACGTATGGCGTATGGCTAGTACCCGCCAACTCACCGAAGAGAAGGTAAGGGAGATCCAACAAGGCTCGCCATTTGGCCGTTTACTGGCCGCGGGACTCTTGAATCGAACCCAGGATCGTGACTTGATGAAGGCCTCGATCGAAGAGGTAGGAGGTCACGTGGCGCATGAGCTTGAACGTTACCTCAATGCGCTAGGTACTATTGCGGCCGTTACGCCGCTGCTTGGGCTTCTAGGTACCGTCGTCGGAATGATCAGTGTGTTTACCAATATAACGACCGTTGGCGTCGGCAATCCGGCGCAGCTCGCCGGTGGCATATCGCAAGCCTTGATCACAACCGCTGGTGGCCTGATGGTCGCCATTCCTTCCTTGATGTTCTATCGCTACTTTCGCGCAAAAGTGGATGGTCTGGTTGTCGGGATGGAGAAGGAGTCCCTGAAACTTATCGATGTGCTGCAGAAGCGTCAGTCGCAATCACGGGTGGCTGCGTGAAGTTCAAGCGGCAACCGCGCGAAGATCTGGAACTCAACCTGACGCCACTGATCGATGTGGTGTTCCTGCTGCTGATCTTCTTTATGGTGTCGACCACGTTTCAGAAGGAATCTGAAATTTCCCTGCAGCTGCCACGCGCTAATGAGAACCCGGTCGAGTCATCTCAGGAATCCATCGAGATCATCATCAATGCGGCTGGGCGCTATTACATAAACGACCAGGAATTGGTGAAGTCTGACGTCACGGCATTGCAAAATGCCTTGTTCAAAGTGTCTGGTGGCGTCAGAGATATCCCACTGACGATTCGTGCGGATGCGCAGGCTCCTCATCAAGCTGTGGTTACGGCGATGGATGCTGCCGGACAGCTCGGTATGTTGCGTATGTCCATCGCGACTTCGCGTAGCGGCAACTAAGTGTATTCGCGGTACTGACGGTCTAAGCGACATAAACGTGCAACAAGCTAAAGGTACCGAACGCAGCCGCCAAGCGTCGCTGACTGACAATAATCAAGCGGTGTCGGGTAAGGAAACATACAAGCGCTTGCTGCGATATGTCATTCCTTATCGCCGCCAATTCATCATTGCCATTGTTGGCATGGTTGGATACGCCGTGACTGATACGGCTTTCGCAGCGTTGATGCAACCAATGCTCGATGGCAGTTTTGTCAATCAGGATAAAAGTTCCATCGTGTTTGTACCGCTGATGATCATCGGTATCTTTCTGTTCCGCGGTGTCGCGGGCTTTGCATCCACTTACTATATCTCCTGGATTGGTTGGCGGGTCATCAAACAACTTCGTGGTGCGATCTTTGAAAAATATCTGTCATTACCAACAGCGTTTTATGATCGCGCCTCATCGGGGGAGTTGATTTCGCGCATCACGTTCAACAGTCAAATGGTTGCGAACGCAGCCAGTAGCTCTTTGACAGTGATGGTAAGAGACTCCTTGACAGCCATTGGGCTGTTTGGATTGATGTTTTATCAGAGCTGGCAGTTGTCGCTGTCGTTTTTGGTCATCGGCCCCATCATTGCCATTATTGTCAGCCGCGTCAGTCGACAGTTCAGAAAAATCAGCCGAAATATCCAGGGCTCGATGGGTGATGTGAGTCATGCCATACAGGAGGCGGTCGAAGGCAGTCGTGTCATCAAGATTTTTGGCGGGCAGGATGAGGAAGTGGCAGCATTTGAGTTGGTGAATGAGCGTAATCGATCATTCAACATGAAAGAGACGATGGTCAAGGCGTTAAACGAACCCATTATTCAATTGCTTGTGGCGCTGGCCTTGGCGGTTATTGTATATATCGCCTCTAGTGGTGATGTAGCCGAACGTATATCGGTCGGTAGCTTTATGTCATTCATTACTGCGATGCTGCTGTTGTTTGCACCGCTGAAACGCATGACAACCCTAAACAGTCAGATCCAGAAAGGTATCGCGGCGGGTGAAAGTCTATTTGCGATTCTGGATCTTGAGTCAGAGCGTGACAACGGCACGCAAACTCTTGAAGCACCTATCAAGTCGATTTCCTATCGGGATGTATCGCTCAAATATCAGGAGGATAAACCCGCCGTATTGAATAATATCGATCTGGAAATTCAAGCCGGCGAAACCATTGCTTTTGTCGGTGAGTCGGGCAGTGGTAAAACTTCATTGGTCAATCTTTTACCGCGTCTGTATGAACTTGATGGAGGCGCTGTCATGGTCAACGGCTTATCCGTTGATGAGTACACTTTAAAATCCTTGCGAAGCCAGATTGCGACGGTCAGTCAGGATGTGATGTTGTTCAATGACACGATCGCCAGCAACATTGCTTATGGCAGCTCAAAGACCATCGATGAGCAAACATTGACTGAGGCCTGCAAGGCGGCGCACGCGCATGACTTCATCTCACGACTCACGGACGGCTATGGCACGATGGTGGGTGAGAACGGTGTGATGTTATCGGGCGGACAACGTCAACGAGTGGCGATCGCAAGAGCCTTACTGAAAAATGCCCCCATCCTGATTCTGGATGAAGCAACCTCGGCTCTCGATACGGAATCCGAGCGCAAGGTTCAGCAAGGCCTTGATACCTTGATGCAAGGGCGTACCACTCTGGTGATTGCCCACCGTCTGTCAACGATCGAAAAAGCGAACAGAATTGTCGTCATGGATCATGGGCAAATCGTCGAGATTGGCACCCACGACGAGCTCCTCGCGAACAAGACCCATTACTACAAACTTCATCAGCTGCAGTTCCGCTGATTCGGCAAGGCCCGCATGCGAATCGAACAAGCATGGCAAAAAAAAGGGCCGGTGGCCATTGCACTCTGGCCTTTGTCTCTAGTTTATCGATTGTTGATCACCGTACGTCGCGAGCTGTATGTGCGTGGACTTAAATCGATTGTCAGCAATGACGTGTTGCCTGTGATCGTTATCGGCAATATCACGGTTGGCGGTACTGGCAAGTCACCGCTGGTGGCCCATATGGTGAAGGAGAGCTTGAAGCGTGGTTACAAGCCCGGTATTGTCAGTCGAGGTTATGGTGGACAAAAGCGCCTTACACCGCATCTGGTACAGACGGACGACACTGCCACTACCGTCGGGGATGAACCGATGATGCTGTTTGAACAGACAGGTGTACCGGTTAGCGTCTGTATCAGTCGGGCTGACGCGGTACGACATCTTGCGGAAAACACGAGTGTTGAAATTGTTTTCTCCGATGATGGTTTGCAGCATCTGGCGATGGACCGACAGATTGAATTAGTGGTGATAGATTCTGAACGCCGCTTTGGCAATGGATATTTGCTACCGGCAGGGCCGTTGCGTGAAAATGTATCTCGATTGAAAACAGTGGATTTGGTCATTGAACAATTTCCAGCAGGGGTTGACATGCCAATCGACAAGGCGGCCTTTCAGCTATACCCTTCGACAGTTGTTCCCCTTGATGATGGCGCCGCCATGGATCTAGTCGATTTTGCTGGCAAAACCGTTCATGCGATGGCTGGGATTGGCAATCCAGAACGTTTTTTCAACTGTTTGCGCAGCGTCGGTATTGTGGTTATAGCGCACCCATTGAACGATCATCATGCGTATTGCGAGGATGATCTAACATTCGATGATGAGCTGCCGGTATTGGTGACTCGCAAGGATGCGGTAAAAATCAAGCAACTATCCGCGGTTCCGTCGAAGCTTTATGCTGTTGACGTTCAGCTCGTGGCGAATCCTGTGCTGACTCGGGCCATTAACGGATTCCTGAATGATGTAACCCTTAATCACTCACCCTGAGAAACGATACTGTGTCGATCTACAACATCGTTATTCCTGCGCGGTACGCATCCAGCCGGTTTCCCGGGAAGCCGCTGTTCGAGCTGCGTGGCAGACCGATGATCCTGCATACGGTAGACCGTGCTCGTGAATCCGGGGCGGCAAGTGTTGTGGTAGCCACTGACGATGAGCGAATCGTGGCGGTCTGTCAGCAAGCCGCCATTGATGTTCACATGACGCGTGCCGATCATCCGAGTGGGACCGATCGGATAGCTGAGGTTGCCAAGGCTCGCGGCTGGGCAGCGGATACCACTATTGTCGGACTGCAGGGTGATGAACCGACGACTCCAGCAAGCCACCTTGATAGTCTGGCGGCGAATCTTGAGAAAAATCACGATGCGGATATGGCGACCTTGTGTATGGCAATAACCTCCGAGGACGACTACCGAAATCCCCATCGGGTCAAGGTTGTGCGTGATCACCGAGGTATGGCTTTGTATTTCAGTCGCGCCCCGATTCCCTGGCGTCGGGATACGATACCAGGCAATACTTTCCCTGATGCTTTTTTACATTTGGGGCTCTATGCCTATCGATGTGAATTTTTGAATGCGTACTCGGCATTGGCGTCTTGTTTGATCGAGGATGAAGAACAGCTTGAACAGTTGCGTGTTCTGTATCACGGCGGAAAAATTCACGTTGGATTGGTGCCCGCAACGATAGCTCGGGGTGTTGATCAACCTGACGATGTGCCGGTGGTCGAGTCGATATTAGACAAACTTCAGCAAAGGGAATAATAATGAGCAAGGACAAGCAGGATCGACACTGGTCATTGAAAGGTCGCGAGACAGTCTATCAAGGGTTTTATAACGTTGATCGACTGGAATTCAAACACAGTCTGCATCAAGGCGGGGAAAGCCCGATTATCGATCGTGAACAGTTTGTGCGCGGAAATGTTGTCGGGGTACTTCCTTATGATCCGGTCAACGACAAGATATTGCTGGTTGAACAATTTCGTATTGGCGCCAGGCATCAGGATACCGGGCCCTGGCTAATGGAAATCGTCGCGGGCATGATTGACACCGATGAGACACCTGCAGAAGTTGCGGTCAGAGAAGCGCAGGAGGAGGCTGGGCTTGAGCTGCAGGATTTGCAATTGATAGCGCAGTACCTTGCAAGCCCAGGTGCCAGCACTGAGGAGGTATTTCTCTATTTTGCTGAGACTGATCTTTCCGATGCCGGTGGGATATACGGGCTTGAAAAAGAGGACGAAGACATACTGACGCATGTCGTCTCGGCAACTGATGCAATAAACATGGTGAAAACCCGCGAGGTTCGCAATGCATTGAGCATTATCGCCTTGCAGTGGTTCAGTCAGTGGCATGCGAACCGAGGTACATGACTCGAACCACTCTTGGTGACTAGACGATGCCACCACCCGCGCCGCTGACCGCAGGACGTTCCGCGGCCACGGATTGACGGTATCCTGATTCGCGATACGCAGCGACAGGATCATAAGCACCACCGTTTCGCATGCGAGCCTGTTGCAGGATAGGATCGACATTCGTTCTGAATGCCTGCTTCAATGTTTGCGAAGCCATTAGTGCGTCGTTGTCTGATTGGTAGCCTGCCAAGGCTTCTCGATCTACCAATGACGCTTGTACAAATGCGCGCTGAACTTCAATTGCACTCATCATCAAGCTTTCAATTGGGTCGGTAACATTGTGGGACTGATCCAGCATGTAGGCAGGTTTAAACGCCTTTCCTTGCTGTATTTCAATATCGACCAACTCATTGAAGACCAGAAACAGGCGATAGGGATCAATCGAGCCTGAATCGAGATCATCATCTCCGTATTTTGAATCGTTGAAATGGAAACCACCGAGCTTGCCGAAGCGTGCGAGTCGGGAGACGATCATCTCGATGTTGACATTCGGCGCATGGTGTCCAAGGTCAACCAGACAACTCGCCTTGGCTCCGAGTTCAGTAGCGATCAGATAGTTGCTTCCCCAATCTTGAACAACCGTTGAATAAAATGCGGGCTCATACATTTTATGCTCGGTAAACAGCTGCCAATCGTCTGGCAAGGCTTTGTACACATCGCGCATGGCATCGAGATAGCGATCAAATTGTTTTCCGACGTTACTTTGACCGGGGAAGTTGGACCCATCCCCGACCCATACGGTCAAAGCCTTTGAACCAAGTGTCTTGCCAATTTCGATACAACGGATATTGTGCGCGACTGCCTGCTCGCGTGTGGCGGAATCCGTGTGCGAGAGCGATCCATACTTGTAGGAGTGGGCTTGGTCTGCTTGATCCTGGAATGTGTTGGAATTCATTGCATCAAAACCAAGATTGAGATTCTTTGCCTGCTCGAGGAGAGCGACAGGGTCGGCATCGTCCCAGGGTATATGCAGTGAAACTGTCGGTGTTGAGTGTGTCAGTTGATGAATTACACCACAGTCATCCAGTTTGTCGAACACGTGCCTTGGCTCGCCCTGACCAGGGAAACGGGCAAATCTGGTTCCGCCAGTACCTACGCCCCATGAGGGAATGGCAACACCAAACTCACTGGCTCGCTGGCACAAGTGCTCGATATCGATATGCCGACGTTGCAGTTGTTCAGCCAATGCTGCGTAGTCAGCATCCAGTGATGGCTGGTTCGAGCGATTGTGCGTGTTGACAAGTTCAGGGTCGATGCGTGTATTCATGGTGGTAGAACCCTATCGAGTGAATGATTGTACGTTGCCAGCATCCACGTTGATTATATTGCCGGTGGACTTCGCCGATGCATCACTGATCAGAAAGTAGCTGGCTTCGGCAATGTCCTCAGGGAGTACCTCGCGCTTTAGCAGCGATCGTTCACGGTAGTGCGCTTGCAATTCCTCAGCATTCTTGCCGTAGGCGTCCGCACGTTGTTGTAACCATTCGCCAGACCAGATTTTCGAACCCTGCAGTACGGCATCCGGGTTAACCACGTTCACTCGAATACCGCCACTGGCTCCTTCCAGTGCCAGACATCGAGCCAGATGAACCTCGGCGGCTTTGGCCGTGCAGTACGCTGAGGCACCGGGAGAGGCTGCAAGCGCGTTTTTTGATGCAATAAAGACAACTGCTCCGCCGAGATCCTGTCGCTTGAAAATTCGGAATGCATCGCGCGACACCAGAAAGTAACCGGTGGCGAGAATATCAATATTCTTGTTCCATAATTCCAGTGTGGTGTCTTCCACGGCGGCAGAAGAGGCAATGCCGGCATTGGAGATCAGGATGTCGACGCCTCCATATTCACGAGCTGTTGTTGCAAATGCGGCGCTGACCTGTGACTCGTCCGTAACATCCATAACCACTTCACGAACTCTATCGCTTCCATGTGTTGATACCAATTGCTGACAGGCCTGGCTTAATAAAGCGTTATCGATGTCGGCCAAGACGACACAGGCGCCTTCCGCGAGAAATTTTTCAGCGGTTGCAGACCCGATGCCTCCGGCGCCTCCCGTGACGAAAGCCACGCGCCCGGCAAGGTTCTTTGGTTTTGGCATACGTTGAAGCTTGGCTTCTTCCAAAAGCCAGTATTCAATATCGAAGGCTTCCTGCTCCGGCAAGCCACAATACTCTGAAACCGCTGACGATTCGCGCATGACATTGATGGCATTGGTGTAGAACTCTGCGCTGATGCGTGCCGTGGCCTTGTCATTGGCGAAGGTAATCATACCGACCCCTGGAACCAGATAAACCACCGGGTTAGGGTCACGCATTGCTGGTGAATCAGCATGTTTGCAACGTTTGAAATAACTTGCATAGTCCTCACGATACTGTTCCAGTGCGACCGGTAATGAGTCCAGTGTTGACTCGATATTTTCTCGCTCAAGGGCGTTGTTAACATTCGGATCAAATGAAACGATCAGTGGCCGAATCTTGGTGCGTAAAAAATGATCAGGGCAACTGGTACCCAATGCTGCAAGAGCGGGCATCTCTTCGCTGCTGACAAACTCAAGTACGGCTTCGCTGTCGTCGAAATGGCCGATCTTGTATTGGCTTTGGCTGATCAAGCCCCGTATTTCTGGCATTAACTGTTCGACAATTTGTTGTCTTTGACGTGCAGAGAGTGTTGTGTGTTTAGCGCCACCAAACGCCTCATTAGCGCTGTTTTTCTTACTCAGCCAATCGATGGCTTGATTGATGATTTCTAGCGTTGTCGCATAGCATTCCTCGGCGGTATCAGCCCAGGTGAACAAACCATGACTACCCAGTACAACTCCGCGGGCCTCAGGGTTGTTCTTGCAAAACTCCCCGAGCCAAAGGCCCAGTTCATAGCCGGGGCGTTTCCATGGCAGCCAACCGATATCATCGCCGAAAATCTCTTTGGTCAGCTTCTCACCGTCCTTCGCGGCGGCGATAGCAATTATGGCGTCTGGATGCACATGGTCAACGTGCGTTCGAGGCACATAAGCATGTAACGGTGTGTCGATTGATGAGGCACGCGGGTTCAGATTGAAAGTGCAGTGCGGCAGATAGCCGACCATTTCATCTTCGTGCTCGACGCCGCGATAGAGGTTACGTAATGCGTTGAGTTTGTCTTGGTACAGGGTTGCGAAACCATCGAGCTTCATGGAGCCGATGTCGCCACCCGAACCTTTTACCCACAAAACCTGAGTGTCTGTTCCACTCAGAGGGTCGGGCATCATGACCTTTGCAGACGTGTTGCCGCCGCCAAAGTTGGTTATTCGCTTGTCGCTGCCAAGCAGATTTGATCGATATAACAACTTTTCAGGCTCGTCAAGTAAGGCCGCGTGTTGTTGGTTCCAAAGATTTTGCAGCAGGTTGCTGCTCTGAGCCTTCGCCATCATTGCGGTTCCTGAAAGAGACAATCGCTTAAGAATTGCCCGAATACCTTTCAATGTCAATCATAATTACGCTTGAATTACTTCTAATTGATTGAATATGACTGAAATTGATTGACAGTCAGGTTTTCATCAGTATTATCGGTAGCGTAATGCCCGTGGAAGTAACACTGTATGAAGCGTCATGCACGAACTTGAAAGGCAGAAAATAATCTTGTCCGCGACCCAGGCGAAGCAGGTCGCCACCGTGGCGGAGCTTGTGGAGCTGACGGGTTCCTCCGAAGCAACCGTTCGACGTGATATTGCAGCGCTGCATATGGCGAACAAGTTGAGACGTGTGCGCGGTGGGGCTGAAGCCCTGTTGCCACCCACACACAGCCCGCTGGCAGGTCGTCCTTTCAGTGTCAACGAAACCATGCACGTGGTTGAAAAACGGGCGATCGCCCGTGAGGCGGCGGCTTTATGTCACGACGGCGATGATGTCATCATCAATGGCGGCACCAGTACTTATCAGATGGTGCATCTGTTGACTAACAAGCGAATGCAAATATTTACCAATTCGTTTCCGATTGCTGAACACTTGCTTCAGCATTCTAAAAACCAATTGACTTTACCGGGCGGAACCCTCTTCAGAGAACAGAACATTATTCTCAGTCCGTTCGAAAACGATGTCACCAAAAATTTCTGTGCGTCGCGCATGTTCATGGGGGCGCACAGTGTAGGACGGCTCGGCTTGATGGAATCCGACCCGCTGGTAATACAAAGCGAACAAAAATTGATGGGGCAGGCAGATGAGTTGGTTGTGCTGGCTGATGCCTCAAAATTCAACAGGCGTTCGTCTTTGCTCATATGTCCACTTGATCGAATCGATGTTTTGATAACTGACTCGCGTATAGATGATGCGTCGGTCAACATGCTTGAATCCGCTGGCGTAAGAGTGATTGTCGCTGAATTAAAGTCGGCCTCCAAAGCCGGATGATTGAGAGGCAAGCAAGCACGGTCGGCAGTAATACCACCACCACAAAGAGGAATAATGAAGAATGAAAAAGACCATGAAAATGATAGGGGCCGCATTTCTGGGTACCGCAATGGCCGTTGCGCCAGTGCATGCCGAGGACATGCGAATTGCTTTGGTTGTCAAGGCACTAGGTATTGGATTTTTCGAAGCCGCGGCCAAAGGTGCGCAAGAGGCCGCTGAGGAACTCGGTGGCGTTGAAGTCATCTACACCGGGCCAACGGACACGACTGCTGAGGGTCAAATAGAGGTCATCAATTCACTAATTGCTCAAAAAGTTGATGCCATTGCGATTTCGGCCAACGATCAGGATGCACTGGTACCGGCCTTGAAAAAGGCCATGAGTCGTGGCATTACCGTTATCTCCTGGGATTCTGGAGTCGCACCTGAAGGTCGACAAATGCATTTGAATCCTTCGTCGAACGCCTTAATTGGCAACATGATCGTCAAGATGGCGGCTGATCACTTGCCAGAAGGTGGTGATGTGGCGGTACTCTCGGCCGCAGCGACAGCGACCAACCAGAACATCTGGATTGAAGAGATGAACAAGGTGGTTGGCAATTACGAGGGCATCAATGTTGTTTCTACCGTGTACGGCGACGACCTGTCAGACAAGAGTTATCGAGAGGCGCAGGGGCTCATGTCTTCCCATCCCAACCTTAAAGCGATTATTTCACCCACTTCCGTAGGCATTGTGGCGGCTGCACAAGCAGTATCGGATGCTGGAAAAGTCGGCGATATAATCGTTACGGGTCTCGGATTGCCATCAGAAATGGCAGCTCATGTGGACTCAGGGGCATCGAAATCCTTTGCCATCTGGAATCCGATAGATCTGGGTTATGCGGCCACCATGATTGCGTACAATCTGGCCAAGGGTGAGGCGACAGCATCGGCCGGTGGAGAGATTGGCATGGGTCGATTGGGTGCAGTAAAACTAAGTGACACCCTCGATGGCGCCATGGCTGACCCGTTTGTCTATGACGCTTCGAATATCAACGACTTCAAAGAAATATTCTGATCAGTCGATTGGAGGAGCGTTGACTCTGAATGGGCAACGCTCCTCTTTTATCCCTTCCGCTATCCGTCGGTTCGAGCATCCCGCGTTGAGCACTGCTTCGCTTACATCTGATTTGCCTGTTTTGTCTCTTGACAGTATCGTCAAGGAATTTCCAGGCGTACGTGCGCTTTCGCGTGTGTCATTGGATCTCTACGCCGGAGAGGTCACTGCTCTGGTCGGCGAAAATGGGGCAGGTAAGTCTACGTTGGTTAAGGTGCTGACAGGTATCTACCAGCCTGATGGCGGACAAATCAATGTCGATGGCAAAGCCGTAAAGCTGACAACGCCGAACGATGCCGTCAAGTCAGGTATTACGGCCATTCATCAGGAGACTGTGCTATTCGACGAACTTTCTGTCGCCGAGAACATTTTTATTGGGCATGCGCCGCGCACTCGATTGGGCCTGGTTGACTGGGCAAAAATGAATAGCGATGCGGAGCATTTACTGGAAATTGTTGGGGCGACAATCCATGCGAACACATTGTTGCGTGATCTGAGTATCGCAAACAAGCACCTTGTTGCCATTGCGCGCGCTCTGTCAATAGATGCTCGCGTAGTTGTCATGGACGAACCCACCGCGGCCTTGTCACACAAAGAAATCGAAGAGTTGTATTTGCTTGTTGAGCAATTGAAGTCTGACGGAAAAGCGATTTTGTTCATAAGCCACAAGTTCGATGAAATTTTTCGTATCGCGGATCGTTACAGTGTTTTTCGTGATGGAGAACTGGTAGGCGCTGGCCTGATCAACGAAATTGATTCCGCCGAGATGGTTAAGTTGATGGTCGGTCGGTCGGTCGACAGTGTTTTTCCACCTCGCACCAATGAACTCGGCGGTCCGATCCTGCAAGTAAATGGGTATTCTCACCCGACAGAATTCGACGATATTTCCTTTACCTTGAATCGCGGGGAAATTCTTGGCTTCTATGGGCTTGTGGGAGCAGGGCGTAGCGAGTTCATGCATGCATTGTTTGGTATTACTCGGCCGAGTGCTGGCGAACTCTTCATTAATGGCACGCTGGTGACTCCCAAAAGCCCGGCCGATGCTATCGCTCACGGATTGGTTTACGTGCCTGAGGACCGCGGACAACAAGGTGCCATAACAGCACTTCCCATCGTTGACAATATAGCGTTGCCGTCTCTGAAGACAACATCAAACAAAGGCTTTGTGAGAAATTCGCGTGAGTATTCCCTTGCGCGTCAATACACCAGACGCCTTGAATTGAGAGCCGCTGCACTGGATCAACACGTTGGAGAATTGTCGGGAGGTAACCAGCAAAAAGTCGTTATTGCCAAATGGCTGGCAACGCAGCCTGCAGTGATTATCCTGGATGAGCCAACCAAGGGCATCGATATCGGATCAAAAGCTGCGGTACATGCATTCATGCGCGAACTTGCTTCGCAAGGTTTGGCGGTGATCATGGTGTCGTCAGAGATCCCGGAAATAATTGGAATGTCTGATCGCATCATCGTCATGCGTGAGGGTCGTTGCGTTGCCGAGATCGATCAGCAAAGTGTGTCCCCTGAGGTCCTGGTGCGTGCGGCGGCTGGTATCGAGGAGATGCACATCTCATGACATCGATAAAAGTGTCACGTGATGCCCTTCTTGCAGCTGCGTTAGTCGCGCTCGTTGGGCTTGTGTATTTGCGTTTTCCCGGATTTGCTTCTGTCGAATCGCTACTGGGTGTTTTTAACGATTCATCCATACTGATCATTCTTGCGCTTGGGCAGATGGTCGTTATCCTGACGCGTTGTATAGATTTGTCCATGGCGTCCAATCTTGCACTGGTCGGGATGTGCACTGCCATGTTGAATTCGGCGATGCCTGCTATTCCCATTCCTGCATTGATTATGCTCGCTATGTTGTTGGGAGCTGTCTTGGGCAGTATCAACGGCCTACTTGTGTGGAAGCTGGATATCCCGCCTATCGTAGTGACACTCGGCACCCTCACCATATTCCGAGGACTCATATTCCTGCTCTCAGATGGTCAATGGGTGAATGCACATGAAATGAGTCCCGCCTTCAAGGCGCTACCGAGATATGTTTTTCTAGGCATGCCTGTGTTGTCCTGGTTTGCGCTTGTCAGTATTGCTTGTATGTACGTCTTGCTTGTTCGTACACCGTTGGGACGGTCATTTTACGCAGTCGGCGGGAACCCTGGCGCTGCGGTATATACGGGCATTGACGTGGGGCGTACTCGATTCAATGCGTTTGTGTTGTCCGGTGTACTCTCGGGCATTGCGGGCTATCTATGGGTGTCCCGCTATGCCGTTGCCTATGTCGATATTGCGGCTGGTTTTGAACTGGATGTTGTTGCGGCCTGCGTCATCGGAGGAATCTCCATCGCCGGAGGTATAGGTTCTGTTGCAGGAGCTGTATTGGGTGCTTTGTTTCTCGGCGTTATCAAGAACGCGTTGCCTGTTGTCAATATCTCGCCTTTCTGGCAACAGGCGATATCCGGGTCAGCGATCATAGTCGCCGTGATTTTTAATGCTCGATCGGAACGGCGAGCTGGACGGATAATATTGAAAAAGGCTGAACAGGCGTGAAAAACACCAACGCTAAAGAGCCAATCGAAATACCGGATAGGTTGCGTAGTCCGTTAGTGCGAATGCTCGCCAGTTGGGAGTTTTTGCTACTTGGTGTTGGCATTGCAATTTTCTTCCTTAACGTGCAGGCCTCGCCTTATTTTCTGGATCCATGGAACCTTTCGGACGCGACATTCAATTTTACCGAGAAAGCGATGATTGCTTTCGCCATGGCGCTGGTCATTATTTCTGGAGAAATAGATTTGTCCGTCGCTTCAATCATTGCCTTGGTGTCTACCTGTATGGGTTTTGCAGTGCAGTTGGGTGTAGACACTACAGGTCTGGTTTTGATCGCATTGACGGTCGGCGCTGCCTGCGGCGCATTCAATGGCATTCTGGTTGCGT
Source organism: uncultured Granulosicoccus sp. (assembly GCA_937924505.1). Next base: position 8,808 of record CALDSR010000044.1, on the reverse strand, counting down.
ACATGGGGTTACCGTCAATCGTCGTCACAATCGGCACGCTGTCATTATTCAGAGGAATTGCGTACATCGTTTTGGGCGACCAGGCCTATTCAGGCTACCCAGCGTCATTCGCCTTCTTCGGACAAGGCTACGTTTGGTGGGTGATTACCTTCGAGATGGTCTTGTTCGCAGTACTGGGATTGTTTTTCTACGTGCTACTGCATCGGACCTCGTTTGGACGCAGCGCCATTGCCATTGGCAATAACCCGAAAGCTGCACTGTTCGCAGGTGTTCGCGTACCCAGAGTGAAATTCATTTTGTTTCTTCTCACTGGCATCATGTCAGCGGTTGCTGCTGTGTGTTTGACATCTCGGCTTGGCTCCACACGCCCGTCAATCGCTGTTGGCTGGGAACTGGAGATTGTGACCATGGTGGTCTTGGGTGGCGTCAATATTCTGGGCGGATCTGGAACAATACCAGGCGTAATTATAGCCGCCGTGGTGATGGGGATGGTGACGTTTGGCTTGGGGTTGCTTAATGTCCCGGGTATCGTGATGTCCATTTTTGTTGGCTTACTGCTGATTTCTGTCATAGCGCTACCGATAATAATCCGTCGTACGCGACAACGGATTGCTCGCCGACAATGATCGAGCATGTCGCCGTTGTCGATCTTGGTAAAACCAATTCCAAGGTTGCAGTGGTTGACACTGCTTCGGCCGAAGAAATTTCGGTCATCAAGCAAGCTTCCGCTGTTGAAACCAGTGGTGTATACCCGAGCCTTTGTCACGAGACTATAGAGGCCTTTGTGACCGAATCACTAAGTTCTCTATCTGCCAGTTACAAGATCGATGCGATAACGGTAACCACACATGGTGCGACTGCCGCACTGATCGACTCCTCAGGGAAACTGGCTTTGCCTGTTCTCGACTACGAGTTTCAGGATATTGATGAACTGCGTGATGAATATGATCAATACCGACCACCCTTTGCGGAATCTGGATCGCCCAAGCTGCCGGGTGGTTTGAACATTGGCGCACAGCTATATTGGCAGAGCACAAAATTTCCCAGCGAATTTGCCTCCACGCAGTGCGTTTTAACCTGGCCTCAGTACTGGATATTCAGACTTGGTGGTCAGAGATCCAACGATGTGACATCGCTTGGGTGTCATACGGATCTCTTTGACCCAAGACAAAATCGGTATTCAAGTCTGGTTGATACAATGGGCTGGCGATCCCTGATGCCATCGACAATTCGTTCAGGGCAAGCGAGTGGAACGCTTGACCCTGTTCTGGCGAAGCGAATTGGTTTGTCACCAACGATTCCAATATTCTCGGGAATTCACGATTCCAACGCATCACTCGTACCACATTTGATCACGCAGCCCAGCCCTTTCACGGTGGTATCAACTGGTACCTGGTTTATCGTGATGGCGATTGGTGATACACCGATTGAGCTGGATGAAAATCGGGATTCCTTGCTCAATGTGAACGCCATGGGGCAGTGTGTTCCATCAGCACGTTTTATGGGTGGACGCGAGCGCGAGCTGACACACATGTCTTCGGAAGTTACTGATGACGCGTTGAATAAACTCCTGTCGAACGTAGAAGCTCCAAGTATGCTGATGCCGTCTGTGGTGCAGGGAACCGGCCCGTATCCGAAGGTGGCAAGCAGGTGGATAGGTGCTTCATGCCTTGATAATCCAGAAGTACATGATTGTGCCTTAGCGCTGTATTTGGCGCTGATGACCAATGAATGTATGGAGATGATTGATGGTAAAGGGCCGACCTATATCGAGGGCCCGTTGGCACATGACAGGCAATACGCTCAGATGCTGATGGCGATAAGCGGGCGGCCAGTGTTGATAAGCGACTCTGAAACGGGTACCAGTATTGGTGCTGCGATGCTGATTAGTCCACCTGATCATGCGCCGAAGTATCGCTCGGTCAGCCTTGATCCGTCGCGACGCGAACAACTGGAACGTTATGCGAAACAATGGCGGCAGAGCCTTGCGACTCACGCTAAATGAAACACGCGATCCAGCGGTTCGACGAGTGGTTCGTTGTTGTCATTCGTGGCCATGATGTCTGCCATATGTGCCCACCATCGTTGCATGATCGGATCGAGTGGCAAGTCATGCATCGTGTGATCAGTCGAGCGACGTAAAACGGCAAACAAACTATTCGAATCCTCGTGCACGAAAATTGAATAATCCGAAATACCCGCATTTTTGAGCAGACTGACAAGCTCAGGCCAAATCTCATCATGACGGCGGCGGTATTCTTTTACCTGACCTTCGTTCAATTGCATTCTGAATCCGATTTGTTCCATTTTATAGAGTCGTCGATTACTGAGCTTGGCTGACAATTATGCCTGTTGTTGCCACGCGTGATCACCCACTGGTCCCTACGAAACTGCTGATTGGGGCGTTTTTTTGATGACTAGTTGTGGCATTTGTAACCGATGTGGCGATTGTGTAGCGATGCTTTTATCAATGGCATACAACCTGCAAATCCTGGACGCAAGCGTCGCTTCTCGACGCCAAGCTGAGACCCTGAGCGGGTCCGTGTGTGGGTTAATATGCTGTATAGGATCGATCTCAAACTGTGCCATTTGGCCCGTCAGGTAACGACCGTGGTCGCGCCCCTAGTCGTATGTTCAGGAATGCTACTGATTCCCGCGTCTGGCTTCGCGGCGCCTGGTGATGCTGATGATGATGGCATTCCGGATGAAGTAGAAGCGGAAATTGATATCGACAACGATGGCATCGCTGACTTCTCGTTTCTAACAGAACCGTTTTTCAGAGAGAATTTTGGCACCGGTGAACAGACGTCAAGCCCTTATACCAATTACGACTATCACGCGGGTGACAACATTCAGGACGGTCAGTACGCGGTAATTGATCCCGGTACACGTGGCGAGTTCTGGATGACTGATTTTGGCAACATTGTCGAGGACTTTACTCCCGACGATGTAGCAGGACGTGCATTTGGTGTCAATGGAGCGTTCGAGCCGGGAGAATTTTACCGCCGAGAGATGACCGGTATTATCGCTGGGGCCAATTATCTGTTTTCTGCCTGGATCATCAATACACAACCGACCGCCGCCATATTGCCGAACGTTCGGTTTTCGATTATTGATTCCAATGATAATGAGCTCGCGTTTTACGAATCAGGAGACATAGTGGGTAACGACTGGATTCAAGGCACGATGGTATTTGAATCACCAGACGGTAGTGATGTGACCTTGATTCTTGCCAACAATGCGCCGGGTGGCATTGGTAATGATCTTTTGCTTGATGACATCGAGTTTCAGGTTGGTTTCCGTGACTTCGACGGTGACGGTACGCCAGACTACCTTGATCGAGATAGTGACAATGATGGCGTCGGTGATGACATTGAAGGACTGACTGATAGTGATGGCGATGGTCTGCCTGACTCAATCGACATTGATTCAGACAACGACGGCACGCTTGATCAGGATGAGAGCAACGACAACGATTCTTCAGGTGAGAACGGCGTAAGCGATTCTTCGGGTGAGAACGGCGGAAGTGATTCTTCGGGTGAGAACGGCGGAAGCGATTCTTCAGGCGCCGGCGAAACGTCTCAGTCCAGTGAATCTGATGCTAACTCGAATGGAAGTGATGTGTCGGAGTCATTACCTATAGATAGTGATTCTGATGGTGTTCCCGATTTCATAGAGATTGAATGGGCTGTCGAAATGGATGTGGATGGCGACGGTATCGCCAACCACCTTGACCTTGATTCTGATAACGATGGAATTGGTGATTCAATTGAAGCGGCGACAGCTGGTAGTGCCCCATTGGGTGGCAACGGCTTGGTAGGCGATCCGCTCGATAGCGATGGTGACGGTCGATTCGACATGTTTGATCGTGATAGTGATAATGATGGAATTCCGGACGCGGTCGAAATTTTGGGATTGAGCAGCGATACCAATTTAGATGGCGTGATCGACAACTTTACAGATGCCGATTTGAATGGACAAGACGATATTCTGGCATTGCTACAGCTTATATTCCCGGACACCGATCTTGATGGCCTAAGCGATCATCTGGATACGGATAGCGATAATGACGGACTTCTGGATACTCAGGAGGTCGGCTGGGGTGATTCGAATGGTGACGGATTAATCGATAACCTGGAAGATACCGACAATGATGGGCTGGCAGATCTGGTGCCAGAAATATTTGGTTTGCTTGCGGCTCCAGTATTGCCAGATGCAGACGGTAATGGCGTGCCAGATTTTCGTCAAGGACCTGCGCTACTGGCCGTTGCCGAGGCAATAATAGGTGTTGGCCTGGAAGGCAAGGGATGCAGCATTGGCTCGGAGTGGTCAGTTTTTTCCGCTCAGAAGTCTTCTCGCCATGATCCGCTTTTCGCCATAATGCTGATAACTGCTGTTGGTGTAATTCGAATGCGACGAGACCCAAGCAAATTGCGCACTTATTGATCGTCTTTCATGGAATGCAAGACGAAAAACTCCCGACGAAAATACGACAAGTTCAAGCCACTCGACTTGTGCTTCGGTATGGCTAAGTTGTACCGGTTTTCATTCGGTATCAATAGACACAAGCACGATACGTTCAACAATAATGACAACAGCATGCGTTTTCTTTTGCCGAACTTCGCAACGCATGCTCAACGATGTCCGACCAACATCCATCACGTCCAAGCCGATTTCAAGAATTTCGCCTAGTCGTGCTGAAATTATAAAATCAATTTCAGACATGAAATTGGTCACGATTCGATCTTGCTTGATGTGGCGGCTGAAATAGATCGCAGCCTCTTCGTATCACGCTCGTTAAATCTTTCTATAGCGGTCGTAAAGAAGGTTTTGGAGACAGGGTTGTGTCGCTGCAGCGGCTCCTTGACGGCGGAAAGTATTTCTCGATAAATCGATACAGCGGGGTACGCTCAGAGCAGTGGTGCACATACGGTGGCGCAACGACCCCGAAGCGGCTTCCTTGCCCGCTGGTGACGGCAATGTATTGACATCCTTGCGGTTATCGAAAGTGGCATTTGGCAACGGCTGCACAGGTGCAGAAAAGGCGGTGATTCCAACCAGCCCAGTGAGTTGGCTCTCTCACAAATTTAGATATTGGTATAGTAATGCGTAAGTGTGCATGTTATGTTTCTGGAAAATAACCTGATGCCAATTGGCCGCTAGATAAGTAATTGGTTCCGTCGCCACCCTAGCTACACGCGCGCTTTTTGGTGCCGTTTCGACGCAATTCGAGCTTTGTGTAGGTATCCGGACTTATAATTTGCCAAATGCAACGTTGGTGCAGGCGACACTCAAGGAGCGAAAGGCCAAGGGTGCCGTGCCTGATAATATTCTGGTATCGCTTGAAAGTCGGTACTGGATGAGCTTGGAGAAAAAATTGATAAGATACAACAAGAAGTGGTCAGACTGCGCCAACCAGCAATCGAAAATATTTTACGGTTTGGGACTGACTGCTTTGCTTTTGACCCCGGTACAGCAAGCCGTTGCAGGGGGCTTTCAATTATCGGATCACAGCATAACTTCGCTAGGTCGAAATCATGCAGGTTATGGCATCGTGGGCGATGATGCGTCGGCCATACAATTCAACCCGGCGGGTTTGACACTGCTGAGAGACAAACAAATCCAGTTTGGATTCACACTCAATGATGTCAGTGCTGAAGTAGAAAACCAAGGCAGTAACGCATTTGGTGGCTCCATTTCCGGACCCGATGAGGATGGTGCACCTGATTTGGCTGGCGCGCCAAATCTTTACTACGTACATCCCATCACTGACAGACTTGTTGCTGGTATCGGCGTCGTTTCTCCCTTTGGTACCGATACGGACTACTCTGACGCGTTCTTTGGTCGCTTCAGCGGTACAGTAACCAATTTGGTCACTATCGATATAAACCCCTCTATCGCCTATAAAATTAATGACGTCATCAGTATCGGTGGCGGTTTCAGTATCCAGACTGCTGATGTCACCTTGGATTCGAGAATCCCGTTAGGGCCAGCTTCGGGCGATGGTAGTTTTGAGGCTGACGGCGACAATGTTGGATTCGGCTTCAATGTCGGCATTACTATCGATCTACCGGATGATTCCCGCCTGGGCTTCAGTGTCAGATCAGGGATAGACCATGAAATTGAAGCTGACACGGTTTTCGACCTTCCAGCCAGCAATCCGATATCAGCTTTCGGTGGTGCGTTTGGAGCCGACACCGAGTTCGAGTCCCCGGCAACGGCGTATCTGGCTTATCTGAAGCCGATAACTGAAAATTACTTTATAACAGGTGGTGTTCGCTGGACTCAATGGAATACCTTTGAAGAAATCAGGTTCGAATTTGATGATGCTGGTGGTCCCAATCCGCTGACTACCAACGATGCGGTGACCCCTGTTAGCTGGGAAAATTCATTCACCTACGCAGTGGGCATTGATGGCCGTATTAACGATCAGTGGGGCTGGAGAGCCGGTATCTCGTTTACCGAGACGCCTTCAGTTACCGAGACACGTTCGGTACGTACTATCGACTCCGACAGAACAGCCATCAGTTTTGGCGGCAGCTTTAAACCGATACCGCAATTAACGCTGGATTTCGCTTACCGCTTTATCAGCTTTGCCGAAGCCTCGATTGATCAGCCTATTGTTTCTCAAGGTGCGCCTGTTGGTGCAACGATTGGCTCGGTTGAGCCTGATGTGAACACGTTAGCTATTCAGGCAAACTATAAATTTTAAGTAATCGAGCCCTTATCCAATGCTCCCCGCCATAACTCAGCGGGTAAAAGTAAACCTGTTAATGAATCAGGTCTTACAAGCCATCAAGGTACAAACATTATGAACACTAAATTTATTCTGACGAGTTTCTCGAGCTGCGCTTCGCTTCTTCTGTTGGCATCGTGCGGCAGCAGCAGTAGCGGGGGCGGAACTCCGTCGGCCGGTGATGAGCTGGACCTCTCAGTGTATGTGGCAATTGGTGATTCTCTAACAGCTGGTTTTGCCGATAATACGGTGTATCTCGATGGGCAAATTAATTCCTATCCCAATATTATTGCGAACGCTTTCGCCGACGCAGGTGGTGGTGAATTTACACAGCCCTTGGTCAACGACAATCTGGGTGGCCTGGTAGCAGGGGGGGCACCTGTTGCCATACCTGGTGGGTCTGCAGATGCCTTCCTGGCGCGGTTGGTACTGCTCGAAAGTACTAACACTCCTGGCCCGCAGCCAGGCACACGGACAACGGATATTGCACCCGGTGGAGCCGGGCTGGTTAACGCTGACGCGCCATTTAATAACCTTGGCGTGCCCGGGGCAAGAATCATTGAACTGGCAAGCCCCGAACTGGTCGCCAATCCTTTTTATGCACGTTTTGCCTCTAACCCGGGGACTTCTTCTGTGCTCTCAGATGCTCTGGACGTCAATCGGACCCCGACCTTTTTCTCATTCTGGGCAGGTAACAATGATGCGCTGGGTTTTGCGACCCGAGGGGGTATCGGTGAATTGGGTCCTGCTGACCCTGCGGGGCCATTTGATGTCGAAGATATAACCAACCCGCTTATTTTTGCAGGTGCTTTCAATGGCTTGATGGATGCACTGGCACCAACTGGGAATACGGATATTCGCGGTGTCATCGCAAATATACCAGCGATCGAAGATATTCCTTTTTTTACCACTGTGCCCTCCAACGCGATTGAACTTGATGCTGATACGGCCGCAGCAGTATCTGCCGGATTTGAGGCTTATAACGCGGGTTTACAGATGGTCCTTGCCGCTGGTGCTCTTACCGAGCAGGAAGTCGCCAGTCGTACCATCAGTTTTGTTGCGGGTAACAACGGCGTCTTGATTCTCGATGAGGCTCTAACCGATTTATCAAGTTTTATGTTGCCCAATTTGCGACAGGCAACTGATGACGATGCAATCTTGTTAACGTCCCTAGGTTCTATTGGTACTCAGTTAAACGGAAACCCGCTGACAACGGTTGGTGTCAGTGTCCCTCTGGGTGTCAGCGAGGATCCGGAAGCTCCCTTTGACCCCGCGTCTTTGTTTAGTCCTGCCGTCAACCTTGCAGCTGATGCAGCGATATTGACTGCACCTGAACTGGATTTACTTGCTGAAAATATCGCGGCATACAACGAAATTATTGAACAGAGAGTTGCCGAAGATAGCCGCCTGGCTCTGTATGATGCCGCTGCTGATCTTGCCGATCTGTCAGATGCTGATGGGCTCAATTTTGGTACTGGCTCCATCACTTCCGAATTTGTGTTTGGGGGTGGTTTCTCACTCGATGGCGTCCATCCTACGGCCACCGGTTATGCAGTCATCGCCAACGGCTTTATTGATGCTATCAATGCCCAGTTCAATGCGGGCTTGCAAGGTGTAGATCCAAACGAATTTACCCGTATATTCTTTGAATTCCCCGCCGAGGTCGATCTTTCAGTACCTTCGACTCCTTGAAATTTGCGTTTGTTTGCAACAAGAATGAATGCTGTTTTTTCTATGGAGTGAACTGTCGCACGGCATCGGCGTATCACTACCTCATACACGGGGTTGAATTTTAGTGGTATGGCACAACATTGGAGTTGACGCATTTTAGAACGATGGAATTCGCATGATGGGTTTTGATATAAATTACTTGTTGATGGTGATGTTGCCAGGCATGGCGCTTTCCGGGCTGGCGTCCATGATGCTCAAGCGCACCTTTTCAAAGTACGAGACGGTGGGCACGCAGGCCAACATGACTGGTGCAGAAGCGGCGAGAATCATGCTTGAACGACAAGGTGTGACGGACTGTAAAATCGAAGCGGTATCAGGCAGGCTGGTCGATCACTATGACC
>CALDSR010000043.1 GCA_937924505.1 uncultured Granulosicoccus sp. | reverse complement strand
TCTCGCGGGTGAAACTAGCGACACCTTGAACCTCGCTTCGGTGACACTGGCCGATTCCGGAACGATCTATTCAGTGGTAGTCAGTGATGACAACACCCCTGTCGCGTCCGATAACGCCACACTCACTGTCAATGCCATACCGCTCGCAGATTTCGAGTTCAGTAGCAGTGGCAGCAATACTTCAGGGCGCTTCCAAAGGTTTGACTTTGATGTGGTTGCTGGCGAACGAATCGATGCGCAAGTTATCTGGGACAGCGTTGCCGCTCCGGACGCTGATGTGCGTATTTTCCTTCGTGACGAAAGCAATACCTTGATTATCAGAGACGTCGATGGTAGCGGATCACCAGCGATGGTATCCACCATTGCCGCCACCAGCGGCAAATGGTCGCTGGCAGTACTCGCGGACAGTGATGTAACTGTCGAATACGATGTACTGATTGATACGACGGAATAGTTTGTTGTGCAGCGGTTGTGTACCGATACTCTCACACACATCTGACACCTGAACAATCGCCACCGCCCAGCCATTGCCCTGGCCGGGCGCCCCAATGCTCCTGTCAGTAGCCGGTCAACTCCATATAACCACGCCCTATGGCGTTTTGATTACTGTCAGTCAGACTGATTGCGCCTTCCCAATAACGCACTGTCAGGTCAAGCAATTGATCATCGACCAGTGGTTCGAACACGATGGTTTTGTCGGTGTCTTTTCGATGGATTACACCCGCTACCGGATAGTCGCTGCCAGTGTCGCTCCGCCACCAGCGAGTAATTTCGAGATCGATATTTTCAATCGGAATCTCGGTTGCCTTGCCCTCGCTATCGATCTCCACGGCGTGACTGTAGGCATCGCGACTACCGTCATTTTTTCTCAACTGATACAACATGATGTCTCTGCCATCATTAAGTTGTAGTGCAAACCAGTCCCAGCCACTTTGATCTTTACCGAGTGCACTGCTGCTCCACTCCCGATCGAGCCACGCTGTACCGGATACACTGTGAAGAGATTCAGTGCTGTCGGGCTTGTTTATGGAAAGGTTGCCGGATGCTTGTAACCGGGTGAAGGAGTAGTAATAAGAGGCGTTACAGGTATCGGCACTTTTCCTACTGTACCCCGCATCTCCCTGCAGAACCAGTGGCTTATCGGCGGTGAGCTTTAGATCAAGGTTAAGATCCTGCTCGGCAAGATTAAGTTGCCAGATCAGCTGATTGTCCTGCTCTCGAGCGAGCAGCTGCCAGTCATCAAGCCAGACTTTGACCACATTGGTATCATCGGCTTCGGCACCAGCCAGGCCAGCTGCAGCACGGGAGAATCGTTCATAGGTTTTAATTTCTCCATCTTCAGCGGTTACCGCGAAGTGCGCCATATAAAACTGGCTGCTACTCCACTTGCTGATTGCTTGATCCGCTTCAGCTGTGGAAAGTGGTTCATTGGCAATTCTAAAAAACGTTATATGAAAGCCGAACCGTTTGCCGGTAGTGTTTTCAAGGTTACCGGTGATGTACCACCACTCGTTTCTGAATGAAGGATGTGCTGCATGGTCTTCAGGAAAATTAAATTGTCGCCCACTGCAGGCTCGTTCGAAGCCTGAGGCATCACCGCCGAGTTCTGAATGCAGCGATACACCTGAGACCTGTGGTTGCTCTTGCTCGCACGCTACAAGTGACGTCAGCATGGCCAGTGTTAAGATAAAATACCTCATTGGTGTCGCAATGCCTCTGCCGGTGAGAGGCGGCTGAGCTTATGGGCTGGATATAAACCTGCCAGTAGCGCTGCGACAAACGCCAGCAACAGGCTCTCTGCGAGTACAGTGGGTGAAATTTTATACGCCATTGACCAGCCAAACGATCTGACATTTATCACTGACACCAGAATCTGTGACATGGCAATACCGAGTGGCAGCGCCAGCACACCTGCGATAATTCCCATCAAGCCGGTCTGAACAAATAGCAGGTTGCGCAACTCTGAAGGGGTAATACCCAGTGCCCGAAGCACCGCATATTCAGCACGGCGCTCAAGTGAAAGTGCCATTAACGCGCTAAGGATACCGACAAAAGCCACGCCAACGGTGAGAAGTCTAAGTACGTGGGTAATGGCGAAGGTTCTGTCAAATATTTCCAGTGACTGTTCCCGTATATCGATGTCAGATCGTAGTGTTATTGGCTCGTTGGATTCAACAATTAGCGAACGCAGACGTTTGGTTACGCTGGCAGGATCAGCATTCTCTGTAAAATTAACTCCGATGGAGTCGATACTTCGGTCGCCCCAGTACTTATGGTAGGCAGGCAAAGACATCACTATCAACCCTTTGCCTGTTGTGTAATTGGTGAATATACCAGTGACCTGAAAAGGTATTACGCCTTTATCGCTTGTAATGCCAATTTCTGACCCAACCACAGCATTGTTTTTTCGCGCAAACGGCTCAGAAATAATGACGGCATCTGTATTGAACAACAACGGTATTTTATCTTCGTCTGTGATTTTATCGCCTGCGTTTCCAGCCATAGATTCTTTATTTTCTGATGACTGGTTAATCTCTATAAATTCATAGTTAAGTTTTGCATTGCCAGAGCTTTGCACTGCCAGTAGCCGTGCGGGGGCCAGGTTTGTGTCTACTTCTGTCAATCTTGCCACCCTTGAGCCACTGAGTTCGGGCATGGACTGAATATTATTTAAAAGCTTTTGAGGCAGAACAGCGTCCGGGTTCTGGTCGCTGGACGTTGCATTTATATAAACGTCCGCCTGCAGTGTGTTGCCGAGCCAGTTTTCAACCGAGAGCCGAAAACTCCCGATCATGATACCGACACCCGCCGTTGCAGCAACAGATACGGAGAGGGCTGCGATCGCGACGGCTGTACGACTTAAACCGGACGTCATTGATCTTAACGGGTAGTTACCCATCGTACCGACAGATGCCAGTGCAGAGTAATTTCCAGCGGAAGTTATCGCGATTATAAGCTGCGGTATGATCAGGCTATAGCCAATAACTATAAGGAAGATTGCAACAAATGCTGCCCACAAGCTGGCGCTACTTATCCAGAGAACAATAAAACCGACCACTATAAGAGCTATACCACCAATAAATATTTTAGGAACCAGTCTACTGACACGCTTTTCTACCGTGGTGCGTCGAACGACTGCTGCAGGTGCACTTCTTGACGCTTCGATTGCCGGCGCCAGTGCGGCGAGAAGTGAAACACCCAGGCCGATAGCACAGGCTTTCAAGCCAGTTAAGGCTGAGTAACCTACCTGCCGAACATCAAGAGTAAAGTAGAGATCATTTATGGTTCGTGTGACCAGGGTCAGTAAAACACTGCCGAGCAGATAGCCCAGCATCAAGCCTGCCAGTGTTCCAATTACCGCGAATATAAGTGTTTCAGTCAAAATTGATCGAAACAGTTCATGACGCTGAATGCCGAGTGTCCGTAACTGACCGAATGTCTGCCGTCTTTGAATAACCGAGAGTGTCACGGTGTTATAAATCAAAAAGGCACCAACCAACAGTGCCAACAGACTCATTGCAAGTAGGTTGGTGTGAAACGCATCTGTCATTTGAGTTAGGGAATTGTTGCGTCGTGCAGCATCAATCACGGTGACACCGGGTAGTGCGCTTTCAAGCTGTTCAATAACTGACTTGTTGGCAGAAGCATCACTACGAGAGTTTGATTGTTCTTCAGATGGTGAGTCCGAGTCGGGCAGTATTAGATCGATCCTGCTGAGCTTGCCGTACTTGTTGAGTATTTGCTGTGCGGTAGCGATGTCGACCATGGCGATATTCTCAAAACCCGGTTGATCACGGGTTTTAACAGTGCTTAGCAAGGTAAGTGTCTGAACCGAGTTATTGGCCGGGTTGTTAGCTTGGTCAGTGGCTTGAGCAGTAACTTGAGCAGAGTTGCTGATTGTAAGCAGTTCACCTGGCTTGACTCCAAGCCTCAGAGCGGTTGTATCTGCCAGAATGACAGAGCCTGCGCGTAACAGCTTTAATGAATCTCTTGTATTGGTGGTGCTGTTGGTGCTCTGTTCACGAAACATCGGTTCGGCAAAGATATCTACACCTAGTAACTGCAGTGACTCACTGTAGTTGCTTGTATTGTCTTTGTGTTTGAGTGTAATTCTTCCTTCGAGTATCGGCGCACTTCTTCGAAAACCGAGTTCTGTGCGTAGCGTGGCATACAACTGTTCATCGATGCCATCTGCACCTCCAACAATTTGATGTGTAGTCCTGCCGGTAACAGTATCCAGTGATAGTGTAAAAGCGCGTTTGGCACTATTGTTGGCGATATCAACAGCAAAGACAACAGCAACCCCGAGTGACATACCGATCAGCATCAAAATGGCTTGCCATTTATGTTGCTGCCAATGACGCAAGCTGCATTTATAAAAAACCCCTTGCACAGACGAGAATTGAGAAACGCTGTCACCAGGCAAGGGATGAGCTTCCTGTATTTGAATCTGTGTGTAGCTTACCGTCGCGGAAGCTCACTACCCTGTCTGCGCTGCTTGCTATTGCACGGCTATGCGTGACCATCAAGACTGTCTGGTTCCTGGATTTTGCCAGCTCTGCAAACAAGTCAATCATGGCACGACCCGTTTCAGCATCGAGATTGCCGGTGTGTTCGTCAGCCAGTACCAAGGCAGGGGAATGAATCATTGCCCGTGCAATTGCAACTCGCTGTTGCTCGCCGCCTGAAAGTTGATCCGGGAATGCATCACCCCGGTCCGCCAGTCCGACCCGCTCCAGCATGTCGGTAGTCAGGCGCCTGATTTCCTTTGATCGATAATTGTTTAGTTGCAGTGGTAGTTGTATGTTTTCAAAAGCGGTAAGTGTTTGTATAAGATTGAACGATTGATAGACAAAGCCGATATGCCGGCGTCTGAACAATGTACGTTCTTTTTCAGACAGGCTGGTTAATGTTTTATCGTTAATTATTATTTTTCCACTATCGACATAGTCGATGCCTGAAATTAAATTCAACAGGGTGGATTTGCCACTTCCGCTGTGACCGAGAACAGCGATCTGTTCTCCCTGATTTACCGATAGAGCGGCATTGGCGAGCACGGTTTGTTTTGACGATCCCTCACCATACGATTTGGAAACAGCGTCGAATATTATGTAGTTGCTTATCAATTTTGTTTACAGGGCGAGAATTAAAAAATCAGGGCTAGCTTTGTAGTTTTACCCATTCGGTGGTTAGTCAGATTCCTGAGATAATGATTGCCAGCGATGGGTCAGGATCACCAAAGTCACAGCCGAGGCTGTATTCAGAATACATCAAAGAACTAGAGTTCCCAAGAGTTTAAGGATAGAATATGTTGGCAGGTAGTCTGTGCACCCACAAGCTGAGTCATGAGTAGCTACCAATGTGGCTATGCGCTCCAACTCAGCCATTTCGTACCACTGTCCAATCAAGCAATCAATATAATCATACCGTTCTCAGATACGGGTGCCCCATTGTCGATCAGCATTGGGTTTGGGGCCTTCGCAAACCGCGCGCTCGGTCAGCAAAGCGCCAAACACACTGTAGAAACCCTCGACCCTATGTTGCAGTATGAAAAAATAATGCTCGCCAGGACAGCTTCTGTATTCGCACTCTACGCGATCGACCGTATCCACGTTTAATCCGACCCGGGCAAGGTCCAGCCCCCGGGGGACTCAGTAGACAGGTGAGCTGTCAATCCGTCCTGATCCGTTACTCCGGGCTCCACGTTAAAGGCACCACAAATTGATTGCAAATCGTGGCGAAAATATCGACGGAATAATATTGCGATCGTATGTCTAGCTCGGACGAAGTCATGTCATACCCTCAATTCATGGGTCATTCTTCACGTATCAAGAATTTGTATCTGTATTTCGCTGATGCTGCATCATAAACATCGGGCCACCACGCCAGCGTGGAAATCCAAAAGCGTTGACCATAACCACATCAATATCATCAGCAGATTGAGCAATGCCCTCATCAAGGATCTTCTGCCCTTCACTCTGCATGACGCCGAGTATGCTCGTCATGATGTGCTCGGCTGTCATTGCTTGTCTTGTAATGCCCTTTCGTTTTGACTCTGCCAGTATCAGTGACTCAACGTCAGGATCGGATGTGCCTTTTTTGTCGTTGTCATATAAATAATAACCTCTGCCTGTTTTACGGCCGAATCGACCAAGTTCACACAGCTTGTCAGCTATATCCACATAACGCTGGCTCGGATCGCGAGTGGTTGCTTGTCGTTTGCGCATGGCCCATGCGATATCCAAACCGGCAAGGTCACCCATTTGGAAGATGCCCATCGGGAATCCAAAATCGACCATGGCCTTATCCACATCCCAAGGCATAGCGCCGTCTTCAACCATGTACTCAGCTTCACGCCGATAAACCGACATAATCCGGTTCGCTATGAACCCATCACACACGCCAGAGAGAACCGCTATTTTGCGCAAACGTTTTGCAAACGACACCGCACTTGCCAATGTGGTGTCGTCACAACTTGAGGGCACAGCAATTTCAAGCAGCTTCATAATATGAGCAGGCGAAAAGAAGTGCAAACCGATGACACGGTGCGATGATTTGATGGATTCTGCAATTTCGTTCACGTCAAGGTACGAGGTATTGGATGCCAACACCGCATCAGGTTTCGCGACTGCTTCGAGTTGCGCATACACGTCTTTTTTGATTTGCATTTCTTCAAATACAGCTTCAATAATTAAATCACTCGCGCCAAGATCGACATAGCTACACGACGCACTGAATGCTGCTATCAGTTGTTGCTGTTTATCAGCATTGATCAAGCCTCTTTTTAAGCTGCTATCGAGAATACCGAGCACACGCGATGTTCCTGCTTCGGCAGCTGCAGTATCGCGCTCGATCATTTGCACTGCAAAACCCGACAGTAAAGCGGCCGCGCAGATACCAGCCCCCATGGTACCGCCGCCAACAACACCAACCTGCTTAATTGATAAAGGCTCCACACCGTTGATCCGCTGAACCTTTGTTGTTGCACGCTCAGCAAAGAATATGTGGCGTAGTGCTGCCGATTGCGGATCGGATTTTAATGCCAAGAAGACTTCCCGCTCAGCCAAAAGCGCATCGGCTGCAGGTAATGAATAGGCATTGTTCAACGCTTGTACGGCGGCTTGCGGAGAATGTTGGCCGCGCGCTTTGTTAATAATTTTTGCAGCAGCGGCGTCAAATGACGTCATGTTTTCTGGCGCTTTAACAGCACGGCTGATCACAGGCGGCTGAGCGCTAGCCTGCTCTGCAAATGCAACTGCATCTGCCAATAAGTCGTGCTCTGCAATGGCGGTAATTAAACCTGCCATCAGGGCTGAGCTCGCTCCAACAGGTTTGCCAGTGGCGATCATGTTCAATGCAGTTTCTGATGGGACCAGGCGTGGTAGTCGAACCGTCCCGCCTGAACCTGGAATAAGGCCTAACGTGACTTCAGGCAAACCAAACTTTGCATCCTTGCTGGCAATACGGAAGTCGCACACCATTGCGGTTTCTAGCCCACCACCTAAAGCTGTACCGTGTATGGCTGCAACCCAAGGCTTTGTTGTCTGTTCAATCGCACTTAAAACATCTGGCAAGTGCGGCTCAAGTGGCGGCTTACCAAATTCATGAATATCGGCGCCGGCAATGAATGTCCGCCCCCCACAAATAAGCACAACCCCTCTGATGCCAGCATCTGCTTCGGTAGTCGTAACCGCATCCATTAAACCCTGGCGCATCGCCTGACCAATGGAATTAACGGGAGGATTGTTAATGGTGACAATGCCGATATCGCCTTGCCTGGAAAGCGCTACTACCACGTTATTCTCCTGCTCCAGCAATGATGCATAGGTCAAGTTGGCTTCGAACCAGCCGACAACTCTATTATGTTACATAAATATCTCATTGACATATAAATGTAACACGTATACGCTATATTTTCACTATACGGGCACCATCCTTTCCACCACGCCCGCTAAACCGCAACGCGAAGGTGACAGATGCCAGCTTACATTCTTGATGCTGTCAGAACCCCGATAGGCCGCTACGGCGGAGCCCTTTCGACTTTGAGAACTGATGATCTTGCCGCTTTGCCTATTGCAGAGCTGGCCAAGAGAAACGCATCAATCGACTTCTCTACTGTCGATGATGTCATTCTGGGAGACGCCAACCAAGCAGGTGAAGACAATCGCAACGTCGCTCGCATGGCCGCGTTACTTGCGGGATTGCCCGAAAACGTACCTGGTACAACCATCAACCGACTCTGCGCATCTGGCATGGATGCCGTTGGTATGGCTGCACGCGGCATAAAGGCTGGTGAGTATCGCCTGGCTATTGCCGGTGGTGTCGAGAGCATGAGTCGCGCACCGTTTGTCATGCCAAAAGCGGCAACTGCATTCGCGAGGGCCAATGCGATTTACGACACCACTATCGGCTGGCGATTTATCAATAAAAAATTCAATAACACTTTTGGAACCGATTCGATGCCAGAAACGGCAGACAACGTTGCCGAAGCATATAACGTTTCGCGCACCGATCAAGACGCGTTTGCTGCACAATCACAGTCACGCTACGCAGCCGCTGCCACTGCGGGCTTTTTTGATGATGAAATTTTTTCTGTTAGCATCGCGCAACGCAAAGGCGAACCTCTGGTTGTAGACACAGATGAACACCCGAGGCAAGGCTCAACGATCGAAAAACTGGCCACTCTTAAAGGCATTAATTCACCGGAGAAATCAGTCACTGCCGGGAATGCATCGGGTGTAAACGATGGTGCCGCAGCCCTGTTGTTGGGTAACGAAGAGGCTGCACAAGACAACCAACCACTTGCACGGGTAGTCGGCATGGCAGCTGCGGGAGTTGAGCCACGCGTCATGGGCATTGGACCGGTGCCCGCCGTAAGCAAGTTACTTGAAATAACCGGGCTTACGATCGAGCAAATGGACGTCATCGAATTGAATGAGGCTTTCGCTGCGCAAAGCCTGGCGGTGATACGTGAACTTGGCCTGCCGGATGATGCAGCTCATGTAAACCCGAACGGGGGCGCGATTGCTTTGGGCCATCCACTGGGTATGTCGGGCGCGCGCCTGGTTATGACTGCCGCTTACCAGTTGCGTCGCACCGGTGGACGCTACGCGCTATGTACGATGTGCGTTGGCGTCGGTCAAGGCACTGCGTTAATCTTAGAGCGAACTTGAGGCTACATGTATGTATGCACAAATGATTGCATCGGAAGCTAGCGAAGAAAACCCAAAACGACTCGCTGAGTTTCAAGCCCGGATTGATGCCGGAGAAAAAATAGAACCCAAAGACTGGATGCCCGCAGGTTACCGCGAAACACTTATTAGACAAATCGGTCAGCATGCACACTCTGAAATTGTGGGTCAGCTACCTGAAGGTAACTGGATAACCCGCGCGCCCACACTTGAGCGCAAAGCCAATCTTTTAGCCAAAGTGCAAGATGAAGCCGGTCATGGCCTGTATCTTTACTGCGCTGCTGAAACGCTCGGGGTGTCGCGCGATGAGATGACTGAAATGCTACTCGATGGTCGCATGAAATACTCGTCCATTTTTAACTACCCTACTCTGACCTGGGCTGATATGGGCGCAGTTGGCTGGCTCGTGGATGGTGCTGCCATCATGAATCAGGTACCGCTGCAAAGAACTTCTTACGGTCCATACGCACGTGCCATGGTACGAATCTGTAAAGAAGAGAGCTTTCATCAGCGTCAGGGCTTTCACATCATGATGAACATGGCCAATGGCACGGCAGAACAAAAGCGTATGGCGCAAGATGCACTGAACCGCATGTGGTTTCCGGCGCTGATGATGTTCGGCCCATCGGACAAAGATTCGGTGCATTCGACGCAGTCGATGGCATGGAAAATCAAAATGAATACTAACGATGAATTACGTCAGAAGTTCGTCGATGAAACCAAACCCCAGGCCGACTATCTCGGCTTGACTATTCCGGATGAGCATTTACGTTGGAATGAAGCAAGCGGCCATTACGATTTTACCGAACCTGACTGGAATGAATTCTTCGAGGTCATTAATGGCAATGGACCGTGCAATGTGGATCGTTTAAACGCGCGTAAGAAAGCATGGGACGACGGTGCTTGGGTGCGCGATGCAATGCTTGCACACGCGAATAAAAAACGTATCGCCAAAGAACCAGGAGCTGCGTAATGAGTGATGAATGGCCACTATGGGAGATCTTTATTCGCGGTCAACATGGCATGAGTCATCGACACGTGGGTTCACTGCATGCGGCCGATGCTGAGCATGCGATTAAAAACGCACGCGATGTCTACACCCGTCGCAACGAAGGCGTCAGCATCTGGGTTATCGAAGCCCAGAAAATCACCTCGTCAAGCCCGTCTGATAAAGGGCCGATGTACGACCCGGCAAAAGACAAAGTCTATCGCCACCCTACGTTCTACGACATCCCCGATGAAGTCGGTAAAATGTAATGGATCATTTATTCGAATTTTTGTTGCGTCAGGGTGACAACGCACTAGTGCTTGGACATCGCACATCGGAATGGTGCGGTCACGGCCCAGCACTAGAAGAAGACATTGCGCTGGCTAACACAGCGCTTGATCTCATCGGTCAAACGAAACTGTGGTTAAACTATGCCGCTGAAATAGAAGACAAAGGGCGCAACGCAGATGCGCTTGCCTTTCGTCGCGATGCCTATGACTTTCGCAATTTACTGATGCTTGAATTGCCTAACCAGGATTTTGGTCGAACCTTAATACGCCAGTTTCTGTTTGATGTATTCCAAGTGCCTTGGTTAAGCGCACTCAGTGACAGCAGCAACGAACGCGTTGCACAGATTGCCGCAAAGTCGCTTAAAGAAGCGCTGTATCATCTCGATCGCTCATCACAAACTGTTATCGCACTGGGCGACGGTACCGATGAAAGCAATCATCGCATGCAGAGCGCACTGGATTACGTATGGCCGTATGCAGGGGAAGTGTTTGTCGATGACGAAACCGACAAAGCCATGAGTGCGGATGGGATCGCCCCCCTACCCTCGAGCTTACAGGACAGTTGGCTCAAGCAGGTCTGCGCTGTACTGGACACCGCTCAACTGCAGCAACCAACCAGCGACTTTGCGCACAAGGGTGGTCGCAACGGAAAACAACATACTGAGCATCTGGGTCACCTGCTTTCGACTATGCAAGTGCTGCAGCGCTCTTACCCCGATGCGGTCTGGTGAGACGACTTAACATGACACAGTCAAAGCCGGCATTATCAATACCAATAGTCCCTTGGTCTGAGCGCATGTCTGAACGCGCGCCTGACCCACAGCAGATTTATCGTGGCGAATTAACCGAATCGCTTATCCGGGAATGGCTGCATCAAGTGCCGGACCCTGAAATCCCTGTGATCTCTGTTGTTGATCTTGGTGTGATTCGCGCTGTTAAAGTTGACAACAGGGCGGTTGAGATCATAGTTACGCCGACTTACTCTGGCTGCCCTGCCATGTCCGTGATTGCTGAGGATATCCAAAGCGCGCTATACGCGAAAGGTATTGATCAGTTGACTATAGAAATTCAGATATCACCGCCATGGACAACAGATTGGCTATCTGATACCGGTAAAGCCCGCCTGGAACAATATGGCATTGCGCCGCCGCGTGCCGCTGGTGGGCCTGCACGGTGCCCACATTGCCACTCTAGCGCGGTAGAAAAAGTCAGTCAGTTTGGTTCTACCCCGTGCAAAGCACAATGGCGATGCACTGATTGTTTAGAGCCTTTTGATTACTTCAAATGCATTTAGGAGTCTCGGTATTTTGGGTACATTCCATTCGCTTACCGTCACCGGTATTGAAAAGACTATTCGCGATGCTGTCGTCGTTACGTTGAAGCCCGAGAATAGCAATGACTTTGGTTTTACGCCGGGCCAATACCTGACGTTCAAACGCAATTTTAATGGTCAGGAAATTCGCCGTTCTTATTCTATCTGTACCAGTCGCACCGACGAACAACTGCAAGTTGGTATTAAACGCGTATCGGGTGGCGCATTTTCAAGCTGGGCTAACACTGAACTTGCCGTTGGTGATGTCCTTGAGGCCATGCCACCAATGGGAAATTTTTATGCGCGCGCCAAAACTGATGCACCTCACTATTTGGCATTTGCTGGCGGCTCCGGTATCACACCGATACTGTCGATCTTGCGCACTAGTCTGGTTGAAGAACCAAGCAGCCGCTTCACACTGGTGTACGCCAATCGCAATCCAAACACGATAATGTTTCGTGAAGAGCTTGAAGACCTTAAAAACGATTATCTCGACCGGCTTAATGTTATTCATATTCTGGAAGATGAAAGCCAAGAGATCGAATTATTTCGCGGTCGCGTGGACGCCACAAAATGTGCCGCGCTCTTCAACAGTTGGATCAATACTAGCGCGGTAGATATAGCGTTTATATGCGGCCCTGAACCGATGATGCTGGCGATATCCGATGCATTACAGTCTCATGGTTTGGATAATGACAAAATTCGTTTTGAACTTTTTGCAAGTAACCAGCCTGGCCGACTACCGGAACCAGTCAGTGATACGTCAACGATGGAAGACGGCGTTGAAGGTCGTGTGACCATCGGCGGTTCCAGTGTGTCACTGACCATCCCAAAGCAAACCAGCTTGCTCGACGCGGCACTTAAAAATGAATTAGACGTGCCATACGCCTGCAAAGCCGGTGTTTGCTCCACGTGCAGAGCCAAAGTGACCGAAGGTGATGTGGAAATGATCGCCAACCATTCACTGGAAGATTATGAGGTAGAAGCGGGTTACGTTCTAACGTGTCAGTGCTATCCGGTGTCTGCGGCCAAGGTGGCGTGGAATTATGATGAAGCGGGACATTAACAGTACCTCAACAGTTGAAAGCGAATAGGTTATTTATGCATTGTCTGCTTGCACTGACAAGCCACCCACACCATGCAAAGTCAGTTCAGCCACCGTTGCAGCGTAATCAATTCTTTGCGATTTAGTCGCCTTGGGTTGCCACATATAAAACCAGTTAAGCATGCCGAATACCGACATAGCCACTTGTTTGCATTTTGCGCTTTGCTGGTCAAACGTGTCTGGGGCAGACGCGCGAACAGCCTCGCACATCACGGCTACCATTTCTCTTTGATAGTTTTTAAGCACGGTTTGTTGTTGTACCGACAAAAGAGCGAGACCTTCCGTTTGAATCTTATGTTCATTATCCATGCCTTCATAAAGTAGCAATATCTCTTTAGTCAACAGGTGCAATGGCTGCGCTGGGGGTTGATTGAGATCCAGACTGCAGATTCGATCACGCAGGGTTTCCAGATAGGCGTCAAGAATATCGAACACCAGATCATACTTGCTCGGATAATAATGATAGATATTCGCCTTCGAGATACTGCACGCTGTTGCCACCTCATTCATCGAAGCACTGACAATACCACGGCTTGCAAATACCTCAGCTGCAGTAGACAAAATAGTCTTGCGTTTAACTTCATGGTCTTTTGCCTGACTTCTAGCCAATGTTATTCCTTGGGTCTTTTATCAACAACGCGTTGTGCTTTTCCCTGACTGCGTGCCACAGTATTAGGCTCACCCACGACCACTTGCGTAGTAACACCAACAGCTTCTTTAATATTTACTGTTAAGTTTTTCGCAATACTATCCGCCTCGGTTGCACCAGAAACACTGGCTGGAGTCTCTACCAGCACGGTCATTGCATCCATTCGATCCTTGCGATGCAGTTCTATTTGAAAATGAGGAGCCAGCCCAGGTGTTTTCAGCACTTGTTCTTCTATTTGTGATGGAAAAACATTTACGCCACGCAGAATGATCATGTCATCCGAACGGCCAGTGATTTTTTCAATACGCCGCATGGTGCGTGCGGTACCAGGCAACAGACGCGTAAGATCGCGTGTGCGGTAACGAACCATTGGCAGACCTTCCTTGGTTAATGTGGTGAAGACCAGCTCACCCATTTCTCCCTCCGGTAAAACCTCTCCTGTTTCCGGATGAATGATTTCTGGATAGAAGTGATCTTCCCAAACATGCAGGCCGTCCTTGGTCTCCACGCATTCGTTAGCCACGCCCGGACCGAGTATTTCGGACAAACCATAAATATCCACCGCATGCATATCGAACGCAGTTTCGATTTCAGCACGCATCGTATCGGTCCATGGCTCTGCACCAAAAATACCCACTTCCAACGGAGATTCACGTGGATCGATACCGGCACTGTGGTATTGATCAAGGATATTCAACATATAAGACGGTGTGACCATAATGGTCTTCGCTTTAAAGTCTTCAATCAACTTTACCTGCCGTTCGGTCATACCACCGGACACGGGTACAACGGTACAACCGAGCGCTTCTGCACCATAGTGTGCACCCAGGCCACCGGTAAACAAACCGTAGCCATAAGACACGTGAACGACATCGCCGGGACGCGTTCCACTGGCGCGCATAGATCGTGCGACCATGTTGGCCCACATATCGATATCGCCTTGTGTGTAACCCACGACAGTGGGTTGGCCCGTCGTACCGGAAGACGCATGTAGACGCACAATTTTTTCTCGTGGCACAGCAAGCAGACCAAACGGATAATTGTCACGCAGATCATTTTTATAAGTAAAGGGAAACTTGCCCAGATCGGCAAGCGACTTTAAGTCTGTCGGGTGAACCCCGGCATCGTCGAATCGCTTTTTGTACATGGCCACGTTATCGTAGGCATGCTGCAGCGACCATTGCATACGTTCCAATTGCAAAGCGCGAATTTCATCAACCGATGCGATTTCAATGGCATCCAATGACTCTTTTGACGGCGTAAGATCTTTCATACTTTACTCCTCGAATAATGTCCCTGCTACCGTGCGAGAGCAGCCTCTAAACTCGGCGACGAGAACACCTTCTTGATTACTCACCGAAACATCGTAAATACCGCTTCGTCCGCGTAAGCTGACCTCTCGTGCAAACGCTGTGAGCTTGTCATCAAGCCTACCAGGGGCAATGTACGTAATTGAATTGTGGTGAGCCACTGTGGCTTGGTTACGACTGTTACAGGCAAACGCAAAGGCACTGTCTGCCAGAGAAAAGATGACCCCACCATGACAAGCGCCCAGTCCATTCGTGTGGTGAGCTTTCACTTTTAGAGACAACGTTGCCGTGCCTTCGTCAACCTCGTCCAGCACCATACCTAACCATTGACTGGCATTATCAGATGCCCACATGGCGTGCGCAGATTTGTCCGCACGTTGCTTGGCAGTTAATATCATGCGCCTTGAAACTCCGGTTTGCGCTCGCTTAGAAAAGCACTGACGCCTTCTGCGTAATCCTGCAACTCGCCGCAACACTTTTGATATTGAGGTTCAAGGTTTAACTGTCCATCAAGCGAATTCGTTGTTGCTGCAAACACCGCTTTTCTTGCGGGGTCGCGATAGCCAAGGTCCTGCCCGGCACAAAATACCCTGCCGGCGCCTGTGAGCAACACGGCGCGTTTGCCGGATTCGATCGCGTGCTGAATTGCCCCTTTTAAGGCGAGCAACATTTCTTCGTTGAACGCGTTGAGCTTCTCGGGGCGGTTGAGCGTGAGCTCACCCCAGTTGCCGCGATCACTGATCTTCAATGTAGTCGACATCGTTGTTGCTCTTGCTTCGGCAGAACGGAGAGTTTATTATTGACCAACCGGTCGTTTAATTCTACTGAATCCATATCCAAAAGCAAGTGTCAGAGACGCCATGCAGATTTAACTATGACAATTCAAAGCGTAAACAGCTTCGCAGCTGGTCAATGGGTTGAAGCCGACGATAGTGCGCGCGAGATTTTTTCCGCCATCTCCGGCGAACTCATCGCTCGCGCTGGCAGCAGTCGTCTTGATACCGACGCCATGCTCGACTATGCGCGCATCCATGGTGGGCAAGCCTTGCGCTCGATGACGTTTCATCAGCGAGCAAAGATGCTTAAAGCGTTGGCGCTGTATCTTTCAGATAACAAGCAGCAGCTATACGATATTTCTTTTGCCACAGGCGCCACCCAAAAAGATCACTTGATTGATATTGATGGTGGCATCGGCACGATGCTGGTGTTTGCTTCCAAAGGCCGTCGCGAAATGCCTGATTCGCAAATCTACCTTGATGGCAATGTCGAGCAGCTTTCACGTAGCGGAACGTTTGTTGGGCAACACGTCTGCACGCCACTGCAAGGCGTTGCAGTGCATATTAATGCGTTCAATTTTCCAGTATGGGGCATGTTGGAAAAACTGGCGCCGGCATTGTTAGCAGGCGTTCCGGCAATTGTGAAACCCGCGACGGCAAGTTGCTACGTCACAGAACTAGCCGTAAAGCTGATGCTGCAAAGTAAGCTCTTGCCAGCGGGCGCACTGCAATTGGTTTCCGGTGGTTTGGGAGACATGCTTGATAAAGTTACTCATCAAGATATTGTTAGTTTCACGGGTTCCGCACACACCGCCGGTAAGCTGCGCTCCATGCCCAACATTCTCGATAATTCGATCCGCTTTATAGCAGAACAGGACAGTCTTAACGCATCGATCCTCGGGCCGGATGCGATACCAGGCACACCTGAATTCGATCTATTCTTGAAAGAAGTCATGCGTGAAATGACCACCAAGGCGGGTCAAAAATGTACAGCGATTCGCCGCGTCGTGGTGCCGGATGCTCAAGTACAAGCCGTAATCGAGGGATTAAAATCTAAACTTGCCAAAGTTGTGGTTGGTGATCCCACTGACACTGAAACCACAATGGGTGCACTCGTGTCGGCATCACAACGTAACGATGTATTGAGCAGCGCCGCGGTTATCGAACAAGAGGCAGAACGTGTGTTCGGCGATCCTGATGACTTTTCTATTAACGGTAAAAACGCACAGAAAGGCGCGTTCGTGCCACCCCTGCTGTTTCATTGCAACGATGCTGACAAGGCGGTAAAAATCCATGAGGTTGAAGCGTTCGGGCCAGTCTCCACCGTGATGGGTTACCGCGATATTGCCCACGCCATTACCATTATCAATAAAGGACAAGGCAGCCTGGTTGCATCGGTTTTCACTCATGATGGCGATATTGCAAGAGACGTTGTCATGGGCGCCGGTGCATACCATGGCAGGCTGTACTTTAACAATCGTGATTCAATGGCCGAAAGTACCGGTCACGGCTCACCGTTACCTCACATGGTTCACGGTGGCCCGGGGCGTGCCGGAGGGGGTGAGGAAATGGGCGGCGTGCGAGGTGTTATGCACTACATGCAACGCACAGCAATACAAGGTAGCCCGTCCCTGCTCTCCAATATTGGTTCCAAATGGATACCCGGCGCTACAGAAATCACTGAAGACAACCATCCTTTCACGCGCACTTTTAATGAGCTTGCTATCGGAGAAACGCACTACACGGCATCCAGAACCATATCAATGGACGATATCGAACACTTCGCACACTTCACGGGCGATACCTTTTATGCGCATATGGATGAAGCCGCAGCGAAACGCAATCCATTCTTTCCTGGACGCGTAGCGCATGGCTACCTGCTATTAAGTTTTGCCGCAGGTCTCTTTGTGCAACCGGATGAAGGTCCAGTGCTAGCGAACACCGGTCTGGATAATTTGCGTTTTATGACACCCGTTACTGCTGGTGATGCAATTAAAGTTCGCTTGGTCGTGAAGCACAAGACGCCGCGCAACGACGAATACGGAGAGATCCGATGGCATGTCTTACTGAGCAACCAAAACGAAGATGCGGTTGCAGAATATGAGCTTCTAACGATGAATGCATATGAATTTGGTGACCAGAGATAGGCAAACAGTATATAAAGATTTATATTAAGGTAGCGTCGGTAACAAAACCTCAACATTATGCAGTCTAAAGACCCAGGGATCAGGCAACTAGTCGAGCTCGAGTCTCTGAAAACCTGGTCATTGATTGTCACTCTATTTGGCGATCTTAACGGAAAGGAACTCACCGGCAGTCAAATAAAAAGTCTTTTAGGACATATCGGCATCAAGCCCGAGGCGATTCGCACAGCCTTATATCGTTTGAAATCTGATGGCTGGATAATATCTGAAAAACGGGGACGTGAAGCGTTTTATAAACTTTCTCGAAAGGGCCGCGAACAAACTCAAGCAGTAACGGACGATATCTACGGGCAGTCCAGGCGGTATCCTGATGGATGGCAATTCGTTTACCACAAGGATGAGCCATCTACAAATGATGCTATATCACTTAGCAAAGATCTATTTGTTGTCCCGGTAGAACAAACCACCCGCGCGGATAACGATGCACATCAATGTTTGTCGTTAAAGCTGGTCGATAAACAAATTCCGGACTGGTTTGTTGCCAAGCTAGCGCCAGAACCTATTCAACGCAACGCCAGTGCGCTCATCGACGTCGTGTCCAATAACGCCATCAATTATATCGAACAAGATGCTTTGGCTTTGCGCTTGCTGGTATTGCATCACTGGCGCAAGCTAGCGTTGAGACCGGGCAGTTGGGCATTGATGTGGTTTGTACCATCCGGTGTGCTAACGACTTGCCAACAAGCAGTCACTATGTTCCTGCAGGACACCAGCAGAATAAACGCAGAATCAATCGAATGAGTAATCACGAGTAATCCGAAGAACTGCGTTAACCAATAGGTATGGCTATCCGGTGCGAGATCGAGTGGCCCTGTCGCCGTTGCATCGTATTGCCCGCTTCATCGTCCAACGCCAATGTCAGATGATCGCTCTGCTCATCTCTGGCCAACCAACCCTGGCTGGGCGCCCCCGACGCTCCGGATACGGGGCAACGCGTTCACTGATCGTGGCTACCAACACGTCGAGCTCTTTGCTCGTGGGAGCATTAACCTGATGAAATCTCAGATCTCCATTGCTCTTGGGTGAAAAGAACAGGGCTACTGCGGCGGAATGATCGAGGCAGGCACAGAGGCTGTTTCTTTTATCGTATGCATCACCACAGTAGAGCTGGTTCTGGCGACGTAATCCTTACTCATTAACGTGTCTTCAAGAAAGCTATAAAAGGCACGCATATCGGTGGCGAGTACTTTTAACTGATAGTCGTGGTCGCCCGTTACGGCGTAGCATTCCAGGACCTCGGGTGTCCCACTCACCAGCCGGGTAAATTCACGCGTATTTTTATCGTTGTGTGATTTCAGGCTCACGTGAACCAGAATAGTTTCCGCCAGGCCCAGTAATTCGGCCGAAAGTGCCAGGTGAAATCCACTGATGACACCGGCCTTTTCCATACTCTTGACCCGTCGCCAGACAGATGATGGCGAACTGCCGATCCGATCGGCGATCTCTTGATTGCTGAGCCTGCTATTCTGCTGAAGAATGCTGAGAATCTTCCGGTCCAATGCCGTTATATTGAATTGTTCGTTCATTTTCTAAAGGATTTATGAAAAACTGTTTCCAATATAACCTGCACAGAGAATAAAACGAAAGCCATTGTCAGGTGCGGCGGACTAAGCTTTGCTGCTCGAGAAGTGTTTCCCATTGGTGATGGTGAGTCTGTGTAACGATCTCACGCCGCCCGATCCTACAAAAGGTTGTAGCAATGACAGCAAAAATTCCTGAGCTGAACGCCTACCAACTGGCTGATCGCTATTCGCAAACCCACGGCCGCGTCTATATGACCGGCACCCAGGCCATTGTGCGTATTCTGTTTGATCAGTCACGCCGTGACCAGGCCGCCGGAATAAACACCGGGGGCTTTGTATCGGGTTATCGGGGCTCTCCGCTGGGCGGGGTTGATATCGAACTGTGGCGTGAACAGGATCGGATAAAACAATCCGGTATCGAATTTCTGCCGGCGGTTAATGAAGATCTGGCAGCCACAGCAGTGCTGGGTTCGCAACAGGTTGAAACCAGTGCTGATAAAACTGTCGATGGTGTGTTCGGGCTGTGGTACGGCAAAGGCCCGGGTCTTGATCGGGCCGGTGATGCACTAAAGCATGGTAACGCTTATGGCGCTTCTCCTCACGGCGGTGTGCTGGTGGTGGCTGGTGATGATCACGGTTGCGTGTCTTCATCAATGCCACACCAATCCGATGTCGCCTTTATGACGTGGTTTATGCCAACGCTGAATCCTGCAGGTGTGGATGAATATCTGGCGTTTGGTGAGTATGGCTATGCCTTGTCAAGGTACACGGGCATGTGGGTTGGCTTTAAGGCCATCTCTGAAACCGTAGAGTCTGCCTGTTCTTTTGATCTGCACCAGGATCGATCATTTATAACACCTGAATTTGAAATGCCTGCAGACGGCCTGCATTACCGCTGGCCGGATCTGCCGGGGCCACAGATCGAAGAGCGTCTGGTGTCTAAAAAGAACGCGGTGTTTGCCTTTGCACAAAGTAACCCGATAGATAAACACATCTATAACATTAATGACGCGCGCTTTGGTCTGGTCACGACGGGTAAAGGCCATCTTGATGCGATGGAGGCGCTGCGGTTGCTTGGTGTTGACGAGATGCTTTGCAGAAAGTTGGGCATAGACATCTACAAAGTAGGTATGGTCTGGCCGTTAGCCCGTGCACACGCGCTGGATTTTGTTCGTGGAAAAAAAGAAGTGCTTGTCATAGAGGAAAAGCGCGGCATTATAGAAAGCCAGTTCAAAGAATATTTTTATGACTGGCCCGGTGATAAACCGGAACTCATGGTGGGCAAGCGTGATGAGCAGGGCGAGCCCCTGATCCCCTGGACCGGAGAGTTATCACCACGCTTGTTGTTGCCTGTGATAGCCAAACGACTTGATCAGCTATTTCCGGAACAGGGTTTTGTAGATCGCGCCCGAAAGATATTGTCGCCGGATGTCTTATCCATCACAGTAGAAGGCGCTACCCGCACCCCTTACTTCTGTTCCGGTTGTCCGCATAACACCTCTACCAAAGTACCTGAAGGCTCCAAAGCGCTGGCGGGAATCGGCTGTCACTTTATGGCCAGCTGGATGGACAGAGAGACCACATCGCTAATTCAAATGGGAGGTGAAGGCGTTAACTGGGCAGCGTCATCGCGATTCACCGGCAACGGCCATGTGTTCCAGAATCTGGGCGAGGGAACCTGGTATCACTCCGGCTCGATGGCGATCCGACAATCTGTTGCTGCAGGCGCGAATATCACTTACAAGATTCTTTACAACGATGCAGTGGCAATGACCGGTGGCCAGCCTGTCGACGGTCCTGTTTCGGTTCAGGCGATAGCCCACTCAGTGCGTGCGGAAGGCGTTGATCGCATAGCACTGGTCTCTAACGAGCCCGGCAATTTTGCCGCAGCTGAGCTACCCACGGGTCTGACTATTCATCATCGAAATGAAATGGATGAAGTGCAGCGTGAACTCAGAGAAGTACCTGGCGTAAGTGCGCTAATTTACGAGCAGGCCTGTGCCACCGAGTTGCGACGGCGTCGAAAACGCGGTCAGGTTGAAACCCCGGACCGTACAGTGATTATCAATGAGCTGGTGTGTGAAGGCTGCGGAGACTGTTCGGTTGAATCAAACTGCCTGAGCGTAGAGCCGGTGGAAACTCCCTATGGCACCAAGCGGCGCATTAATCAGTCTTCATGCAATAAGGACTACTCATGCCTGAACGGATTTTGTCCGAGCTTTGTGACCGTAAAAGGCACCTTAAAAAAGAACGCGGCGGTCGAACTGGACACCAGTCAGTATGAATTGCCACTGCCACAACTACCGGCGCTTGATGCGCCCTATAACCTGCTAATTACGGGGGTGGGTGGCACCGGAGTCATCACCGTCGCCGCCATCGTGACGATGGCCGCCCACCTTGAAGGCAAGGGTGCATCGGTACTTGATTTTACCGGGTTTGCGCAAAAGTTTGGCCCGGTGCTAAGTTATATCCGTCTTGCCGGCAGCCCTGATGAAATCAATCAGGTGCGCATCGACGACTATTCTGCAGACGCTTTACTGGGCTGTGACGTGGTGGTGTCGTCATCGCCCAAAGCATCGCGTTGTTATCGCAAGGGAATGAAGGCGGTAATCAACAGTGCCAGTATGCCCACCGGCGATATCGTCAGGCACCGTGATGCCAGCCTGAATATCGATACCCGCCTGCAAAGCGTGCAGAGTGCAGTGGGGTTGGACACCTTGCATTCTATAGATGCCAATGAAATCTCAATGCGCTATTTTGGTGACACTGTCTATTCAAATATGATCATGCTCGGCTATGCATGGCAGCATGGGTTGGTGCCGATATCACAGCAAGGTTTATTGCAGGCTATCCAGTTAAACGGGGTGACGGTAGACAGGAACCGCCGTGCGATAGAGATTGGCCGTATAGCCGCCGCACGCCCGGAGGTGCTGGCTGAACAGGCCACAGGCAAGGCAGAGTCTGCCGATGATCTGGATTCCATCATAGAAGACCGTTGTCGCTTCCTGACTGCATATCAAAGCAGTCGCTACGCCGGAAAGTACCGGCGCCAGATAGAGGATTTCCGCCAGAAAGTATCTGGATTTGACGACGCTATTGTCAGAGCAGCGGCTAAGTCCTTATTTAAATTGATGACCTACAAAGACGAATACGAAGTCGCAAGGCTGCATACAGATCAAACGTTTTTGCAATCAGTGAATGATCAGTTTGAAGAAGGCTATACCCTGAACTACCACATGGCACCACCGCTTTGGCCGGCGGCCAAAGACTCCCGCGGGCGTCCACGCAAGCGTATTATCGGACAGTGGCTGACAGTGGTTCTGACCGGCCTGTCCAAATTCAAGGCTCTGCGTGGAACCCCACTGGACGTTTTTTCGTATACGGCAGAACGAAAAAAAGAGCGTATGCTCATTAGCTGGTACCGAGATCTAATTAGTGAGTGTAAGGCCGGTATAAATGAGGATAACCAATCAGCGTGGTTGGAAATACTTGAATCACCCATGAATATCAGAGGTTACGGACCGGTTAAAGATGCATCGATTACCAGTGTAAAACAATTTGTGCGTGACAAGCAGAAGTTGCAAGCCTAAGCGTACCACGCATGACAATGCTTGCTATTTGAACCGTTGTGTCTGTCTGTTCGCTACATCCTGTTACAGCTTATTTCCGTCTCGTCAATAGAATCTAACAGGTGGTGAAAACGGATTTCAGGACTACGGTTTGTCCGTTCAGATAAGCCCTGATTACAAGCTGTTGTAACCGGATTGATTCGTGTGCCGGGTTCCCGCTAGAGATTGCGGGAACGACACTAAATGGTGGCCAGGGACAGAATCGAACGGGCCCGCCCAGGGTGCCGACACGGGGATTTTCAGTCCTTTAGTGACAGGATAGTGCTCGTAGATTCCATGACCTAAGGATCAACATTGGCCGTCTCAGCAGTACAAAGCTGAGTGACGCAGAACTCAATAAAGCAAAATTCACGCACATTATAATTGTAACGAAAGTCTAGCAATGTTAGTGATTGGCACGCCTCGGTCCTCACTGATCAAAGTAAAATCAGTTAGAGTAAGAGACATCACAAATGAGACTGACGCTTCTAGTAGTTCTAAAACATCAATACTAAATATCACTGAATCAATTTATTGAATCGTTAATTCACGGCTCTGACAGGTAACGCCACATTGTGATTGAGTGTCGTACTGCAATCCTTCTACAGAACCATCAACAAATACACTGTTTTAATTTTGGGCTCTCCACCAATGTACGAGCTCTCACCAGCGTCACTCACTAACGAGTGATAATCACTTCCTAGTATATGGAATTTTCTACCTATTCGGCCAGTAGTTTTTAGGGGGATTACATTTGGACGTTTACGATGATCCAGAAAGAATGGTGAGCTTTCTATTCATCCCGGATCCTTATGACGTAGGGGTCCTCTTTCAAGCGCAAAGAAATCTGCTCTGGGCTCCACTGATGCTCACTCAGCAAGTGCTCGATCAAGTGCCAGTCACTGGATGAAAACCTTCCGAGGTATTTGCCTTGTTTTCGTTGGTCACAAATACGTTGTTCTTGAATTGGACGGTAGCCACGATCACCCGAATTGCGCGCTATCTCGCGACTGATGGTGGACTGATGTTTGCACACAACTCCTGCAATGAATGTCAATGTGTGTTCTGCTTTCAACAATGCGTATATCTGGTATCGTTGCTCACTGGTGAGCTGCGTGTAAATAGCCATGTGTGCTTCTCAATTCCGCCAAGAATGAAGGTGGTACCATGACTATCGTAGCTCACCTTCATTACCTGGTGTGTTGAGTTGCACTTAGCTGTTGCATCCAAGTATTGCCAAGCCGTTTACTCCAGAGAAATTCAGCCAAGAGTTCAACAACGTTCTTAATCAATAGTCTGAGACCGTATATTATTTAGTGCGCCTGCGATACGCCGACACGACTAAGAAATTGCCATCTATTATCAGTTTACAAGAATGCCTTAAGTTCACTTTTCATTCGTATAAGAGGCTTTGCGGTTTCATTATCAATGCTATCGAAAATAAATTCACTAAGCCCCATTCCTTCATCAGTGCCCATCTTCGAAATAAATTCGTCGTAGGTCAGGTCGTATTCTGTCAACTGATGTATACCCTCACCCTTGTGAAAGGTGATATCCCCCGGCCCATCATGATTAACATCGCTGCTACCCTCTAGATGGCTGATTGCTTTACGGTAAGCATTTTCAACATTTTCAGCAAAATAAATGAATCCTTCAACAACATAAGCTACTTCAGAACGCTCATATGCAAATTCGTCATTTCTGCTACCAACAGTTTCGTCAGAAGTCTTGCACCATTTATTAGTGATACTTATAACTAATTGAAGGTAAAATATTTTCATAGTCTATTTTAAATACTGAGACAATAATCTATGCCGCTGTGACGCGGCGAGATCGGTACGCAATAAAGGTTTAAAATGAAGGCACCCTATTAAAGTGACATCATGAATGCGCACCCATTTTTTCGTATCGAATAGCGTCTAGATCCTTTTTTTCTTTTGCCACTGGTATTTCGTGCCGCTTGATCAATACATGAGACACCCTATCACCATACATGTCATGCATAGATGACTTCAACTGCAATCCATCCTTTTCAAGCCCTAATCCTGCATTGCTTAGTTGATAAATTCCTACCGCTATTAAGCTCTGCTCGCTGGTAGGCTTACTGCCTTGTTTAGCGTTAAAGCCTTCTATAAAACTGATCACTTTTCCAAATGCTTGTTCTGCATTCTCTGCGCTAAATAGTTTAGTCTTTATGGCATAAGCAGCCGGTATCGCTGCACCAACAACTACGGCTTCATTGTTTTGCATGCTCCGGTCATGCATGATTATCTCTGCACTATAGATGAAGGGCATTTTCATAACGTTGACGTGCCTGTTGTATTAACTTGATACGCTCACAATTACAGATTCTTTTCTGCTGCTTGAATGAGCAGATCTAAGTTATTTATCGATAGTTAATGGCGGCTTAACGCCTAGGGTATTGTGTCGTCTGATCATCTCACGGCTAATAACTATTAACGTAGCAGCACTGATTCTAGTTACTTCTACGCCACTTTGTGGTAATGATATTTTTCTTCTGGAACTCAGCCCTACCATCTCTGAGCGACATATGATTGGGGCCGCCGGGTATGTCTTGAGTCTCTCCAGTATATTCCCATTTGCAAAGCGGGCAAATCTCAAAGCCGATCTTTGTTTTCAAAGTAAAGTGGTTGCAACAAGGGCATTCTTGCGTTAGCTCAACTTCGCCCGTTACTATATACTCAGCTTCAGTGATCCCATGCAATTGTTGTTGCAGATAGGTATTAGTCGTACCGTATAGGTCTTCACGCAGCGCCATGCATAGCAGAGGATCGTAGTCACTATTAAGCGGGTCATCTGGCTCGTCTAGCTCTTGGAGTTTTTTTTGTAGTGCTGGATTAAGCTCATGGTATTCACTATCGTCCTCGTCTAAACTCCACCAATCAAGGATATAAGACTCTCGTTCCTCAATAGTCAGTAAGCTTATTGACTCACTACAAATTTTAAGTATTGCGATATCTCTATCGATTTTTATTGCCATACACCTTAACCTTGCGTAGATAATTCTGTTGCTAACGCTATAGCTGCTTGAAAAGGGTCTGCGGACCTTCCATCATCCATATAAAACGTCCCTCCTTACTTTTCGCATGCCCGACAAAGATTCTACCTGTATCAGGATCATGTCTGACAATAAAATTGCCTACGTTTGCCTCCTGAAATTTTTCACTTGTTTCTTTGGTGTTTCGCCAGCGTTTGACATGATCAATCCAGAACTGTCGGTTGCGTCGCGGTGCTCGTGATACGGTATTTGACATCGGTGTATTCCATGGTTATTGGGAAGACACACGTTGCACGAGGGGTCGAAGGCCGTAAATCCTGTTTTTGGCCGTAGGCTTACGCCGTGGCATGCGCACCTTCCGGTGAGTCACTGAACAACCACGCTTTGCGTCCAACCGCAAAGGACCTGATGGCATTCTCGGCCATGACATTACTGATCCGTAGCTGACCGTGCTCACAGTAACGCACCAGATGATCCCACTGATTGATCAGATAATTGATGGCCGTACGGGTCAACGTATCCGGTGCTACCTTCGGTTGTCTAGCGTCTAACCACTGTTTGATTTTCGCCAGTCGTGGCACCGCAATCTTCTGCCTTTGTTCGTACCGTTCATCATGATCAAGCTCAGCCCATTCACGCTCGAAGCGATACAACGCATCAATGTGCGATAGCAGCACCAGAATGGTTACACAGTACTTACTATTGGAATAATTTTAAGATAGGAGTTTCAAAGGATGGTGATTGGTGCTTGTCAAAATACAACCAGAAGAATAGAAATAAATTTGCAGCAAGTGCAAAGATCAATGCTCGATGTTCTGACCCATCGTCTGTTTCCGTTTCGATTGCTTTGCATGTACGCGCTATATATCTGCCGCTTACTTGATCAATTGTAGATACCATTATGAACGTCGTAGCCATGAAAATACTAATAGAAGAAATTTGCATCGCTAGCTTTTCACCAAAAGACAAATAGCAAAGGGAGACAATTGAAACGTATAAGAATGCCAATATGTACACATCAAATCGATGCCGCCCTGAGTATTTAGAAATAATCATTTCTTGATGTTCAGCGATGGCTCTACTATCCACATCATTCGCTATATCTGACCTGGCATTTCGATCAATATCTGCATTGTAAAAAATCGTATCTCTAATCACCCTGCGAGATCGACTTTGTAAGCGTTGCAGGAGAAAAGAAGAAATTATCGCGAAAAATGTTGCCACCGCTGAAAGGTTCAATAGTGTTCCTGAACTATCAGATTTCTTTAGATAGCAGGCCAACATGAATAAAGTAGTAGCAACTATGGCGACAGGGAAGTCAAGCCTTCTCAAAAATCTAAAAGAGCTGTATATATTTGCACAAATTATTAAGCAGCCACCAATGATGATCGCATCTGAAAGAGGTGCATCATAGAATAGATAGAGAACGACGGAACCAAATATAGGTGCGTAGTAAAATATCAGAAAATCTCCGGGTTCTTTTGAGATTCTAATTCCTTCGTCTCCAAATATTGGTGATAAAAAGTGCAGGAATACTCCGGCCACAGCACCAATATAAATATTTTCGGTAGACGAGAGATCCGCATCTATTAGCAGGCAGATAATAAATAAAG
Organism: uncultured Granulosicoccus sp.; assembly: GCA_937924505.1. The sequence continues at coordinate 1,307 of CALDSR010000043.1, read as the reverse complement.
GTATAAGACTGAGAGACCTAGAGATGAAATTTGTGGTAATTGTTCCCCGGAAAGTCTCATCTGCAACAACACGATTGGTGAAAAGTACTTTTAGTGCAGTGAGTGCAATCGATATAGCGCCGCCAACAGCTAGTAAGATACCTAAAAAATACTGAAGATTAAAATCAGACGCTGAGCTTGTGCTCGTTAAGGTTGGGCCAATCGCAATTATAAAAAAACCTAATGTTGAAACTGCAAATGCCCAAAACTGAAAGTGGGTTATTGAGCGAAAAGCTATACCCGATAAAAATGGTGCAAGTGGAATTATTAGTACCGGCCATAATTCGAAAATGAAAAGCACCAAATGTGTGTCTAATGTCCTTGCAGCGAATATAAAAAAGACTTGATGTACTACGGGAGTGACAACAATTACAAAAGTAAGCCAAACATTCTTTTTCTCGAACGCCCTTGAAACAGATTTGGCTATATTTCTCGCGAATAAGCTCGAACAAATTGCCGCACTAACCTGAGAATAAAAAATTACAGAGAAAACATCGGTACTTCGAGCCTCTTCAGCATACGCAGCGTAAAGTGCCCAGCACAAAGCAGACAATAAAATATACAAACGGCTCATGAAAATGAGCCTTGGAGATTTGCGCGCGTGTGGCGATGTATGATTATTTTATTTTGCACTTTTTAGTAAAACCCTCCTGTCATTGACATCAAACCAGGCCGCCAGGTGTCTCTCTTGCACACCAATAATTCATGTGCCTTACTAATAACAGGTTGTTTGTAGGTCGCTTGCTTTGCTTATATCTCCAAGGGCCCCGGAAACTATAAGAAGATCATGAATGAACTCTGTCGATGGTAAACATAGTACCCGGAACCAAAGAAGTTTACGAGAGTGTAGGAAGTAAAAGCCGTTTAGTGCCGCCAAACCGCATCGAATCCAATGGCTCAAATACCACATGCGTGGTCCCATCCCGATACGCTGTCTTCAGGGCATATCTGACCATCCCCTGATCTGTCAGCTCCAACCGCGCTTCTGATAGTGCGGGGCGGGCAATAGGCTAGCGGGGTCTCGGGTTGTCAACTGAGGTCAGAATGCCCCGAAATATCGACAGTTCGTCCTCGCTCGGGCGATTAGACTCAAAATATCGAAGCAGTCGCCGGCGCAGATAACGTGGGTTATCCGGATCGAGGAAACCAGTGGAAATCATGACCCGGTCCAGATGCTCGAAAAAATGCTGCATCTGTTCACTGGTCGCTGGCGGTTCAGCAGCCGATGATTCTGTCGCCGAACCAGCCTGCTTCGATGCAAGCGCATC
>CALDSR010000042.1 GCA_937924505.1 uncultured Granulosicoccus sp. | reverse complement strand
GGGAAAAGGCAACGGCCGGTGGTGGGGCAGACCACTTTGCCGCTGCCGGCAATAATGACCGTATCTGGAATTCCTTGCAGAAGCTGGCTGAAGAATCCCCAGAGACTTATATCGACTATTTTTCCAATCCGGTTATCGATGCCGCATCCGAAGCCTGGCTTGGGCCCAACTACCAGATGACCGCACAGGTCAATCTGGTGTACCCCGGAGGGGCCGCGCAACTCGCGCATCGCGATTACCATCTGGGTTTCCAGACCGCTGACATATCGGCCAGTTATCCAGCCCACGTTCATGAACTGTCACCGGTGCTGACCTTGCAAGGTGCAATTGCTCACTGCGATATGCCGGTAGAGAGTGGGGCGACCAAGCTATTACCTTTCTCGCAGCAGTATCGAGCGGGATATTGTGCCTGGCGTCGTGATGATTTTCGGCAAAATTTTGAAGAGCGTAATGTGCAACTTCCGCTTGCGAAAGGTGATGCACTGTTTTTCAACCCTGCGCTGTTTCATGCAGCCGGCGAGAACCAAAGTAGTGATATAAATCGACTCGCCAATTTACTGCAGGTGTCTTCAGCGTTTGGTCGTGCGATGGAAGTCATTGACCGGCAAGGCATGAGTGTGCGGCTCTACCCATTCGTTCAACAAGCGCTCAATGCGGGAAAACTCGATACCTTGGAATTGCACGCCTTAATCGCCGCCACTGCGGAGGGCTATTCCTTTCCAACTAATCTCGATCGTGACCCACCGATAGATGGATTGGCACCTGAAACACAGCATGCCTTGTTCAAGCGGGCTCTTGATGCGGGTTGGGATGTTGCAGCACTAAAGAGTGCATTGATCGAGCAGAGTGGGCGTCAATCCGCCGCTTGAGCGACGCATTCAAAGTAGCCATCAGCTAATTGTTTATTGTGCATTTTCTTCCAGTTTTGGACATATTCGGTGGTTGCACGTTCACCGACAGGCCCGAAGTCCCAATCAAGTTCGCCCGAAAGTTTTTGCTTTAACTCAGTAAGCCTTTTATTCGAATCGAATCTGTCATTTAGCATCGCAATTAGTGGTTGTTGCCAATTATGGTTAACCTTGGATGCAATGCTCAGTGCCAGTAGGGTTAACCATCCCTCGATCTCTGCCCTCGAGTAAACGATCCAGACATACTCGTACTCGTCATTTCCAACAACACAGCGCTCCATAAGATTGAATTTTTCAATGCCATGCTCTTGCATAAATTCTTCTACATATTCGCAATTTATGAAGCAGCTGTAATCCAATCCAATGCCACCCTTGTCGAGTACGCTGGCGAAGAAATCTTCGACACCTTCATAGGTCTTGGAGTAGGTATAAAATCCGGAGGTGGCATCACATAGAGCTGTATGAGGATTTTCCTTGAACCCGCGTTGCGGATACAGTAGTAATTCATCATCTGAGGTGAACATTGTCGACCACAATTCTCCCATCTACAGTCTTTAAATATACCTGATATTCAAGACCGTCTCTAACCACGGTACCTGAAACACTCCCGTCAGAACCTCGGCGCAGCATTTCCGCGTAGTTGTTCTCGTAAAACTCCTGTCCCACAGATCTTGCAAGATCAATCATTTCGTTATCTGAAATAACAGTGGGATCGTATACCGATTTCGTGCTTGGTTGTGCCAGATACACGGGTGACCCATTCTCGAATACGGGTGCACCATTGTTGTCCAATCTTGGGAGCCGATATTGTATTCGTTCGCCAACTACTCTTCCTGATGAATCTCGGATGTCGACCCTGTTAATAATATTGGCCGCTACTGGAGGATTGAGCCCGCGAGGGTTGTCTAAAGCTGCGATGAAGTTGTCTCGGTTGTGCCCTCCGCCAAGGCCGCCGTTCACTATTCGGTAGTTACCGGTTTCTGGATTTACATCAATATTAACAATGTGGGTGTCCAGATCTGGTCTATCCGCTGGTCGTTGGTAAGTCACACTGGGAAGTTCCGGCTCAATCACACCATCGGCATTTCGAACCATTGGAATATTGTGCTGACTGTAGGTTTGCGTGTCTCGCACGAAATCGATATTAGAGCGTTGTCCGGCACTGGCCCCGAGATCATCTAGTAGCTGCCAACTATTCAGTAACTCGGGCTCATTTCGAATCGCGTCACTTAGCTCTGGATGGTTTGAGAAGTCACTGTCGAGTCTTCGTAATCGGTCCGGTCCCAGTTGAGTTTCTAACCGTCGTGCAGTCGCAAAATCTAAATTACGTATTGACGGATAGTCCCGATACCGCAGCATTCTGATCCGATCTATACGTGCAGCTGCGGTCGCCATTACCCGCGCACTCATACTGCTCAAGGCAACTCCCGTGCTGGTAATTCGCGTGTGGATTAAGCGTCCAAGACGAGTGCTCAGTACTGCGGAAGCTGCGATAGGACCCAGAATGAATTCGGTGGCGACAAGAATTACCGAGGTTTGAATGAGTCCAATTAACTGCTCTGTCGCCTCTTCGCCGGCAGCCTGATTCGCGGCATACGGTGGCAGATGTCCAAGAGATAGCATTTCTTCATAAACAGTACTGGTTGTATCAAGAAATACCTGATAACTTTCCGCTAACTCTGCTTCAAGTCGTCGTCGTTCATCGCAGGGCCGCTGGTCGTATTCGTGAAGCGGAACCAGAATTCCGCATGGGTGGGGGCCGTACAGTTCAATATGTGCCTGCAAGGCGTTGTTTGCATCAACGAACGCGGTATAAGCCTGATCAACCCGCGGTTCAGTCATTAGATTGGTCTGAAATCTGGCCAGTATCTCTTCGTAAAGTGGCGTCAGATCGAGCAGGGCGGCACCTGTCATTACGCAATTACTATTCAGCGGAAGGCTCGCGTAGATGGCGCTCAAATCGTCTTCAGTAACGAGATTTCCAACCGTGCGGCGAACGGTATCTTCAATTTGTTCGCAGGTAGTGCCTTCCGCAATGGCGATTAAAAATTGTTCATCCCCTGAAGGCGGTAGTTGGCTGATACCTTCCTGCAGCTCGTTTACTTGCTCACCAGTCAGGTCAACCGTCGAGTGGTTGAATCCACCGTCATACGTGTTGATATTGATCTCGTATCCGAGTACGCCTTCAGGATCATGAGACACGTGATAGTTGATATTCGACAGGTTATACGTCCACAGTACGGTGGTACCGTTGTCGCCTAAATTGATTGCTTCGCCAACGACTCCGCTGCAGTCATCGAACTGCACCACGTTGTACTGTTGGATCAGCTGATCGTTATCGACGGCGTCGTTGGCCGCAGGGTTGGGCGTCGAGATATCACTTGGGTTGGGAACACCAAAGCCGGTGGAACTCTGCAATCCAACGGGATTCAATGGCCCTGGCACAGCGTTCTGCAGGCCCATCAGTGTGTCGCCATGGACGACACTCAACCCGAGAACATCAGCGCTACCCAGAAGGTCATTGTTGGCATAGGCATAGGTGTTCAATCCACCTTGTAAACCGATTGGGTCAGACGTCAGATACCGACCAGTTTTCGGGTCATAGTCGCGAAGATAATTGTAAAGCGTGCCTGTCTCTGGATCCTCAAATTGTCCGGGGCGTCTATGGTTGAAGGTAATATCAGCAATTTGGAGGGTTGCTTCGCCGGTGGGAGAATACTCCGCTTTCCATACTGTTGTTTGATCATCATTGGTAATAAGCCGAGGCGTGCCAAGATGATCACCATGGACGGCATAGGGTGTATTGCCTTCGAGTCTGACTACAGCTTGATGATTCAGAAAGATGCTCTGGCGCATCTGTCCTGTGTCTCCATCAATCTCCGCAGTTAGTGTGTGCCCGTCATATAAGTAATAGGTGACGCGCTTCTGCCCATTGTCATAGCGAACCTTGCGAATTCGCTCGCCAAAACTGTTGTAGCTGTATTCTGCCAACAGAGAGCCATCAGCATAAACGCGCACCGGGCGTTGTTCGGCATTGTATTCATAGCGGAGGCCGCGAGCGGTGGCAATCGGTGAACCTGCATCGTTATAGACATACTCGGCACTCAGGCCGCTGGAATGATCTGTGGACAGCAGCAGCCGATTTCCATCGCCGGGTAAAGGGTATTGATAATCGTTCGATTCAACCGATGATCCGTGAGATTCGCTGGCTGTCAGTCGATTTCCTACCGCATCATAGGTATAGCGAAAGTCCTGATTTGCCGAGGAGGCGGACGTCAGTCTGTTTCGGTCGTAGCCAAAGGTCAGGTCAATGCTGTTTTCATTGATTCCGACTATGCGGCCGTAGTCGTCGTAGCGGTACTCAAGTTTGAGTGCCGGATCTATCCTGACTTCGGTAACCTTTCCATCAGGTGAATACCGTCGCTCGGTTCTGATGCCATTGTGTGACAAATACCCAGAGCTGCCGTCGCGGGGATCGATATCAATCTCGGCAACCAGAGTTTCCTGGCGGAGTCCGAACAGGGCGGTTCGCGTTATCGCGCGTATTGTGCCTTTGTTTATGCCAGCTTCGTGATAGTGATAACGCAGTATTTGGCCATCCGGGAGCGTTTTCTGTTCAAGCTTGCCGGAAGTATCGTAGGCATATGCTGTTGCAAATGACTTTCCATCAATAGTTCGGGTGTGGAGAGTAAGCTGACCATTTGCATCGTAGGCAAAGTCATCGGAGCCAGTCGGGTAACTTACCGTTTCAAGCAGCCCGTTGGATGCTGCGTAGGTGTACGCTGTAACGCCATCTGTGTTGATCTGCTTGATCAGTCGAGAGGCACTATCCCAACGATAAGTTGTTTCGCTATTATCTGCCGCTATTTTCTTGGTACGGTTTCCGGATGCGTCATACTCGTAACGAACAAGACCCGTATCCGGGCTTTGATGCAAAACGATGTGGCCAAAGTCGTCTTTAAGGTAATGAGTCGTATTCAATCGAGCGTCAGTTCGGCCGATATCCTGACCCTTGTGGTCATAATGGGCTTGTACCTGTACACCGTACGGATCTGCAAATCGGGTTAGGTGACCAAAGCTGCCATAGCTTAAAAACTGGTTGACTGAATTGGACGAATTCAGAATGGTATGTGGACGATCGTAGGCGTCGTACTCGAAGTTCGCGGTATGATCAGTCAGTTCACCGGTAGACGGATTACGTTCTTCGGTTGTTTGTGACTGAAGGCGGCCGCTTGCATCATAGACAAGTTGCAAGGAACGAATAATATCGCCATTCATTCCATAGTCTGTCTTTGTTTGAACTCGGCTTTCTGAATCCAGTAACAGGTCCGTGACTTGTCCAAGGTCATCAGTGACTTGAGTCAGTCGGCCTGCAGCGTCATACTCAAGGTTGGACGTTTTACCATTTGGTGTTGTCAGGCTAATCAGATTGTTATCAGTATTGTAGTGATAACGTATCTCGCGACCTTGTTTGGCAACGCGAACGACATTGCCACGTTGATCGTAGGTAATACTTAGAGGGCTTGCGGATCCTGTCCGAAATACGGTCGCACGACCGTGTTCATCAAAATCCGATAGGGTGGTGGTGATACCTGATGGTGGTGTAACGCTTTGTAAGCGATTCAAAGGGTCATAGGTGTAACGCGTGATGTCATCGACGTCGTCGCGTGGCCCGTCGACGCTGATCAAGCGACCATCCTGGTAGGTAAATCGAGTTGTTCTCTCAATTGGCGTAAATACAGATGATGTGGTGTCTGTCGGTGCGTAACCGAGCTCGGTAATGGATGTGGTCAATCCGTCGGCATTATGTTCCAGTAGAATGATGTGATCGCCATCCGGATTGACGCTGGGTTGGGCGATTGAAATCGGGCGAGCACTGTCACCCGCATATGCATAATGGGCGATGGTCCGTTTTGTACCGTTGGCCAAGTGTTGGGATATTTCGATCAGCCGGCGTACATCATCATATGCGTATTCTTTCCTGTCGCCGTTTTTATCCATGGCGCTAACCAGGTCAAACTGCTCGTTGTACGCGTAACTCATGCCCGCTGGCGGGCAGGTAACACAACCCGGACCATCACTCGTCAGCAGTATTGTTTCATTCTGGCTCAACAAGGCTTGCCAGGTGTATCTGCTTATTTCACCGACGCTGTTGGTCACCGTAGTAGTGCCGATGTCGAGTTCGTGGTCAGGGGTATCGTATTCGAGCGTCACTCTTTCAACACCATCACCGTGTTCAGAACTTATTGCTCGTCCCTCAGCATCATATGTCCACGATGAATAGCGATTGCCAGCACGATTGGTAATTCCGGTCAAGTGATTTGGGTATGCAGCATCTTCGTAGTGGAAAATTCTTGCTGTGCCATCGGGGTAGCGGATGCGGCTCAAATTCAATTCACTGTCATAATCGTATTCGATTGCTTTTCCGTCCGGCAATATCAAACGACTGAGATGCCCTGGAGATTCCTGAAAACTTGATTGCTCGTAGTGTGTCAATCCACCATGGCCTTCGGTGTATTCGAATCTTAGTACCCGGTTTGCCTGATCAGTAACACTAACCACTCGTCTGTGTCGGTAGTGCAACGTCAGAAATTCGTATCCGGGATAATTTATTTTGATGAGATAGGAGCCATGAAAGCTCAGTTGTCGCCCATCAGGCATAACCCATAAGTAGCGCTCGCCTTGTTCAATCACGTATCCATCTGAGTTTCGTTCACCACGTAGTATCTCAATGCCTTCGTGGTTGACTTCACGATGGTGGAACTGGAGCAATCGACCATCCCCTTGAATGATCTGATAACCACTAATGTTATCGCTACCAGGTTCGATTACTCTTTTGAGCGTTGCACCGAAGGTACTTGTCCAGCCGCGACCATAACCGAAGTTAAAATCAGTATTGCGACTGTTGTAGTGGCGATGGAAGCTTAAGCGGGAACCGGCTAATTGGTAGTCGGTCTCGCGTTGGTATTTGTTCCCGGTAATCAGGCTGATGGGATTGCCAACAGTTGTATTTGGTCTGTTCCTTACCTGTGTGGACGTTGCGTCTGGTTCGGCAACACTTGTGCAGTTGTTGTCTGCACCGATAGTGCAAGCTGTTGCGCTGGGGACATGACTGAGGCTTGCCGTTGTGACTAATACTATTGCCGCGAAACGTAACGACAGGAAATGTAGTGAGGGCCTCCCTGCTGGCTGTATAAGGTTGATTGATTGACCTGACATCCTTGACCGGTACTCTTAGTGCGTTTAAATGACGTTACAGCGAGGTTACGTCAGTCAGCAATTGGGTACCATGTTCGGAGCTTTAATCATTGAACCGCGTCGCAACGAAAATTGTAAGGGATATGCGACACATGAAAAACCACTATTAACTCACAAAAATAGGTCGACATGGTCGACGCTTGAAATTCTGGTTTTAAATTTCTACCAAATGTTGAATAAAAAAGGCTGGCTCCCTTGGAAGCCAGCCTGCGTACCACTCAATTGCTGCTATGCAGCATGGCATAGTTTACATAGCCATCGCTTTGTCAATAACCGCATGGCTCCACGCACCTGTCGGTGGCGCACTAATGACCGGATCTGAGCCGCCAGAGAGCAGTGTCTGAACCGTACGCTCATAGTCAGCTGGGTCAAGCTTGCCATCGCTGCCGGCGGTAAGCTTGTTGATTTCACCCATCATGCGACGTTGGTGTTTCTCGGTTTGCGCACCGGATGCATCATTATCCAGCACGATATCGGCAGCTTCATCTGAGTTGTCTCGGGCGTAGGCCCAACCTTTCATGGAAGCTGCGACAAAGCGTGCCATCTTGTCGACGAATGCTTCATCGGCCAGATTCTCTTCGAGCACGTACAAGCCATCTTCCATGGTAGACACACCTTGTTCCTCATACTTGAATACCAGCAGTTCGTCTTCCGGTATCCCGGCATCGATGATCTGCCAGTACTCGTTGTAAGTCATTGTAGAAACGCAGTCCGCCTGTTTTTGCAGAATAGGATCCACGTTGAAGCCTTGTTTGAGAACAGTGACCCCATCGTCGCCACCTTCAGTGCTTAAACCAAGCTGCGACATCCAGCTCAGGAAAGGGTACTCGTTACCAAAAAACCAGAC
>CALDSR010000041.1 GCA_937924505.1 uncultured Granulosicoccus sp. | reverse complement strand
GGCTTGTGGAAAATATCAGAACGGTCGCTTGTCTGGCTTTAACGTTGGGCATAGTTGCCTGCGAGGGTGGTAGTCAGGATACCGTGCCAGTCTTGGAGGCTGCGAATGGTGAACCAATTACTGACGTGTTATCAAGTGAATCTCCAAATCGTCTATTGATCGATGAGCGACGAGATATTCCAGAGATCAATGCACGCAGTGGTAATGGAGCCACGTGGTCTGAATACTTTGGTGATACCAACAAGGGTGATCACCTGACGATATTGTCACATGATGCGGTTCGGCTGAATATCTGCGATGCGGAGTTCGCGTCTTTGTTGGTGGCTGGACAATTGATCGTCGACGATTCACTTACCGTATGTGATGAAGTGACGATGCGGGCGCAAACCATTATTGTAAGCGGAACTACAGCTCGATTGGCCGTTGGTTCGAACGCCAATCCATTTGATGGAAATTTTCGTTTGACTCTTTATGGCGACGGGTTCGGCGCCACGCGTGATGGGGCAGAGCAGCGTATGTTGATGGTCAGAGATGGCGCTGCGCTTGAAATTTATGGCGCCAGTGCGGCCAAGCGTAGCTGGACGAGTCTTGACAGTACGGTTCGACGCGGTGATTCCACAATCGCACTCGCAGAAGATAACCAATGGGTAGTTGGTGATGTGATCGTTATCGCTGCATCGAATGTTGATCCGCGTGAAGCCGAAATGCGTGCCATCACGGCAACCGATGGAAGAATCTTGACGTTGAATGAGCCATTGAATTTTGATCACTTTGGTGAGTGGCAATTTCTTGATGGCCGTTCACTGGACAGTCGGGCCGAGGTTGGCTTGTTGAGTCATAGCGTCATCATAGAAGGTGATGAGACTTCTAGCCTTACAGGTCAAGGCGCCAGTATCGTCATTGTCGGTCATACCGTTTCACGTCCGCTTGCCGATGAACCATTGACGCGTGTGGAAATTGAAGGGCTTGAGCTACGCCATACAGGTCAAAATGCCCGACCTGAGCGGTACGGCTTCATGTGGTATTTCGTTGGCGATGGACGTAATCATTTCTTTCGTGATAGTGCCATTCATCATGGGTTTCAACGTGCTGTCAGTATCGTTGATACCGACGATGTGACCGTTGAAAATGTGGTGAGCTACGATATTAAAAGCCACGCGTTTGTACCGTCCGAACGCGGTAACGAGGTAAGAAACACTTTCAGACGAAATATCGCCGTGTTGACCCGACGCGAATTTGACCATCAACGATTCGCTTACCCCGCTAGCGTGGCAGGGCAGAGTAAACAGTCAGAGCATCGAGCTTCAGCATTCTGGCTTCGCAATACGTTTAATTATCTTGAAGGAAACCGTGCTGCGGGTGTGCTCGGTGGACATGGATTTTTTTATGATCCACTTAACGAACAAGCTGACATTGCGGCTTTTCGGGCGTCAGGTACTGACAGAATCTGTGCGTTTGATGACAATCTTGCTCATTCATTATTCAGCGTGTTGGGTGACACTCCGCTCAACAGAGAAAATGCATCGGGCTTCGGTTTGTTTATGGATCATCAGGGAACACTGTTGAGAAGCTCGCCTGCACTGACATCCCGCTGTGTGTTTAATGGTTTAAGTGTCTACAAGGCGCAAACTGGCGGTGTCTGGTTGCAAAACAACACGACATTGAAACGTGCAATTATCGCTGATAGTCAAGCCGGTGTGGTGGGAGGTGATGTGCTTGATGATGTTGTGGTGATCGGACAGTCGGATAATGCCTTGAATAATTACACCTTGCCCGCCAATGAATCCGACCGTGCTGCCCGCGATCCTCATCCTGATTTTTCCTTGGGTGGTTTTTTTCAACTGCCAGAGACAGATCAAGCAAGTTCATCCAAACGATTCAACAGACTTTCTTGTATTAATCTCAAGGCCTGCTTTGTCAATGTCGGTAATGAAGTCGGCGAGATCAACCAGTACCGCGGCGCAACCATTGACAGCATTCGGCTAATCAATACACCGCAAGGTTTCATTGAACAGTCTCGTCGAGCCATTTTTGCAGACGGTGATTCGCCTGACTGGGGGCAATTTACTGATGTTGATGGGTCGTTGACCGGCGTGCCTGACGAGACGCGCAGTCTCGGCCACCCGGATTTTTTCGACATTCGCCAGCCTGTGACCAGCATTCATGGCTGGGGGTGGGATGCGGGCGTTATGTCGCCTTGACTCACTATTTTCTCTTTCATTTGTTTGATTTCGCGACGTCGTTGATATCGCTGTTGTCCCTGTTTTACGGCTTGTCTCTTTTACGGCTTGTCTCTGGGGCATTGGGTCTATTTGTTTTGAGCTTCGCACTGCGATAGCATCGATGTCGGGCTGGATGCTCGTATCCCGTGTCTGATCGCTAGATCGCAGACACCGTTTCTCGCAATCTTTAGACAGTGCAAGATTAAAAACACAATTCCAAGGGGATAAGATATGGCAGAAGCAGTGAAAAATGATGCCGTGACACCGGCACAGCAAGAAGTTGACACCTGGTTAACGGCGTTGGACAGGGCGCTGACATCTGGCACCCCGGGAGACGCTGCCGCTCTTTTTGAGCCGGAAGGATTCTGGCGGGATCTGGTGAGTCTTACCTGGAATATTCACACGGCGGAGGGGACTGCGGCCATTGCCGACATGCTGAATGAGTGTGCCGCCAAGACCCGATTCAGCCACTGGCAGATAGAGGAACCGCCAGCGACGACAGATGGAATTACTGAAGCGTGGTTGACATTTGAAACTGCGAACGGTCGAGGTCGCAGTCATGTTCGTCTTCGCGACGGAAAAGCATTTACCTTTCTGACAACGCTGGTTGAGCTTAAAGGCTTTGAAGAGCCGGAAGGTCATCGTCGTATGCGAGGGGTTACACACGGTTATGACGATAAGCGCACAACGTGGCTTGAAAACCGTGAAGCCGAAAAAAAATCACTGGGATACGATGAGCAACCCTATGTAGTGATCATTGGCGGTGGGCAAGGTGGCATTGCGTTGGGTGCACGTTTGCGCATGTTGAATGTTCCCACAATCATCATTGAAAAAAATGAACGTCCCGGCGATAGTTGGCGCAAGCGGTATAAATCTCTCGCATTACATGATCCGGTCTGGTACGACCACTTGCCGTATTTGCCGTTTCCTGAACACTGGCCGGTATTTTCACCCAAGGACAAGATTGGCGATTGGCTGGAAATGTACACTGGCATCATGGAGCTCAACTATTGGGGCTCGACGGTTTGTGAGAAAGCGGAATTTGACGAGGCAAGCGGTGACTGGACAGTCAATGTGAAACGGGAAGGCAAGTCTGTCACGTTGAAGCCGAAGCAATTGGTCATGGCAACCGGCATGTCAGCGAAACCGAATATCCCGAATTTTCCCGATAGGGACAAGTACAAAGGCGAAGTTCAGCATTCCAGTCAGCATCCGGGCCCCGATGCTTATGTTGGCAAACGCTGTGTTGTTGTTGGTTCCAACAATTCGGCACATGACATTTGTGCGGCTCTCTATGAATCCGGTGCTGATGTAACGATGGTGCAGCGAAGCTCAACCCATATTGCCAAATCCGAGTCATTGATGGAGCTTGCGCTCGGCGGTTTGTATTCTGAGGATGCAGTTGCTAACGGTATAGATCATCACAAGGCTGATCTGATTTTCGCCTCGGTGCCTTACAAAATCATGCACAGTTTCCACATTCCGGTGTACGAGGAAATGGCCAAGCGTGACGCTGATCTGTATTCGCGATTGGAGAAAGCGGGTTTTCTACTCGACTTTGGTGAGGATGGCTCGGGTCTGTTCATGAAATATTTGCGTCGAGGCTCCGGTTACTACATAGACGTAGGTGCCAGTGAATTAGTCGCGGATGGCAAGATCAAACTCAAGAGCGGTGTACAAGCTGAGCGATATACTGAAAACGGCATTGCCTTTGATGATGGCAGTGAGCTGGAAGCGGACCTGATTGTTCTGGCGACAGGTTATTCTTCGATGAATGGTTGGGCTGCGGATCTGATCAGCCAGGAAGTCGCGGACACGGTTGGAAAATGTTGGGGCTTGGGATCAGATACGAAAAAAGATCCAGGTCCCTGGGAAGGTGAACTTCGCAATATGTGGAAGCCAACCAAGCAGACAGGTTTATGGTTTCATGGAGGCAACCTTCATCAGTCGCGTCACTACTCGCAGTTTCTGGCGTTGCAATTGAAGGCACGACATGCTGGGTTGGATACGCCAGTGTATGCGATGAAAGAGGTGCATCACACGGCCTAGTGCAGGATTTGCACCGGGCTGATTGTATTACTATCAGCCCGGTGTATGACTGTTTGATCGCGTTTTATGCCTAAGCTGCGCAAGCTGGCTAGTGGCGCTAATCTGTGTATGATTATCAGTATCTTTGCATTAACCGGGTGCCTGGCCAGGCGCCTTCAATGGTGCAAGAAACGGCGGGCGTCAGTTTTGTCGAGGTTTTTCGATGAAAAGAATTTCCCTATTCAGCGAAATTGCCGGTATTGCGACCCGTGATATTTGAACTGCCTGCCGAACAAACGGTCGGACTTTAAACGCTATAGTAAGGGAGATCACTGGTCATGAGAAGAACAATCGGTATTCCACTAATCGTATTTCTCATCGGGTTTTTCTGGGTGCCAACAGCTGCCAATGCGGTTGACTACGCGGCCTTGTACGAGAAACTAAGCCCTTCCGTCGTCACTATTCGGACGGCCACCGAGCGTGACGTTGCACGTGGCAATAGGCAAGGCTCTGGTGTTGGCTCCGGTTTCCTTGTTGAAGACAATCTCGTCATGACAGCCGCTCATGTTGTTGACGGAGCACACGTGATTCAAATCAGTTTCAAGGATGGGAGGCGCTTTGAGGCGGAAGTTATTTCATCAATCGCCAGTTCTGATGTGGCGCTGTTGCGCATGGACAAGCCGCACCCGGAACCAGCCCTGATCGAGCTGGGTAGTGATCTCGATGTTGCTGTAGGTGAGCCGGTTTTTGTCATAGGTGCGCCGTTTGGTATCGAATACACGCTGACCATCGGCCATCTGTCCGGTAAAAGCACGCGTAGTTTGATGGCGGGCGGTGCCCCTGTTCGATTATTGCAAACCGATACGGCGATAAACCCGGGCAATTCGGGTGGCCCGATGTTCAATCAACACGGTGAGGTTATTGGAATAGTCAGCTTCATATTAACCAAGAGCGGTGGTTTTAATGGTGTAGGTTTTGCCACGTCCATGGAGACGGCACATGACGCCTTGATGAACAGTTCAGGCTTCTGGGCAGGCTTTGAAGGAATTTTATTGACCGAGGATCAGGCTAAGGCCTTGAACCTGCCGGAAGTGGGCATCCTGGTGCAAAGGGTTGTATCCGGTTCGGCCGCTGCAGCCTCCGGGTTGAGGGCCGGTACTATTCCCGCAAAAGTGGGCGATCAGGAGCTATTGCTCGGCGGCGATGTGATCGTCGACATCAATGGATTGGTGTGTGCCAATCCGCATGATTTTCGGGAGCTAAGCGAGGCTGCTCGAGAGACACGTGATGATCAAGGGTACGCAATGCGCGTTTTACGCAGGGGTCAGGAAAAGATGTTGCTGGCTATCGCTGAGGCGGAGTTCCAACCCTATGTGCCGTCAGGAGCGCGGTGAGCGTGAGGCAAAAAATGCATACTGGCGTACTTGATAACGGATGAACTGACGCCCTGGATAACGCTCCTCGGCGAGCTGTTTTTTGTGTCAGAAGCGTTGTGGGCCAGTATTCGAGGCATGGGTTATGATTGATCCATGAAAATGTGGCAACCAGATCCAGCCAAAATTGGCTCCTTGTCTGTCGTTGAATTTCGTCAATCAGTGGCTTCCAGATTTGCGGTTCCGCTGACCGATTACCAGTCTCTGCATCGCTGGTCGATACTGCATCGCGCGGAGTTCTGGGACGAGGTAAGGGACTTCTGTGGTGTCCGGTTGAATCAACCGGACGGGTCGCCAGTTCTTGTCGACACAAGTACCCTGCAAAGCGCCCGCTGGTACCCTGATGCGACACTGAATTTCGCAGAAAATTTACTCTTTGGCGGTCGCGAGGCTCGAGCAGACTCTGATGACGCCATTGTGTTTCGTGGTGAGGACGATAACGTCAGAATGCGTCTGACTCAAGGTGAGCTCGTTGCGCAAGTTACGCGTTTGGCGTCTGCCCTGGCCGCTGATGGTGTGGTCGCCGGCAGTCGAGTCGCAGCCTATGTGGCAAACACGCCGGAGGCGATTGTCGCGATGTTGGCGGTGACGAGTCTGGGAGGCGTCTGGTCATCTTGCTCGCCGGACTTTGGAATTAATGGCGTGCACGATCGTTTTGGTCAGATCGAACCGGAAGTTCTGTTCTGCATCAATGCCTATCATTATGGTGGAAAGACACAGGATGTATCCGAAACTGTATCGGGATTGGTCGAACGCTTGCCATCAGTTCGTCGTGTCGTCGAGATCGATTTCGTCAATTCGAATCACGATAGCCGTTTGCAAGGCGTTGCGTTGGAGCGACGAAAATCCTGGAAAGCGTATCTAGAGGAAGCTCCGGAAAGAGCACTGGTCTTTACCCAGGTTCCATTTGCGCACCCGCTGTACATTATGTTCAGCTCTGGTACGACTGGTAAGCCCAAGTGTATCGTTCACGGTACGGGTGGCACTTTGTTACAGCACGCGAAAGAGTTTGTGTTGCATGCAGGGGTGTTGCCCGGCGACAGAGTTTTCTATTTCACCACCTGTGGCTGGATGATGTGGAATTGGTTGGTCAGCGGTCTAGCGGCGGGTGCTACTCTGATGTTGTACGACGGCTCTCCATTTCATCCCGATGGAAATGTGTTGTTCAACTACGCGGCTGACGAAAAATTTACCCATTTGGGTGTATCGGCGAAGTTCATCGACGCCTGTCGCAATGCTCAGCTTGAGCCCATGAATACACACGATCTTTCATCCTTGCGAGTCTTGATGTCAACGGGGTCGACACTGTTGCCTGAAAGTTTCGATTATGTCTACCAGCATGTTAAAGAAGACATCTGTCTGTCATCGATGTCAGGCGGCACTGATATTGTTTCTTGTTTTGTGCTTGGTAATCCAGAGTTAGCGGTTTTTCGTGGTGAATTGCAATGCCTCGGTCTCGGCATGGATATTCAGGTATTCGATGAACAGGGCAAGGCATTGCCTGTGGGTGAGCCCGGGGAACTGGTTTGTACGCAAGCCTTCCCCAGTATGCCGGTCGGGTTTTATGGAGACATTGACGGGAGTCGTTACTTCAAGGCTTACTTCGATCGTTTTGAAAACGTCTGGTGTCACGGTGACTGGGCTCATATCACGGAAAACGGCGGCCTGGTAATTCATGGTCGTTCCGATGCTACGCTTAATCCCGGCGGGGTGCGAATAGGTACCGCTGAAATCTATCGTCAGGTCGAGGTATTCGATGAGGTGATCGAGAGTATTGTGATCGGTCAGAGCTGGCAAGGCGATACGCGTGTCATTTTGTTTGTTCGTCTGACAGAAGGGGCTACGCTTGACGATGAATTGATATCCCGTATCAAATCTCAAATAAGAACGAGCGCTACCCCCCGTCATGTCCCGGCCAAAATTATTTCAGTTTCAGATATTCCACGAACGAAAAGCGGCAAGATAGTGGAGCTTGCTGTACGCAAGGTTGTCCACGGTGAAACTATCGACAATGCAGAGGCATTGATGAATCCAGAGGCCCTGGAATTGTATCGAGACCTGTCGGAACTCAGCTGATCGCTCGCTTGGAGTTGCCGGTCGGTTTTCACTGACTGTATAGTTTCGACTGTCTAAGCTAGAGGAGCCAGGATGTTCATTCTCGTCGGAGTATTTTCTTTCGTGCTTGCAGGCTTGGTCCGTTGGTGGATGACGCGTACCTATGCCAAATGGGGGCAAGTTGCCAACCGACTCGGTGTCAACGGTCAACAGGTGGCTCGACACATTCTGGACAGCAATGGTTTACACGGCGTACGCCTAGAGGTATCAAAAGGGCAGCTAAGCGACCATTACATTCCGTCACAGAAACTGATTCGTCTTTCAGAGCGCATTAATCACGAACCAAGTGTCGCGTCCATTGCGGTCGCGGCGCATGAGGTTGGGCATGCGATTCAGGATGCCAGTGGCTACCGACCATTAAAAGCCAAGGCCGTGATGATGCCCATAGCCGCACTCGGCAATCAGCTCGGCATGGGTCTGGCCTTGGGCGGTGGATTTCTGGGCAGTGGTCCGATGCTGGACATCGGTATGATGATGGTGGCGGCTAGTATTCTGACTCAATTGATTACCTTGCCAATAGAATTTGACGCAAGCAAGCGAGCCTTGTATGAGTTACAACGTCTTGGGCTGGTTGATGAGCGTGATCATGACGGCGCAAATGAGATGCTTCGGGCTGCTGCCATGACGTATGTTGCCAATGCCGCTTCATCGTTGGCGTTTGTCGCCGTGTTTGCGCTTGGGATTTTGCGTCGCAGGTAAAAGAGATCGACCAGTATTGAAGTCAAATTAGTCAGACCACCTATAGTCAGACAAGTTTGTTATACGGCTCAGGCGTGCCAAATTGGCAGTAAGGCTTCGCGATCGTTGCTTTGTTGTATTCGATTTTCGTAGTTTTCGCTCAGGTCGATCAGATGATTGGCGTGACGCTCAAGAGCGATACGAGTAGCGGTGGTCAAGATGTCTGCATGCCTTTCGCCAATCTGGCATATTGACGAAACCACAGCGCGTGACATTCGCATCGCTATAGTTGTCTCGATATCTACAGGTAGATATTTTTTATTAAACGAACGCATCAGTTTTATTTCTGCGTCCACTGTGTTCAGTAACGCGCTTTCCAGCTCTTTGGTGTTTACGCTCATTAGATAAAAAATTTGTTTGTGGCTGGATGCATTGGTTACGTATGTATTTTATTGTCAGGCGCTGTCGGTCTTCTTTTTACACGAGGCTTGTATCAGCAATGAGGCATGCTTTCGATTGCATTTGCCCACGGACAAATCCGGATTTACATTTTACTAGCACAAATGAAATTATCGGAGTTTTTCATTGTCATGATTGATATTCACTCATTGTGATTTCGGCGAGTTGGTATTAGCCTTGATCCCTGCTTGCCAATTTCGTTAGTGAATTACACGCATCATGAAACCGTTATTCACTCAGGTTTTTTTGCAGCTGGTCGTTGCAAAAATACAGACATAGGCGTTGGTTATGAGCGCGAGTCTTTGTGAGTCTTGTAGTCTTGATGTAAGGCAGTCAGGTGTTTTACAGGTTGTCAGTTTAGTAAAATATCGCTTGGACACCTAGGTTTAAAATCAATCTAATGAGTGCTGTTGTCGCAATGTTGGTCGGCAGTATTTTTGCAGGGATGGAATGCAAATATGCAGGTGCATAGCTGGGATAGTTTCCGATTTATACTTGCCGTGTTTCGATGCGAAACTTTGGCTGCGGCAGCTCGTGCGCTTGACGTTAATGAAACAACAGTCTCACGTCGCTTGGCTCAAGCCGAAGAGCAACTCCAGACCAAACTTTTTTCCAGAAGTGCTTCGGGCTTGGAACCGACCGATGCCGGATTACTTTTGGTGCAGCATATCGAGCGCGCGGAAGCGGAAATAGATGCTGGTCGAAGTCGGGTTGCAGGTAGCGACAAACTGGTTAGTGGAGCTGTACGCATTGCAGCGGAACCTTTGATTGTCAATCATCTGCTGGTGCCGAGACTCAAGGATTTGATGGTTCAGCATCCGGAACTCGAAATTGATTTGATTGCGGTCAACAAACGCATCAGTGTCGCTCGACGTGAAACTGATATTTCAGTGCAACTGTGCAAACCTGAAGATGACCCGCGCATAGTCAAAAAGCGTCTTGGAGAGCTGAGCAGTGGTGTTTACGCAGCAACTCAATATGCTGACCCGAACAAGACTGACGAGCTTCCCTGGTTGAGTTATGACGCAAACAATACCGATGTGCCCATGGCGAAATGGCTCAATGACCGTGCCCAAAGAGAGAGCGAGAATCGTTCACGTTTGATCGTCAATAATTTGGAGACATTGCTGCGTTGTCTGCACGCGAATCTTGGCAAAAGCTTGCTACCGGATATTCTTGCTGCCAATGACGAGGCCCTGACCCGCCTTGAATCCAGAGAAGCGTTGCCCAGCCAGGAAGTCTGGTTGAGCTATCAACCAGAGCTTCGTGAGATTGGCCGTATCAAGGCATCAGTCGAATGGCTAAGCGATTGTGTTGGCAGCGCAACCGGAGCAACCTGACTCAGCAGTCTGTCGTGCCTGATACGTAGTCAGGTGAGTATGAATACCCGCTAGCCGATGTATCCCATGCTCTCGAGTTTCAGTACAATTCGATGGGCGGCGAGATCCGGGCTTAATCCGCTGGTATCAATTTTTTCTTCCGGGCTTTCAGGCTCTTCATAAGGGTCACTAATACCGGTAAATTCTTTAATCTTGCCTTCTCGTGCCAGCTTGTATAAACCCTTGCGATCACGCCGTTCGCATTCTTCCAGTGACGTTGCCACATGAATTTCCAGGAAGCCGCCGAGTGGTTCGATCAAATCACGGACAACCTGGCGTGTCCTGGAATAGGGGGCAATAGGTGCGCAAATCGCGATTCCACCATTCTTGGTTATTTCGCTGGCCACATAGCCAATGCGCTGAACGTTCAGGTCTCGGTGTTCCTTGGAGAATGTCAGTTCACTCGAAAGATGCTTGCGAACAACATCACCATCGAGCAGAGAGACTGGACGTGATCCATTTTCAAGCAGCTTGACCATCAATGCGTTGGCAATAGTTGATTTTCCGGAACCCGACAGGCCAGTGAAAAATACGGTGAAGCCTTGACGATTCTTCGGTGGGTTTGTACGACGCAATTCCTCGATCACGTTCGTGTATGAAAACCAATCCGGAATTTCAAGCCCTTCGTCCAGACGTCGGCGAAATTCGGTGTCTGTCAGGCTCAGTGCACTGTCATCACTTGCGACTTCGTCTTCGGCAACATATTGTGCCTTGTTCTCGAGATAGACCATCTTACGGAACGGAACCATAGTGATATCGAGTTCTTCCTCGTGTTTCTTGTACAGCACCTGCGCATCGTATGGACCGTAGAATGGTTTACCGTTACTGTCATCGCCGGGGCTCGCATGATCGGGCCCGACAATGAAGTGTGTGCAGCCATAGTTCTTGCGTATGATTGCGTGCCACAGTGCTTCACGAGGTCCTGCCATACGCATGGCGAGATTCAACAAGCTCAGGCTGGTTGTTTGTTCCGGATACTCATTGAGGACATGCTCGTAACAGCGAACTCGAGTGAAGTGATTGACGTCACCGGAATTGGCTAAACCGATAACTGGTTGGATCAATAAGTTTGCCTGCACTTCACGGGCAGCACGAAAGGTCAATTCCTGTTCTGCACGGTGTAGCGGGTTGTGCGTCTGAAAAGCGACGATGCGTCGCCAACCCAGTTTGCGGAAGCGCCCGCGAAGCTCGGCCGGCGCATCTCGTAGTAGTTTGAAATCATATTGTGTCTGTGGTTCGATGCCGTGAACGCGGCCACCAACGTAAACGGGTCCGGCCTTGTTCATTAGATATCTGACCCCTGGGTGAGCCATATCCGCCGAACCGAATACGTTTAGAGCTTCCTGTTGCTTGTCGGGTTGATAGATATCTTCGACATCCATGGTCGCGAGGAGTACGCCTTCGGGATCGCATAGCGCGAGTCGCTTGCCGACTTCAAGGCTTTTTGCGAATTCTTCACTGACGTCAAGGCAGATCGGCATTGGCCACAAGGTGCCGTCAGGAAGCCGCATGTCCTTGCACACACCAAGATATTCCTTTTCTGTGTGAAAGCCGGTCAACGGCGAAAACGCACCATTGGTCAACAGGTCCAGGTCGCACAGTTGACGCGCGCTCAGTGTCCAGAGTGGATAGTCGGCCGCGAGCGTTTGTTCCTTTTCAGCCGCTGTTTCGTTTAGATAAAGCTCTTTTAGCGAGCCGCCGTGTGGTTCCTTGAATGCACCCATCGTGGATAAGTTCTGTTTGAATTAATCGGGAGAAGAAAGATCAGTTGTGGCCAAGGTATGCGAAATTGACGCCAAAAAGGGGAGTAATGTGCTGTGAGCGTCTGGAATGAAACCCTGACGGCTTGATTCTGCTGATGCCGTGGACCTGCTTGAGCTTGTCGTGAGAACTGACTAGATAACTGCGGGCAGCCGGGTTGCCGGTGGAGTATTACGGCTTCGATGAGAGCATACCTTGCCGTCGATGATCGTCATGCCAATACCCGGCAGATTGCCTTGCTGGATGCTCTCGAGCATATCCTTGCCCGGCGAATGCTGGGCCTGATCGAGGATGACAAAATCGGCGGATTTTCCGATCTCGACGATTCCGCTGTCGAGCTCGCGCATTCGCGCTGTGTTGCCAGTGGCAAAGCAAAAGGCGATTTCGGCCGGCACGTTACCCAGGCTCGACAGCATGGCGATCATGCGCAGGATACCGAGTGGTTGGACGCCTGAACCTGCCGGCGAGTCTGTGCCGAGAATGACACGCTCGGATTGATCGATTTCAAACGCGGTGCGCATGGCCAGGAGCCCGGCGCGTTCATTGCCGTTGTGGACGATCTCGATACCACGGGTGCAGCTTTCGCAGAGACAGGTAATTTGATTATCTGGCAGCGCGGTGTGCCCACCGTTAATGTGGCCAATGATATCGGCGTCAGCTTCCAATACGACATCCTTGTCTATCAGCCCGGAGCCCGGAATTGACGGGCCACCGGTATGAATCGTTGACTGTATGCCGTACTTGCGCGCCCACTTGACCATTTGCGCAGCAGTTTCCCCCGCCTTGACCGAACCGAGACCGACTTCACCGAGTAACTTGACACCAGCCTCTGCCAGTTCCTTGAAGTCGTGCTCTTCCATGCCTTCTTCAAGTACCGGCGCACCCGCGAGCATTTTGACGCCGGATGGTCGGAAGTTTTCGTACCAGCGTTGTGAGGCTATCGCCAATGCCTTCAAGCCCACAATGTCTTTGGGTCGGCCTGGCATGTGAACCTCGCCTGCCGATATCATGGTGGTCACGCCGCCATGCAAGCAGGAATCTATCCAGTGAATCTGTTGCTGTCGCGGTGTGTAGTCGCCGATCACGGGGTGCACATGACTGTCTATCAGGCCGGGTGCCAACCAGGTATCGTTTGCATCGATCGTGACATCTGCCTGGTCGATGTCGAGGGCGGCGGCATCGCCGATAGCGGTGATGACGCCGTCTGTTGCGATGACGCAATTGCCGTCAATCAGTGGTTGCTCGAGTTTGCCTGACAGGATTCGACCGATATTTCGAATAACCAGTTTTTGCGAAGAATCTGTCATTGCCAGTCCTGATATTGACGGAGAAGGGTTGACCCGGAGCCTCTATTGGGTGTAACAAGTCGCCTCTGGAAACAGTCTATCAGGTCCATTCGATGCCAGAAATAGTTGTACGAAAGCGCGCCTTGTCCCTGGAGGAAATTCATCACGAGGGTGGGCCGGTTGCAGACAGTCCCTTACGCAGGGCTGCCGCGTTGACGGTTATAGAAAACCCGTTTGCAGGGCGCTATGAACCTGACATTCAGGATCTGATGGACACCTTGAAACCATTGGGTATCGATATGGCCAATCGTCTGGTCGATGTCCTGGGCGGTGTTTCGGCCATCGAAGGCTATGGCAAGGGCGCAATTGTTGGCGGTGACGGTGAGCTTGAACATGGAGCCTTGTGGCATGTGCCGGGCGGATATGCCATGCGTGAAGTGCTCGGTGATGCAAAAGCGATCGTGCCGTCGACCAAAAAGGTTGGTGGGCCGGGTACACGATTGGACATCCCGGTTACGCATATCAATGCGTCTTATGTTCGTAGTCACTTTGATGCGATGGAAGTCGGGATGAATGATGCACCTAGGTCGCGTGAAATTATGCTTGCTTTGGTGATGACCACGGGTTCTCGTATTCACGCGCGTGTGGGAGGGCTCGCAGCCAGTGATATCGAAGGGGCGGACGGATTGCGATAGTTTGTCGCCCCGCACAGTAAAGACACGCTCCTACCAGGCGGCCTCGGCGTGGGTGTTGGCAGATGGTCGCCTGCATCTGCAGCATGGTCCGATCGATTTGTTGATCGATGCTAAAGGTGATGCGCGCGAAGTACGACAGGCTTATGCGCGGGCGGTCGATGTGTTTGCCCCGGTACTTGAAACGCTGACAGACGAACTCGAATGGCTGCGGACACCGCTTGTGTCTGATTCCCCTGATGTTCGTTTTTCCGGTCCAGTCGCGCAACGCATGATGGCGGCAACTGAACCCTATCGTGGGGTGTTGCTTACCCCGATGGTGGCAGTTGCTGGTGCAGTCGCTGACCATGTTTTGCAGTACGTCAAGCAGGGTGCGCAACTGACTCAATTAGCAATCAACAATGGCGGTGATATCAGCCTTGCGCTTCAGGATGAACAGACCTATCGCATTGGTGTGATTGCTGATCCTTCCAGTTTACATCGTGATGCGCATATCGTTATTGATCGCAAAAGTGGTGTGGGCGGTATTGCCACGAGTGGTTGGCGTGGCAGGAGTCACTCACTGGGTATTGCTGATGCGGTTACGGTGCTGGCAGGTTCTGCGGCCGCCGCCGATGTGGCGGCAACCTTGATTGCCAATGCGGTTGATGCGCCCGGGGCTAGCGGTATTCGCCGCCAAGCAGCGGTCGAGCTGGCACCAGATTCGGACCTGCGGCATCATCAGGTGACAGTTGGCGTGGGTGATGTTGATCCTGTAGCTCTTGCATTGGCCATGCGATCCGGTGTACATATGGCTGAGCAGTTTTACGCCAGTGGTCTTGTGCTGGCGGTATACATTCAATTGAAGAACGAAGTCGCTTTGGTTGGCGACGCCCATCCATTACTGGAGAGTGTCGATGGCACATGCGAAGATTCGTAAGATCGTCAGTTTCATCGACGAAACCCATCAGGAGATGGGCAAGCTCATCAGCCCGCCGACAAGACGTGCGGCAGCGGTAGCGGTTATCGAGAATCCCTATGCCGGACATTACCATGATGATCTGGAAGCACTCATGGTGATCGGTGAGGAACTCGGAGGGCTGCTCGGCGAGAAATGTGTTGCGCTGCTGGGTATTGATGCGGCGGCAGCTGAAAGTTATGGCAAGTCAGCGATGGTGGGTGAAAACGGTGAGCTGGAACATGCGGCGGCCATCCTGCACCCGAGACTCGGCAAACCGTTAAGGGCCGCTGTTGAGAAAGGTGCTGCACTGGTCGCATCGAGCAAAAAAATGGGTTCCATGGGGCAGGTGCTTGATGTGCCTTTGGGTCACAAGGACGCCGCCTATGTGCGCTCACATTTCGATGGTATGGAAGTCAGCATCAATGATGCGCCACGGGCCAATGAAATAATGGTCGCGGTCGCGGTTACGGATTCTGGCCGGCCGTTACCGCGTGTGGGTGGGCTGACACATGATGAGGCAGAAGGCAAGGACGGCCTGCGATGAGTAATGCGCGGACAACCTGGGTTCGCAACGCCTGGTATGTTGCTGGCTGGTCTTCGGAGATAGATGAAGAACCGCGGCGAGTCACCATACTTGACGAACATATAGTCATGTACCGGCAGTCGGATAAGCGTATCGCCGCACTGGAAGATCGCTGCCCACATCGTCAGTTACCGTTGTCCAAGGGAATACGTGTGGGCGACGATTTACAGTGTGGTTATCACGGCATGACGTTTGACTGCAGCGGTCGTTGCGTACGTATTCCAGGTCAGGACAATATCCCCTCGACGGCGTATGTCGAGCGCTACGCAACGGTCGAGAAACACAATATTGTGTTTGTCTGGATGGGCGATGCTGACAGGGCTGATTTATCGAAGGTGTTCGACATGCCGCAGTTTCACGATGCGCGTTGGCATGCCCATCAGGGTGATGCCCTGCACCTGAAAGCCAACTACCTGAATGTTGCCGAGAACCTGGTTGACCCGGCGCATGTCAGTTTTGTCCATCCAACGACCTTGGGAAATGCTGCTAGTGAGGATATACCGGTCAGTGTTGATACCGATGGCGATGTACTGGTTGCCTGGCGTTGGATTCGTGATGCACCACCGGTAGGCTTCTTTCAGAAGTTCGGTGGTTTCGAAGCTAACGTTGATCGTTGGCACTATTACTATTTACATTTGCCCTGTACAGCGGTTATCGACTTCGGTAGTGCCGATGTGACCAAGCAATTGAATGAGGACCAACGTGACGAAGGTGTGCGTATTTTTGCCTTGCATTTTCTGACACCGGTCAATGAGCATTACACGATTGATCGTTGGATGCATATCAGGAACGCAGCGGTCGACGATGCGGCTGCATCGGCACAGATGGACGCCATGTTCCGGGTCGCCTTTGATGAAGACAAAGCCATTCTTGAGGCGATACAAGAAGATGCGATTCGCGAGAAAAACAGCTCCTTGCAACCGCGTAAACCGATACGACTCGCCATTGACAAGGGGCCGACAGTGTATCGCCAACGCATAGAAGCGATGAGTTCGTGAGACAGGCACACACTCAGGGATGTGTGTACTGAAGTGATGTGCCCTGATGACAATGACCACGATCTAAAAATACCACGAGAGGAAATAGAGCATGAAATTGATATCTAAATGGATCAGTAGTGTTGCAGCGACTGCATTTGTTGTTGTAGCAGGTGCTGTTTCAGCGGCGGAACCGATTAAAATTGGCGAAATCAATCATTACAAACGAATGGCGGCTTTTGCAGGACCGTACAAGAATGGCATTGAACTTGGACTTGAGGAAATCAACAGCGCCGGTGGTATTGAGGGGCGGCCGCTTGAATTTATTTTTCGTGATGACCAAGGAAAGCCGGGTGAGGCGGTAAAAATTGCCGAAGAGCTGGTGTCGCGAGAGGGTGTCGCGATGATTACGGGGACCATATTAAGTAATATCGGTCTCGCTATTTCATCGTTCGCCGCTGAAAAGAAAGTTGTGTACCTGGCCTCTGAGCCATTGGCTGATGCACTTGTCTGGGAGAAGGGTAATGACTACACATTCCGGCTCCGCGCATCAACTTATATGCAAGCGGCCATGTTGGCGGAAGAAGCCGCCAAGACTGATGCAAAAACGTATGCAACCATTGCCCCGAACTATGCCTATGGCAAGGATGCAGTAGCTGCTTTTCAAAAAGCGTTGTTGGCACTTAAGCCGGATGTTGAATTTGTGACGGAGCAATGGCCGGCCTTGTTCAAAATTGATGCCGGTGCTGAAGTGCAAGCCATCGAACGCGCCAAACCCGATGCTATTTATAACGTGACCTTCGGCGGTGACCTGGCCAAGTTTGTACGCGAAGGTACGACACGAGGCTTGTTTGATGGGCGCCAGGTTTATGGTCTTTTGACCGGTGAACCTGAGTATCTTGAGCCACTGGCTGACGAAGCCCCGGAAGGATGGGTCGTTACCGGATATCCGTGGTACGACTTTGAGGACGGTAGCAACAAGGTGTTTGTTGATGCCTATCAGGCCAGGTTTGGTGAATCGCCCAAGATCGGATCGCTGGTGGGCTATATGACAGCGCAATCCATTGCGGCCGCATTGACCCGGGCCGGTTCAACAGAAACTGATGCCATCAAGGCAGCATTCAAAGGGCTTGATGTCGAAACACCGGTTGGCAAGATACATTTCCGCGAAATCGACCATCAGGCGACCATGGGCGCGTTTGTGGGGACCACGAGTTTGAAGGATGATGCCGGCATCATGGTTGACTGGACTTACAAGGATGGCGCGGGCTATTTGTTGCCCGATGATGAAGTAAAAGCGCTACGTCCACAGTAGTTAACGCTTCAACTGACTGATTCTTTCAACTAACAAGAACGTATTGTTTCTATGGGCCTGTTTCTGGCGCAATTATTAACGGGCCTTGCCAATGCGGCAACCTTGTTTCTGGTGGCATCCGGGCTATCGCTGATCTTTGGCGTTACCCGGATTGTCAACTTCTCCCATGGGTCCTTTTATATGCTGGGTGCCTTCATCGGTTATTCACTGATGCAAGTATTACCCGGTGCGATTGGGTTTTGGGCATCAGTCGTTCTGGCGGGGCTTGCAGTTGGTGTAGTGGGCGTCATCGTCGAGATGCTTGTATTGCGTCCGGTGTACAAAGCACCTGAGCTGTTTCAGCTAGTGGCGACCTTTGGCGTCATTCTGGTCATTCAGGATCTCGCGCTATTGATCTGGGGAGCAGAGGATGTGCTTGGACCTCGTGCGCCGGGCCTCAAGGGTGTTGTCCGCATCATGGGTGAGCCCATTCCAAAATATGATCTCGCACTTATTGCGATGACACCGTTTGTCTTGTTCGGCTTGTGGTTTCTGATCGCGCGTACGCGTGTCGGTGTGCTGGTTCGTGCTGCCACTCAGGATCGTGAAATGGTGTCGGCGCTCGGTGTCAACCAGGCCTGGTTGTTTACTGGTGTGTTTTTTCTCGGTGCCGCATTGGAAGGTCTGGGGGGGGCCATCCAGTTACCCAAAGGCGGGGCGGATCTTCTGATGGATTTCAATATCCTCGCCGCCATCTTCGTGGTTGTGGTCATTGGTGGCATGGGATCATTGCCCGGGGCCTATATAGCGGCTGTATTGATATCCGTGCTGAACGTCTTTGGCGTGGCGTATTTGCCGCAAAGCACCTTGGTGTTGATGTTTGTCGTGATGGCAGTCGTGTTGACAATCAGACCTTATGGTTTGCTTGGCCGTGAAGAAGTGGCTGGCGAGCACGGGCAGGTTGGAGAACCGGAGCGTCCGATCAAGCCTGCCGGTGTCGTCGGGCGTTTGTTGGTCGGTATCTTGTTGATTGCCTTGTTCGCATTGCCGCTTCTGGAAGAACATTTCCTTGTCATTCTGGCGACCGACATCATCATCTTCTGTCTGTTTGCAGCGAGCTTGCATTTCCTGTTGGGTCTGGGTGGTCTGGTGTCGTTCGGACATGCGGCGTACTTCGGTGGCGGTGCCTATGTCGCTGCGTTGCTGGTCTCGCATGCGAATGCGCCGATGGAGCTTGCGTTCGTTTTGGCGCCAGTTGGCGCTGGCCTTGCTGCCGTGATTATCGGCTGGTTATGCATTCGGCTGACCGGTGTCTATTTCGCCATGTTGACGCTCGCGCTGGCGCAATTGGTGTGGTCACTGGTTTTTCAGTGGGATGAATTTACCGGCGGTGATGATGGCTTGGTAGATATCTGGCCGGCCGATTGGCTGTCAAGTGCCAATGCCTATTTTTACTTCACGGTGATTGTCGGGGTCGGTGGCATCATCCTGTTACGCCATGTTGCCCATTCGCCGTTCGGTTATGCGCTGCGTGCATCGCGGGATTCAAGTCGACAGGCAGAAGCCACGGGTATTGATACCAAACGTGTGCAGTGGATAGCCTTTGCTTTTGCCGGTGCGATGGCAGGCATCTCCGGTGGTCTTTTCGTTTTTTCCAAAGGCAGTGTTTTTCCTACCGAACTTGAAATAGCCAAGTCCTTTGATGGGCTTATCGTGGTCTTTCTCGGTGGCGTGAAGACCTTGTCCGGCGGTGTGGTTGGCGCAGGCTCTCTCGAACTCGTCAAGGATTATCTGACGCGTTTCGAGTACTGGCGACTAACACTTGGTTTGTTGATCATAGCCGTGGTCATACTAGCGCCTTATGGCATTGTTGGCAGCTTACGTAAACTCGCTGAGCGTATCGGCCTGGTTCGTCATCCGGACGCTGAATTATGAAAACGGATACAACACCGGTACTGTCAGTGAAAGGCTTGTCGAAGTCGTTTGGTGGTATTCACGCGGTTCAGGATGTGAGCTTCGATGTAGCCGTCGGAGAACTCCTGGCATTGATTGGACCCAATGGCGCAGGCAAGACCACTTGCTTCAATATGTTGATGGGGCAATTGCCCACAACGAGTGGCGAGGTACGGCTGAACGGCGAAACAATTACCGGACTGAAGCCAAGGCAGATATGGCGTCGTGGCGTCGGGCGCACGTTTCAGATTACGGCAAGCTATGCGTCGATGACGGTGATCGAGAACATTCAGATGGCCTTGATCTCACATCATCGCCGTGTTTATTCAATTCGACCATTCGCGCACAAGCTTTATCGTGACAAGGCTATGGCATTACTCGATCTTGTGGGCATGAGCGAGCAAGCGGATCGACACTCGGCCATTCTTGCCTATGGTGATCTGAAGCGACTGGAGCTGGCAATAGCGCTAGCGCATGAGCCGACTCTCTTGCTAATGGATGAACCAACGGCCGGTATGGCACCCAGTGAGCGAATCGCCTTGATGCAACTGACCACAGACATCGTCGTTAAAAAAAATCTCAGTGTACTGTTTACTGAGCATGATATGGATGTTGTGTTTGCCCATGCGCATAGAGTAATGGTGCTTAATCGCGGTGAGCTGATCGCCAATGGCAATGTTGACGCGATACGCAATGATCCAATTGTCAAGGAAGTGTATCTCGGTGGTGGGAATGTTTTTGCCAGTGATGAGGCATCAGGACATGCTTGAACTGAATGCAGTAAACAGCTTTTATGGCAAGGCGCATATTCTCAATGATCTCGGCTTCGCGATTGGTGAAGGTGAAGTTGTGTCGCTGCTTGGAAGGAATGGGGCGGGCAAGACAACGACCATGAAATCCATCATGCAATTGGTCAAACCTGCGCGGGGTCGTGTGGTTTTTGATGGGCATGAACTGACTCGGCTGGCACCCCACCAGGTGGCAAAACTCGGCGTTGGCTATGTCCCGGAAGAGCGGCGAATCTTTACCGATCTGACGATAATGGAGAACCTTGAAGTGGGCAGGCAGGCGCCCCGCGCCGGTGTATTCGAGTGGACGGTCGACATACTGTTTGAATTGTTTCCCAATCTGTCCGAGCGACGCGCCAATCGAGGGCGTGCCTTGTCCGGTGGTGAGCAACAGATGTTATCGATTGCTCGCACGTTGATGGGAAATCCCAAAATACTGTTGCTGGATGAGCCATCGGAGGGCATTGCACCGGTGATTGTCGAGCACATGGCGGAGACCATTCTCAAGCTCAAGCGCGAGGGTTTACCCGTATTGTTGTCCGAGCAGAACCTGCACTTTGCACGCATCGTGTCTGATCGTGCGGTCATTATAGAAGGTGGCAATATAAGGTACGACGGCACATTCGCCGAACTTGATGCAAGCCCTGATATTAGAAGCGCTTATTTGTCGGTTTAGATCCATTGCTGTTTGAGACAAACAATGAACTTAAAAGAGGCGCTTGATCGCCGCGCTGCAACTTCTCTTCATGTGCTTGCTGGTGGCACGGATTTCTATCCTTCACTGGATGATAAGTCTCCGCCGTCGGATGTACTGGATACTACAAACATAAAAGAGCTTAGGGGTATATCGGTCGATGCGTCAGGGTGGCGAATAGGCGCTGCCTGTACCTGGACTGAATTGATCAAGGCAGAATTACCTCCTGTGTTTGATGGTTTGAAAGCTGCCGCGCGCGAAGTGGGGTCAGTACAGATTCAGAATGCAGCAACGCTTGCCGGTAATCTATGTAATGCATCACCAGCGGCTGATGGTGTGCCTCCCTTGCTGGCGCTTGATGCGCGGGTTGAGCTGGCTTCAAGTCGTGGGCGACGCATATTGCCTTTGGCTGACTTCATTCTCGGTGTACGTCGTACGGCATTGGCCGATGATGAATTGTTAATCGCCATTCATGTGCCATCACAGAGCGATGAAGCGCGAAGCGTATTCACTAAACTTGGTGCGCGTCGTTATCTGGTCATTTCGATAGCGATGATTGCCGTCACCCTTGAGCGTCACAATGGCGAGATCAGCGATGCGCGTATTGCTGTTGGTTCTTGTTCGCCGGTTGCTTGTCGGCTTGAGGCGCTTGAATCGAGCCTCAAAGGGCAAGCGCTTCAGGCACTGACTGCAGATTCGGTGTCGCAGATTGTCTTGCAAGCTGAACTGTCGGAACTCACACCGATTGATGATGTTCGCGGTTCCGCAGACTATCGCCAACAGGCTGTGCGGGAAATGCTTGTCAGGCTTATTGTTGATTGCGCCCAGCAATGGGAGAACGTACCCGTATGACGCGCTCTGTCTCCTTCACATTGAATGGTCAATCAGTAACGCACAATGCGTTACACACAACTCGGCTGTCGTCACTGCTGCGCGAGTCCTGTGATTGTCTTGACGTCAAGATCGGTTGCAATGCGGGTGACTGTGGGGCTTGCACCGTGCTGGTTGATGGCAAGGCCGTTTGCGCCTGTTTGACCGCAGTGGGAAAAATTTCGGGCAAGTCTGTTGATACGCTTGTCGGACTTGATTCCTCCTGTGAGATCACCCGGTCCTTGCAGTCGTCGTTTCTGCGCCACGGCGCTGCGCAATGTGGAATCTGTACGCCTGGCATGCTGGTCAGTGCGGTTGCCTTGTTGCGTGAACGTCAAAATCCGACGCTCGGTGAGGTGCAGGATGCCTTGGGCGGGGTCTTGTGCCGTTGTACGGGTTATCGCAAGATAATCGATGCGGTGCTTGATGCTGGGTCCGATATCAGCACATCAGTAGCAAGTGCCGATGCGATAAAGGTGAGCGATGTATCGAGTGATGTCGCTAATGATTTGCAGCATGGACTTGTCGGTCAACGTATGATTCGGGTTGATGGCGTACCTAAAGTCAATGGTACTGACAAGTTTGGTGATGATCTTGCGCCTGCTGAGGCACTGGCCTTGCGACTCGTGCGTTCACCGTACCATTACGCATCTTTCGAGTTTGGTGATGTGAATTCTTATGTCAAATCGAACGCAGGCCTTGTGCGTGTGTTTACAGCTAATGATATTCCTGGGCGTAATCTGTTCGGCATCATTCCAGGCTACATCGATCAACCAGTATTTGCCGAAACGGTCACTCGCTTTAAAGGTGAGGCGGTGGCCGCTGTGGTCGGCGACGCTACTGCGATAGCCGCGATGGATCTTGATGATTTCCCGGTGAGTTTTACCGAACTCGAAGCAACATTAACACCTATGGAAGCGTTGGAAGACGGCGCATCGCTCGTCCATGCAGATCATGGCAGTAACGTACTGTGTGGTGGCAAAGTCGTTTGCGGGGATGCCCGCAGTGCCATCGCCGATTGTTTTCTTAGTGCGCGTGGGCGATTCTCAACGGGTTTTGTTGAACACGCTTATATTGAACCAGAGGCTGGTTACGCTGTGCGGGTTGGCGATACGCTGGAAATATATGGGTGCACGCAAGCGGCCTATCTGGATCGTGAGAGTGTGGCTGCCATCATGGCATTGCCTGAGGAGTTCATTCGCGTCGTACCATCTGCCTGCGGTGGTGGGTTCGGTTCGAAGCTCGATATTTCTTTTCAACCGTTTGTTGCCTTGGCTGCCTGGGTGCTGAACAAGCCGGTAAAAATTGCTTACACACGTACCGAGTCGATGCAGTCAACCACCAAGCGACATGCGTCTGATATGCGGTTGGAAATCAGTGTCGATAAAACTGGCAAATTGAAAGGCTTTTTGTTTGATGGCACCTTCAATACGGGCGCTTATGCATCCTGGGGTCCTACTGTTGCCAATCGTGTGCCGGTGCATGCGTCTGGTCCTTATCTTGTGCGTGATTATCATGCTGAAGCACATGGTATCTACACACATACATCGCCTGCCGGGGCTTTTCGTGGTTTTGGTGTGCCGCAAGTTGCGATCGCACAGGAATCCTTGTTTGATGAGTTGGCGAATGCGCTTGATATGGACAGGCTTGCGTTTCGGCAACTCAATGCACTGGATGGCGATATGCCAACCGTGACCGGTCAGCGTATAGATTCTTGTGGGATCAAGGCTTGTCTTGATGCTCTTGAAAATCATTGGCAGAACGCATCAGCTGATGCCATCGCGTTTAACCAAACAGCAGTACAGGATCATTCACCATGGCGTCGTGGAATTGGTATTGCCGCGGGGTGGTATGGCTGTGGGAATACTTCATTGTCGAACCCGTCGACGATAAAGTCTGGCATTACGTCGGCGGGAAAAATTTGCCTGCATCAAGGCGCGATAGATATCGGGCAGGGTTCGAACACAGTTATCTTGCAGATCTTTGCCGATACCTTAGGGGTTGCGGCAGGGGACATTGAAATAATTGGCCCGGATACGGCAGTCACTCCCGATGCGGGTAAAACATCCGCTTCGCGTCAGACGTTCGTGTCGGGCACAGCGGCCAGACTCAGCGCGCGCAGTCTGCGCGAACAGATTGTCCGTTTGACCAACTGTACCGAGATTCAAACACTTCAGTGTGGCGGTGGTTTGCTACAGGTCAATGCGGGCGCTGACAAATTGGAGACGGCAAGCATCAAGCTTGATGAATTGCCTGTTAACGATGATGGCTATGTCTTGATGGCCATCGAGTCGTATGATCCACCGACCGAGCCGCTTGATGAAAATGGTCAAGGTGTGCCGTATGCCATGTACGGTTACGCTGCTCAACTCGCCATTTTGGATGTCGACATAGGTCTGGGTACAGTGAGGTTGGAAAAATTCATTGCTGCCCATGATGTTGGCAAAGCGATCAACCCGGTGCTGGCGGAGGGGCAAATACAGGGTGGGATTGCACAAGGCGTGGGTCTGGCATTGATGGAGGAATTCATCCCGGGTCGCACCGAAAATCTGCATGACTATCTGATACCAACCATCGGAGATATTCCTCCGATCAAATCGATTCTGGTCGAAGTTCCTGATGCTCATGGGCCGTTTGGCGCCAAGGGGCTAGGTGAGCATGTATTGATACCCACAGCACCCGCGGTTCTCAATGCCATTGCCGATGCCAGTGGTGCGCGGGTGACTGAATTACCGGCAACACCTGACAAGATACTTGCTGCCATACACAGCACGGAGCAAACTATTGATGTTGACAAACAGGTGGATGCTTGATGGTCAGGTTTGCGGTTGAAACTGAAGATAACGGCAAAATTCGTTGCGATGCTTGTCCGGTGCTCTGTTACATCAAGGATGGCAGAAGCGGGGCTTGCGACCGCTACGCTAACGAAGGAGGTGAGCTGGTCAGGGTTGATCCTTTCACAATACTTGAGCGCAAGGAGAATCCGAGCCAGGGTGCAGTACCGTTTCTTCGACATGAGAGCGATGCCAGTAAGGCAAAAGGCAATAACGACGACTTATCCAGCGATGACGCTGCGAGCAGCCCGGAAAACTGGAGCGGCGATATACTGAAAGCGGAGCGCTTTGTCACCGCTATCGGCGCAGGTACTACATACCCGGACTACAAGCCGGCGCCTTTCATCGTCGGTCAGAAATATAACGATGTAGATATGGTGACCGTTGTGACGGAGGGGATTTTCAGTTATTGCGGCGTCAAGATAAAGATCGATACAGATAGGCATATCGGTCCAGAACAATCATTGGTTCGTGTGCAGGGAGAAGCGGTTGGCCATGTCACCACCGGTGAGTACGGATCGCAGATGATGTCATTGGGTGGTGTTAATCACCTTACCGGTGGTTCAAAAAAGGAAGGGCGCCTGACGTGTCAAACGCTTTTGCAGTTGTGCAATCGCAAAGCGGTTGAACTGTCCATTGACAATGGCGCGGAAATAACAGTGCAGGCGGGCCAGGCTCCGGTGGTCAATGGCACCCGTGAACAGCTGATGCGGGTTGGTTGCGGCTCGGCAACGATAGGCATGTTTGCCAGGCAGTGGGCACCGCACGTTGATGAAGTTGTGGTGGTCGATGATCACATCACTGGTGTGTTGTCAGAGCATCAAGCGGGGAAGTTGCTTGACATGAAGCCGACCGGCATTCGCATCAAGGGAAGAAAAT
Source organism: uncultured Granulosicoccus sp. (assembly GCA_937924505.1). Next base: position 132,886 of record CALDSR010000041.1, on the reverse strand, counting down.
CAACACCTGGCCGTTATTTTCAGGTGGCGGAACCTGGATCTGGTTGGGGTGGCACGGATATCGATGATCCGTTGTCCATCGTAGAGGAGTTCAGGCCAGGTATCGCGTATCCCGGCTTGCGTCTGTTGATGGTCTCGACCACGGGTGAGCAGTGGGCGTACTTTGAGCTGAGCGATGACCTTGTACCGACGCCAGCCGATTTGCCTGAGGCGCTCAAGGCGTCGGTTGAACGAGTGGCCGAAAATTGCGAGCCCTCCTTGTGCTCGGTTTTGTTCATGGGTGGGGCCGGTGGGTCTTTGCGCGCTGGCGTGACCGAAAACCCGGTACGCCTCACGCGATCGGTCCGCGAGTCGCTGACCTACGTGTCATGTGGTGGAGCTCCTGCCTATGTTTGGCCGGGCGGCGGCATCACAGTGATGGCCGATGTCATGCAAATGCCGGCTAATGCCTTTGGCTATGTGCCGACTCCGGCGCTCGTTGCGCCCATTGAATTTACGCTGCGCCTGGATGACTACACCCGTCTTGGGGGGTACGCCGATCGTGTGCGTAGCATGGATGCGGTCGCGGCTGAAGTCGAGCGCTCGGTGGCGGGGACGGATGATCACCTGTGGCCGGGCGATCAGCGGCATTTTCGCTGGGCCGGTGCTGGTTCGAGAATGTGAAGAATTGGATACCTTTTGACTGAAACTTGACGCGATGTGGGACAGACCGGTAAAAAGCCGCGTTACGTGAAAGAATGACCTCTTCCCAAGACGGCTACGTCAATACCAGTGCTGAACACATGAAAACAACCTCCCGATTGCTTGCGACCAGTATTTTGAGCCTTGCGCTAGCTGCCTGCAGCGACTCAAGCTCAAGCCCCGCCGAAACACCACTGGTCAGTAATGATCCGCTGCCACCGATTACACCGGTGGAAACACCAGCACCAGCTCCTGAGCTCACGCCGACGCCGGAGGCCACGCCAGAAGTGCCGGCGGCAGACGCACCAGCCCCGCAGCCAACACCTGCGCCAGTCCCTGTGCCTGTGCCCACACCAGAGCCAGAGCCCACTCCGCCAGCGCCAGCACCCGAGCCAGCTCCCACACCAGCGCCTGAGCCTTCACCCGCACCTGAGCCTTCACCCGCTCCAGAGCCTTCACCCGCTCCAGAGCCTTCACCCGCTCCAGAGCCCACTCCCGCACCTGAGCCAGCGCCCGCTCCAGAGCCCACTCCCGCACCTGAGCCAGCGCCCGCTCCAGAGCCCACTCCCGCACCTGAGCCAGCGCCCGCTCCGGAACCCACTCCCGCACCTGAGCCCACGCCGACTCCAGTTCTGGACAATCCCGCTCGACCGGTCGATGACAGCCTGCCAGCACCGCAAGTGCCGACGCTTGCCGATGAGTTTGCCGACGCCATCCCAGCCACTTCCCTAGCTGATCCTTTTGGTTCGTCACTTGAGACAGATAGTGAAGCGGCGGTCGCTGGCGGACCTCCCACGCAACCTAAAAATCTTCGCGTCGATCTGATCTCGAATGATTGGGCTGAATTTAGCTGGGCACCTGCAAACGATGATGGCGCTGTTGTCGCCTACAACATCTATCGCAGTGACGGTCATGTGTACGTGATCAGTCCAGATCAGACAGACCCGAATCCGGGTGCGCGAGCCGAGATCGACAAATTCTGGGCAACCACATCATTCATTGATTGCAACTACACCCGCTTTGCCGATCGCTTGCACAATTGTGTGGAAAACGGTCCACGAGCTGGTGATGTATTCAGTTATGCAGTTACCGCGGTAGATGATGAAGGCAATGAGTCCGCTCGTTCTGAAGCTATCACCATTACGTATCACCTTGATCGTAATGCGCCGGTACCACGTTACGACGACATCTACAAAGCTCCGGGTGACAGCTTTGCCCAGGACCACGATCTTTCAGCGGTAGACTTCTGGCTGGAAGACAACTTTGATCTTGTGTTTGCTGATGAATTCAATGGTAATGCGATTGATGCAACAAAATGGCATACCGGTCTGACTTGGGGCGACACCCGAATCATCAACGGCGAGCAGCAATACTTCGTCAACACGCAAGAGAACCCTGATTTCGGCTATGACCCGTTTACCTTTACCGGTGAATCTTTGGTCATAAACGCGATTCCGATTCCAGACGAACTTCGTCCGAATCTACCCCCGGTATGTGATGAAGAGGATGGGACAGGTCTGGATCGATGTGAATTTTTGTCTGGCGCACTGTCCAGTCATGATCGATTCGGCTTTATATACGGGTATACCGAAGCGCGTCTCAAGGTCAGTAGTGTTAACGGCGCCTTGTCCAGTCATTACCTGTATCATCGATATGCGGGTGAGGGCAATCTGTTCCACGCTCCGGAGATCGATATCATCGAGTATCTGGGTGAAAACCCCTTTGGTGACGAAGATGCGTTCCAGACCTATCACTTTGGCGATCCAAATACCGGCCTGACGCGTTCCTCGCCGACCATGTCATACAAGGAGCCGAATGGTGAAAATTTTGCGGATGAATTTCATACATTTGGCGTGCTTTGGGAGCCGCAGCTGGTCATCTGGTATATCGATGGACGTGAAGTGAAACGACTGTTTGGTCCTCAGGTTTCACGTCAACCGATGAACCTCGTGAACTACCTGGTGGCGGGTAGTGCGTGGGCACCAACACCTGATATAACGGATGTTGATGCTTTCCCAATTCAGTTTGAAATAGATTACATACGTGTTTATCAGCGTGAGGACTTTCAGTCGACTGCGCAGTTTGGACCATAACTTTCACGGTTTTTCGACAACACCGGAAGTAAAAAAAGGCGGCCATTTTGGCCGCCTTTTTTGCGTCAGGGATTCGAATTCGAAACGTTAGCGATCGATCGCTACAGGCTGCTGTACTGACGAGAGATCTTCTGAAACACAATCTCGACCCGTCGATTTGCCTGACGACCGTCCGGGGTCTTGTTCGAGGCGACTGGCTGGGTTTCGCCAAAGCCTGTAGTCTTGATACGATTCTCTGAGATGCCAAAGCGCATCAGTTGTTGCCTGACGCTGTCGGAGCGAGCATCAGACAGCAATTGATTGTAGCTTTTGTCACCTGTGTGGTCAGTGTGACCTTCGACAATAGCGATACGGTCCGGATTTTTTTGCAAGTACTCGGCGGCCTGGCGAATCAGACTGTTGGCCTCGGGGCGCAGGTTCGCTTGTTCAAAGTCGAACAAGACGTCATCTATGGTCAGGGCTGGACCACGGTTGGTTGTTCTCAGTTCCAATGGCGCTGAGGTGATCGGTTCGATGGCTTGTGTCTTTGTTGGCTTGCTGCCACAAGCACTAAGTGCCATCAATGACAGGCAAATAGCCGCGGTAGTTCTGTATTTGTTAGTTGTAAACATGGCGCTTGTCTTCCTGAGCTGTAGGATGTCAAATTGGTTAACGGCTCTGGAAGCGCGACTTGCACAGATATCGCATTACTCGATGATCATAAAGCCTTTATGCCTGAAGTAGGTTATTGTTTTTGCGGCCTTTTTTGGCATCGATGCATGAGTTGCGGTATTGTCATAAGCTGATAAACACCAAGAAAAGGTGGGACTGATCTCATGAGCAATCTGTTACGGCGCCCATCCGGCAAGACTGGAAAGGTGCATGACATCTCGCCAGCATCAGCTGGCTGGACCTTCGTCGGGTTTGAACTGTTTCGGTTAAAGCCAGGAGATCGTATCGAGCAGTCAAGCGGTGACAATGAAGTCATTCTGGTACTTGTTGAAGGTAAGGCTGATATCGCTGGCGGTGCTCTGGAGCGAATGGCTTTTGGCAATCGCATGAACGTTTTCGAAAAGCTTCCACCGAGTGCGCTTTATTTTCCGGATGACATTCTGTGGTCTGTGACCGCTGTTACGGATTGCACTCTCGCGGTGTGTTCGGCTCCGGGTCACGGTAACTATGCGCCCACCGAAATTACCGATATCGAGCAAATTGCGCGAGGCTCCGGAACCAATCTTCGGCATATTTACCCCATCGCTATGGAGGAGCGGGATATCGCGGACAGTTTGCTTGTTACTGAAGTGTTTACGCCTGCCGGGCATTGGTCATCTTATCCACCCCATCGGCATGACGAGGATAACTATCCTGAAATGACCTACCTTGAGGAGACGTATTACCATCGACTGAATCCATCACAGGGTTTTGGTATTCAGCGAGTCTTTACTGAGGATGGTGCTCTGGATGAGACGATGGCGGTGCACGACGGCGACGTCGTGCTGGTTCCCAAAGGTCATCATCCTTGCGCTGCACCCTATGGTTATGAGATGTATTATCTGAATGTCATGGCCGGGCCGATGCGCAAGTGGCGCTTTCAGAATCATCCAGACCACGACTGGCTTGCAAGCGAACCAAAAAAATGACAACTTATTTATGAGTGCAACGAGCAACTATTCCATCGCGCTGTTTGGCGCCGGACGAATTGGACGCGTCCATATAGACAATATCGATCGACATCCCAGTACCGGGATCAAGTACATCGTTGACCCATTTGGCAGCGGTGCGGCTGAGCTCTCGGAAAAGTATCATTGTTCCGCAGTGGATGAGGACACGGTATTCAAAGATGACAGTGTTGATGCCATTGTCATCTGCTCAGCGACTGAAACACACGGTGATCTGATCGAACGGGGCATGAACAGCGGTAAGGCCGTTTTTTGTGAAAAACCCATTGATCTGTCAATTGAGCGTGTTGATAGCGTACTAAAAGCAACCAGTGATTCGAAATCGCCATTGTTGCTGGGTTTCAATCGTCGGTTCGATCCTGGTATTGCCAGCATGGAAAAACGTATTCGTGCTGGCGACATTGGCGACGTGGAAATGGTGACCGTCATCTCCAAAGACCCATCGCCACCACCGGCTGAATACATTCGCGTCTCTGGTGGTCTGTTTCGCGACATGACCGTTCATGACTTTGACCTTGCGCGCTTCATGCTCGGTGAAGAACCCATTGCCGTCCATGCGACGGCAGCTGCTCTGGTCGATCCAATGATCAAGAATGAAGGCGATATCGATACGGCAATAGTGACGCTGCAATGTGCCAGCGGAAAGATGGCGGTTGTGACCAATTCTCGGCGCGCTACCTTTGGCTATGATCAGCGCATTGAAGCTCATGGATCGCTCGGATCATTGCGTACCAACAACATTCCGGAAACCGCTCTGGTGCTTGAGCGAGAGGAAGGGGTGCGTCACGAAAAGCCTATGCACTTTTTCCTTGAACGTTATCGGGATGCCTATCAGGTCGAATGGGCTCACTTTGTCGATGTGCTCGATGGCAAGTGTCAGCCATCGGTCAGTGGTGAGGATGGACGACGGGCATTAATGATTGCCAATGCTGCTTATGCGTCTTTGGAAAGTGGCACAACTGTTTCGATTGGCAGTTGATACGTGCTTATTCAATAGGAGTGCAAATTGATCATGACTGATTTCACACCAATAGCCTCCTTGTTTGGTGGCGTTCTCATTGGCTTGTCTGCCTTGTCGGTGATGTTCTTCTTTGGTCGTGTCGCGGGTATTTCAGGTATCAGTGCAAACGCGCTTAAACAGCCCCTCGCTGAGTCTGCCTGGCGAGTCAGTTTTATCATTGGTCTGATTTTGGCCCCGGTGTTGATACAACTCATTACTGGCACCGATGTTGAACAAACCGTGTCTTCAAATCTTGTGCTCATGATGGTCGGTGGACTACTGGTCGGAGCAGGGACGGTGTTAGGCTCAGGATGCACTTCAGGTCATGGCGTCTGTGGTCTTGCCAGGCTCTCTGTTCGTTCGCTTGGCGCGGTGGTGACATTTATGCTCAGTGCAGCTATTACCGTTTGGGTGGTACGTCATGTTTTCTAAAGGCGTCATCACTCGCGTTTTGGCCGCATTGATCGCAGGCCTGGTGTTCGGAATCGGGCTGGTGATTTCCGGCATGTCCAACCCGCAAAAGGTGCTTAATTTTCTCGATGTCACGGGTACCTGGGATCCAAGCTTGATATTCGTCATGGGTGGTGCGACGGTGACAACTTTTGTCGGTTACCGTTATATCTTCAAACGCAGCGAACCGGTGTTCGATACACAGTTTCATAAACCGACGGCGACCAGAATTGAAAAACGCCTGCTCGGTGGCGCGATGGTATTCGGTGTGGGTTGGGGCTTGAGTGGTTTTTGTCCGGGTCCTGCCTGGACAGCGTTGCCGCTGATGGCCATTGGTACCTTGTCTTTTGTCCCAGCGATGCTGATTGGTATGTGGTTTACATCTACTTACTTGTCTATGAAGGAGTCCACATGAATAACTCGGTAGATTTGACTGTAGTGCCCGTGGTCAAGGGCTTTTTTGACAAGGCCAGCAATACGGTCAGTTATGTAGTCAAGGACCCTGACTCCAGTGCGTGTGCGATCTACGATACCGTCCTGGACTTCGATTATGCGGCGGGGCGAATGAGCTTCGAGTCAGCAGATGAGATTGTCGATTATGTGCAGCAGCAAGAATTCGACGTTGAATGGCTTATAGAAACACATGTGCATGCTGATCATCTCTCCGCCGCACCTTATTTACAACAGAAGCTCGGTGGCAAGATAGGGATCGGCGAAGGCATTCGTGAAGTACAGGACGTTTTTGGCAAGGTGTTCAATGAGGGCACTGAATTTGAACGTGATGGCAGTCAGTTTGATCATCTTTTTGCCGATAACGATAGCTATATGATTGGTGGCATGAAGGCATTTACCCTGCATACGCCTGGGCATACCCCAGCATGCATAACACATGTTGTGGGTAATGCCGCTTTTGTCGGCGATACGCTATTCATGCCTGATGGTGGCACGGCACGCGCCGATTTCCCGGGTGGTGATGCGCGTGTGCTATACCGGTCCGTGCAGCGCTTGCTGTCGTTGCCGGATGAAATGCGGCTGTTTATCTGTCACGACTATGGACCGAATGGACGCGATATCGAGTGGGAAACAACGGTCGGAGATGAAAAGCGGCACAATATTCATCTTGGTGATGGCATAGACGAAGAGGCGTTCGTCAAACTGCGCGAGGAACGTGATCGAACGCTTGCGATGCCAAAGCTCATCATTCCAGCCTTGCAGGTTAATATGCGAGCGGGGCAATTTCCCGAAGCCGACGAGGACGGGAATCAGTATCTGAAGGTGCCGGTCAATCAGCTTTAGTGCGCAAGCGCCACGTCGCGCACGCCGGCAAGCCTTGCCAGGCGGATAAGTTCGCGATTCAATTTGGCGTCTCGAGCCTTGCTGGAACGTACGGCAGGTTCCCACCAGACGTTGATCAGGTTCAGTGCGTTTGCCTTGATATTCTTGCGCACTTCCAGGCGGCCGACGAACTTGCTCCCTTCCAGAATGGGATACACATAATATCCATACTTTCGTTGCTTGGCGGGTGTATAGATTTCGATACGAAAATCAAATCCGAAAAGTCGCGACAATCGATTTCGATCTCGGACCAGCGGATCGAATGGGCTCAGGATTCGCAATCGCGTCGTGGTTGGCTCAAGTGATTCAAGACAGGCTTCTATATCCGGGCGTGCATACACATCACGCGTAGAGCCATCCTTGTTTACCAGCTTGATCGTCTGTACCGATTCCGGATGCTGATCGATCCACGCTTTCACTTCATCAAGTGACATCGCATCCCAGAAGCGTTGAATTTCCCCGGCTGATGCGAAGCCGAGTTTATCGAGTGCCAGTGTGCACAAGTGATTTATCTGTTCTTTATCGGATTTGTTCTGCGAGCGGAAGAATTCAGGTATGACTCGTTCAGTCAGATCGTAGTACTTGATGAATTTGTGCCGGTGAGAGACGGACAATTCGCCCTTTAACCACAGGTAGTCCAGTGCCAGTTTGTGAGGAGGGCGCATCCAGGCATGCTTGCTTTTGTCAGCCTGACCGGTAAAGTCACGGGAACAGACCGGTCCTTCACTGTCGATACGCTTGAGGATGGCGTATTGCGTTTCTACACTGGCCATTTCCTTGCCCCAGCCGCTGCGTTCGTATCGTTCTGCTCGCCGTCTGCATTGACGTTGCCAGAAGGGATACAGATCCATCGGCAAAATAGCCGCATCGTGCGTGAAATGTTCAAACACGCGACGTTGACGTGTCAAGAGTTGGTCGTAGCTCCGCGAGCGATACGCGTTGTGGCGGGACCAGAGAATGTGGTGGTGAGCACGCGCAAGCACGTCGATCGAATCCAGCTGAACCATGCCCAGTGACTGGATTGTCGCGGCAAAACTGCCGACATCACGGGCACCGGAAGGCGCTTTGCCGAGCCCCTGAAGGTCCAATAACAGTTGTCTGGCCGATTGCGATGTCAGTGTCAGCACGATTACGCATTATAGATGGCTACGGCCGGATGGTCTGATCAGGTACACTGCAGGGTACAAAGGTCGCGTACCGCGACCAACAACTTCCTCGGAGAACAAGATGAGCTTGGTTGGAACTCTTGGACGCATCGCTGTTGGTGTCATGGTGGCGAAAGGCGTCGGCAAAATGGTCAATAATCGCGGTGGTGGTGGCGGCGGCGGTCTTGGTGATCTTCTCGGCAGCGCGCTGGGCGGAAGCAAGGGCGGCGGTGGCGGTGGCCTTGGCGGTTTGGGTAGTCTGCTCGGTGGCGGCAGCGCCCAGTCGGGCGGTGCCTCAGCTGGTGGGCAGGGCATGCCGGGCGGTCTCGGTGGTTTGCTGGAGAGTATTTCTGGTGGATCTGGTGGTGCGGCTGGCGGCCTGACCGATGGTCTGGGCGGCGGCTTCGGTTCCAGTGCGCCGGCGGGCGGCAGTTTGGGGGATTTGCTCAATTCTGCCTTGCAAGGAAAGAAGACTCCTCCTCCTGAACCCGCTCAAGAAGACCAGGCGAAGGTGCTTATTCGCGCGATGATCAACGCAGCCAAGTCCGATGGCAATATCGATCAGGCTGAACAACAGAAAATTGTCGAGCACCTTGGTGACGAAGTGAGCGATGAAGAACGCAAGTTCGTTATTTCGGAAATGCAGTCGCCACTTGATACAGACGGTCTGTTGCGTAACATACCAAAAGGTGCCGAAATGCAGGTTTACATGATGTCCTTGCTTGGTATTGATCTGGATTCGCGCGCGGAAGCGCAGTATCTCGATGGCCTGCGCAAGTCCATGGGAATATCCGAACAGCACTGCAATGCCATCCATGAAAAACTTGGAGTGCCAGTGCTCTATAGCTAGAGTTTTATCAGGCGTTCCAGGAAAGGCTCTTGATGCTGAGCAAAAGCCGAACCAAGCCATTTTATGGGTCTCTGGTTCGGCTTTTTGCGTTGTGCTTATTGTCAGTGTGCGTATTGCTCGCCGGCTGTTCCACCCGAATTAGCGGCAATGCATTGTTCGGTGCGCCAACTGATACCTTTTCCGAATATCGTCTGTCACTTGCCGCGTGGCTTGAACAACATTCGATGCCGCAGCGCAGCACTGATGACATCGAGCTGAACTTGCCCTTTGAACGAAAGGCCGATACTTCGGTACCTTACCGTGGCGTGTATTTGCTCTTTCACGGCTTGAATGATTCGCCCTATGTCTGGCATGATTTGTCGGACGAACTTACGCAGCGCGGCTTTGACGTGCGTGCCGTACTGCTTGAAGGACATGGCTCGAGCCCGGTGCAGATGCTTGATGTGCGAATGCGAAGCTGGCTTGTAGCCGCCTATGCGCATTTTGATGCGCTACGCGCTACTGGCGCTACGGTACATATCGGGGGATTTTCAATGGGCGCCGTGCTGGCGACACTGATTGCCCGTGAGCACCCCGAAGTTGCCAGTCTCTTGCTGATATCACCAGCATACAAAAGCCGCTTGAATCATTACTTGCGGTACTCAGGGATTTATCGCCTGTACAGACCTTGGTTGTTCGGCGGCATGATTCTCGAAGATAACCCGATCAAATACAACTCGATACCTATCAATTCGGGGTGGCAATTCTACAAGTTAAGCCGTCATCTCAAACGTGCCTGGCGTCGCCGCGACAGGCTGGCAATGCCAGTGTTGTTGGTCACCACACTTGATGATTCCGTGGTTGATGTCGACTTCACGGAAGCTTTGTTCAAAAAGCGCTTTACACACCCGGATCGTTTGATGATCCAGTACACCGGTGATGCCTCCCAGTTGCTGCGGAGCACTGACAACCGTCATGTTGAAGTGCGTGCCGCCTCGTTTCCTGAACACCGGATAGTGAGTCAGTCACATCTGGGATTGATGTATGCACCCGACAACGCACTGTTTGGCAAAGACGGTTCAGTGTTGGTATGCAATGGTAATGAGTATCCGGTTTTTATTGCCTGCTTGCGTGCCCGGCAACATTGGTTTGGCGCGCAACATGCCGTTTCACCTGATGGTGTTCCAGTAGCACGCACCACATGGAATCCTGATTGGGATGCTGTGCTCGACAGATTTGATGAACGGGTCATGAGGCATCTGCAAAAATAGCGTGGTCTTTCAGGCGAGATATGTCGTCAATGCGTCGATATTAGCCGGTGTGCCGCCACTTTTGACTCGATAGCGTGATTTGTGTCACGAAAATTGCACTACAAGCTGACTGGCCCGCACACCCGCAGGTGGACGCCTGCGAGCCTGGGTCGAGCGAAATCGAGATACATTATGCGCATTAGCTTCAGCGCACTTTGCATGGTTTTTTTCCTCGCATCCTGTGACAGTGACACGATCGAAGGCAACGCTCTGACAAATGCATTGGCACCTGCCAGCGGCATCAGCTTCGCGGACGGTACTAACAATTTACCAGCGCCTACGACCGGTCGCCGAGCTATCTACGTTGATTCCCGTGTGCAAAGTACCAGTGCAGATGGCAGTGAAGCAGACCTCGTGCTGACTTATCGTATTGATTCAAACGCAGCAGAGTCCATTGATAACGGGACATATGTTCGCGTGGAGCTCAATGATGTCACTGGCGCTACAACCTTGCTGACACGTGAAGCTGTTGCAGAGGATACCTTGAGCGGCGACATCGAAGTGACGATACCGGTAAGCGATACACCGAGTACGATCACGATTGGTCTGGAAAATTTAAGTGGCAGCATCGTCAATGATTTACCGACATACTCCGTATTGTCTTTGCCAACGGTGCTACACAGGCAGTCAACTGAACTTGCTGATGTTGAAGAGCTCAAGGTCAGGCTGGTTGCCGACAGTTACAGCTCAGCCGTCGAAAACAACAGACGTGTCCATCGCTTTGCCGTTGAAGTTGAAGGCAAGCTTGGTACGTCTGCAGATAATCTCTACCAATCGATCAGTGGTCTCGATGAGCATGTCACACGTCACTTTAAGATAGAAGAGGGTGGGCAACTGGATATCGAGTCCCCAGTCACGGTTGATTACTCTCGCCTGAACACCGTGGTATATCTGGTACTTGATGTGTCAAGCAGCATGGTTCACAGCGGTGCTGCGCATGATCTTCTTGATTCAGTGGCACGATCCGTCATCGCACTTGCGGGTGTGGCTGAATTTGATATCAGAATTTTCGCTGGCGATGTTTATCAGCTAGGCTCCTTGCGTGAAATAAATTTTGATAATATAAACGAGTCTGCGACCGCTTTTTATCTTGCGCTGGATACGACCCTGGACGATATCGATAGCCGTGGTTTGTCGAACCAGAATTCGGTGCTGATCGCCTTTACCGACGGCCGGGATTTTTCGAGCCTTAACCATTTTCCTGCGTTTCGTAGTCAGGCTCAGATGCAGGAATATATCGAACAGCGCCTACGTAACGTCAAACGGGCACAGGATCAGTTCTACGGCCAGCAGCTCGACACCTATTTTGTCAGCCTGGGAAGTAATGTCGATGGCGAAGCGCTACAAACGCTGGCAAATGAGAGTGGCGGGCAGTACCTGCAAACATTTGAAAACAGTGATATAGAAAACGCCTTTGCCGATGTCACGAATAATATACGCGGAGTGTATTATCTCGAGTACAGCTCACAGCGCACATCTATCGCCAATGATCTGGAACTTACCGTGACGGTGGGGGATCATAGTGATGACGTGGTTATTGTTGTGCCAGACATCGAACCAGCCGTTCCAGTCTCGCAGTAAGCGATTTTGGCTACATTATTGAGGCATGAGGTAACGGAGTATCATGGATCCATGTCACCAACAGACGAATTCGCTACACACTATAATTTTCACTCACCATGAATCCATCAACCCGCTCAGTTAAGCTCGATGATCTGGTTGCTTGTTCACGATGCGACGGGCTGCATTACCGCGCAACACTAGCACCCGGTGAAATGTCATCTTGTGATCACTGCGGTGATGTCATGCAGACACGCAAATTATTTACGGTTGATCGTTCACTGGCCGCATCACTTGCTGGAACCGTGCTACTGATCATCAGTCTGTGTCTGCCGTTTCTAAGCCTGAGTCGTGCTGGAATAGAGAGCCATATATCAGTGCTGGATACTGTCCGGTCACTATGGTCTGGAAAAATGCTTGGGCTTGGCACCCTGACGCTGGCTTTTATTATCGTATTGCCATTGATTCGGTTTCTATTGCTTGACTACGTGCTGTGGCGTATCCGTTTCAATCGTCCGGTGAGGCGTTCGATGCGGGTTGCCTTTCGTTGGGCGATACTGATCGAGCCTTGGGCAATGGCAGAGATCTTTATGGTGGGTGTCGTGGTGTCACTGGTCAAACTGAGCTCATTGGCGAATCTTCAGATAGGGCTCGCTTTCTGGACCTTGCTGGCGCTGATCGGAGTGTCTGTGTATATCAATCTGGTGCTTTGTCGGGATACATTGTGGACATATCTTCAACACACGGCCTGAGCGCCAGCGCCGCTGGATTAATTAGATGCCGTACCTGTGGCGCACTGCACAAAATCAATACTGTTGAGCGCTGTCGTCGATGTGGGTCTTCTGTTATTGTTCACCGGTCGCTCAGTCTGCAGCGGGTCTGGGCATTTCTGATTGTTGGGGTTTTAAGCTACATACCCGCCAATATCAACCCGATCACGACTACTCAGTCACTGACAGGCTCCCGCACCGACACTATAGCAAGTGGCATTATAGCGCTATATGACAGCGGTTCGATTTTTGTCGCGGGGGTCATCTTTGTGGCTAGCATCTGTATTCCGGTAATGAAATTTCTGGTGATCGGAGGGTTGGCACTGACTCTGCATTTTAACTGGCCTATGTCATCTCACACGCGCCACAGACTACATGCCCTGACAGAATTTATTGGCCGTTGGTCGATGATTGATGTTTTTGTGGTCGCTGTGCTCGCAGCATTGATCCAACTCGGTTCCATTCTCACGATAACGCCAGGTATCGGAATCGGCTCATTTGCATTGTCTGTCATATTCACCATGTTTGCCGCCAGTTCGCTCGACCCGCGGCTCTTTTGGGGGCATGGCTGACGTGGCAACACATGAACCCCGAAAAGCGCGTGTCGAGAAGTCGCGAAGTTTCCCGTCGCGTCTATCGCTTGCCTGGTTGTTGCCAGTGTTGGCCATTGTTTGCTCTGCGTGGATCCTTTGGAAGGCATATTCCGGGCGCGGCCCATTGGTTCGCATTCAGTTTGATAACGCTGGCGGTGTCAAAGCTGGTGAAACACGCATTCGTCGCAATGATGTGGATGTTGGTACGGTTGAGGCAGTTCGGCTAAGCGAGGATCTGAACTCGGTCATAGTCGAAGCGCGGCTTGACCCGCAAGTATCTCGTTACCTTGACGACAATACGCGCTTCTGGATTGTCAATGCGGAAATCAATACCACTGAGATATCCGGTCTGAGCACTTTGCTGTCGGGATCCTATATTGAAGTTGATTGGGATGACAATCTCGGTGAACGCCGGAGTGATTTCCTGGGTTTGCCAGAACCGCCATTGACAAAACGTGGCACACCTGGCTTGCGCCTGTCCTTGACCGCCGAAGAATCTGGTTACATCAACGTGGGATCGCCTGTGCTCTATCGCCAGATTGATGTGGGGCGAGTAGAGCGACGACGATTGTCACCTGACGCCAAAAACGTTCTGTTCGATATTTTTATCGAAGCGCCTTATCACAAGTTCGTTTTCCCGGCGACGCGCTTTTTTTCAGTGTCGGGTATAGAAAGTAATATCGGTGTGGACGGTGCCTATGTTCGCGTGGAATCGGTTGTTGCATTTTTGATTGGTGGTATTGGCTTCGAGAATCCGGTGGATGTGGATGGTATGAAGCCCGTATCTGCGAATGAAAAACAGTTCCGGGTATTTGACAATCGTGCTGCGGCACAGGACAGTTTGTTCGATGGGGAGGATGATGAGCGCTTTCGTTACCTTGCTGAGTTCAAAGGCAGCGTGAAAGGGCTCAGGCCTGATGCGATCATTGAATACAATGGCTTGCGAGTAGGGCGAGTTATTGAAGTCAACGCCAGATTGCCAAGGACTCCTGGTGACGAATCCACCGCTATTGCTACGTTGCAGTTCCAGCCTCGTCGTCTCGGCATGCTGGATGTCACACCCGAAAGACTTAATAAGACGCTGGTAAGATTTATTGAAAATGGATTAAGAGTCCAACTTGCCAGCGGTAATCTGTTGAGCGGCTCATTGATCGTGAAACTGGTTGATATGCCTGAAGCCGCGGCGGCGGAAATCGATGCGACCACCGAGCCGTATCCGACATTGCCGACGGTTGATTCAGATATCGATGGCGTGACAGCCGACGTCGAAACTCTGGTCAAGAATTTGTCCGAGCTGCCGCTATCCAGTCTGGTTGCCGCTGCGACTGGTCTGCTCAATGATACCCGTGGACTGATCAACGATCCTGCTGTATCCGGCATGCCAGAGCAAGTTTCGGCATCGCTGGAATCAATTGGCCGAGCGATAACCCGCATGGAGCAAGCGAGTGAAGATTTACCGACCATGTTAGCGGCACTGACTTCGGCGTCGCAAAATGCCAACGAAGTTCTTGAGGGTATGACACCAGATTCTGAAATTTATATTGAACTCTCTGCTACTGTTCGTGAGCTCAAGCAGGCAGCGAAATCCATCGCTTCCTTTGCCGCACTACTGGAAGAAAACCCCAATGCTGTTTTCACCGGTCGGTAGAGGGCGTCACTCGTCGCCGCTTGCGGTGCTGTGCATGATACTCGTGAGTGTCGTGCTGACAGCGTGCTTCAGTGGACCTCCGCCAAAGCTCTATTTGCTGGAGCCATTGGTCGAAGATCCGCTTGATGCGGTTCCACTGGAAATCGCAGCTCTTGGACTCGCTGTGGTCAACCTCCCGGGGTACGTCAAGGATGAACGAATCGCCAGTCGCAGCAAAAACGGTATAGTTTCTTTAAGTGACGATCATCGGTGGGCGGAGTCACCTGATGAGGCGATAACGCGCGTACTGGCTGATCGCTTACGATTTCATGCGGGCTCCACTGTGTTAATTGAACCCTGGCCACGCGGTTACGACCCAATGGCCCGTGTTGAAGTTACGTTTGACCGCTTTTTGCGCGAACCGCTTGGTGGGATAGACATGGCGGGACACATTCAATTGATATCGGGTGATGGACGAACGCTGCTCGATGTATTGCCATTCCAGTTTGTGTATTACGGGCAGGGTAGAGAGTATCCGCAATATTTTGCTGCTACCTCTCTGGCCGTCAATGATATTGCACGAATGGTGGCCGAAGCTCTACTCCCCGAACAGAGCTGAGTAAAACCTTCAAGCACCGGTCAGACGACTGATCGCAATTCGATCCTGTTCGATAAGCTTGCGATCCTGCAGCGCTGACAGCAATCCGGAGTCACTCTTGATGAGTTTATATTGCTCTGATAGTCGCTGAATTTCTGCGTCCAGGGATGCGGCATGCTGGCCGAATGCGTATTGTTCTGCTGTGGTATCGTCGCGTTGATACCGATCAAGCAACATTCGTTCGAATCCACTATTGAATCGTGCTTGTCTGAGTTTCCATTGTTCTGATTTAAGCTGGCGCTCAAGCAATTTGATCAATTTTTCGTGGCTGTCGGCAAGTATTCCCTTGGGTAAGTCGCCGATATGTTCGATATACAAAGACAGCAGGCTGTCGATGTCATTGTTCTCCCGCGCTAAAAGACATTCGCTCATTAGTGCGTGTTTTTCGGCTTTGCGTTTTTCATCTTGCTCTCGGTCTGGATGTAGGGCTCTTGCCAACGGCCGGAACAGTTGATCAATCGATAGCACATCACCAAATACGCGCTCAACGGTACTACCGGTGTGCTCCGATGCTTTAGAGGAACTCGTGTCGTCGTGATCTTGATGGTCGTTGTCAGCGTGATTGTGTGAGCCTGCGCACTCGTTGTGACCAAAAATATCTTCAGTTTGTTGCGCTTTGGATTGTTTGCGATCTCCATGGCGCTGATGAGATGGCGACTCATAGCTTGAGCTGAAATTGAAGACAATGTCATCGTCTTCCAGTTCCTCATCGGGATCAAACTTCGGTATGTCAGCCGAGCTTGAAGCACTCATGTTTTCTGTTTCAGACCGAGCTTTGTCCGAGTGTACAAATTGTTGCCAGCGTTGTTGCAATTCGTTGGTGGTGATCTTGTCAGCGAATGGGTGATGCGCGAGTGATTCCAGATTGTCGATTATCCACAAATGCAGCGTTGCCGCCTGACCATTATCCAGCAAGGTGTACTCGGCATGCCGGATAAGCGCTTTGGTCACTAATTGAACTTCCTGTGTCAGCTTTGTTTCGCGCGGACGAATCTGGACATTGAAATTCGCCATGATGCGATCCACACCAGATTGCCAGTCGAGGAGTGCGCTTCGAGTTTTCCGTATTGCGTCCCACAGACGTAAATAACGTGCACGCGATCGGCTACCACTTGTTGTGGACTTTCCGGTGAGGGTCAACGTGCTTGCCCTATGCAATGACGGATTATCGGATGGCATGGTTCAGATGTATGAAACTGAAAATCTATCACGATCACCTTATCAGAGATCTGCCATGACGATGTGGCGATGTCGGCAAGTTGTTCAGCCTCTATTCATGACGAATTGTAAAAACGTCTCTCAGAACATTGACGTCTGTGGCGTGTCATTAATCAGTCAAGGATGTGGCGTGTAACATGTCCGGTGCCTCACGTGCGGTTTCATCATGAATTCAGTTTGACTGCCTACTATCCTCTTGAGCAATCCAACAAGTCGATGTTATTGGTATGGCTGTAACGTTGTCACATACCGAAAAAGAGTTCTGCGATCGAGTTGCCATGACGCGCCTGGTTGCCGTGCTGTGCATGATTTATGTCCATGTGCCAGATGGTCAGGCCGAACGAGTTCTGCATGCCATGGCATGGCCGGATATCACGAGTCTCGTACAAGGGCTATTCATTGAGGGGCCTGGCAGGGCAGGTGCCAGTTTGCTAAGTGTTGTTTCCGGGTATCTGACCGCCAAGGTTCTGCTGGGGAAGTGCTATCCCATAGGCACACTGTACAAACGGCGAGTCAGATCAATTCTGGTTCCGATGTTTATCTGGAGTCTTGCAAGCTATACGGTTTACAGTATTGCCTCCGCTTGGCGTATGACATTTATTGATGATGCGTCGACAGTGCTGGAACATCTCAACATACTTTTTTTTCTGACCGATATCCCGCTTGGCGCGACAATGCACCTCGCATTTTTGCGCGATCTGTTTGTATGCATTCTGTTATCGCCGCTGTTGGTCATTGGCCTGCGTCGATCTCCCATGCTGTTGCTGTCGCTAGTGGGGGGCTTGTATCTTGTCTTGCATCAGCATCAAGCTGTAATCGTGCTAAGGCCATTGGTATTGTTTGCCTTTTCAATCGGTCTGTATCTGGCACTGCGTAATGCACCGCTTGATGCCGCCGATCATCATTGGCGTTTGTGGCTTGGATCAACGGTTCTGATGACAATGCTTATCATGATGGCCAACGGTAATCAATTGACTTCATTGGAAATGACGTTGGCAAGTGTTGGTGTTGATCTTCGCGAGATGATTCTTTACCCGCTATGCAGGCTGTTTGGTTCGCTTGCAATCTGGACATTGATACCCGTTATGTTTGGATCCAAAAGCTTTAACTGGGCTCATCGCCTCGCACCCTATGTGTTCACGACCTTCTGTAGTCATCAACTCCTGCTTAACGTTGTCTACGAGGCGATGTGGGCACCACTGTTCGGCATGAATACCGGTGGCGCTTATCTCATTTGGTTCGTCATCGCTCCCATTCTGTCGCTGTTAATGGGGGTTGCCGTGGTGCACGCCGCTTCTGCGGTTACAGCGGACCTGGGCATGATGGTTACGGGTGGCCGCCAGCCCTCACTGCGCTTTGATGCGTCGCTATCGGGTTTTATACCTCGTTTATCCAATTATCTGGTCGCAGAGTCGAGAGCGGTTAGTCTCGTGCTACGAAGGCTGTGGAGCCGACTTCTCGAGCGTTACCAAATGCCTGGCAACCCTAGACGTTTTCGTCTTTGAGGGTAATGCTGATGCCTCCGATGTTGCGACGTCGGTGACGAGCGCATCGCTGATCGACACTGGGATTACACCAGGACCGGTACCACCGATTTCAAAACCTGGAGCGATCCATATGGCGACGGCCCTGACATCATCGATGCTGATATCCCGGCAGCCAAGTTTGATGTCCGGGCCGAGACCGACAACAAACTCTGTTTCGACGCTTGCGGGTTGGCCACCGGTTCCGCGGCCAGAGAGTCTGAATTCATGGAATCGGTTTCGTTGAAGAAATACTCGGCATAATGCTGGCTACCCTGGTGTCGGAAAGCGCGCCCGAGTATTGAATGGCGCGGCAACAGGCACTACTCTGTGGGTATGGGCTAACCCTTTACAACGAGACCAATCACATCATATTCAGTGGCCTCAACAGTGAGATGCGCAATACGGCTCTTGTCGCCTG
Organism: uncultured Granulosicoccus sp.; assembly: GCA_937924505.1. Next base: position 114,016 of record CALDSR010000041.1, on the reverse strand, counting down.
CGGCCTGTCTCTGCTTTTGCTCGGCGCCTTTGTCTGGTGGTTTGCGCCATCGTGGCCGTGGCTCATGGGTTATTTTGCCCTGGCATTTCTGGCGGCGCTGTCGGTTCCCGTGCTATATCGGCTGGGAGGCTTTACCCGCGCTGATGAAATCGAATGGCTTGAACAACGTGAAGAAAAAGAACATTTTGAAATGCAGGCCGAGCTTGTCAGTGTGCGCTCGCAGCTCGATCGGCTAGCAGTCCCGGAAGGGGTGCGGCAAGTAGATGCTCTTCGCCAATTGCTGGATGATTACCATGCCGTTGTCGAGACGCGCTTTCGTGGCAAGACCAGGAGTCCGCTAGCCTATCTGTCCGCGGCTCGGCGGGTTCAGCAACAGGTCATTCATAACCTGAATGACGTGATAGCAACGCAGCATAGCCTTTCGTCCATTTCACGCCACCATAACACTGAGGCGCAAGCCGTTGACTCTGGTAGACGTCCTGATAATCTGAGTTCGCGTGATCGTTTTTCCCCATCCCGTTTTGATGAAGACGGCAATGCGTCGCACGATGATACGGATCACGACGATACGGATCATGACGATACAGACGACACCGGGCGTTTTGACCGGCGGCGAGATCGCAAAGCGCGGGAGAGTCGCCGCGACTCTCGCAAGTCGCTGGCGGAAGATATGATGCCAGCAGTGCCGCCACCGGCGACGCCAGCAAAGTCGCTTACTGCAGCACCGATTTCCGATGAACGTCAGGCGAAACTTGCCAGTCTTGAGGCGGACCAACAGAAACGCATGACGACATTACTGAATGATAGTCAGCAGCTGCTTGATGCATTGACGGATACGGCGGTTGAGGTCGCCAACATTCGTACGGTCAGTGATTACGATCGACTGGATACCTTGGCACGTCTGGTCAGTCTTGCAGAAATCGCCAGTAACACCGGAAAATAACGGACACATCAGTCATGACACGTTTGTCTTTACCAGGGAATCGACGAAAGCCTTTGGCCCCTTACGCGCTGATTGCGTCGCTGGGCGCAATATTGGTTCTGATCTCGGCATGTGGCAGCCGTATAGACAACCCGGAATCGGCTCGCGAATTCATACTGTCTACGGTTGACAAGGATATTCGACCGAGTTTCAAGGAAAATCAGGTTCGCGCCAATATCAGTCTGACCAATACCAACCTGTTGTCCTTGTTGCCGAGCCTTGACGAATATCCGATCGGAGTAGGTCGCCGCGACAGTTCGCGGGTTGAATCGGTAGAAATTTTCACGTCATCAGAAAAAGCGGGCCAGGGGCGAGATGGCTTTTACAATGATCTGGCTGAGGCGTTCAACAACTCCCGGCAGCAATTGTCCAATGGCAAAGAGGCTGCTGTCTCTATTCGCAAGATAGCATCGGGTCTTGGTACGCAATTCATGCTGGCGGGTCAGTACATCCCTGATGCATTTTCGCCGAGCAATGCCTTGTGGGCCAAGATGCTCGAAGCTGATGGTGTACAACTCGATGTCATCAGTGAGGTGACCGCACCGAATACGGCGGGAATCGTCGTCAAGCGCTCCAAGAGCGATGTGATTCTAACGAACGGAAAGCTTGATGTTGCAAAGCTTCTGACCCATGTGACCAATGGTGAGTTTGCCATGGGTTATACCAATCCCTACCAATCAAGCACGGGTCTTAATTTCCTCTTGACCATTCTCAGCGCCTTTGCCGATGGCAATGAGGCGGACATGCTTTCCCCCGATGTTGCCAGTGCCTTCGAAGCGTTTCAGACCGGCGTGCCGTTTGTTGCACAAACGACCTTGCAGATGCGTGATGCCGCGCAGGGCAGTGGGGTGCTGGATGCCATGGTCATGGAGAATCAGTCATGGGTTAATGTCACGGGTATGAAGGACTATGAATTTATTCCCTTTGGTGTGCGTCACGACAGTCCGCTTTACGCGACAGAAGAGGCTGATCCAGCTGAGCGTGAAGTGCTCGAGATGTTTGCTGAATTTATCAAGCAAGAGCAAGCTGTGGTCAAGCGCTTCGGCTTCGCCGGAAATCCTGATTACGCTCCTGCGTATGCGATCGAGGAAGGTGACACGATTGCTCGCGCACAAGGATTGTGGAAAGAAAAAAAGTCGGGTGGACGTCCTGTGGCAGCGGTTTTTGTCGCTGACATTTCGGGTTCGATGGACGGTACCCGTATCAAGAATCTGAAGAAGGCACTGATCGAGTCATCGGATTTGATCAGCTCCAACAATGCGATTGGTCTGGTCACATACAGTGAATCCGTAAACGTCGATCTTGATGTCAGCAATTTTGATGTCCAGCAAAAATCCCTGTTTATCGGGGCTGTGGAGCGATTGAGCACAGGTGGTAGAACCGCGACGAATAATGCGGTGATGGTTGCTGCATCGCGCTTGTACACGTTTCTCGAGACGCACCCTGATCACAAGCCGGTGATCTTTGTGCTGTCTGATGGCGAGCGCAATCGTGGCATGGCACTCGATGATGTGCAGGCGGCGCTTGAGTGGTCCGGTATGCCGGTTCACTCCATTGCTTACGAGGTACAGTCTGATGAACTCAAGCAGTTATCCGGTCTTGCCGAGGGTGCCTATATAACATCGAGTGCAGAGTCGGCGTCCTACCGCATCGGTAACCTTTTGAATTCGGAAATGTAGTCTGATGAAATGGATTCGTGTGTTTGCGCTGTTTATAGCTGTGCATGCGGTTGCTTGGCTCGGTGCGCATTTCTATTTCTCGTCCAACCCGGCAACTGTGCTGGTCGTGGTTGATACCTCATTTTCGATGAAAGATACATTTCCGCAGATGCAGAATTGGATCAATGAACTGGAACAGCGATCGCGCTATCGAAAAATTACTATTGCCACTGACAAGGCAATGATCGGTGAGCTTTCGGATATTCGTGACCGTCAGACAATATTCCGGACCGCGTTTGGTCGCGGTAGCGCTGATGACTTGTTGCGATACAAGCCTTTTGATGCTGACAGCCGTTATCTCTTATCTGATGGTAGTTTCGAAGCGGACGGTTTCACGCTGGTTCGATTTGATTCCTAGGCAGAGTCAAGCTGACGCTTGTGCCACTCGGCATAGTCGAATCTTCGGTGTGGCCACTGGATACTTCGCTGCTGATCGTCAGTTTGCCACCATGTGCATCAGCTATCAGCGACGCCAATGTCAATCCCATACCAAAGCCGCCGGTATCGCGGGTGCGTGAAGAGTCTGGCCGGTAGAAAGCTTCTGTCAGTTTGTCGATATGCTCTGCGGGAATACCTGGCCCATGATCCCTTACCGTGAGTTTAATGGATTCATCGTTATCTGACAGTGATAACTCAAGTACAAGCTGCCCGTCGTGATTGCGGCCATGTTGCATCGCGTTTTTGATTAGATTGCGACATAGTATTCGAAGCCGTGTCCCATCGCCATCAATAACGGACTTGTCAAGCTGAGAAGTATCGAACTGTATCTGGTCGTTATCGTTCAACTGTTTTTCAAAGTAATCGAGTTCCGATTCGATCAGAGAGCGCATATCAACGTATTTGATATCAAGTACGCCATGATTACCCCTGAGCCTTTCGGACTCCATGATGTCTGAGATCAGGGTTTGCATATCGTTCAGATCATCCTCGAGTCGTTGTCGATTCTCTGAGTAGGGAAAGAGTTCAGTTGCGATACGTGCGCGTGTCAAGGGTGAGCGCAATTCATGGCTGATGGCCAGTAACAGTTGTCGTTTGGCATCAAGCATTGCCTGGATTCGGTCTGCCATGCTGTTGATGCTGCTACCCAGCATCGCGAGGTCGTGACGACCGTCAAGCTTGATTCGATGATTGAGCTCCCCGTCACTGATACGACCAACACTTTTCTGGATTTTCTGGATCGGTTTCAACTGATGGCGAATGGTAAAAAAGCTTGCGAGCAATACCAGAGCCAGAGCCAGCAATGCCTCGAAGACTTCGTCAATCTGGAATCGCTTGTTCTCACCTGATCGCCAGCCTCCTTTACGCTTATGCTGCGACGAGGAGCGGTTTTGCCATGAACGATCCAGTCGGTAATAAACCGAGTAGCCGTTTTCCCGAATTCTGAGTACATTGTCGCCAGATCGATTTCGCCTCGTCAGGCTGGCAGTAATGGGCACACCCGACAAGTCCTCATTTTCGGTGGCGAGTTTCCGGCTGTGCCGGAAGGTCAGGTTTTCCAAAGGGAACGGTTTGTCGTCGGTGGCGTAGAGAAAGGTATCTCCCTGATAGATAGCGATCGTGATCGGCAGCCGGTCGGCGATTGCTTGCGCCTGCGTTGTGTCCGGCGGACTGCCAATGTCATTCTGCAGGTAACGTACATATTGAACAAGGTGCGGTTGGATCGTGCGTTTCCATTGTGTGCCGAGCCCACGACTGAAAAACGAGACCAGAATGAGCATGACCAGCAAGGCCGTCACGACAAAGATGCCGAGCAGTCTGAGTGAAAGGGAACGGGTCAGGGCCGCAATCACGCAGGTGGATCCTTGACGCTTGCGGCAAAACTGTAGCCGGCCCCGTGAATGGTGCGTATCGGATTGGCGGGTTTGAGTTTGGCTCTCAGGCGACTGACCAAAATGTCGACCGAACGGGAAAAAAGTTCGTTGTCCGTTCCTTTGAGTTCGCTCAATATCTCATCACGACTGAAGGCGGTACCTGCAGACCTTGCCAGTAACAGCACGAGATCAAACTCCTTGGTGGTCAGCTCGACCGACTGCCCTTGCACGTGCACTTCCCGTCTGTCTGGATAGAGCGTAATGTCTTCGTAATACAGTGTTTGTTTATCGGGTGCAGCAGGTGTTGACTTCGGGATTGCGGCGTGTCGCTTGATGTTTGAATTGAGTCGTGCGATCAGCTCCCTTGGTTCGAAGGGTTTTGGCAAATAATCATCCGCGCCGAGTTCGAGTCCGACGATTCGATCGGTGACATCCCCGCGTGCTGTCAACATGATGATGGGAATATCACTGGACATTCTGATCCGTTTACAGACCTCGAAACCATCCATCTCGGGCATCATGACGTCCAGTATCACGGCATCGAAATCGAAAGAGTCGAGTTTTTCGAGACCGATACTCGGACGCAGCGCGGGTTCAATACGGATATCGAATTGTGCACAGTAGTCTGTCAGCACATCGGCGAGCTTGCCGTCATCATCTATCAGCAGTACAGAATGCATGGATTGCAGCCTAACTCAATGGGGCACCCTTGGGCGACCCATTGAGCGTGAATGTGAGCCTTGGTCTAGTCGTTGTGAGCGCGGCTGAATCGACCACGTTTTCCGGCCTTGTTGGTGAATTTCTGGATCTCGGCCTTCTGCTCAGCGCTAAGTCCATCGAAGAACAAGGCTGCGGCTGCCACAAGCTCTGGTGCGTTGGCTTCCAGAGCTGCCGCTCGATCAGTGATCATTGTCAAGGCTGCGCCCTGATCAAATGTGTCAGCGCTGATCAAGGCGGTCAGCTCAAGTCGCATGTTGCCGTGTTCGCCGCCGCGCATCAGATCTCGAGTTTCCCGCAGCTCTGTACCGAAGGCTGTGAGTGCCACCTTTTGATCATCGGTCAGTTCAAGCTTGCTGGATATGCGTTCGATCATCCTGGCGCCACGTTCACTTTCGCGATTCTGATCTCGATCAGCAAAGGCTGAAGCGCCTAGTACGATTGCAGTGGCGGCAACGCCGCCAATAACGAGAGTTTTAAGGTTTTTCATTGATAATGTCCCCGGATAGAGTTGAAATTCAGTGTTGGCATCTGATGTTTCCGCAGAGCCTGAACAGAGTATCTGCCTGTCTGCTCAACATGGCTTTTCGCTTTGACAACAAGATGTAACAGGCTGTAACAGGAGAGGATGGCGGTATGAGTCAGGATCGAATAAAGCGGATCAGCACCCGATTGCTGTCATCAGAATGGGCGCGTCTGGAAGCGGTCGAATTCGACTACTTACGGCGCGATGGGCAATGGCAACGACAAAAGCGCGAGATATATCATCGTGGCCATGGCGCCGCACTGTTGCTCTACAACCTTGCGCAGCAGACAGTCATCCTGACACGGCAATTTCGTTATCCGGCGTTCGAGGTTGATGGCGACGGTTTCCTTCTGGAGGTGCCAGCGGGCGTCATCGATGGCGGTGATCCGCTCGCGACCGTGCTCCAGGAAGCCGCGGAGGAAACCGGTTTCCATATCGGGGATGCGACATTTCTGTTCAAGGCATACGTCAGCCCGGGATCGGTGACAGAACAGCTGCATTATTACGCCGCACCCTACCGTGCCGAGCAACGCGTCAGCGCCGGCGGCGGGCTTGAATCAGAGGGGGAGGACATCGAAGTACTGGAAGCTCGCTTCGATGAGGTTCGCCAGTGGATTGCCGATGGGAATATTACTGATGGCAAAACCCTGATGTTGATGCAATATGCCGATCTGCATCTGTTTGATTAGAGGTAAACCTTGGTAACTTGAAACATTTGATCTTTGCCACTCCGGTACCATAGCTCCGCTACAATGTGACAGGCTGCGCAAAAAATTGTCTTTTTCACATCGCGCGCATGATCAATCTGCGGGCTGTGAGTGCTGTCACAGGTAGCTTTTTGCTAATGCCTTATCACCAAGGTGCTCGATGCATGATTTTTTCTCGTCCGGAGCTGCTATGACTTTTCGAAAGCCCGCCTTTTCCATGGTAATACCGCTGCTGCTTAGTGTCGCTATCACTGACACCGCGAAAGCTGCAGGTGAGGTGACGGAAATTCACACCACACGCGTACCTGCTGTGCCTTTCAGTTATACCGTTGAGGGATTCACGTATTTCTGGGGTATGGGGGACAATGAGCTGATGACAGGCTTTTCGACACCTGCGGCCCGTTTTGGCTATGCGATGTCGGCAAACAGAGTCGAAGTTCGACGTGATGACATTGCTGATCTGGTGAGTGGCGAACCTTGTGGAATCTTTGTCGAACGTCTGGCTGATGGGGATCAATCTCAATCGTTGGCGGCTGATTATCCAAGTGATGGTTCGGGTTCCGGTAATTGCGATATCGCGGCCATGCTGGAGAGTCGCGTTATCAATCGTGGTGCACTTGATCTTTTTTCCAATGTCTTGCCAGATGCCAAGAATATCGAGCGTCTTGATTACATATTCGATTTTGGACTGCTGGCGCCTCTGGACGACACAGCGATGGCTCGGGCGGGACATGTGGTCTCTGAAAAATCGAGTAACAATCCGGTCAAGGTCGCAGCCATCCTTGCCTTGGACGAGTTTGGGCAACCGTCTGAATATGGACCATTGATCTTTGTTGATCGCAGTGGCTGCGTCGATCCGGATCTCTGTTACTTCTCGACGCCATTGAGCCATCAATACACTTTTCTGCAAAACGAATTCAGATCGCCACAAGGCTTTCCTACCGAAACCGAACGTACGGTCGAAAATGTCGGGCTGGCTTACATTTCGACTGATTTGCTCGGTTTGCGTGCCGGGCAACGCTATTACGGGTTCTCGTTCTTCTCTGATGATGTTGAAAGTAATGTGCATGTACTGACAGACCCTTCGACGTTTCCGAACGACACGTCTGATGATGACATCGTGGTTGGCGATGATGCGGACTTTTACGGTGGCTTGTCCGGGTACTTTGTTGAGGATGGACTAAGTGTCGCAAGCGGTCGCGTATTCAAGGATGAAAATGGTGATGGTATGCCGACGGAAAACGAGGCTGGTATCAGCGATATATCGATTGCCATCTACGCTGATTCTGACAATAACGGTGTTTTTGAGCCGACGATCGATTCACTAGTGTCTGATCCCATCGACAGTGATCTTGATGGCCACTTTTTTATACCAGGGTTGCCGGACGGTACTTACTTCGTCTTCTTGCAGGAGTCTGATCCGGATTTGCCTCCGGGGCTGACCATTGCCCCCGGTAGTAATCCGCAATTGTTGGTGGTCAACGGTAACGATACATCCAATGTGTATTTTGCCTTTGTCGATACCAACGACAGTGGCAATCCAGGCACTGACACATCAGGTAGTGCCACGGGTGGCTTGAGCGATGCCGGAGGTTCTGATACCAGTGGCGGGGGAACGGGCGGAAGCGATACCGGTACATCCAACGATGGCAGCAGTGATGCGGGTGGATCGGATACCAGTGGCGCTGGAACAGGTGGCGATGACTCGGCGGTCGGTTCAAACGATAGTCTCGCGACAACCGCCAATCCAGATAGCTTTTCGGTCAATTCAGGTGAGACGGCATCGGTTGATGTCCTGGCCAATGATATCGATGGCGCAGGCGGTGGACTTGTCATCATGAGTATCAGCGAATCGCCGAATGCAACGATTACCGAATCGAACGGCGTCATAAGCTATACGCCGAATTTTGGCTTCTACGGCACTGACTCGTTCTTGTATGTCGTTGAGGATGTGGATGGAACAGCGGTGACGGGGACGGTCACGGCCAATGTCATTCGGTTCAGTGACCTGAACAACAATGGTGAGAATGATTTTGTTGAATGTGCATGTACCAACCTGACACTTGAAACCGGCATTCGTGGTTCGGGTGTTGGTTCCCTTTCGATGTTCGTCGTTGCCTTCTTGTCGTTGTGCTTTATCGGGCGGGTTGCTTTGAGCGGTTGGCGTCGTCGTGCGGGAGGTCGATCGTGAGCTTTGCGTGTGCTGTACGCCCAGTGTTTCGTTTTTGTGCGGGCGTGTTTGCGGTCAGTCTGATTGTTAGCGGCCTGCACGCGGTGGCCAATGCAGACGAATCCAGCGACGATGTAACAAGATCACCTTTTGTAAAACGCCCGTATGTTGCTATTGGTACAGGGCCGACGCATCTCAAACCACGTTCACCAAGTCCTGCGTTGACAATCCAGGATGATAACGACATAGGCTTTCATATCGCTATCGGCTACGATTTTTCGCGACTACTCAGCGCTGAGGTGTACGCGGCTTCTCTGGGGTCTGCCTCAGTCGGTTTTCTCGGTGCGCCCGTTGGTGATGTTGATTACGAAGTTTATGGTGCAACCGCAATTGCTTATCTCTTTAACAATCAGAGTGGATCGTTTCTACGTTCATCAAACGGACGCGGGGATGCACGGCGTGAAGGCCTGTCACTTTATGGCCGTTTCGGTATAGGGGTTCTCACCGACGACGATGGTAATGTTGATACCCAGCGAGATCATACCTCGCATGCTGTGTTTGGCCTTGGGCTTGAATACGGGTTTAAAAATGGCTTTGCGCTGCGCGGTGAATATATTGGTCTGGACACTGATGCGCAGTATCTGACCGCAACGCTCGTCAAACGATTCGGTAAATTGCCATCGGTATCAGCGGCGAAAATCGCAGCGAACAAAGGCCCGAGTGTTGACACGGCTTCTGTTGCCGATCCGTTACCTGCACGAAAACCGATTGCCTACGATGGCCCGACGAATTTTCGCCCCATCGTTCCACCTTATGTCTACTTTGATTTGGGCAAATCGGACATTTCTGAAGAATCCATAGCAAAACTGAATTCATTTGTTGATCAGATGAGAAAGAGTGAACTTGACGTTGAAATTCAGGGCCATACCGATTGGATCGGTGGGCAGGAGTTCAATTTGGCCTTGTCAATGCGCCGGGCGGCGGCAGTCCGAGACTATCTGGCTTCTCTCGGTTTTCCCCAAGCGCGGCTGAAAACGCGCGCCTTTGGTGAATTACATCCCACAAGTAGCAATGCTACGGCTATTGGACGCTCGCAAAACCGTCGAGTAGAGATGCATTTGAAGTAAGGTAAGCTTCTGGCGTGTACCCGTCGCAGATGAAAGATTTTCAATGGATATGGCTTGGACCGTTTTAGAAGGCCGAAAGATGTCACTACAGGTAAAATTGCGGCCGGTCCTGGTGCTTGCCGGCGCCTTGTTGTTGGTGGCTTGCGGCGGTGGCTCTGGTGGCGACGGACCTGCATCCGATGATCCAACTGCGCTGCCGGAAATGCCAAGTACGCCGATCGATGAACTGAATGCGCAGCGCGATGTTATTGGGCTCGACGGCGTCTACCCCTATGTACGTGATAGTCGATATTCAAACGTACTTGCAAGCTGTGCCTTGATCGACAGCTTCACAGAGGCTTGCTCGCTTGATGTGTTGCCTTTCCTTGTTCAGGATGCCTCCGAGCCCAGCGTTGACGATGTCATGAGTCGTGTGCTGGTTACGCATGACTGGATGGGGGAGCGTTTTGAAACCTTGCTGCAGTCCAGCGACGACTCACTGGTCCGAATGTTTGGATCTGTGACCAGTATTCTTATCGGTAGCACTGTCCGACCGTCCAATTACTGGGGAGGGACAGGTGGTATTCAACTTGATCCGGTCTATCTGTGGATGTCCGTCGACGAGAAACTGACCGTGTCCCTGGAAGAGGATTTTCGTTCGGGCTTTGGCAATGAATTGCAATTCAAGTATTTTCAAGCTCGGATGCAGAATGGAAACCTCGTCCGTACAACCTTCGATCTGGTCAATGACGAGACACGAACCCTGGAAGAAATTCGTATCCCTACCTTGCGTTTGTTGTACCACGAGCTTGCGCATGCGAATGATTTCCTGCCACGCACCGCGGTGCCCTTTCTTGACCGCAGTCAGATCCCGAGTGCTGCCTTGGATCAGTTGGCAGACTTTCGGTTGTCCGCACAACTGGTAGCAGGCCAGCCCTTGAATTCCTCCGTTCTGGATGGTCTGGCGGGTGTCAGATTTTTTGGTAACGATGCGACAGACAGTGAGAAAACGATGACGGCTGATGTTGTCGGTGCCGAGTTTGCGAATGACGGTGCAGCGAAATTCTATAGTTACAGTACGATCCGCGAAGATCTGGCGACGCTTGTTGAAACTGCCATGATGAAGGCGGTGTTTGATATTGATGTCGCTGCGGGATTTGTCGACATACCGGATGATCCTGATAATGCATTTTGTAATGACTACCTCGTTGGCTGGGGCACACGTAATCGATTCTCCGATCCGGTGGTGCTGAGCCGTGCCAAAACGGTGCTGGAAGGCATGTTTGGCTCCAGTGAAGAACTGGATCAATTTATTGCCGCGCAGCAGGGAAACGGTGATGACATGACGCCGGGCAACGGTTGGTGTACCGAGCGAGATCTTCGGGCGACGCCCGTGGTCGAAATTCAGGCCGACGGCTTGTCACCGCGTACAGCACAGCGACCCAGAAGGCTTGAATTGAGTACGGAATTGCAGGATGTAGATCGGCATGCCTGGGCACAAGAGAAACGCCGCCAGTAACGCCTGTCTCGTTTACTTGCCAATGGATTTTTGAATATACGGTAGCATTCCCCTCGGCGGTCCATCGCGCCAGAATATTTCGAATCGACGATGATTGCACATACAACGGGGATTAAAACTTGCCGGTCCTTTGGGAAGCCAACGTCGGTGGAACTTCGTACAGCGTTCGTTCACATGGTGCCACGATACGGTTGTACAGCAATGGCGTTTTTCATAGTCAGTGGAACCCTGACAAACCTTTCAACGGTGGTATCTGGGATTGTTTGAGCCTGCCGGTTCTGTATCGTCAACCGGAGCTGACGAAGCGCATCCTGCTGTTGGGGCTGGGTGGCGGTGCTGTTATTCAACAGTTGTCTTCCCTGGTCCCCTTTGATTGCCTGACAGCAGTGGAAATAGATGCCATGCATATTGACATTGCTCAGCGATGGTTCGATGTCGATGATGAACGTGCGGAGCTTGTGCATGGCGATGCCATTGCCTGGACCTCACGATATGCCGGTGAACCCTTTGACCTGATCATTGATGATTTGTTTGGCCATGAGCAGGGTGAGCCGGTGCGGGCGGCACCCCTTAGCGCAGAATGGCTTGACCTGCTTCGACTTCACCTCGACGAAAGTGGCTTATTGATTGTCAACAGCGTCGACGCTCGGCAGTTGAAAAGGGCTACATCAACGTTTGCCGATGTCGGGTTTCGATATGGCTACCGTTGGACCCTGCCAAGTTATGAAAACGCCATAGGGGTATTCAGTCAACAAGGTCTGAGGGCACGTGATTGGTCGCGGCATCTGGAACTGAGCGACCTGTCCGCCTCCGCACAAAGGCAGGCGCGAGCGACCCAGCGCCGGCCGCTGCGAGGGCTTTAGCCAACTCAGAAACTGTAGGAAAGCTGAAGGCCCGCTTCGATAGACTCGATGCTGGTCAAACTGGCACCGAACTGCACGGGCCCGAGGCCCGCACCAAGGCTGAATGACGTGGCCTCGTAGTCACGTGCTGCGTCGTGATTGATTCCGGCACGCAGCGCGAGAAAGGGAGAGCCGAACTCAACGCCAATGGCGAGTCGTTGCGTTTCAAGATTATCGACCTTTGCTTCGTTTAACGCCAGGTCGGCGGTCAAGCTTGCGATACCTTTTTGCATATGGGCACCGACAATGAGCTGTGGCTCTGTTTCAAATTCAAAGCCACTGTCATCGGTGATCGACTCAGGGATGACATTGCGCAACACTGCCGCTACGCGAATTGGCAGATTTACAAGTTGTGTCGAACCACCGACATCAAAAGTGAACGAAGTATCATCCAGCTCGCTGTCATCATATCGATCTGCCGCAGTAGATCCAGTACTTAAAAATTCCTCGCTGGCGGTCACAACCAGATTGTTGGTAGTGATGGATGAGAATTTTGGGGTGATGCCGGCATCGATAGTAAATCCTGCGATGGCGAAACTTCTTGCGAGATTGACGCTGAACTCGTTTCGCGTCAGCACATGCAACTCACCGGTCGACGTCAGAATGTCTTCAGGCTGAGTGACATTCAGCGGCAAACCAAATGCATTTGTTTGCAGAAAGCTACTGCCGATTGCTTCGCTGAGCAGCAACTGATCATCATTCAAAAGACTCTCGAACTCACTGATATAAGCTCTATCTGAATCCGATATCTCCGGGGTGACAAAGCCGGTTCCCGCAGCACGAAAATTAACGGCGACCGGGATAGATGTACCTGTCAATGCAGCGCCTATATTGATCGCTACGGTGGCACTGCCGGAGTTGTTGTCAAACCGATCAATGATATCGAGCAATCGAGCAGACAGATCAGCCACGGGCTGAGTACCCGTCAGGCAAACTTGAGTCGGATCGAGATCAAGTGGGTTGCAGGTGATCGGGCTATTGCTGAGAATATCGATTTCTCGTTCGATATCGCTCAACACGTTATTGTTGTCATCTTCGGTAAAGATGTCGACCGCACCGGCTTCATCACGGGCTTCGCCGGTTATGCCAAAGCGGAAATGGTATTTGTGCCCATCGCGTTTCAGACGGGCAAGTGCCGCGGGGTTTTCCATGGCCCCATGGACACCCAGGCCGTTTGCGATAGCAGAGCCACCAAGGGCGATAGATCGGGCGTCTGCGGCGTATGACTGGGTTCCGAAGATAGCCGCCAGAAGGGCAATCGCAGCGGTGGCTGTGTGCTTGAATAGGGACATTGAAACCTCAGGTCCGGATAACAGCAGGTTGGTAGTCTGCTGAATAGTGCACATATCATACCGCCGCCACGCGCGTGCGACGGTCAAGTATCGGGATCTAACCTTTGGGACCGTGTTTCGGTGACGGCGAGCGATGTATTGAGGATTGCGTGCCGGATACGTTCACCGACCAGAAGTCTAATATCGCTCTCCATGGTCTGCATCCGGGCGGTCGCTGAGAGTTGGTCACCATCGCGATGTAAAAAGCCTGCAGCTTCAAGTGAATTGATGAAATTGCCCAGCAGATGTTTGTCATATAGATCAGCAGCGTCACGTCCGGTAATACTGGCCAAACGTTGAGCGCTCATCTGGCAGCGGGTGCTCAATTCCTCAAAGCTGATGCCACCTTCGGCGGCACGCGACAGTAATGATAGGAGCAAATAGTCTCTTTCAAGCCCGGGCGTGACCACTTGCGCAAGACGCATCAATGTCACCGCCCCCATACTCCCCGCTGGTGCTCGACGCCAATTATCCCCCTCGCGTCTGAGCATGCCAGCCTTGGTCAGTGCTTCAAGGCATTGGTCGAACTGTGCGCGTGTCAGCTCAGGTTCCGAGAATAGTTCGTTTTGCAAAAAAGCATGGGTAATTGATACCAGCTTGAATACGACATCATCGCTGCGAGTGGGCTGATGCGTAAACGCCGAGGCTATCAATGAGGGCAGGGTCAGCAAGTGCAGGATGTTGTTTCGAAAGTAGGTCAGCGGTGCGGCTTGTCCCAGGCGAATGACGATGAGCGAACCTACGTTATCGGTTTCCATCGCAATGAATTTCAATTGCACGCCATGTTCGATGACATCACTTGCAATAATCGGCGGTATCACAACAGGAGAATTTGCGTGAGCGTCTTTTAGAAGATCGTAAAAGAGTTCAATTTGTTGGATCAATTCATGGCGTGAAATTTTGCCGCGCGGCGTCGCTAGCATGGCGGTGGACAAGAGACTGATTGGCGTCACGCAGGCGGCTTCATTGATATTGCGCATGATCGTGTCACCTAGATCGTCAATCACGGGCTTTAACCAGGTCGGGCGCTGTTCGTCAACGGGCTTTTCACGCCATTGTTGGTTGTGCTTGTTCAGAAGCTTGTTGAGATCGATGACTTCGCCGACATTGACATACACACGGCCGTAGTTTTCGCGCAAGGTGCGCAGCGACTTGATCAGGCCAAAGATGGATTCCTTCTTTTTTTTGCCACCAGCGAGTTCACTGGTAAAAGCACGGCCTTCAAGCAAACGTTCGTAGCCAAAGTACACGGGTACGAACACGACCGGCGTTCTTGGTTCACGCAAATAGGCATGAACCGTCATGGCTAGCATGCCACCCTTGGGCGGCAAAAGACGGCCGCTACGGCTGCGGCCACCTTCGATAAAGTACTCCAGCGCGTGACCGCGTTGCAGAATCTCTTTCAGATAGGCATTAAAGACGCTGGCGTACAAGGGCTTCCCCGCAAAACTTCGACGCAGGAAGAAGGCGCCGCCACGCCGCAACAGACCGCCCACAACGGGTAGATTAAGGTTTATTCCAGCTGCGATATGCGGTAATGAAAATCCCTGTTTGAACAATATAAAAGACAGCAACAGATAATCTATGTGACTGCGATGACAGGGCACATAGACAATCTCGCGCCCGTCGGCAACGCGCTTCAGGCGCTCGATGCCGGTCAGTTCAACACCGTCGTACAGTTCGTTCCACAAGCGAGTCAACAGGTGATCAAGGATGCGTATCGTGGGGTATGACACATCGGCGGCGACTTCATTGGCATAATATCTGGCCTGTGCCTGATAGCGTTCAATTGATTTGCCCTCGGTTTTGGCTAGCGTCTCTATGCTCTTGCGTACAGCCGGGTCGTTGACGACATGACCAACCAGCATGCGCCGGTGTGATTGGTCCGGGCCGAGGCTTGCGATACGTCGTTGGCGGAAATGCACGCGCAGGATACGCCCCAGCTTTCGCTGCAGGACGCTTGATGTTTCACCCGAAGACTTCAATGTGATGAACGACAGTGGTTCGCTGAAACTCAAAAGAGTTCGTCGTCCGTGGATGATCGTTGTGAACAATTTCCGCGTACGCCCGGCAAGTTGCCAGTTCTCGGTAAACCACAAACGCCAGAAGGAGGATTCTTTTTCAGGTGCACGTCCCCAGTAGACGGCGACAGGCACAATCTGCAATTCCTGATCAGTGGCAAGCCCTGCGTCGACGAGACGCGCGAGTCGTTCCGAAGAGACCAGGCGATGGCGACGAAACACCAATCCGAGGCGTTGTTGCAGAACCACTAGACGGGTGTTCTCCCGCGCATCGCCAAAGACAAAATCTTCGTTTGGTGGTGGAAGATTCTGCTGCTCACAGATGATACGCAACGCGCTGTAGTCCGCGGCACCACCGACTTCGAGTACATAGATCAGCGGTACGTCGGGATTGATCAGAATTGCGGGTGTCGTCGGCAGCACGTCGGGTTTTACCCACAGCCGAAGCACGCGGTATAGTGCGTTATGCAGAAGCGTGAACACGGTCTTCAGGCATAATTTGGACTTGTCACCATAGTGAGCATCATACCGTGTCCCGACTAGAAACCCGCAATGAGGCGTCCCTGGACGCTGAGACGCTAAGGTCGCTTGAAGCTGTCCGCATGAAAGGGCGCCTTGCCAGTGTTTATCTTGAATTCGCCAACAGCGAACCCGCCATTCGCGCTTATCTGGGTATGGAGGCGGCGGTGCGTGATGGGTCCCTGTCGAGTCGTGAAATTGAAGCGATCAAGCTATTTGTCAGCCAGCGTAATGCCTGCGAATTCTGTTTGTCAGTGCACACGATGAAAGCGGATGCCGCTGGTCTTGAAAAAGACAAACAGCTGCTGCTTCGAGCGGGAAAAGCGGTGGGCGATGATCGCATCGATGCCATTATCAATCTGCTTGAGGCTTTTTTTGCCAAACCAGGTCCTTTGTCGAACGAGCAATTGGCCGCTGCCCGTAGTGCCGGTTTGAGCGATGAAAATCTGGTCGATGTGACCATGGCGGCCAGCACGATTTTCTTTACCAACATCACCAATCACATCAACGATACACTGTCACCGTTGTCTCCTGCGCCGTCAATTGATGGTTAGCCTTGGCTTGCCGCAAACGTGAAACTACTGGATTTCTTTGAAGGGCTGATCGAACCGTTCCCGGACGCCGCCGATGAGCAACCACCTGGACGTCTGATGCCGTTCTTGTGGTTCTACGTGCGCGGTTCCTGGCCTTACCTCCTCATGATGGCCCTGTTGTCCGGCATCATTTCGGTACTTGAAATCAGTATTTTCGGCTTTCTTGGCAACCTGGTTGATTGGTTGGGCGCCCGTGATCCGCGAAATTTTTTCACCGAAGAAGGGCGATCACTGTGGATGATTTCAGGGGTCATTCTGGTGCTGTTACCGCTCGCCGGATTTCTGCATTCCCTGTTGTTGCATCAGACCATCTTTGGCAATTTCGTCATGACGATTCGCTGGAAAGCCCATCAGTGGATGTTGGGCCAAAGTTATTCGTTTTATCAAGATGAATTTGCCGGCCGCGTAGCGACCAAAGTCATGCAGACGTCGCTTGCCATTCGTGATGTTTCACTAAAGGCACTTGACGTGATGGTCTATGTGTCGGTGTATTTTTTCGGTGCGATGGTACTTGTCTCATCCTTCAGTTTGTACATGATGTTGCCGTTTCTGATCTGGCTGATTCTGTACATTACCTTGCTGCGTTATTTTCTCCCGCGCCTGAAAGATGTGTCACGTCGACAGGCGGATCAACGCTCCGAGATGACGGGGCGCGTGGTTGACAGTTACACCAACATCATGACCGTCAAGCTTTTTGCCCACGCCGGGAATGAGGCCGAATATGCCCGTGACAGCATGCGAGGTTTTCTCGCAACCGTCTATCCGCAGTTTCGTCTGGTGACGGGTCTCAATTTTTTCTTGAGCTTGATCAACGCGCTGTTGTTGTTTTCTGTCGGAGCCGCCGGTATTGCGCTTTGGTCGGGTGGGCATGTGTCCATAGGCTCGATCGCCGTGGCCGTAGGACTAGTGTTGCGCATGGAAGGCATGTCGCATTGGGTCATGTGGGAACTGTCAGGATTGTTTGAAAGTATCGGTGTTATCTATGACGGCATGAACATGCTATCGAAAAAAAAGCAGGTACTTGACAAACCTGGTGCGGTGCCGTTGGAGGTACCGACCGGCAAAATCGAATTTGAAAATGTACGTTTTCACTACGGGCGCGCCAAAGGTGCGATCGAGAATCTGAACCTTGCCATCGAAGCCGGGGAGAAGATCGGCCTGGTGGGCCGCTCGGGTGCTGGCAAGACAACACTGACCAATCTCCTGCTCAGGCTCTACGATGTCGAAGAAGGTCGCATCCTTGTCGATGGCGCGGATGTTCGCGATGTGCAGCAGGAGACCTTGCGCCGACATATTGGTGTCGTAACACAAGATACTTCGCTTCTGCATCGGTCAGTCTTCGACAACATAGCGTACGGTCGCCGAGGTGCGACGTTGGACGACGTTGTCGCTGCGGCCAGACGCGCCAACGCTCACGAGTTCATTGAACAGTTACAGGATTCGGCGGGTCGCCGTGCGTACGACGCGCAAGTTGGCGAACGTGGCGTCAAGCTCTCTGGCGGGCAGCGGCAACGTATTGCGATTGCGCGCATGTTCTTGAAAGACGCGCCGATTCTCGTTCTCGACGAAGCGACCTCGGCACTCGACAGTGAGGTGGAAGCGGCCATTCAAGAGAATCTGGGTGCGCTGATGACCGGTAAAACCGTGATCGCCATAGCGCACCGCTTGTCCACGATAGCGGCCATGGACCGCTTGATCGTCATGCAAGACGGGGCGTTGGTCGAGGAGGGTAGTCATGAAGCACTGGCCGCCGGTGACGGGCTCTACGCGCAACTCTGGTCGCGCCAGTCCGGTGCCTTTCTGACCTCAGATGCCGCTGATGAATTGATCACCTGAACATTGCTCCGCGTTGTTCGAATTATATGAAGTCGCGCGAATTTACTTTTATTCACGCCCCAAATAATTAGTGACATCGTCGTGGCGGTTCCGCATAATCAAGGCGGTGGGGGCGCTGAGGCAATGCTCGGTACTTCTTGATAATAACGTACATTCTTGGAGAAGAATTCGATGATGAATAAATCTATTCGGTACACAGCGCTTGCCAGTGCCTTCAGTGTGCTGACCTTTGGGGCTGCTTCAGCGCAGGCGGTTGATCTTGAAGTCACGCACTGGTGGACATCCGGTGGCGAAGCGGCAGCGGTCAAGGTTTTTGCTGATGCGTTCAACGCAGGCGGAGACAATTGGGTTGACGGCGCAATTGCAGGCTCTGGTGGTGTGGCACGTCCGATTATCATCAGTCGAATCCTGGGTGGCCAGCCGATGGGTGCCACGCAATTGAATCACGGACGTCAGGCTGAAGAGCTTGTAGAGGAAGGGCTCATGCTGGACCTGACTGAACTTGCCGAAAAGGAAGGCTGGGCAGATCTGGTGCGTCCTTCAAGCTTGCTTGAAAGTTGCACGCTCGATGGCAAGATTTACTGTGTACCGGTCAACATTCACAGTTTTCAGTGGATGTGGACAAGTCTTGATGCGTACAAGGCCGCTGGTATTGATGCGCCGAATGACTGGAACGAATTTGTGGCAAGCGCGCCGAAATTGCGCGAAGCTGGCATTACGCCACTTGCTGTCGGTAATCAAGGGTGGCAAACCAACGGTATGTTCGGCGTCATTCAACTCGGCATTGGAGGTATCGAAACATTTACAAAAGCCATGGTAGAAAGAGATAGCGAAACCCTGCGTGGCGACACCATGGCCGCGGTCTGGCAAGCCTATGCTGATGCACGTGATCTTGACGATCCGCAGAACAGTATCCAGAACTGGAACGATGCCACCAATCAGGTTATTACCGCAAAAGCGGGCGCACAAATCATGGGTGACTGGGCGCAGGGTGAGTTTCAAGTTGCAGGATTGACCGCAGGCACCGAATACGACTGCTTGCCAGGTTTAGGTATCAAGGGCGTACTTGATACGGCTGGAGATGCGTTCTACTTTCCGAAGCAGGATGATGCTGAAATCGAGGCTGCGCAGATGCGTATGGCATCCATGATGATGAGTAAGGAGGTTCAAGTAGGCTTCAATCTGAAAAAGGGATCATTGCCGGTACGGGCCGATGTTGATCTCGAAGCGGCGAATGCCTGCATGAAGAAAGGTCTTGCGATACTGGAAGATCCGGCGAATGTTGTCCCTTCGGGCGATCAGCTCTGGGCCGGTGACACGATCGGACAGCTTGAAGATCTGCTCGTTGAATTCTGGAACAACCCGGATATGACTCCGGCTGATGCACACGATGCATGGGCATCTATCATCGAAGACGCTGAATAAGGTTTGAAGTCTGGAGTGGTGCGGTAAAGCACCACTCCATCACCCTCATACCTGTTGATTCCTCCCAAATGAATACTCCTGCATCTCCGACACAGCGTGTTGGAAGTGAGCTGCTGTCACGCCGCAAACATCCTTTGCTGCGGAATATGTCAGCGAAGCTTGCCGCGGCGCCGATGATTGCCACGGCACTTTTCATCTTTATCGGCTGCTCTGTCTGGTCAGTGGTTTACTCCTTCACGTCTTCAAAATCCTTGCCGCGTGAAAATTTCGTTGGCTTGAAGCAATACGACAGATTGTTCAGTTCTTCGCGCTGGATGGAATCGGTCGAGAACATAGCGATCTATGGAATTTGTGCGTTGGTGTTTTCACTGAGCTTCGGTTTTTTACTGGCCGTTGCAATGGATCAGAAAATTCGTTTCGAGAATACGTTTCGCACCATTTTTCTTTATCCCTTCGCCCTGAGTTTCATTGTTACCGGCCTGGTGTGGCAGTGGATACTCAATCCAGATTTTGGTATCCAGCATGTGATTCGCAATCTCGGATTCACCAATTTTGAGTTCAATCTGCTTGCCAGTCGCGAATACTCTGTCTATGCCATTGTTATCGCAGGGCTGTGGCAAGGGACCGGTTTTGTTATGGCTCTGATGCTCGCCGGATTGCGCGGCATCGATCAGGATATATGGAAAGCTGCACGGATTGACGGGATTCCCACGTGGCGTACGTATCTGTTTATCGTTATTCCGATGATGCGTCCTGTCTTCATTACAACCTTGGTTATCATCGCCTCGGGTATCGTCAGGATTTATGATCTGGTTGTCGCCTTGACCGATGGCGGGCCAGGTATTTCTTCAGAGATGCCGGCGAAATATGTGTACGACTATATGTTCGGACGCGCCAATCTGGGCCAGGCGCTGGCCGCGTCGACTGTCATGTTATCGACCGTATTGATCATCCTGATTCCGTGGGCCTATCTGGAATTCAGCCAGAAGGAGGATGGTGAACATGCTTGAAGCCGGTCCACGTGGAGTCAAGCCGCGACGTCTGTTGACCTCGCGCAATATCATCCTCTACGGTTTTCTTTTTGTTACCGCTGTGTACTGGTTGTTGCCGCTGTATGTGATGGTGGTGACATCCTTGAAAGGCATGCCGGAAATTCGTCTTGGCAATATTTTCTCGCCGCCGATGGAGATCACGTTTGCGCCCTGGGCCAAGGCATGGGACAGTGCCTGTACCGGGCTGTATTGTGAGGGATTGAAAGTCGGTTTCTGGAACAGCGTACAGATACTCGTGCCCAGTGTGCTGGTCTCGATTGCCATTGCTTCGGTTAATGGCTATGCACTGTCTTTCTGGCGTTTCAAAGGTTCTGAGTTCTTTTTTACTGTTCTGCTGTTTGGCGCATTCATTCCGTTTCAAGTCATGATTTACCCACTGGTCATTATTCTTCGGGAGATGGGTTTGTTCTCGACGCTATGGGCAATCATATTTGTACATACGATTTTCGGAATGCCGATCCTGACCTTGTTGTTCAGGAATTACTTCGCGGGCGTGCCGATGGAGTTGTTCAAGGCGGCGCGTGTTGACGGGGCTGGTTTCTGGCGGATCTTCGGGCAAATCATGCTGCCGATGTCGTTACCGATTTTCGTTGTTGCGATCATTCTTCAAGTCACGGGTATCTGGAATGACTTCCTTTTCGGTGTCATTTATGCCGGCACCCGAAACTTTCCGATGACGGTACAGCTGAACAACATCGTCAACTCAACCCAGGGCGTCAAGGAATACAATGTCAACATGGCGGCTACGTTGTTGACGGGAGCCTTGCCACTGTTTGTTTATTTCGTGTCAGGAAAACTATTTGTTCGCGGCATCGCTGCGGGAGCGGTGAAAGGATGAGCAGTGTCGATATTCGTAACCTTGACCTGGAATTTGGTCAGGTCAAGGTGCTCAAGCAACTCAATCTTGAAGTTGCCGAAGGTGAGTTTCTGGTGTTGTTGGGACCATCGGGATGTGGCAAGTCTACCTTGCTGAATTGCATCGCAGGGTTGCTGGACGTGACCGATGGCCAGATTTTCATCAATAACAAAAATGTGACCTGGGAAGAACCCAAAGATCGTGGCATAGGCATGGTTTTCCAGTCTTATGCTCTGTATCCGCAGATGACGGTTGAAAAGAATCTGTCGTTTGGTCTTAGAGTTGCTGGCTTGCCACGGGCTGAAATCCGCAAGCGGGTCGATCGCGCCGCGGAGATTCTGCAGATCGAACCGCTTTTGAAGCGAAAGCCGGCTGCCTTGTCAGGCGGACAGCGACAGCGAGTCGCCATTGGTCGGGCGCTGGTCAGAGATGTGGATGTGTTTTTGTTTGATGAACCTTTATCGAATCTCGATGCCAAGCTTAGAACTGATTTGCGAGTAGAAATCAAACGCTTGCATCACCGCTTGGGAAATACGATCGTGTATGTAACGCATGACCAGATCGAAGCCATGACACTTGCTGATCGAATCGCGATCATGAAAAATGGTTTGATTCAGCAACTCGGATCACCGAAAGAAATTTACCATCGGCCACAGAATCGTTTTGTCGCCGGGTTTATCGGCTCGCCAAGCATGAATTTTTTACCGGGTGTATTGAAACGCTCAGCCGCGCGTTGGCAGTTTCAGTGTCAAGCAGCTGATGACAGTCAGCAAAGGGCCATAGATATTCCTTTGAACTCGTATGATTTCGCTGCCGAACCGCGTGATGGGCAGCGGGTCGAGCTTGGTATTCGACCTGAGCATGTAGTGCTTGGCGAGGCCGCGTCAGAGCGTCCCGTCAACACGCATGTGGTGGTTGATATTGTTGAACCCATGGGTGCTGACACAGTAGCCTGGACAACCTTTGCCGGTTATTCGCTCAACGCTAGACTTGATTCAGAAGCCGATGTGTCGCCTGAGCAGAAAATCATGGCAGGGTTCGATCCTGCCAAGGCCTCTTTGTTTGACCTGGACTCCGGCGTCCGCCTCTAGGCCGTCTCAATTCAATTGCTTGTAGGAGATTTTTAAATGGAGTGGTCGTTTCAGTTGTACAGTGCGAGAAACACCGAGATCAGTGAAGCACTGAGAATTATCAGTCGCGCCGGCTTTACACAGGTTGAGGCCTATGGCGATAACTTTGTCGATGCGGATGGATTCAGGGACGCCCTGAAAACCCATGGTTTGTCGGTGCCGTCGATGCATGTCAATTTGGGTCCTTTGCGCGACTCCAGCGATGCCATGCGAGCGCGTGCCCGAGACTTTGCTGTCAGGCATATCGTTTGTCCTTATCTTGATCTTGAGGAACGTCCTGAGTCCAAGTCCGAATGGAGTGCACTGGCTCAGGAATTGAGTGTACTGGCGAGACCCTGGATTGACGATGGCTTCACATTCGCCTGGCACAATCATGATTTCGAGTTTCAGGCATTGTCCGATGGCACTGTGCCGATGCAAGTGCTTCTCGACGAAGCCAAGGATATTCAATGGGAAATCGATGTTGCCTGGATTGTACGCGCCGCTGCCGATCCGATGCCATGGATCGAAAAATACGGCTCGCGAATTTCCGCGGTACATCTGAAAGACATAGCGCCAGAGGGGGAATGCACCGATGAAGACGGTTGGGCTGATTTCGGACACGGTACGGTGGATTGGAAGGCGTTGATGCCTGCACTACTGAAAACCGGTGCGGCGCTCTATGCTGTCGAGCATGACAACCCCAATAACCTTGAACGATTTGCGGAACGCTCGATTGCTTCTGCGAGGCAATTTACATGAATGTAGGCATTATTGGTTGCGGGAACATATCGACAACCTATCTCGAGTTGGCGTCGCTGTTTCGCGGGATTACGATCACGGCCGTTAGTGATCTGGATGAATCTCGGGCCAAGGCGCAAGCTGAAGAATACGCTTGCAAGGCAATGACGGTGGAAGCCATGCTCCGTGATTCCTCAATCGAGGCGGTCATCAATCTGACCATACCCGCTGTGCATGCGGAAGTATCAACCGCCGTGATCAAAGGAGGGAAGCACGTCTATTCGGAAAAGCCCTATGTATTGACACTTGATGATGGTCTTGCGCTTGGCAAATTGGCTGAAGAGCAGAATGTGCGCATCGGATCTGCGCCGGATACTTTCCTCGGTGGTGCCCATCAGGCCGCCAGAGCCCTGGTTGATTCTGATCGTGTCGGTGCCATTGTCGGGGGCAGTTGTCATTTCATGAACCATGGCATGGAAGACTGGCATCCTGATCCGGACTTCTTCTATCAGCCGGGTGGCGGCCCTGTTCTTGACATGGGGCCCTATTACATCAGTAATCTTGTGCAATTGATCGGCCCGGTAAGTCGTGTTGTCGC
Source organism: uncultured Granulosicoccus sp. (assembly GCA_937924505.1). Next base: position 89,777 of record CALDSR010000041.1, on the reverse strand, counting down.
GATGACGTCAATGCCATTCTCAACGCGTACGATTTCCAGTGAGCCACGCGCCGGGGAGACAATTCCGGTTGGTACTGCAACGTCGACTACCGCTTTGCTGGAGTTTGTATCAGGTGCACAGATAAGTTTCGGCATGAGTTGGGATGTCTGGTCCCATGAGCACAATTGCATGGAGCTCTACGGCAGGAATAGTACCTTGTACGTACCAGATCCGAATTTTTTCGGTGGCGAACTTCGGCTCAATAGTGGTCTGGAGACTGAGATGGTCAAGGTCGACCATCCGTTGGCGGAGCTCAATCAATTTCCAGAAGATGGCAGTGATGAGGAGCCGCGCGCGAATTATCGCGGCATCGGGCTCGCCGACATGATTGCGGCTATTGATGAGGGCCGTGCACATCGATGTGACAACCGATTTGCACTGCATGTGATCGATGTCATGACATCAATTTTGAAGTCAGGTGATGAAAAGCGCATTGTAGATATTTCAAGCAGCTGTGAGCGACCGGCAGCTCTTGACGACGTTGCAGCTCGTGCTTTGCTTGCCTGAGGCAGATCGGAAACCCGGTTTATCGGTGTGTCAATCACAGCGGGCTGGTTTTGCTGTTTGTCTCGGGTAATACAACAAGTGTGTTTCGATAATCAGCCACTCTAGAGGTTGAAGCATATGCGTGATAACCTCAATGGTAATTGGATATTGCGCCGTGCAGATGACGAATCATCTGACAAGGCTATCGCGTTTTCCATACCCGGCGATGTTCATTCGGCCTTGTTGGACGCTGACAAAATTCCAGACCCTTATTATCGAGACAACGAGCTTGCTGTCGACTGGGTAAACCAGTCCAACTGGATCATTGAACGTACGTTTGATGTCAAACCTGATGCATTGAATCGGCCTACGACTCTGGTGCTTGAGTCTGTCGATTGCATTGCATCTGTTTTCGTCAATGACCAAGCGGTAGGGCACTGCCAGAATCAGTTTCTTCGCTATGCGTTTCCGATAGAGGCTGTGCTGCTTTCGGGCGTTAATACTGTTCGGATCGAATTTGCGATTGCTCGCGATATTGCTGCCGAACGAGCGCAAACCTATCCCTTTGAATTACCCAATTCGTCAAATTGTCGAATTCCGAATAATCAATTTCTGCGCAAGACGCCTTGTCATTCTGGTTGGGACTGGAATATTGCACTGATGCCCATCGGTGTATATGGCCGTGTTGCACTAGAGTCTTATCAGCGTGCGCGCCTTGATGATGTATCAGTGCGAACGGTATTCGCGGGAGATGATGTCACGCTGAATCTATCCATTGCGCTACTGTGTTGTGAGTCCGGACAGGTCGATTGTCGTTTGTCATTTGACGATGTGACACTGACCGAAACCCTGAGCGTCTATCCGGGTATGCAAAGCTTCACCTTGTCACTACCGGTCGGGCAACCGACACTCTGGTGGCCGGCCGGAACAGGTGATCAAACCCGACATAACTTGCGACTGGACATAGCGGGTGATGTGTGGGAGCACAAGATCGGTATCTGTCGAAGCGAAATTATCTGTCAGCCGGATGCCGACGCGGGGGGCAGTGGTTTCGCCATTGCGGTCAATGGCCAGCAGATATTCATGCGCGGCGCAAACTGGATACCGCCAGATGCACTACCTTCGAGAGCCAGGCCAGATGACGTAAGGGAATTATTGCAATCTGCCGTTGATGCAAACATGAATATGCTGCGTGTTTGGGGTGGCGGTCAGTACGAAGCTGATTGGTTCTACGAGCTTTGTGATGAGTTGGGAATTCTGATCTGGCAGGATTTCATGTTCAGCTGCCATCACTATCCCGCTGGTGATGCTGACTGGATTGCTTCCGTGCGTGACGAAGCAAGGCAACAGGTTCGCAGATTGTCGCGCTTTGCGTGTATTGCATTGTGGTGTGGTGATAATGAACTGGTCGGTGCCCTGAAGTGGTGGGACATCACCATCAAGCATCGCGATCAATACCTGGCTAATTACGTCCGATTGAATACTGTGCTTGAAGACGCTGTATTTCATGAAGCACCGGAAACGCCTTGGTGGCCGAGCTCGCCGTCTCTGGGGCGCATGAATTATGCGGACGGCTGGAAAGACGATACCGCCGGTGATATGCATTTCTGGGATGTCTGGCATGAGGCTAAACCTTTTGCCGCCTATCAGGAAATTCATCCCCGATTCTGTTCGGAATTTGGTTTCCAATCGTTTCCATCGCAAGCAATTGTTGACACCTTTGCCAACACCGAAGATCAGAACGTGTCATCGTCGGTGATGGGTATTCATCAGCGTAATATCGGTGGAAACGCGCGTATCGTTGAAACCCTGGTGCGTTACTTCCCCTTTCCGGATTCTTTCCATCGCACATTGTTTCTATCCCAGTGTCAGCAGGCGATGGCGATTCGTACCGCTGTTGATTACTGGCGTTCGCTCAAGCCACATTGTATGGGCACCTTGTATTGGCAGTTGAATGACACCTGGCCAGTGGCATCCTGGTCGTCCCTTGAATATGGCGGTGGCTGGAAGTTATTGCATTACGCGGCTCGTGATTTCTACAGCGATGTGCGTGTCGTGATGGTTCCAGTTGCGTTGCCGTTGAATGCCGCAGCTCGCTCCATGCCATTGGATGAACCGCAAAACGGACAAACAAAGCCTCAGACGGTAGCGGTTCGAGCGGTAAACGATTCTGCCCGTGATGTGGTTCTGAAGGTGATGGCCTGTGCGATTGATATGTCGGGTTCGGTCAAGGAGACCTGGCAAGTGCAGGGGAGCGTGTCCACAAATTCAGCTGTTTCTCTATTGGATCTTGATGCGGCGCTTGTACCTGAAGATTGTTTTGTTCTTGTGCGATGGGCAGATGAATCGGGTGAGCATATTGGTAAAAGCGAGTACTGGCCACGACCCTATAAGGACTATGCGATCCAAAAACCTGTCATCAAAACTGAATTTCGTGAGACGTCCGATGGGCTTGAGTGTGAGTTGACTACCGATGTGCCAGCATTTTTCGTCACCCTCGAACTGGGTGGTCGACGTGTTTGGTCAGATAATGGAGTGACCTTGTTGCCGGGAGACCCAAGCGTTTTGAAGGTGGTTCGTGAGTTGCACTCGGCGTCTATCCCAGAGGCGTTATCTGGCGAAGTCCTGCATTTGTAAACGCATTTTTCTGATAGGCGGTCACCGTACTTTTTCGGCTTGATTGTGCTGATAGCCGGATCATTGACCTATAGTAGCGCAGCCATGAGAAGTGACATACTGACTCGCCAGACGCTGAAACAAGCGCTTCTGCAGCTATCCACTCAGGATCGGGTGATGAAGGAGCTGCTGCAAACGTATGGCGTTCCGCCGTTGTGGCAGCGTCGACAGGACTTCCAGACGCTTATGCATATCGTTCTGGAACAAAAAGTTTCCTTGGCCAGTGCCGCTGCGGTTCTGGCTCGTGTGCAAGCCTTGTGTCCCTCAATGACCCCGGTTGAGTTTCTGCGTGTGTCCGAGAAGTCCATGCGTGATGCCGGTATCAGTGAACGCAAGCTCAGCTATTGCCAGTCGATCGCGCAAGCACTGCTTGATGATCGTCTTGATCTGATACGTTTGCGCAAACTGGATGACGAGGCCGTGATAGATGCCTTGGTCGAAATCCGTGGTATTGGCCCCTGGACCGCAGGGGTGTATCTGCTGATGGCAATGCGTCGTGCTGATGCCTGGGCGAGTGGGGATCGTGCCTTGGCAGTCAGTGCGATGGAATGCTATGCACTCTCTGATGTGCCCGATTATGCGTCACTCGATGCGATGGCTGCGCGCTGGTCACCGTGTCGAGGTGCAGCGGCTCGCATGCTTTGGCATGCCTACTTGTGCAAGCGCGGTCGGTAATGTCCGCGCCCCTATCAGCCGTCACCATCGAACGTACTTCCTCAGCGAGAGGCGACTGAGGTCCCGATAAAGCGCTCTATGTGTGCACTGAATTTTTTGGCCGACATGAAACCCACCACTCTTGCTGGCGGCAATTCCTGACCTCTGGGATCGTAGAAAATAATCGCCGGCGGTCCGAACAGGCTAAAGTGTTTTAACAGCTCTTTGTCCAGTTCGTCGTTCTTGGTCACATCCGCTTGAACAAGTACCACATTTGATAACAGCTTTTGAACGCGCTCGTCTGTAAAGGTGAATGCTTCCATTTCCTTGCAGCTGACGCACCAGTCAGCGTAGAAGTCGAGCATGACAGGTTTACCTGATGCCTTTGCCCTGGCAACGACCTCTTGCAAGCCGGCTACGCTTTTTACCGGCGCAAATTGCAGACCTTGGTGAGCAGCAGCGCCTGCATCTGCCGAGTTCGCTATGCTGCCAGTGAAACCACGTAAAGGTGAGCTGTAACTACCGGTACCCGTCATCGCGGAGAGACAGAGTGCCAGACCGTAGAGACCGACGAGTATGCCGCTGCCTTTGCCCAGTCGTTGCCAACCATTGCTGTCGGTATTCAAGGTGTCTGTCGCGCCAAGGTAGACAGCGCTCATGACTGCAAGCACCCCGAACAGTCCCATGGTGACTTCACTGGACAAAATGCGTGACAGCATCCATATGGCCATCGCCAGCATCAGGATGCCAAAAACATGCTTGACCTTGCCCATCCACAAACCTGCTTTGGGTACCAAGGTTCCGGCAGACGTACCAACCAGCAGTAGTGGGACGCCCATGCCAATGCCCAGGGCAAACAAGGCGATGCCACCGGTTACTGCATTGCCGGTGTTGGCAATGAACAAAAGAGCCCCTGCAAGCGGGGCGGTTACACAAGGTCCGACAATCAGCGTTGAGACGAATCCCATGATGGCCACGCCACCGTATTCGCCGCTGCGTTGATTGTTTGACCAGCTTGTCAGCTTTTGTTGCCAGGACACTGGTATTTGCAGTTCGTACAGGCCAAACATTGACAGTGACAGCAAGACAAAAATCAATGCAATGCTCGACAAGACCCACGGATTCTGCAACGCCGCCTGAATGTTATAGCCGGACATGCCAACCAGTACGCCAACGATGGCATAGGTCACTGCCATGACCAGCACATAGACAAGCGACAGACGAAATGCCTTGCCGGTGCTTAGCGTGTCGCCTTGTCCGACAATCAGACTGGACAGGATAGGAAACATCGGTAGCACGCAGGGTGTAAATGACAACAACAAACCAAGGCCGAAAAATGTTGCGATGATTAGCCAGATACCCTTTGAAGCCAACAGGCTGGTGATGCGGTCCTGTTCGGATTGAGAGGTGATACCGTTGTCAAAAGCGACTGTTGTTGCTGTTGATGTCGTGACCATTGATGATGCGAGAAGGTCGCCACTACTACCACCGCCAGTGATGCTTGCGTTACCGAAGGTGGCGTTCGATAAGGTTCTGCCCACCACTGACATCGTGGCATCGTCAAAGACAACGGGGACTTCGATTGTTTCGGGTGGGAAACAGACGCCTATATCTGCGCAGCCTTGGTACTTGATCGACAATAGAGCCTCGGTCGGCGCAACTGACACCGCTGGATTCAGGTCGAGCGATACATTGGCTATATTGCGCAGCACGGCGACATTGCCAAAGAACTCATCGTGCTCGATGATCCCCTCGTCGATGTCGGCAGATACCACGACCGCATCGCCCGCATCAGCGAGGGAAAAACCTAGTTTGTCGCGATACAAATAGTAGCCCGGCTCAATCTGCCACTGAAGACTGACCTGATTGGCCCGGGTCGACATGATCAATGGCACAAACGCTTGTTCTGGACTTAATAGTTGCTCTTCTTCTCCCAGGCCGTTGTTGCTACCGAAGAGATCAGCTAGAGCATCGGTGTCGATAAGGCTGGGATTGCCAAGGGTATTGTCCGGTGCAATAGCCGGTGTGTTGACTGCGGACATGACCTCTGCGGCAGGCAATGCAATATCAAAGGTGGCTTTGGTTGGTGGGTAGCATAGCCCGACGTCGGCGCAGCCCTGATAAGTGACGGTCAGTTCAAGTGCATCTGACGAGGGTGCCAGTACATGTGAAAGTGTTGCAATGCCCTGATCACGAAAGATCGCCGAATCGCCAAAGATCTCGTCGTGGAAAATTGTTGATTCCGAGAAAGTTGTTTCGACAATAGCCGCATCGAGTGTCTCACCTGCCGATGTCCGCACAGTGAATTTCGATTTGTCCCTATATAAGTAATAACCTTCAGCGATCGTGAATTCGACGGTTATTGCATCGGCAGTGACATTCGAGACTTCCGGGCTGAAGGCCTCTTCCGGGGACAGTAATTCAGGGTCGCCGAAGAGGTTGTTGTCCGATTGCGCATTGGTCACACTGGCTGTGGCACTGATCAATAGTGCGAACAAGCCCAGACCTATCCGAGATCGCCACTTTGACGTCTGCTCGACAGCCACAGCGTCAGCCGCGCAGCGCTTTGTGCGTCTTGTTGCTGGTTCCATAACGAAAGGAATTGGCGAAAAAGCATTCATCTGATGTGTATCTAGTATTGTAGCTGGGTCAGCTCAATGAAATATCTTATTGGCATTAGCCCTTGTAAGAGTAGAGCGCAGTCGTTAGGTTCCTTCGTATGCCTTTTTGGAGTTCGTGATGCGCTACGCACTGCTGTTGTTCATTTTCATGCCAATTATCGAGATCGCTGTGCTGCTGCGCGTGGGTGCCTCCATCGGTTGGTTATCGACGCTCGCTATCGTTATATTAACGGCGATAATTGGAACTTTGATGTTGCGCCAACAAGGGCTGGCAACGCTATCTACGGCCCAGCAACGTCTCGGGGCCGGTGAAATGCCTGCTGAGCAGCTCCTCGAAGGGGTCTTTTTGATGATTGGCGGTGTGCTGTTGTTGACGCCAGGATTTGTCACCGATGCCTTTGGATTCCTTTGTCTCGTGCCAGTTTCGCGCCAAGCAATCGTCAGATACATCAAATCGCGTTCGGTTGTCAGTCTGGCGGGTGTCACGAGTCGTGGGAGGCCAATGGGCGCTGGTGCCCGGCCTGGCTTCGATCCGGGATCGAGCACAGGTTCACCATCAGATCCCGGCTCGAGGCAAAATTCAGCTCGTGACGACGTTATCGACGGTGATTATCATCGGCTCGATTGATCCTCTAACTTGCTGAAAAATAAACACTAATCTGTTGAATGTCGCGCTTGGACAGAGATTGGTGGAAATTCGACTCTCCCGAAGCTTGATTTCGCCAGCGGCGACCTTAGAATTAGCACTCCTCGACGGCGAGTGCTAACAAGCCGTCTGGTTCCAAAACGTTGTATCCACATTCAATTCAACCGTATTTCGGAGACGTATTTGTATGAACATTCGTCCGTTGCATGACCGCGTGGTCGTCAAGCGCATGGACGAAGAGCGCACCAGTGCCGGTGGCATCGTGATTCCCGATTCCGCCACAGAAAAGCCCGTCCGCGGCGAAGTCCTGTCAGTAGGCAAGGGCAAGATCGCTGAAAATGGCGATGTACGTCCTCTCGACGTCAAGCCGGGCGACCAAGTCCTGTTTGGCAAGTACTCAGGTACGGAAATCAAGATCGATGGTGAAGAAGTCCTTGTGATGCGTGAAGACGACATCATGGGTGTTTTCGAGTAAACCACCAAGCAACAACCTTTGGATGCAGTTGAGTCACACCACCCGGATTACAGGTCGCTCCGGCATCCGTACAACCAACAATATTTGAGGATGATTTATCCATGAGTGCTAAAGAAGTTCGTTTTTCCGACGCAGCGCGGCAACGTATGCTCGCTGGTGTCGATGTTCTGGCCAATGCGGTCAAAGTAACGCTTGGGCCCAAGGGTCGAAACGTGGTTCTCGACAAATCTTTTGGCGCGCCTACGGTCACCAAAGATGGTGTTTCGGTTGCCAAGGAAATCGAACTGGAAGACAAGTTCGAAAACATGGGTGCCCAGATGGTCAAGGAAGTTGCTTCGCAAACTTCTGACATCGCGGGTGACGGAACCACGACGGCGACAGTTCTGGCGCAAAGTATTGTGCGTGAAGGCCTGAAGTCTGTTGCCGCTGGCATGAACCCGATGGATCTCAAGCGTGGTATCGACAAGGCAGTCACTGCCGCCACCGCTGAGCTTGCTTCCATGTCCAAGCCTTGCAACGATGAAAAATCGGTTGCTCAGGTAGGCACCATTTCTGCCAACAGTGACGATTCAATCGGTTCGATCATCGCTGAAGCCATGGCGAAAGTTGGTAAGGAAGGCGTTATCACCGTTGAAGAGGGCAAGTCACTTGACAACGAACTTGACGTTGTTGAAGGCATGCAGTTCGATCGTGGCTACCTTTCCCCTTACTTCGTAAATAACCAGGATTCCATGGAAGCAGAGCTTGAAGAGCCGTATGTTCTGCTGTATGACAAGAAAATCAGCAACATTCGTGATCTTCTGCCGACACTCGAAGCGGTTGCCAAGTCTGGCAAGCCACTCCTGATCATCGCGGAAGACATCGAAGGCGAAGCTCTGGCAACTTTGGTCGTCAACAGCATGCGGGGCATCATCAAGACCTGTGCTGTCAAGGCGCCTGGTTTTGGCGACCGTCGCAAAGCCATGTTGCAGGACATCGCGATCCTGACAGGTGGTCAAGTGATTTCCGAAGAAGTCGGTTTGTCACTCGACAAGGTCACCTTGGAAGATCTCGGTACTGCCAAGCGTGTAACGGTTGATAAAGACAACACAACGGTAGTTGATGGCGCTGGCGCTTCTGACGAGATCAGTGGCCGTGTTGATCAGATTCGTACGCAGATCGAGCAAGCGACGTCTGACTACGACAAGGAAAAGCTGCAAGAGCGTGTTGCCAAACTCGCTGGTGGAGTTGCAGTTATCAAGGTCGGTGCTGCTACCGAAGTTGAAATGAAAGAAAAGAAAGACCGGGTTGATGATGCACTGCATGCAACACGTGCTGCCGTAGAAGAGGGCATTGTGCCTGGTGGTGGTGTTGCACTCGTTCGTGCCATCAGCGCGGTTGATTCTGTCAAAGGCGACAACCACGATCAGGACGTTGGTATCGGCATTGCCAAGCGGGCGATGGAAGAGCCGCTTCGTCAGATCGTTTCCAATGCAGGTGATGAGCCTTCAGTCGTAGTTGCCAAGGTTCGTGAAGGTAGTGGTAACTTCGGTTACAACGCGGCCAACGGTGATTATGGCGATATGGTTGAATTTGGTATTCTTGATCCTACCAAAGTGACTCGTTACGCGCTTCAGAATGCGGCCTCTGTCGCAGGTTTGATGATTACTACCGAGGCAATGATTGCTGATGCACCGAGTGATGCAGCACCTGCAGGCGGCGGTATGCCTGATATGGGCGGCATGGGCGGCATGGGCGGCATGATGTAAGTCGTACTTTTGATACCAAAGCAGAACTACATCACGCGAAAGAGTGTGATGTAGTTCACATCGTATGTACTCAAAGCCCTCTGCGTAAGTCGAGGGCTTTGTATTTTGTGAATCAGTGTTTTGTCACTTCAGCGGCCCGCCTTGATGCCGATACCCCTCTCAGGAACGCGAGGATTCTATCGAATTCTTCACGTGTATCAACATTGGGCGGTCAATGGAATTTCGTTTACTGGCATCGACGATCTTCAAAGCGCGAGCAGCGAAAGTGCTCTCGTGGTCGGTCGCGTTCGTCCTTTTTGCCGCCCAGCTGGTCTTTATTGTGCCGGCGATGATCACGCATTACTACGCGGCTGTCGATACGCTGCAGAGTGCTGAGCAGGCCAAAGTCACCGCAGCCTTACAGGCGTCACTAGGTCGTACTGCTGGATTACCCGAAGTACTTCTTGACGACTCACTCGTCGGGCTGGTTTTGACCGACTCGATCGGTCGTATGGCGATCAGCGCGGGAAACACGGGCGGGTTCAATGGGGGTAGTGAAGAGATACTGAAGGCAACGTCGCCAAGGGGGCTTAATTCCTCCCTGCACGATATAACGACTGCGACTGGAGAGTTAACGGCGGCGACATACGTTGATACCAGCTCTGTTCTGGTGGATACCCTGTGGATCTCCCTGGCGCTGGTTTTATTTGCCCTACTCGCAAGCTTTGCCGGCACGGTTGTCGCCTTGATGGCGGTTGGTCGTCTGTTCATCAAACCACTTGATGAACTGGTCCTGGCCTTTCGCGCCAGTCGCGAAAAAAGTGACGGTAAGATCCCGGAGCCAGTTGAAGTTGAAGGAACCAATATCCTCATCCCATTGGCTGATGAATTCAACTGCTTGATTGAGGAACAGAAGAAGTCGGCCCGGCAGGTCAAGGTTAAACAGCAGTATCTCGAATTTGCCGCCCATCACGATCCATTGACTCATTTGCCCAACCGCTTGATGTTCGAAGATGCGCTGAAGAAAACAGTCAGTGAAGCGGTTCATGACGAACAGCGATTCGCTATCTTTCTTGTTGATCTTGATAATTTCAAGTTTTTCAATGATCAATACGGACATTTGGTCGGTGACAAGATGGTTTCGGAAGTCGGTAATCGCTTGCGCGCCATGATGCGCGATATCGATCTTGTAGCAAGACTAGACGGCGATGAGTTTGTTGTCATTCAAAAAGATGTAACCGATCGCGCATCTGCCGAAGAAGTTGCCCGGCGCCTGATGAATGTTGCCACCGCGCCCTATGAGTACCGCGGTTTCACTTTGAAAGCGGCTGTGTCTGTCGGTATATCCTGCTTTCCACTTGATGTACATCAGGGTCAGGATGAAGAGATGCTTGGTGAGGAAGTGGTCAACAATGCCGCAGTGGCGTTGCAGGAAGCAAAGAGTAACGGCAAGAATCAGTATCAAATGTTCAATGAAAAGATGCGCAGCCGCCTGACGGCCCGTATTCGTCTCGAACAAGATCTGAAGCTTGCGCTGCAAGATGAGCAGTTTGAGGTTTACTATCAGCCCAAGATCAATATCCATACTCGTGAGGTGACAGGGGCGGAAGCGCTGGTTCGTTGGCGTCACCCGGTCAATGGTTTCATTTCACCTGAAGCCTTTGTGCCAGTCGCTGAAGAGGCAGGTCTTATTATAGAGCTTGGCGAGTGGATCCTGCGCACTGCCTGTACCCAGACCCGCGAGTTGCAGGACATGGGTTATCGCGGATTGAATGTGGCAGTGAATATATCAGCCGTGCAGTTCACCGATGGCAATCTCTTGCCTATGGTGGCCAAAGCACTGGAAGATTCTCGACTGAGTCCTGAGCTTCTTGAATTGGAAATTACTGAAAGCGCAGTCATGCATGATCCGGAAGAGGTTATTCTCTCTTTGCATGAACTCAGTCGCTTTGGCATGCGTTTGGCGATCGATGATTTTGGAACGGGTTATTCATCGTTGGCTTACTTGAAACGTTTCCCCGTACATACCCTTAAGATTGATAGAGCGTTTATAACCGACATCTCTAGTGATAACGATGATGTGGCCATTGTTGAAGCGGTGCTTGGCCTTGGCAAGCACTTCAACATGAAAGTTGTTGCTGAAGGTGTCGAGGATGAAGATCAACTGACGTTCCTGAAGAGCCAGGGCTGTGATATTGCGCAAGGCTACTTTATCAGCAGGCCACTCGACGCTGAATCCTATGTGCAGTGGATACAACGCTGGCCTTACGGTGTGCAAGCGCCGGCCGCCTCGAATGTGGTACCGATGAGTGCTCAGGCAGTACATGGAAAAGGCGGAAAGCTCCGCTAGTTGTGAATCTCCAAAGCGGATAGGAAATATCCGTCCGCAGCAGATCCCCCCACCCATTTTTTATGCACACCATTGTCTGTTGCGGTCGATGTCGTGATATTCGGTCGTTCACCGGTGACGAAATCTGATTTGTCCGATAAGGTACGGAAAATTGACCATTTTGCGTTGATCGGGGAAACAATGTGGCTGCGAAAGCGGGTGAAAAACGATGTAGCTGGTGTCTGGCCAGCGAGATCTATATCGAGTACCACGACAAGGAATGGGGTGTGCCTTGTCATGATGCGAAGGAATTGTTCGAACTGATCAACCTGGAAGGGGCGCAGGCTGGGCTCAGCTGGATAACCATTTTGAACAAACGACAAGGCTATCGTCGGCTGTTCGCTGATTTTGATCCTGTCAAAATTGCACGTTTTAGTGATGCAAAGCTGGACAAGATAGCGTCGGATCCAGCCATTGTGCGTCATCGTGGCAAGGTCGCTGCGGTCAGGGGAAATGCTCAGGCGTGGGTCGCCATGCACAAAAATGGTACGCCATTCGATGAATTCATCTGGTCATTCGTGGACAACAAAACGATACAGAACAATTTCAAGACAATGAAGTCAGTTCCCGGCAGCACCGATGAATCCGTCGCCATGAGCAAGGCACTGAAAAAACTCGGTTTCAAGTTTGTCGGGCCAACCATCTGCTATGCCTTCATGCAAGCGGCTGGTCTAGTCAATGATCATCTGGTTTCGTGTCCGCGGCACAAAGTGGTGAAGAAACTGGGGTAGTCGCTTCGGGTGCCGAAAATTACTGACCAAAGCGTTTGTTGCTCTTGGCAAGCCAGCACTCCTCTTCGGCGGTGTTTTCTCGACCTAGCACTGCGTTGCGGTAGGGGTAGCGTCCAAACATGTCAATAATTGCTTTATGTTCAATGGCTGAATCCAGTGTACGGCGGGTAAATTGCGCAAACTCGCTACTACTTTGGGCATGCAGCGCAGTAAATCGTCTGAGTGATTCTTCCTGCAATTTGTGTGACTCCGCATGTTCAAGAGGCATGTAAAAAAATACTCGTTGCATGATCGGTAATTCTCTGTCGAAGCTCTTCGACAGTCCATCCAGACATACGGACTGGGCTTTATGGTCGAAGGCAAAAGCCTTTGCACTGCCGCGATAAATATTCCGGGTAAATTGATCAAGCAAAATCAGCAGAGCCAGGCTGCCCGTTGCGTCTTCCATCCATTTATCGAAGGCACCGTTGCCGGCCTTGGCGACGGCATCGGAATAATCCTGTGTCAACTGCTCATCAAACGAATTACCGCCGTTGAACCAACGCTTGACTTGAGGAAGATCCCGTCGGTTCGACGTTGCGTCCTTGAACCAGCAATCGATAATCTGGTGCTTGAGTGCTGAAGATGATCCTGCGTCGGTGCTCATCGAGGATGTATGCTCGGATGGGTGGATTCGCGGCTCGGACCGCTGAGGTGAAAGATACGATATTTGCGCCGGCAACAACAGTTGTACGAGTGGCTACTGGCATTGTTCGCGCTGAGGCACTTTTTCGGATGGCGAATCCATGCCATGCTTGTGTGCGGAGCCGAACGGCGCATCAATCCGGTGGGCGGCATTGGACTTGATCTGAGCGTGGGCATCGGTTTGTGGGCAGTGCTTTGATATACTGCGCTTTTCTTGCACCATCACAACCGTCAAAAAACCGGAGAATTTACGGGATGAGCTCTGTTTCCCCTGCCAGTCACGCCGCCAAGGCCGATATTTTTCTCGACCAATGGCTGCCTTTGGCCACAAATTCCCAGCGATGGGTCCGAAATATCCTCGTCGTACTGATGGGCTCCGCTTTTCTGACGCTGTCGGCCAAGATTTCCGTGCCGTTCTACCCCGTGCCCATGACGCTACAAACACTGGTTGTGCTTGGTCTCGGCATGTTGTTGGGGCCTCGACTCGGCGCTTTGACCGTGATCGCCTATCTGGCGCAGGGCGCGATAGGTCTGCCGGTATTTCAGGGCACGCCTGAGAAAGGCATTGGTCTGGCCTACATGATGGGTCCTACCGGCGGTTATTTGATCGGCTTCGTTGTCGCCGCTTTCGTTGTTGGTTTGCTCGCTCAGCTTCATTGGGACCGAACACCCTTGCGCACCATCGCTGCCATGGTTATTGGCACGGCGATCATCTATGCGTTTGGGCTGGTATGGCTCGGTAGTGTGCTTGGCTGGGACAAGCCGATCCTCGCCTGGGGCATGCAGCCTTTCCTGGTCGGTGATTTTGTCAAAATTCTCATTGCTGCGGCAGTGCTTCCGCAATTGTGGAAATTCCAGAAACGTCATGACTGACACACGAGCTTCGTGGCTTGCGCGGGTGCGAACGTCTGCGTTGACAGCCTGTCTGGCTTCGACACTGGCACTGGCAGGCTGCGCCGCTGGCAGCCTGGAAGATCTCAAATCCGTTGCCGAGTCCGCTATCGGTGGGCAGGCGGGCGATCTGACGACCGATGAAATCACACGGGGGCTGAAAGAAGCCTTGGCGACGGGTTCAACTGCGGTGGTCTCGCAGTTGGGGCAGAGCGGCGGATTCGATGCCGATCCGGCCATACGGATACCGTTGCCTAATGCATTGAAGTCTGCGCGAGATTTCGCCAGCAAGGTCGGGCTGGCAGGTTCCTTTGACGATCTTGAGGTAAAACTCAATCGCGCAGCAGAGGCTGCGACGCCCAAAGCGAAAGCCTTGTTCATCGGTGCCATCCGCTCGATGACAGTCGATGACGCGCGCGGCATTCTTCAAGGCCCGGACAATGCAGCCACCCAGTATTTTGAAGGCAGGACCGGTGCTGCTCTGCAAGCGGAGATGCGCCCGATTGTCGAAAATGCCTTGGCAGACGTGGGTGCAGTTAATACCTTTAATCAATTATTGGGTCGATACCAGCAAATTCCGCTAGCGCCTAAGATCGACGCTGACTTGACAGGGCACGTTGTGGAAAAAGGTACTGCGGGAATTTTTTTTTATCTCGCTCAGGAAGAAAAAGCCATTCGCGAGAATCCTCTGAAACGGACATCCGACATTCTGCAGCGCGTGTTCGGCAGTCGATAAAAAGCACACAAGTATCATGAAACCGCCTGATCTGTCTGACCGTAACGCGTTCACGCGTGACGAACTCCTTGCCTGCGGGCACGGTGAACTGTTTGGCGAGGGTAATGCCCGTTTGCCGCTGCCTAATATGCTGATGTTTGACCGCATCTCTCGCATTACCGCCGATGGCGGTAGCGCTGGTAAAGGCGAGATCGTTGCGGAACTCGATATCAATCCTGACTTATGGTTTTTTGGTTGTCACTTTGAAGGCGATCCGGTCATGCCGGGTTGTCTTGGGCTCGATGCGATGTGGCAGCTGGTTGGTTTTTTTCTTGGCTGGAAAGGCAATGCAGGGCGCGGGCGTGCTCTTGGTTCCGGCGAGGTCAAGTTCTTTGGACAAGTGTTGCCGGATGCAAAGCTTGTAACGTATGAATTGAGCATGACTCGATTGATCGAACGGCGTCTGGTCATGGGTATTGCGGATGGACGCATGCTGGTTGACGGCCGCGAGATCTACACAGCAAAAAACCTGCGAGTCGGTCTGTTTACCTCCACTGAAGATTTCTGACGGACAACATCCTACATGCGACGAGCGGTCATTACAGGTATCGGAATTGTATCCTGCCTAGGTAACAACAAAGAGACGGTGACCGACGCCTTGCGTCAAGCGCGTTCCGGCATTACGGCCCGTGAAGAATACAAAGAGATGGGCATGCGCAGCCATGTGGCTGGACGCCCGGATATCGATCTCAAGGAATCCATCGATAGAAAACAATATCGCTTTATGGGTGATGCTGCAGCCTACGCCTATCTTGCCATGCGCGATGCTATCGCCGATGCCGGGCTGGAGGATGCGGAAGTCTCGAACGAACGCACTGGCATCATCGCCGGTTCTGGCGGTGGTTCGTCTGCGAGCCAGGTTGAGTCGTCAGATATCTTGCGTGATCGTGGATTGCGTCGGGTTGGCCCTTATCGCGTTACGCAAACCATGGGTAGTACCGTTTCCGCCTGTCTGGCAACACCCTACAAAATCAAGGGGACGAACTATTCGATGTCGTCGGCATGCTCAACCAGTGCCCATTGTATTGGCAATGCCCTCGAGCAAATTCAGTTAGGCAAGCAGGATCGTATCTTTGCAGGTGGTGGTGAAGAAGAACACTGGACCTTAAGCTGTCTGTTCGATGCGATGGGTGCTTTGTCGACCAAATACAACGACACGCCAGCAATAGCGTCGAGAGCTTATGATGCCAACCGCGATGGTTTTGTCATCGCTGGCGGTGGTGGCATGGTGGTTGTGGAAGAGCTGGAAGTTGCCAAGGCCCGTGGTGCACGTATCTATGCCGAGGTTGTTGGCTACGGCGCAACGTCCGATGGACATGACATGGTCGCGCCTTCGGGTGAAGGGGCGAGCCGATGCATGCAGATCGCCAAATCGACAGTCGATACTCCTATTGACTACATCAATGCCCACGGTACAAGTACGCCAGTCGGCGATATTGCTGAGCTTGGTGCAGTACGAGACGCCTTTGGTGACAACACGCCGCCGATTGGATCAACCAAGTCCTTGTCGGGTCATTCACTGGGAGCGGCGGGTGTGCAGGAAGCTATTTATACCTTGCTGATGCAAGAAGCGGGATTTATCGCCGAGTCTGCGCATATCGACGAACTTGACGAGGCGGCGGCCGGCATGTCGATCGTGCAACAACGTATCGATAATGCTCAACTTGATACCGTCATGTCCAATAGTTTTGGCTTTGGTGGTACCAATGCATCGCTGGTTTTTCGCAAGGTTTAGGCTTTCCAGCGATCGCGGACCTCGTTGCGCCGTCAGGCTGGACTCAGCGCTGGCGGCCTTCAGACTTCAAGTCTCACCTCGGCTCGGACCCGGGCGGCCTCGAGAGTGCCTACGTTGTATAGTGGTTTACGGCACCGCATACCGGATTTGACGGACGATCCGAATAGCTACCGCTACCGAGGAGATTGATAATGAAGCTTGTTCAGTTCCTGGCAATTTTGCTTGGCGTTGTGGTGTTTTTTGGTGCAAATGGTGACACCAATGCGCAGCAAATCTCCTTGTCCTCGGATACGGATCAAATAGCCGTCGAACTGTCTGGTATTGACAACCCGGAAGCCGTGAGGGCACTGGTTTCTCGATTGTCTGATGCCGAGGTCAGAAATCTCTTGTTGCAGCAATTGGATGTCGTCGCGGCAACACAAAGTCGCGCAAGTGAGCCCGATGAAGTAAGCCTGTTCGAACTGGTCACTACCAGTATTCCGATCTCGGTTGAGGCTGCCGTCAGTAATTTTCCGAACATGATATCGGACGAAATGACCGTGTTCGGCTTGTTTGTGAAAAGTCTTGGGCCCAATGGTTTGATCAAATTGCTAGGCGTGTTTTTGGTCGCCATCGCCGCCGGTATTCTCGTTGAGTATATGGTCCGGCAATTGACTCTGCAGTGGCGATCTGCTGTTGATAACACCTCTTCGAAGCTCTCGCTGACAGACACTCTGAAATTGCTCTTCAGACGATTTATTCTCGATTTGTCAGGTTTGTTGGCATTTATAGTTGTGTCACTGATCGTTTTACGGAAATTGATTGATCCGGATGCGCTCTTGATTCCGCATCATTTTCTCTGGAATCTCGTAATTATACCGAGGCTTTTTTCGGTTGTTCTTAATTTTGCGTTTGCACCTAAACGTCCCGACTTGAGGCTAATTCACACAAGCGATGCGTCCGCAAAATTCCTGCATCGACATTTGGTTGGTGTTGCTTTGCTGGTGGGTTTTTTCTTGTCGTTGACAGATTTGAAAACCGTGCCTGGCGCTGAGAACATTCACTCCCGAATCGGGTTTGTATTTAATTTGATCATTCATGTGTACTTCGCCGTTATTGCGTGGCGTGCGCGCTTCGCCCTGATCGACATCATCAACGGTAAGGATGATGTTGCAACGCCTTTGGAGAAAACAGTTGCAACCCTCTATCCCTACTATGCCTTGTTGGTTATTGTGAGTAGTTGGATTTTGGTGGAGATGCTGGTCGCTCGTGGTCATCTTGAGTTGGTCACTCAAGGGGTTCAGTATTCAACGATGTTTATTCTTTTACTCGCGCCTGTTCTGGATACTGTTGTCAGAGGGTTGGTGAAGCACTTGACACCGAAGATCGTCGGCGAGGGCGCGGTCGCTGAACAAGCCTACAATTCGACCAAGCGTAGTTATGTTCGAATTGGCAGGTTACTTGTCGTATTGTTTGTCCTGGTATGGCTTACCTGGATCTGGGGCATCGATCTCGCCAATCTCGATGCGACCGATATCGGTACGATAAAGACACAAAGGCTAATCGGCTTCATCGGTGCTATTTCAGTCGGTTACTTATGTTGGGAGCTTGCGACACTTTGGCTTAATCGAAAGTTGGCGGCAGAAAACACGCTGACAGGGGTAGCGGGTTCAGCAGCGGCTGGTGGCGATGGGGGTGGGCCGGGCGGTTCGCGGCTGTCTACCGTTTTGCCACTAATCATCTGGTTTGTTCAGGCAACGATCGTGATCATGACGTCACTTGTCGCCCTGAGCGATATTGGTGTCGATACAACGCCGTTATTGGCCGGTGCGGGTATTGTTGGAATTGCCATCGGCTTTGGTGCACAGACGTTGGTGGGTGATATCGTTTCCGGCCTGTTTTTCCTGATCGATGACGCGTTCAGAGCGGGTGAATATGTCAACGTCGAAGGCACCATGGGGACGGTTGAGAAGATATCTCTGCGTGCCATGCAATTACGCCATCATCGCGGACCGATTCATACAATTCCTTATGGGCAAATACCAAAAATAACGAACTATTCAAGGGACTGGACCATCATGAAGCTGCAATTTACCGTGCCCTTTGATACCGACTTGATAAAAGTTAAAAAAATATTCAAACAAATTGGTAACGAATTGCTTGAGCATCCTGAGTTCGGCGAAGACTTTTTTAGCCCATTCAAATCGCAGGGGGTTATTCAGGTCGATGATGTGGGTATCGTTATACGCGGCAAGTTCATGGTAAAGCCTGGTAAACAATTCATGATTCGTAAAGAGATTTTTCAAAGGGTGCAAAAAGAATTCGACAAGCACGGTATCCAGTTTGCGCGAAAGGAGGTGCGGGTCAAACTGGAAAACACGGCGGCTGGCGATCCGGAGCTTTCGGAATCTGATAAACGTGTAGTCGGCGCTGCAGCGATAGAGGCGAGTGAAGAAAAACCGATTACCTAAGCGTAAATCTTATAATGGTTAACTGCTGATGGTTTTTCGAAGCTGCGCCATACGCAGCACGGCATTGCCTGCCTCTTTACCTTTTTGAATAAAGTGTTCACGGTAAATTTTATTGTGATGATCGGTTTCCTGATAGTTATGTGGCGTCAAGGAAACCGAGTAGACAGGCACGCCAGTCTCGAGCCCGGCTTGCATCAGCCCACTGACGACAGCTTGTGCAACGAATTCATGGCGATAGATACCGCCATCGACGACGAGGGCGGCTGCGACGATCGCGTCATATTTTCCAGTGCGAGCCAGATCACGGGCAAAAAGTGGCATTTCGAATGCACCGGGAACACTGAATACGTCGATTGGAAAATCGGTAATGACTTGTTGAAAGCCGACAAGCGCATTATCGACAATTTCTGCATGCCAATCGGCTTTTACGAATGCGCATCGTGACTGTGCCATTGAATGTCCTTTCGTTAAACGATGAAAACAAGTTGTCTGGATACCATTGTACCGATCAATATGCCAAGGGTGGTTCGTCCAGTGCGGCCCGTTGCTCACGCAATGACAGAAGATGTTCATCCCAGAACCGTTCACCGGCAAAGAACGGGAAGGCTTGCTTGAAGGCGGGATCCTCCCAACGTTTGCCAATCCAGGCGGCATAGTGAATGATTCGTAGCGTGCGCAACGGTTCGATCAATGCAAGCTCTCGTTCGTCGAATTCTCGAAATTCATGGTAGCCATCAAGTAGATCACCGAGGCGCGCTTGTGCGTATTTTCGATCACCCGAGATAAACATCCATAGATCCTGCACCGCAGGGCCTGTTGCCGTGTCATCAAAATCGAGTAGATGCGGCGTCTCGTCACTACCCCACAGAATATTGCCTGGGTGGAAGTCGCCATGAATGCTTAAATAATTCGCGCCTCCCACTGCATCAAAGGCCTCGTAAAGCAGTGGAATTAAATCATCGACAATCGATTCATAGGTCTGCTTCAATTCATCTGACATCAGTTTCGCGTCGAGCAAGAAGTTGGCGGAGTCGTCACCCAAACGCTCAACTGAAATCACGGGTCGCGACTGAAATGGATGCAGGGCACCGAGCAGATGCAGGCGCCCTATGGTACGACCAATAACCTTCAATTGTTCGCTGTTGTCGAGCTCTGGCGGTCGGCCGCCAGCACGGGGAAACAGGCAAAAGCGAAACGGCCCGCTGTACAGCAAGGTGTCACCTGAGGCGTCGGTCAGTGGTGCGATGACCGGTAGATCGTGATCTTTCAGGACCTTGCAG
Source organism: uncultured Granulosicoccus sp. (assembly GCA_937924505.1). Next base: position 69,517 of record CALDSR010000041.1, on the reverse strand, counting down.
AAGGTATGTTCCTCGAGTATTGCCGCGTCAGTCCAGCGCTCCGGGCGGTAGAATTTGGCAATGATGTTGCTGCCGTCGGCGAGACCGATTGTATACACCCGGTTCTCGTAGCTGTTGAGCGCACTGACGCGACCATCGGTCTGCCAGCCGGCCGCATCGATGGCATCCAGAATCTGATTCGGATCCAAAAGCTGGAACGCCAGAGTTGCATCCTGACTCATCGTGATAAATCTCGTTTATTTGCCTGAATTTGTCGGCAAATGTCTGCAAATATGCGGAAATTGGTGCTATCTTTCAAGTTTCGACCCAATGAGTGTCTGGAGCAGATCGAGTATGTCACAGGTGTTGGTACTGAACGGTCCGAACCTCAACCTGTTGGGGAGTCGAGAACCTGAAAAATACGGTACTGCAACGCTTGCGGACATGCAAAAACGGGTAGAGGCCGCCGCTGTTCGCACCGAGGAGCAAGATGGGCTGCCGGTGGGGGTGACGTTCTTTCAGAGCAATAGCGAAGGTGCGTTGATAGACCGAGTGCAGTCTGCTGCTCGCGACGGGGTTGGCATCACCATTATCAATCCCGGCGGTTATTCACACACCAGCGTTGCCCTGCGCGATGCTTTTTTGGGCGTGCAAATGCCGTTGATTGAGATTCACGTATCGAATATTTACGCGCGTGAATCTTTCCGGCATCACTCCTATTTCACTGATATCTCGGTCGGCAGCCTGGCCGGCTTCGGCGTGGATGGCTATCTCATGGCCTTCGACGCAGCGGTCAGATTTCTGAAACAGCAATAAAACTGAAAAAATAACGGAAGACAGACACATGGATATTCGCAAGATCAAAAAATTGATTGAGCTACTCGAAGACTCAGACGTCGCGGAAATCGAAATTGTTGAAGGCGAGGAGTCCGTGCGCATAGCACGCGGTGGCAAAGTGGCGGCCATGCCCTTAGCCGCCCCGGTAAACTATGCGCAAGCAGCACCAGTTGCCGCGGCACCCAGCGCGGCGCCGAGTTCCGTGGCAGCAACGACTGATTCCAATGAGGATCTGCTGCCACCCGGTAATGTTGTTGAATCGCCTATGGTTGGCACCTTTTATCGTTCGTCCTCACCGACAACAAAGCCGTTTGTCGAAGTGGGTCAGTCGGTGAATAAAGGCGACACCCTGTGCATTATAGAAGCGATGAAAATCATGAATCAGATCGAGGCAGACGTCAGTGGCACGGTACGCGCCATTCTGATTGAGGATGGTCAGCCGGTGGAATTCGGCGAACCACTGATTGTTATCGACTGAGACTTGCAATCATGGTTAAACCGCTGAAAAAAATATTGATCGCCAATCGTGGCGAGATCGCGTTGCGTATCATGCGCTGTTGTCGAGATCTGGGCATTCAGACTGTCGCTGTCTATTCAACCGCAGACCGGGATCTCAAGCATGTTCGTCTTGCCGACGAAGCTGTGTGTATCGGCCCGCCCGCATCGACCGATAGTTATCTGAATGTACCGGCGATCATCAGTGCTGCGGAAATCACCCGCGCAGAGGCGATACACCCGGGATATGGATTTCTGGCTGAGAACGCTGATTTTGCCGAACGTGTCGAATCAAGCGGCTTCCGTTTCATCGGGCCCACGGCTGATGTTATCCGACTGATGGGCGACAAGGTCAGCGCGATCGCCGAGATGAAGGCGGCTGGCGTACCCTGTGTTCCGGGCAGTGATGGACCGCTCGGTGACAACCCGTCGCGCAATCGGGAGTTGGCTAACGAGATTGGTTACCCGATCATTATCAAGGCCGCTGGTGGCGGTGGTGGGCGCGGTATGCGAGTCGTGCGCGGCGATCACGAACTCGTCGAATCAATCGCCATGACACAAAACGAAGCGGGTACGGCTTTCGGTAATCCGATCGTGTACATGGAAAAATTTCTGGAGAAACCACGTCATATCGAATTTCAGGTCATCGCTGATGAACATGGTAATGCCATTCATCTGGGTGAGCGTGATTGTTCGATGCAACGTCGCCACCAGAAAGTGGTTGAAGAAGCACCAGCGCCAGGCATCGACGAAGCAACACGAGCCGATATGGGCAAGCGTTGTGTTGACGCCTGCAAGCGTCTTGGTTATCGCGGCGCCGGCACCTTTGAATTTTTATACGAAGACGGTAACTTCTATTTTATAGAGATGAACACACGTGTTCAGGTTGAACACCCAGTCACCGAAATGATAACGGGCATTGATATCATCAAGGAGCAGATCTACACCGCCGAAGGCCGTGAGCTTCGATGGAGTCAGGATGATATTCGCATCAGTGGTCATGCCTTTGAATGTCGACTGAACGCAGAAGACCCAGTCACCTTCATGCCATCACCCGGCACTATCAAGCAGTACCATTCGCCCGGTGGTTTGGGTGTACGCGTCGAGACGCATATCTATAATGGTTATACCGTACCGCCAAACTATGACTCGATGATTGCCAAGCTCGTGGTATCGGCTAATACGCGTGAATCGGCTTTGGCGCGCATGCGCGGTGCCTTGAGCGAGGTGTTCATCGATGGCATCAAGACCAATATCCCCTTGCACATCGATATCTTTAACGATCCTGAGTTTCAGAAAGGCGGAACCAATATTCACTATCTGGAAAAGAAGCTCGGTCTGCAGTAGTTGCAACTATTGTGTCTGATCAGTGGCCAGAGGTGCATGTTGAAACATCCGCAGAAGGCGTTGATGCCATCGAGCAATGGTTGTTTGAAGCAGGTGCCTTGTCGATTACGCTGCAGGATGGTTTAAACGATGATGATCTTTCTCATGCGGTACTTGAACCGGTGCCCGGCGAGGTTCGTCTGTGGGAAAGCCTGAGAATAACTGGTCTGTTTGCGCAGGATCGGCCATCGGATGAAGTGCAGTCAGCCTTGCATATTGCTGCCAGTATCTGTGGTCTTGCCTTGCCCGATTATCGGATTGTCGGTCTTGCCGATGAAGTTTGGGAGCGCAGCTGGATGCGTGATTTTGTGCCGATGCAATTTGGGGATAACTTCTGGATATGTCCAACTTATGCAGAGCCTGTTGATCCGGTTGCCATCAATCTGAAACTTGATCCCGGTCTTGCCTTTGGCAGTGGTACTCATCCGACCACGGCGCAGTGTCTTGAATGGTTGGCCCGTCAATCGTTCAAGCAAGAACGTGTCATCGACTTCGGTTGTGGCTCAGGTGTTTTGGCTATAGCCGCAGGATTGCTTGGTGCGCGGGACATCATGGCGGTCGATATTGATCCGCAGGCACTTGAAGCGACGCGACAAAATGCTGTCACCAATGGGATCGATCAGTTTATTCGGACAGGTCATTCAGACTTGCTTGATAGCAGCGAAGACGTTTGCGACATTTTACTTGCGAACATACTGTTCCAACCGCTGATGACTCTGGCTGAGGCATTCAGTCGCTTGACGGTCACAGGTGGCAAACTGGTATTGTCCGGACTGCTTGATGATCAAGTTGAGGAGCTGCGCTTGCGCTACAATCCGTGGTTCGAATTCGTGGAAAAATCTGCCTTAGATAATTGGGCACTTCTGGTTGCACAACGTCGCTAGACTGTCTGTCGCCAGCATTGACTTATGGGCGAACCTGACGAAAATCCTGTCATGAGCAATCCGCAAACCTGTTGCTCAAACTGCCAGACGATCTTTGAGGTGCCAGAGGAACTGCTGGCATCATCGGACACGCGTGTTCGTTGCGGCGAATGTCTGAGCATCTTCGATGCGCTGATCAATCTGCGCGATCAGGACACGGCAGAAGAGCGTCTTCGCGAGCGTGATGCCGAATTGAGCCGACTGGAGCACGGACCCGCTAACTCAGTCGATGCTATCGAAGAAGGTGTCGAACTGATCGATACCCAGGCCCTCGATGAATTGTCGGCGACGCGCGGAGAACACACCGTTGGTCGGGTAGAGGATGCGGATCTTTCCAGTATCTCATCCGAACCACACGCGATTTCATCCGAACCACACGCGGACGAACTTAACCCGGACGAATCACCTCTCAGCACGAGGCCAGGACCCTCTGATGTTGAAGCGGCATCGATTGCCGGGCTGGCCAATGACACCACATCACTCGATGTGACCTATTCGGATTTTGATCTGTTTTCGGAAGATGCGGACCTGCCCGAGGTCGCGTACTTTGACCAAACGCGAGATACCCCGGATTTTGACTTCGACTCTATCGAGCTTGACGAAGACGAAACCTTCAACGACACACTTTTTGCACATGACGTGACGGTCGACGCTCGTCAGGCCCTGTTGGACTCGGTGCAGGCCCATCATGGCGATGCTCTTGCCAGCGGGCTGGCTCGTGGCACAGACATCGTGACCGACGAAGGCAACCGAACGCCCATTGTATTTACCTACCGTGATTCGGACGAAAACGTCGGTGGCTTGGGAGATTCCTCAACGACAGCGCTTGATGTCAGCGAGTCGTTGCCGGAAACTGCCGTAATTACGCCGGGCGCCCAAGTTGATATCGACGCGGAGCCCGATGAGCCTGATTCTTCGGCAACGGAGGATTCCGCTGAGGTGCTGGATTCTGCAGAGGCTGCACTGCCGATTTCTCTGCCGCAAGAGAAAAAGTCTCCGTGGCTGTTTCGCGGCATGATGTTCCTGTTGCTATGTGTGCTCGCCGGTGGGCTTTATATTGCACGTGAACGTAATTCATTACGTAACAATCCGATTGCCCGGCCTGTGTTGGTAGCAGCCTGCGCTGTATTCAATTGCGAGGTGCCGCAACGTGTTGATCTTTCATCACTGCGCGTTCTGCAGCGAAGTGTGTTTTCACACCCGACGATCGATAATGCGCTGGTTATCAATGTAGGGTTTCGAAATGAGGCCACGTTCGATCAGCAATATCCGGTACTTGTCATTCGTTTATCGGACAGGAATGGGCGTCTGGTTGCCAAGCGTGACTTTTTACCAGCGGATTATCTTGAACAATGGCATTCCAGCGATACGCTCGATGCGGGTAAGCGACTTGATATCAGTCTCGAAGTCAATGATCCGGGTCAAAATGCCAGGTCTTTCGAACTGGACTTTCGTGAAGTGAAAATAGCGGTCAATTGACAAATTGCGGTAGCGTGTAAATATCGTTTTGTAATAAGATAGTCGGCCGCCTTCAGTTCCGGTTGCAATGTTCGCTATTGGTTCCCATTTGATCGGCAATCCGGTTTTTCTCGCTCCGATGGCGGGGATAAGTGATCGACCATTTCGCGATCTCTGTGCACGTTTGGGTGCGGGATATGCCGCTTCCGAGATGATTTCCAGCGACACACTGCTGCACGCAACCGCCAAGACGCAACATCGCATACAACGCGCCAGTAATGGTTTACCACATGCGGTTCAAATCGCCGGTAGTGATCCTGTCGCGATGGCCGATGCCGCCGAGCTGAATGTGAGTCTCGGTGCCGAGATTATCGACATCAATATGGGTTGTCCGGCAAAGAAAGTGTGTAACCGTCTTGCCGGATCTGCGTTGCTGTCTGATCCTGAAAAGGTGCAGTCGATTCTTAACAGTGTCGTAAAACGTGTTGATGTGCCAGTAACTTTAAAAATTCGTACAGGTCCCTGTCCAGACAATCGTAACGGTGTGGAAATTGCGCAGATGGCGCAAGCGTCGGGTATCGCATGTCTTGCAGTACATGGTCGTACGCGGGCTGATCGTTTCAAGGGTGATGCCGAGTACGACACGATTGCCGATATCGTCAAAGCGGTGGACATTCCGGTTATAGCCAACGGTGATATCGCTGATGGGCTGACAGCACGTCGTGTTCTTGACAAGACCGGTGCTGCCGGCATCATGATTGGACGAGCAGCGCAGGGTAATCCCTGGATTTTTCGCGAGATCTCTGCAGTCCTCGAAGGCAGACCGTTACCGGCCCGTCCGGATCGTACCGAAATTCACAGCGTCTTGCATGAGCATCTTCGCGGTTGTCATGCGCTGTATGGCGAATATCGAGGCGTACGCATAGCCCGCAAACATATCGCCTGGTACTGCAAGGGGCTGCGTCACGCGAATGGATTTCGTGATGCTGCCAACACGGTGCAATCAGCAACTGAGCAGTTGTTGTTGGTTGACCGCTTTTTCACCGCCCCAGAAACCTTTGCCGTAGCAGCCTGACAACAATGCCAGTTAAACAACCCGCGACACGGCAGTACAAATCGATGCAACGTCGTGCAGTCGTCAAGAAACCTAATGCAAGCGTACACCGAAACACTGCCATACAACAGTGCGTTCATGCAGAACTCAGTCGTTACTTCGAAATGCTCGATGGCGAAGCACCGTTAGACCTGTATCGTATGGTTATGCAGCAAACCGAAGCCGCCTTGTTGTCCTCGGTACTCGAGGAGTGTCGCGGTAATCAAAGTAAAGCCGCGACCTGGCTTGGTATCAATCGCGGTACCTTGCGTGCCAAGCTTGCGGCGCTGGAAACTGAAGATCAGTGAATCATCTAGAAGGCATGGCATCGACTCAGGCTCGATCAGCCTGCGCATTACTGAGCGTATCGGACAAGCAAGGTATTGAAGAACTTGCCCGAGCTTTGTCAGCGAAAGGGCTGACATTGCTGTCAACTGGCGGTACGGCGAGCCTGCTACGCGATGCCGGTCTCGATGTCACTGATGTATCAACCCATACCGGCGCTGCGGAGATGATGGCAGGGCGTGTAAAGACTTTGCATCCCCGCGTCCATGGCGGCATTCTTGGGCGTCGCGGACTAGATGACGACGTCATGGTTGAGCGTGAGATCGCGCCGATTGATTTCGTTATTGTCAATCTGTACCCATTTGCGGCAACTGTTGCGCGGGCTGATGCCACATTTGACGAGGCCATTGAGAATATCGATATCGGCGGTCCAGCGATGATTCGTTCTGCGGCAAAGAATCATGCCTCAGTGGCGGTGATCACTGATCCGGAAGATTACTCTCGGGTTATCGAATCGCTGGATGCCAGTGATGAAGAGCAAGCAGCGCTTCGGTTTGACCTTGCGACCAAGGCCTTTGAACATACCGCTGCCTATGACGGCATGATTGCCGAGTATCTTGGTCGCCGCACCGTGCCTGGTGTTGCGGATGCGTCTCCAGTCATGGCTAAAGATGCACTGGCAGTTGCCCCCGCACCTGTACCTGCCAATTTCCCACGCACCCTGAACCGGCAGTTTCATTTGGTGGAAACCTTGCGTTATGGCGAGAACCCGCATCAGCGTGCCGCGTTCTATCGCGCGCCTGATGCGGCGGCAGGTACGCTCGCAGCAGCCCGCTTCTGTCAGGGAAAATCGCTGTCATACAACAATATGATGGATGCTGATGCCGCACTTGGCTGCGTTCGACAGTTCAGCGATACGGCTTGCGTTATTGTCAAACATGGCAACCCCTGCGGTGTGGCGGTCGCCGAGTCTGTTCAAGCTGCTTACGATGCTGCCTACAAGACTGATCCCACATCAGCGTTCGGCGGCATCATTGCGTTCAATCGCTCACTCGACAAGGCAACTGCTGCCGTCATGCTGGCTCGTCAGTTCGTCGAAGTAGTCATCGCCCCCGGTGTTGACGCGGACGCATTGGCTCTGTTTTCCGAGAAACCTAATGTCCGTGTTCTTGACAGTGGTTCTGCGGCCGTCACCAATGGTGAGCAATGGCAGTTCAGGCCCGTTTCAGGTGGCTTGTTGGTACAGGATGATGATCTTGCCAATGTCAGTAGGGATCAATTGAAACTCGTTAGTAAACGAACGCCAAGTGACACCGAACTGGACGACTTGCTGTTCACGTGGAAAGTGGCGAAGTTCGTCAAGTCCAATGCGATTGTGTATGGTCGTGCGCAGTCGACCATTGGCGTTGGCGCCGGTCAGATGAGTCGTGTGTATTCAGCTCGAATTGCGGGAATCAAAGCACAGGATGAAGGACTTGAGGTCAAGGGGTCGGTCATGGCGTCGGATGCCTTCTTTCCATTTCGCGACGGCATCGACAACGCCGCCAAGGTAGGTATAACGGCAGTGATTCAACCCGGTGGGTCACGTAATGATGAAGAAGTGATTGCGGCGGCTGATGAGCATGGGATGGCTATGGTGTTTACTGGAGTCCGTCATTTTCGCCACTGAATAAGCCGGAGTTGGCCACCGTACAAAGCGGGCAATCATTCAACGCTTTTAACAACAGCGGTGTGAGTCCGTTAGACGGAGGCGAACAAGTAGACAAAACCAGCATTATAAAAAACATGCAACAGCATCGGTGACAGCAGGGTCTGATGACGCTCCCAGGCCCAGCCGAAAATGAGCGATGGAAAGAAAACACTTGCCGCGAACAGTGGCGCCTGATTGATCAGATGCATCGCGGCAAACAGGATGGATGTCAGCACGTTGGCCAGCGATATCTGGCACTGACTTTTTTTAAATAATGGCCGCTCGAGCAACATCGCTTGCAAGCCTCCACGAAACACGATTTCTTCAAGTAATGGATAGACCAGCGCAATCATCAAATAGGGCTTGAGAGCTGGTTTACTTTCGCTTGTCGGGACACCGAGGATATAGAGCAGCACCCAGAATACGGGCGCTGCCACTAACGCTGCAAGATATGCTCGGTCACGCCAGAACAAAAGGCGTTTCCTGCACAGCATCATTCAGTTTTTTCAAGAACCTCTATACGATTGTTGCGCACCCGGCCCTCTGGCGTGCTTTGGTACAAGGGGCGTGTTCCACCGAATGAGCGCAATACCAATCGATTGGCACGAATACCGTTTTGCACGAGATAAGTACCAACCGTACGCAGTCTGGCACGCGTAATGATGGACTGTTCTCTAACGGTATTGCGATTGTCAGTGTGAGCATGCAATTCGATACGGGATTGCGGAAATCGCTTGAGAAGGTCTATGAGGAAATCCAGCTGTACGAATGACTCGGGCAGCAAGTCGGCAGTTTGATCCGCGAAGAGCACACCGCTGAGCACACCATCAAACAGTGGACAGCCATTGGCACGAACCGGATAGCCGATTGTGGATCGAAGGCAGGCGTCGTCTGCGTTCGGTACACCGTCACCGTCACGATCCTCGCTGCTTGGAACACCTGCCGGTACCGCTGGTACGGACGTGTTCAGTTCGGTGTTCGTGTTTGGCGTTAATTGCGTCTGGCCCTGATCTTGAGGTGCAGGGGCTGGTGTTTCAGCAATCGGTTGTGATGTCTCTGGAAGGTTACTGTCTGCTGTATCGCCAGCTAGTCTGGAATCGCTTGTGTCTCTCGCATCGGGTACCTCTGGCGCTTCTGGTGCTACGGGCGCAACGGGTGCGATAGGTGCAACAGAGGTTTCTGGCTCTGCAGGCGCCTCTGGCTCAACCGGTGCAATACCTTGGCTCCAGGTACCCGTTGACGGTAATTCTCGTAATCCGGCACCACTGCCAAAACGGCCGACGACGCTGAGCGTCGCTGTTGTCACGTCTGTCGCGTGCAAGACTGCTTCCGCTCGGAGTGCGAGGTAGCGGCTAAAGTACACTTCAATGCCGGCTCCTCCGGAAACTCCACCCGGTGAGTCGCGACGCAGGTCGAGCGCGGTATCGCGATCGGTAATACCGAGTCCGATGCGTCCATACAGAGAGGCGCCAAAGTTCCCTGAACTACGCAGCAATACGCGGCTGTCAACAATTCGGTACAGCATCGATGCGTCGGCGCCGATAAAGGACACTGTTGAGTTGTTGTTGATATCGGCGTCACCGTACGATGACAATTGCAGCTGCGCACTCAGGTTTGCGTCGAGATCACGGCCGAAGAACAGGGTACCCGTTTCGCCGCTGTCGTCATCAACTTGCAGCGGGCTGAGTACCGGGTCGGGGTCTAACTCCGATACTCCTCCGCCGATACCAACATACCATTGGTCGGCAAGACCCTGGCCGAAAGCGAAGCCGCTGGAAGTAGCCAGAACCACTGCTGTACAAAAACGGGCAACTGATTTGTAATATTTGTTCAAACCCACCGGATTCTCGAGTGTCAACGTGATGACTCAACTATAGTTCTCTTTGGATGATTCTTCAGTCTGCTGTGTGAGAATCTTCGTGTTACCCGGGCAAACTTGTAGCGCTTTGGGCGAGCCATTCGGCGACATCAGTCGCGTGATAGGTCAGAACGCCGTCACAGCCTGCGCGACGAAACGCCATCAGGCTTTCCATGATGACCGCCTGTTCATCCAGCCAACCATGGGCAGCAGCTGCCTTGATCATCGCGTACTCGCCGCTGACATGGTACGCATAGGTGGGTACCGCAAAGTGATCCTTTGCGCGGCGCACGATATCGAGATAGGGCAAGCCTGGTTTGACCATGATCATGTCTGCTCCTTCGGCCAGATCTGCCGCGATCTCGTGCATCGCCTCGTCGCTATTGGCCGGATCGAGCTGGTAACTGTTTTTGTCAGCCTTGCCAAGCGCTGCGGCGGCACCGACTGCATCGCGGAACGGGCCATAGAAATGAGAGGCATATTTGGCAGCGTAACTCAGGATTCGAGTGCGATCATGCCCAGCCTCATCAAGGGCTGTCCTGATCGCGCCGATTCGCCCGTCCATCATGTCGGACGGCGCGACAACATCGGCGCCTGCGTCCGCATGTGACCGTGCCTGCCTGACGAGTGCTTCGACGGTTTCGTCATTGACGATATAACCTGTTTCGTCCATCAGACCGTCCTGTCCGTGTGGTGAGTAAGGGTCGAGTGCGACATCAGTAATCACGCCTAATTGTGGCACCGCTTGTTTTACGGCGCGAATCGCCCGCTGTGCGAGTCCGTCGGGGTCCCAGGCGCCGCAACAGTCTTCGGTTTTAGCCGCATCATCGGTCACCGGAAACAGCACCAGGGCTGGTATGCCCAGCGCATCAATACGACGTGCCTCGACGACTAACTGATCCACACTCAGACGATCAACGCCCGGCATTGATGGCACGGCCACCCGTTTTTTTACACCCTCGATGACGAAATAGGGCTGGATAAGCTGGCTGACGTCTATGGAGTGCTCAGCCATCAGGCGCCGGCTGAAGCGGTCGCGCCGCATTCGACGGGGACGATGGGCGGGGAATGCGGCGCGTTGGCCGAAAAGTGAGTGTCTGGTCACAGTGTCAAGTTCTCGTGATCGCTTGCCTCGGGAGATCCAAAGGTGCGTTGGTCGAAATTATGCGCGATGCAGGCCTCTGGAATCCAGTCTGGGTAACGAACTGCAGTATCATTCCCGGTTCGCAACCTCGGGTTTTCCCGGTTGCTGCTCGCTAAATTTATGTTTCTTTGTCGCTCACGTTCGGATTCCTCTTGATCAATCGTTATACGGTAATCGGCCAACCGATTGCACACAGCCTGTCTCCAATCATCCATCAACTTTTCGGTGAGCTGACACAGCGCAAAATCCACTACATTCGCACCGAAGCCAGTCCGGAAACCTTTGCGGATACCGTCATCGATTGGCAGGCGAACGGTGGGCGGGGTTGTAATGTGACCATGCCGTTCAAGGAGCAGGCGCATGAAGTCTGCGATCGACTGTCGCTCGCAGCTCGGCTTGCGGGATCGGTCAATACCATTCACATGCTGAAAGATGGCAGTCGTATCGGGCATAACACCGACGGACTTGGATTGCTGGCTGATTTCAAAGCGAATTTACGCTGGACACTGGCGAATCGAAATGTGCTTCTGATCGGCGCCGGTGGTGCCAGCCGCGGTGTCGTCGGGCCACTGCTTGATGCGGCTCCGGCCACGCTGTGGATCGCCAATCGCACGGCAAGTCGCGCGACAGAACTTGCTGAGTATTTCAAAGTGAACCATACGCCCAAGCGGCGCGATGCCGCGTCGGTTCGCCTCGCTGGCGGTGGCATGCAAGACGTTCCTGATTCCATTGATTTTGATCTTGTCATCAACGCCAGCAGCGCGAGTCTGCTCGGCGACATGCCTGATATCGAGTCGGTCCGTTTTGCCAAGCACGCTTGCGCCTATGACATGATGTATGGCAACTCGGACACTCCTTTTATCCGCTGGGCAAAGGCACGTAATATGATGACAAGCAATGGCTTTGGGATGCTGATAGAGCAGGCCGCCGATGCGTTCTTGTTTTGGGAAGGTGTCAGACCCAAAACGCGTATGGCGTATCCCCGTTTGCGTGAGCTTTTGGCTCAGAAGTAAATGAGTTGACGGAATTGAATCATGGATAAAACAAAAGCGCTGTCCGCAAGTTTTCTGCTACTGATTGCAGCTTGCCTGAGTCTGCCAACGGTCAAGGCGGACAACGCACAACCGCCACTGCCGATCGTTGAGTTGTTGATCGGAGAGACTGCATTGACGACGGAGATAGCCAGTAATCGGGAGCAGCGCTACATGGGCTTGAGTTTCCGGACCACATTGGCAGAAAATGCCGGCATGTTGTTTGTCTATCCCCAAGAGCGCATGCTGACCTTTACCATGCGCAACACCTTGCTGCCATTGTCGATTGCGTATATATCTGATGATCTTGTGATCAACGAAATTCTCGACATGAATGTGGGGCCTGGCCAACTTTTCTACTCGACAGAGCCGGCCAAATTTGCGCTTGAAGTCAATCAGGGTTGGTTCAGCCGGAACGGCATCAAGGCTGGCGACCGAATAGTCATGCGCTAGCTCGGCCCATTTGCGGCCAATGTCGTTATGCGTGAGTCCAGGCAGTTGCCGGACAATCAAGTCATATGCCAATCGGACCTGCTATTGGTCAATGCGGTAGCATGATGCTATGGCTCAGCCGGTAGGCAGCAGGTGAGGGTAGACGCGAAGTGACATCAGACAACAGCATTCAGACGTTCCACGGTGGCAGCTGGCACGCGGGAAGTGTGCCTATCATGAAGTCAGCTGACCACGCTACCTGGCTTGGTACGCTGGTGTTCGACGGTGCGCGATTTTTTGATGGCGTTTGCCCGGATCTCGAGCCGCACTGTGTCAGGGTCAATAAGTCGGCTGTCGCACTTGGCATGCATCCTGTGCATGAAGCCGCTGCGATTGTTGATCGGGTGCATGAAGGCCTGACATTATTTCCCTCTGATGCAGCAATTTACATCCGACCGATGTACTGGTCGACAGAGCATGGTGACGGTTTCATCAGCGCCGACCCCGAGAGCACTGACTTTGCCTTGTGCCTGCAGTCAATTCCGATGCCGGCTCGGGACGCGTCAGCGAGCTTGACCACAACACGATTCTGCCGTCCGACACTCGATGTTGCGACGGTTGATGCAAAAGCCGCGTGTCTCTACCCGAACAATGCTCGCATGATTCGCGAAGCTATTGCCAAAGGCTTCAGTAATGCGCTGGTGACTGATCAACTCGGTAACGTTGCCGAGACAGCTACCAGTAACGTCTTCATGGTACGTGACGGTGAAGTCTTTACGCCAATACCCAATGGCAGTTTTCTCAATGGCATTACGCGACAAAGGATCATCGTCTTGCTTCGCGAGGCGGGTGTCTTGGTCCATGAAACAACCCTGTCATTGGACGATTTTCGCGCGGCAGATGAAGTTTTCCTCAGTGGTAATCTAGCCAAGGTCACACCGGTTAGTCGTTTTGACGAGGTGCATTTTGAGATTGGCCCGATGAGTAAACTGGCACGCGAAAGTTATATGGACTGGGCTCATGCGACGCACGATAACAATGCCATTCGGAGTGCCTGAAACATGTTGATGCGAGAGCTTGGCCGAAGCGGAATTGAGGTAAGCGCGCTGTGCCTTGGCAGTATGACCTGGGGAACACAGAACACCAGTCAGGAGGCTGCTGAGCAAATTGACTATGCACTTGATCACGGTGTCAATTTCATTGATACCGCTGAGATGTACCCGACCACCCCGTTGCACAAAAAAACGTTGGGTGATACTGAGCGGTACATAGGCGAGTGGGTGGCCTCATCCGGCAAACGTCAGGATGTCTTGATTGCCACCAAAGTCACCGGCAACGGCAAAGACTGGATGTATGGTGGGCAGGATATTACCGCTGAAAAGATTCGAGTGTCGGTTGAACGCAGCCTTGAACGTTTGCAAACGGATGTCATCGACCTCTATCAGTTGCACTGGCCGAATCGAGGCAGCTACCACTTCCGCCAGAACTGGACATTTGATCCCAGTAATCAGGACACAGAACAGGTCCGCAGTAATATCCATGAGGTATTGCTCGCACTGGACAAGGAAGTGAAAGCAGGGCGAATTCGCTATATCGGATTGTCCAACGAAAGTGCCTGGGGGACCGCGCAGTATCTGTCTATCGCTGATGCCAACGGATTGCCACGTGTTGTCAGTATTCAGAATGAATACAATCTGATGCATCGCTTGTTTGACCTTGACCTAGCAGAGCTGTCGCATCACGAGTCAGTTGGCTTGCTGGCTTTCTCGCCTCTGGCAGCTGGGGCCTTGAGTGGCAAATACAGCGGGGGTGCCTTACCTGATGGTTCTCGTCGGCAACAGAATAAAACCTTAAGTGGACGATACACCCGGTCCAGTGAGGTTATTTGCGAGCGATATGTGCAGCTGGCGCGAGATCATGGCCTTGATCCGGCACAAATGGCATTGAGTTTTTGCCTGACTCGACCTTTCATGACGTCTGCCATTATTGGCGCGACAACAATGGATCAGTTGAAAACGAATATCCAGGCCGCTGATCTGACGCTTGATGACGCTGTGATGCAGGATATACACGCGTTGTATCTCGAGCATCCAATACCCATGAATAAGTTGTAAGTGCAAGCACCGCTATTGTGTGACCCAGGTCTCTCTTTCCGGGCTAAGTGTGTAATCAATCAATACCGTTTAGAGAGACTGATCAATATTATGTGGGCTCGGACGATATATGAGGTGTGGATCACGTACGTAAAGCCAAGCTCAGCGTTCTTGCCTTAGGCGCCATTGCGGTCACATTAATCATGTGGTTGGCAGGCAGTTTCTGGTTTGAAGCTTATCAGCAGCACGTTGACGCTGTGCAGATCGCGCGCGTGTCTGAACTTGATTACAAGTTGATGACGGTATCTCAGGATTTTGCTGCCGAGCGAACGGCGACCAGTGCCATGCTGGCGTCCAAATCCGCCCCTGACGAGGACGCTCTGGCCGTTTTGCGAACGACGCAACAGCGCAGTGAAAAACAACTCAATGAGACACTCAAGTCCATTGATTTGTTGCTCGCCGACAATGCTGTCGCAGAGCGTTTGCAGTTCTCGCCCGAGGCCATGAAATCAATCAAGGAAGCGTTGGAGAGAACCCTGTCTGCCTTGAATCTGTATCGCGAGGCGTTCAATACAAACATCCAGGGAAACATTGTGGGCAATGCTTCAGCGACAGGCGCCTTTCAACGAGGCGATGTTCAGGAGTCGATATTTGGATTAACGACCGCATTGATTGCACACACCTTGTCCTTACAAGATGGCATTCTGTTGATGCCACGAACAACAGTCAGTGAAGTCGCTGATCTGCAACGACTACGCGCCAGTCTGCAAAAATTTGATAATGCGATGACACTGGATACTGCTTTGTTATCGGCGACAGGACTGCTAGCGAGCGACCCGGCTAATCTTGAACGCTTACGACAATCCGAGTCACGCCTTAATCATAGTGTTGCCGATCTGCAGGCGCACTTGCGTGAACAACGCCCTGAAGCAGATTTATTAACGGGCATCGAAGATTTTATCCGCGATCAGGTGCGCGCTCGCATTCCACTCAGAGTGGTCATGGCTGAACGCTTTAGTCTGGGGCTAGCCACTCAGGAAGAGCGTAATGAATGGTTGATGTTTGGTGCCAACGCGCAAGCGGCCACCGCTGAGCTCGGTCAGGAAATTCGGGACGATATCATCGCAATTTCTACGACACTGAAACGTAAAGCTGTCAAGCGCTTGATCGGGGACACTCTGCTTGTCTTGATCTGTTTGTGGATTGTCAATGCATCGATGAAACTGCTCGCAAAGATTCACCATCAGGCGTATAACGATCGCCTGACTGGATTGCCCAATCGCTTTCGTTGTGAGCAATTGTTGCGTAGTGCTGATGACGTCGCGCGTGCCCACAAGGAGATCGGTGCGGTCATTGTCCTTGATATTGATGACTTCCAGAGTGTGAACGATACCCTGGGTCATGCCATAGCCGATCAATTGTTGGTTGCCTATGCCAAACGGCTTCATGACAGTATTGACGATGCCGCGACAGCCTGTGCCATCGGTGGCGATGAGTTTGTGATTATCGTACCCGATGTTCGCACGTCTGAAACGGCGTTATCTATCGCCGAGAATCTGCGAAACAAGTTGCAGGCGAAATTTGAGATTGATGGCGCAGTCATCCAGAAGACAGTCAGTATGGGCATTTGTCTGTTTCCGGATCAGGCCAGAAGCCCGGATGAATTGTTGAAGAATGCTGATATCGCTCTGTGTCAGGCCAAGGACAATGGTCGTGGGCAAGTGCAAATGTTCAGCCAGGAACTACATGACGAGTTCCAGCTACGTGTTCAGTTGGAAGCGGATTTACGTGTAGCCGTTGAGCAAGAACAGTTTGAATTGCACTATCAACCCAAGGTAAGCACGGCAAGTGGGCGAGTCGATGGTGTTGAGGCATTGATTCGTTGGAATCACCCGGAACGTGGGCAGATCTCACCGTTTTTCTTTATCCCTGCGGCTGAGTCCTGTGGTTTGATAACCGCCATAGGAACCTGGGTGCTACGTGAAGCCTGTCGTCAGACAGCCGAGTGGCACAAGATGGGCTATACCGGTCTTCAGGTCGCGGTCAATGTATCTGCCGAACAGTTTATCGCCGATGATTTCACCGAACTGGTTTACGCATCCTTGTCCGATCATTGTCTCGAACCGGCAAGCCTTGAGCTTGAAGTGACCGAGAGCGTGGGTATGAATGATATGAGCGTGGTCGTGGATCGTTTGAATACGCTACGGGAATCGAAAGTCAGTATCGCCATAGATGACTTTGGTACGGATTACTCTTCGTTGCAGTATCTTGAGGATCTGCCATTGGATTGTCTGAAAATAGATCGTGCCTTCATACTCAAGCTGGAAAAATCTGACAAGGGCAAATCACTTGCCAATACGATTGTTCTTATGGCCCGTTCATTCAACCTCAAGACCGTTGCGGAAGGTGTCGAGAGCGAGGAACAGTTACGTCGCGTCATTGAGTTAGGTTGTGATTATATTCAGGGCTATTATTACTCAAGGCCAGTATCGGCTGATGAATTGCCTGCGACCATCGAGCGGATTCACTCCTTGCGTGACAGAGATGACCCACTGAACGGTAATAAAGCGGCTTAGGTTGTTGCCAGCCAGTCTTTCGCTGGTAAGAAATCAGTCAACAGTTTCTCCTCGTCAGACCCTTTCTCAGGCACATGATTGTAGTGCCAGCTGACTGCGGGTGGTAGTGACATCAATATTGACTCGGTACGTCCGCCGGACTGGAGGCCAAACAAGGTGCCGCGGTCGTACACCAGGTTGAATTCGACATAGCGGCCCCGACGGTATAGTTGGTAGTCTCTTTCGCGTTGACCGTAGGCGGTGTCTCTGCGGCGACTGGCAATCGGCTCGTACGCCTTGAAGAAGTGGGTTGCAACTGATTGCATCATGGCGAAGGCTTGATCAAACCCGCCTTCATCGTGATCATCAAAGAACAGACCACCGATGCCACGCGCCTCATTCCTGTGTTTGAGAAAAAAGTATTCATCACACCAGGTCTTGAAGCGCGGATGTAAATCGTCACCAAACGGTGCGAGCGCATCGTAAGCGCTTTGGTGCCAGTGTCGGCAATCATCTTCGAAGCCGTAATAAGGCGTCAGGTCGAAACCACCACCGAACCACCATACCGGCGCTTCATTGTCCTTGTCGGCACGAAAAAAACGTACATTGGCATGGGTGGTTGGAACATACGGATTCAAAGGATGCAAGACCAATGACACGCCCATCGCCTCCCAATGTCTGCCGGCAAGCTCTGGTCGATGGGCTGAGGCAGATGGTGGCAATTGCTTGCCCCGGACGCGCGAAAAGCCAACACCGGCTTTTTCAAACAAACTGCCGTTAGTCAGAATACGGGTAAGACCACCGCCACCTTCTTCTCGTTTCCAGGCGTCATCGATAAACTCAGCCTTACCGTCGAGCGCAGATAATTGCTGACAAAGCTGATCATGAAATCCGCTCAGGAAACGGGCGACGGCTTCGGTGTCTGGTTGGGAAGGTTCAGTGTTCATGGCAGCAGGAATATAACCGTGATTTGTCTTGGCGCTCTGGGTCGCTCTGGGCACAGGAGTGTAACCGTGATGTGCATTCAGCGCAGGTGCTGACCGGTTTGCAGGTCGATGATGTCGGTTGGTTTGTCGCGCGTACCGACTTTGCCAAGCAGCAGCATATCGATGTGAGCGAACAACTGAGTGTCCGTGCCGGTTCGGGATGCAGCCAACCATTCGTTGTCGGTGCGAAAGGGTGCTCGCCCCGATAGATTGGCACTGGTGGACACCAGGGCAGATCTGCAGGCATCGCACAGTTCAACAACGATTGGATGTTTTGATACGCGTACGGCGATTGTTTTACGGCCGCCAGTCAGAATTTCGCTGACGCCCTCAGCCGCGGGCACAATGAACGTGACCGGGCCGGGCCATGCACTGTCGAGTCTTTGTTGTTGTTCTACCGTGATGCTCGCCATATAGGCGTTTAGTTGTGTCTGCCTGGACGCCACCAAAATCAAGCCTTTGTTGCGATCACGTTCCTTGGCCTTTAACAGTCTGGCAACGGCTGCCGTGTTGGCAGGATCACAACCGAGGCCGAAAACGGCCTCGGTTGGGTAGGCGATAACGCCACCATCAGCGACAACGCGAGCGGTTTGCGCTACATCATGCGTGGTCTGCATCGATTGGCGCAGGCCTTGGTTTTCAAGTGGCTTGTCAGGGTCAGACAACTACGACTTTGCCGCGGCTTTTTTTGCGGCAGCCTTCTTTTTAGACGCAGCTTTCTTTTTTGATTTGGCTTTTTTCTTGGACGCCTTCTTCTTGGTTTTTTTCTTTGTCACCTTTTTGGCTGCAGCTTTTTTCGCGCTCGCTTTCTTTTTGCCGCGCCCACGCCGTTCGGGCGCTTCTTCAAGTAGTTTCAGACACGTGTCAAGATCGATTTCCAGTGGCTTTTCTTTCATCTCTTTCGGGATTTTGGCGTTTTTGTTTCCGTCAGTGATGTAAGGGCCCCAACGTCCATTGAGTATCTGTACGTCCGTGCCATCAAAATGCCTGACCAGGCGGTTGGCATCGGCAATTTTCTTTTCGGCAACAATTTCAAGGGCGCGTTCAAGCGTAACTGTGTACGGGTCTTCGTCCTTCAAGGAAACGAACTTGGCGTCGTACTTGATGTACGGCCCAAAGCGTCCGATGTTCGCAGTGATTTTTTCACCTTCTGGTGATTCGCCGAGCTCCCGTGGCAGGTCAAAGAGTTGTATGGCCTGTTCGAGGGTAATGGTATTCATGCGTTGACCCGGTCGCAGGCCGGCGAATTTTGGCTTCTCTTCATCGTCACGTGTACCGATCTGCACGAAGGCGCCGTATTGACCTATGCGTACGGTAATCGGTTTACCGGTCTTTTCGTCAGTGCCGAGTTCGCGTGCCTGGATCGCTTCATCCTTGGACACGTTTTCCATCTTGTCGTCGATCTGGTCCTTGAAAGGCTTCCAGAACTTGCCCAGTAGCGGAACCCATTCCTTCTCGCCGCGCGATACGGCATCGAGATCATCTTCGAGATTTGCTGTGAAGTCGTAATCGACGTATTTGTCAAAATGCGTGGACAGAAACTTCGCGACCACCCTGCCTGTATCGGTAGGAAAGAAACGGCGGCTTTCGATTTCGACGTATTCGCGGTTTTGCAGCGTTGAAATGATTGACGCATAGGTTGATGGGCGACCGATTCCGTATTCCTCCAGTGCCTTGACCAGGCTGGCTTCAGAATAGCGTGGTGGAGGTTCGGTAAAGTGTTGCGTCAGCTTGATGTCGTGCAACGGGATCGAGTCACCTTCCTTGATCTCCGGCAACATTTTGTCGTCATCGTCAGTTTTCTTTTTGTCGTCTTCGTCTTCACGGTACACCGTCATGAAACCCGGGAAGGTAACCGTTGAACCGTTTGCGCGAAACATGTTGCCGTCACCGCAGGCAAAATCGACAGCCACCTGATCGATCGTTGCGTGAATCATTTGACTGGCAACGGTACGTTTCCAGATCAGGTTATACAGCTTGTACTGATCCTCATCGAGAAACTTCTTCAGCTCTTCCGGCGTGCGTTTTACTGAAGTTGGTCGAATTGCCTCATGCGCTTCCTGTGCATTCTTGGACTTGTTTTTGTAGACGTTGATTGCTTCGGGCAGGTATTCCTTGCCATAGCGTGCGGGGATCATCTCGCGTAGTTCGTCAAGACACTCCTGCGACAGTGTGATTGAATCAGTACGCATATAAGTGATCAGACCGATCTGGCCTTCGCCGATGTCGATACCTTCATAGAGCTTCTGCGCGGTTCGCATGGTGCGCTGCGCGCCGAAGCCGAGCTTGCGCGATGCTTCCTGTTGCATGGTGGACGTGGTGAACGGCGCTGTCGGGTTACGCTTGCGTTGTTTCTTTTCGACCTTGATCGCTTTCAATGCGCCTTGTGCATGCTTGAGCAACATGTCGCGCGCTTCGTTGGCCTGTTCGCCATTATTGACAGTGAACTGCTTGACCTTCTCGTCGTTGAGCAAGGTGAGTCGTGCCCCGAAGGCTTGCTTGTCCTTCTCGAGCTCGGCCAACACGCTCCAGTATTCTTTCGGGATAAAGGCTTCGATTTCATCTTCGCGCTCGCAAATCATGCGCAGGGCAGGCGACTGCACACGCCCGGCGGACAGGCCGCGACGGATCTTGCGCCATAACAATGGCGATAGATTGAATCCAACGAGATAGTCCAGCGCGCGACGCGCCTGCTGGGCGTTGATCAGATCCGTGCCGAGAGGGCGTGGGTTATCCACCGCTTCCTGAATGGCCCTTTTGGTGATTTCGTGAAACACCACCCGTTGTACGTCTTTACCGTCGAGATCGCCGGCTTCCTTCAGTAACTCGACCAAATGCCAGCTGATTGCTTCACCTTCGCGATCCGGGTCAGTTGCGAGAAGTAGGGTGTCAGCTTTCTTCAGCGCTTTCTTGATGGCATTGACGTGCTTTTCGTTACGCTCGATGATTTGGTACTTCATGGCGAAATCGTGGTCCGGATCGACTGCCCCTTCTTTGGGCAACAGATCGCGTACGTGACCATAGGAGGCCAGCACTTTGTAATCCTTGCCAAGGTACTTTTCGATGGTCTTGCCCTTGGCGGGAGACTCGACAATGACCAGATTCTTACTCATTTATGTTTGTTCAGGCTCTTCTTCATCAAGGGTAGCGTCGTCGCTAAGCAGCACTTTGTCAAACTGCACATGTCCCTGTTGGGTTAATGATCATGGTTTCAAGCGCGTGTAACATCCGCCAGTGACGGGCATTATCAAGCGTTTGAGCTCCATCGTACCGAGTGTTGCCGATAACTGGGCAATAGGTAATCCGGTCGCCCGCTGCAGTATATCGACACTGACGTATTCCGTTGTCATATTTGCCAGCACGATTTTTTCGTCTGCCGACAGCTGCGACGTTGTCACCGCGGGCGATTGACCGGCAAGCTCGAGCGAAAGCGAGGCCTGCCCCGACTGATCAAGAGTGTTCTTGAGTTCGGCCTCCAGGCAATGCAACACGTCGTCAGGGGTCTCGACGAGTGCAGCGCCGTCCTTGATAAGCGCATGACAACCGCGGGCTTCGCGATGGCCTATCGAGCCCGGGATCGCCATGATCTCGCGCCCCTGTTCCAGCGCATGGCGGGCAGTTGTCAGTGTTCCGCTTGGCAGCGCTGCCTCGATGACGAGTACGCCGTGGGAGAGGCCACTGATTATGCGGTTGCGCTGCGGAAAGCACCACGGCCGAATCGGCGCGCTCAGTGGAAATTCATGCAGAATGAGCCCGCCGCTATCAATGATCTCTTGATTTAGCGCTGCATGTTGCTTTGGATAGACTCGTGACGCACTGGTTGCGGCAACGGCGATGGTTGTGCCGGCGGATTGCAAGGCCCCACGATGGGCTGCTGCGTCGATACCGACGGCGAGTCCGCTGATGATGGCAAGGCCGGATTCTGCGAGTTGGCGGGCGAACTCGAATGCATTGCTGGTGCCATGGTGGCTTGCCTTGCGGGAACCGACGATACTGAGGCCAGGGCCATCGAGTGCCTTGAGATTACCGATGGCGTAAAGAACGAGCGGAGCGTCCGGCAACTCGGACAAGGTTCGTGGGTAAAGTGGGTGATCCAGGCCTAGAAGATGGTGTTGCGAAGAGCTTGATTGCCACTCGAGTGCGTGGTTGACGCGCTCGATGGTGTGGTGTGTCGATATGGCTTGCAGGTGTTGCCGGCTCAAGGGGCA
The DNA here is from genome assembly GCA_937924505.1 of uncultured Granulosicoccus sp. Next base: position 47,064 of record CALDSR010000041.1, on the reverse strand, counting down.
ATCTGCGTGCGGGCCGCTATCGAAGACTTTTGACAAGGCCCGGCGCAGCGCTGCGGGTTCACGGTGCCAGTCGCGCAGCTCGAAACAAAGTTTTGGGGAGACAGGGCAGGCGAGGGTTGTTGCCAGCCAGAGAGTTTCATCATCCATGATGTGACCGCAGGTTGTGCCCTGCGGTCACTCAAGAAAACGGAGTGTGGCGGGGCGGTTTTAAATACCGGTAACGATGTCGTTGATGGAGACCGGCCGGCTTGATTCCATGACAAGTCCGTAGCTTACCTTTTCAAAGGTACGGAAGACCATGACCACACCTGTACGGGTATTCGGCGCGTTAATCACATCCTTGCGGTTGGCACTGCGCGGATCAACGATTATGCCGCCTCTTGTTTCAATCGCCAGGACATCGCCTGTTTGTACACCGGACCGATCGCCGAGGTTCAGAACAACCACCTGATCACGACCAGTTTGCGAGATGGCATTGACCAGCGAGAGGATACGTCCTTCGCCGTTGATATCAGGTAGGCGTGGGGTGTAGCTGTGTGGTGTGCCAATCTCTGATGTCGGCATCAGGATATCACCGGCGATGGTTTCGATCTTGTTACTGGTGATCTGCAAGGTTGATGGATCACCAATGGACAAGAGCTTTGCGTCGGCAACATGGATGACTTCGTGACCCAGAAGCTCGCGAGTTACCGGATCGACCAATGGCTTGTTCAGGCGAAAGATGCCGTAGCTGGTCTGATCGCGATCCATCTGGCCACGTGCATAGATCTGGTGGCCAACGGCGCTGGTGAGTCGGCCGTCGAAATTGCCGACAACATACGCCGCATCATCAAGATCGCTTAGGTCAACCACTTTCGGATGAACGAGAAACTGCGCGATTTCATCACCTGCGATCATCGGCACAGCATCATCGAGTGACTCGGTGCGAATTCGCGGCGACAGGCGCTCACGGCCGTCCGAACCGGGGATCGGGTTGCCGCTGGCATCGAGTACCGGATTGGCTGCGCCGAGACCGGGTGTCGAGCGCTGTACGTTCCGGCCATTTCTTGACAGGATCAATGTTGGTTTACCGTTTATATATTCGAGGGCCAATTTGTCACCTGGGTAGATCAGGTGTGGATTGGCGATCGCTGGGTTGTAGTCCCAGATTTCAGGCCATAACCAGGGCTTTTTCAGGAACATATCCGAGATATCCCACAGCGTATCGCCCTTGACGACGGTGTAGGACTGAGGCGCATCTGGCTCAAGGTTTTCGGACTCGATGAATCCGCGTGGTACCACTGTCGTGTAGTTTTCGATGTCGGTGACACTGACTTGATCGTAGTCTGCAGAAGACCTGTCCAGGACTTTGACAAACTTCGGCCCTCCGAACGAGCAGGCTGCCAGTAAGGTCAACAGTGAGACGGCCACTGTGTTGCGGGCAGTCGTTGAAGTCGAATGTAGAGCCATTCCGGCACTCTCCGTGGTTATTTTGCGGCGTCCACCAGAGAATCGGCGGACTTGACGTTTACTTGATATGCAAGGGGGATGCCGTCTCGAGCCTGTTAAACTCCGCGTTTCTCCTTTTTCCGGTGCTGCACGTGTCCCTGCTTGACATTCTTATTTACCCCGATCCACAGCTCCGTCGCACTGCAGAGCCTGTCAAGGACGTCGATGGGGCTCTCGCAGCGCGGGTTGATGCCATGCTCGAGACCATGTATGACGCCCCCGGTATTGGTCTCGCGGCCACTCAAATCAATGACCATAGAAGAATTGTGGTTATTGATGTGTCTGAGGAAAATGACAGCCCACTAACGCTGATCAACCCGGAGATCCTGATTGCCGAAGGTCAACAAGAGATGCAAGAGGGCTGCCTGTCGATACCGGGAGTCTTTGAGAACGTGAAACGGTCCGAGCAGATCCGGGTCGCGGCGATCGATCGCGAGGGCAAGCCATTTGAAATGGATGCCGATGGTCTTCTGTCTGTCTGCATTCAACACGAAATCGACCATCTCGATGGCAAGTTGTTTGTTGACTATCTATCCGCGCTGAAACGCAACCGGATCAGGAAACGAATGGAAAAGGCACTGCGTGATGGCGAATTTCCGTCCGACCCGCCGCCGCGCCGCGATTCGCATGCCTGAGACGCCCAATTGCGCGTCATTGCGCATCGCCTTTGCTGGAACACCTGAGTTTGCTGCGGTGGCGTTGCGGGCGCTGCTCTCCAGTGAACATCAACTGCTTGGCGTCTGGACGCAACCAGACCGAAAAGCGGGACGCGGGCAAAAATTGTCCCCCAGTATTGTCAAGCAAGTGGCTGTTGATGCTGGCGTGCCAGTTTTTCAGCCCCGCAGCTTCAAGCTGGATGAAGCACAGTTGGCGCTACGTGAGCTGTGCCCAGATGTATTGATCGTTGCCGCCTATGGTTTGATCCTGCCTCAGGCGGTGCTGGATATACCAGCCTTGGGCTGCCTTAACATACATGCGTCCCTGTTGCCGCGCTGGCGAGGTGCCGCGCCGATACATCGCGCGATTCTGGCCGGTGACAAGGAGACGGGTGTGTGCATCATGCAAATGGATGCGGGACTCGATACCGGTGACGTATTGCTGCGACGAGCCATCCCGATTGACCCTGAGGACACGTCGGCGAGTCTGCACGACAAGCTGGCGATGCTCGGTAGTGATGTCTTGCTGGAAGCATTACCACTGCATTGTCGTGGTGAGCTCGATCGGCAAGTCCAGACAGAAAGTGGCGTAAGTTATGCCGAGAAGTTAGCGAAGTCGGAAGGCGAAGTGGACTTCAGTCAGAGCAGCGAAGCGCTGCATCGACAGCTGCGTGCCATGAATCCCTGGCCGGTCGCTTATGCGAACTTGAACGATCAACGGGTTCGTCTCTGGAGCAGCGCGCTGTGCGCCGAGACAGTGGGTACGGCGGTATCGACGGTGATTGTCGACAAGGCTTTTGATGATGCTGTGCCGGGCACAATTATCGACACTACTGAAGAGCACATCATTGTTCGCACAGGTGATGGATACATTGCGCTGACACAACTGCAATGGCCGGGTAAAAAAGCACAACCTGCTGCGCAATTTGCACAGGACCATAATCTTCTGGGCCAACGTTTCAACTGATATGGCTCACTCAATTCGATTGTCCGTTGTGCGTCTTTATCAGCAACTCTTGACCGGTGGTGGTTCAATCAGTCGGCTGTTACCCGACGCACTGGATGATGTTGATCAGTCAGAACGGGCGCAGCTTCATGCCTGGGTTCATGACTTCGCACGCTGGCATGAAGAAGTCGCGGCAATACTCGATCAACTGCTCGACAAGCCGCTTAAAGCCAAGGACCTTGATGTGACCTTGTTGATGCGTCTTGGTCTTTATCAGCTTCGCCATGGCAATATCGCCGCACATGCGGCTGTCAATGAAACGGTCAAGATAACGAAGAAGCTGGGTAAACCCTGGTCGCGTGGACTGGTCAATGCCGTGCTGCGCGGTTATCAACGTCGCGAAGCAGAACTCATGGCTAATTTGTCAGAGGCCGCAACCGTATCGCACCCCGATTGGCTGCTTGAACAATTGAAAGTCGATTGGCCGGATCACTGGGCTGACATTGTGCAACAAAATAATATGCAAGGCCCCATGACCTTGCGCGTTAATACGCAGCGCGTAAGTGTTGATGATTACCGGGTAAAACTGGAATCGCAGGGCATGATGGCGGCGACCCATGCGCAAGCGAAAGCAGCATTGACGCTGAGCTCAGCGGTGAATGTCGACAAGTTGCCCGGCTTTCATCAGGGTGATGTCAGTGTGCAAGACGCCGCCGCCCAGCTCGCGCTGGGATTTTTTATTCGCCATGGGGAGAAACAGGGGCGGTTGCTGGATGCCTGTGCCGCCCCCGGTGGCAAGACGGCGCATGCCCTTGAGAGTGACTGGTTCCGCGAGGTGGTGGCCCTCGATCTGGATCCGGCGCGACTGGAGCGCGTCGCTGAGACGGTGAAACGCTTGCAGCTCGGCGACAAGACCCTGCAACTGTCAGCCGCTGACGCGGGTGAGCTTGCCCAGTGGTGGAATCAGGAACCCTTCGATGCAATACTATTGGACGCGCCGTGTACCGGTAGTGGTGTCATTCGTCGTCATCCGGACATAAAAGTCCTGCGACGCGCGGATGATGTGACGGCGCTGGCAGACAGACAGTCCACACTGCTGGATGCTTTGTGGCAGACCCTGAAACCCGGAGGCTTGCTTGTGTACGCGACCTGCTCTGTGTTGAAACAGGAAAACCGGACGCAAGTGCAAGATTTTCTTGCACGTACCGACGATGCCACCTTGTGCGAAGACATGCGTGAAATTCTTCCCGGTGAGCAAGGTATGGATGGTTTTTTCTATGCCTGTCTTCAGCGTCGCCCAAACGACGCTGTGGCCTGATCATGTCGACCGTCAACAAGGTAGTGCAGAAGCCCCGGTTAGCTTTGGCCACCTTGATTGGCCTGATCGTTTTGTTGTTGCTATTCCTGATGTTGGTGGTCATATACGGAAGCGGCCCCGGCGCGCGAGGTGGTGCGACGGGAAACATTGCCTTGTCCAATGTCGCCTTGCGAGCCGTCGCAAACGACTGGTATCTGAATGCTGATGCGGATATTGATTTATCTCCCACTGTGAGAGCGGGTCTTGATAGTGGCGTGCCTTTGCAATTCATTATTGAAATCAAGCTCAAGGTGATGCGTCGCTTTTGGCTCGACAAAACAGTATCCACTTTTGAACGACGCTACCAACTTACGTTCTATGAGTTGACACGCCATTATCGTGTTGAGTCCATGGCTGATGGACGTCGCAAGAACTATCGTTCGCTGTTGTCAGCGCTTGATGGACTTGGCACCCTGCGCAATGAATTGATTGGTGTCAGCGCGGGTGAGAATCTTGACAAGAGAAGCGCACAACCACTTATTGGCACAATGCGTTTGCAACTTGATTCGCGTGCCTTGCCACTGCCTCTGCAACCCCTGCTCGCGTCGTCATGGCGCATGGCCAGTGAGGAGTATGTGTGGCCAGTCAACTGAGCAGTTCGAACAAGCGACCACAAACCAGCGCGCTAATGATGGCGCTGTTGTTTGTTGTGCTGATTGCCTCGTTGTATGTGCTGGGTACGACTGCCTTGCGACTCGATCGGTTTGGGCGTTATTACCATTGGTTATTGCTCGGCAATGGTCTTGCGCTGAGTTTCATCGGGGTGGTCATAGCGCTTAATGCCTGGCGTTTGATCAAGGAATTTCGCCAGAATGTTGCCGGTTCCCGTCTGACCGTCAAGCTGGTTGTCTTGTCGGTATTGCTGGCATTGGTGCCGGTTACGCTGGTGTATGGTTTTTCAGTCAGGTTCCTGCGTGCCAATATCAATAGTTATTTTGACCTTGAAATTGAGCAGGCGCTCGACGATGCGCTTGAGCTCAGTCGCGAATCATTGGGTCTGCAAATGCGTACACTGCAGCGCGACACGATCAACATTGCGCAACAACTGGTCGGTGTCAGTGAAACCGTGTCAGTCATTGCGCTGAACACGCTGACTGTTGAAACCGAAGCCACAGAGATGACTTTGATCGGACCGGATAATCGCATTATTGCTTCAACGGGTTTGCTCAATAGCTTATCGGTGCAACCCGATCGTCCGGACGATGATCTGGTTGCAAGGGCGCGACAAGGATTGGCTTATGTTGGTGTCGATCCGATTGGCGGGGAGCTATTCATTCGTGTCGTGACGCCGGTTTTGTCAGAAGATGCGCGCGAAGAAAATGCGGTGTTGCAAGCCTTGTATCCAATTGCCAAGCGGTCGTCGAACCTGGCAGAGAGCGTGCAATCGAGTTACCAGCAATATCGACAGCTGGTATTTCTGCGGCGCCCGCTGGTGTTGAGCTCGATGCTGACACTGTCTTTGGCCTTGTTGTTGTCAGTGATGATGGCGGTGTGGTTTGCACTCTATGCAGCGCGTCGAATGATGATGCCGGTGCATGATCTGGTACACGGAACGCGCGCGGTTGCCGATGGTGACTATGCAACCCGTATTTACAAACGTAGCAAGAATGATGAATTGGGATATCTGGTTCAATCATTCAATTACATGACCTTACAGCTGGAACAATCGCGTGATAGTGCCACCCGAAGTCAGCAAGAGGTCGAACGCCAGCGAGCGTGGTTAGAGACAGTGCTTGGTCAAATTTCATCCGGTGTCATCACGCTTGATGCCGACAACCGTGTGCGCACCAGTAATGTCGCGGCTGCGAACATACTGGGTGAAGAGCTGAACGAGTGCGAAGGCGAGTTACTCGAACACGATGTGCAGGACAATTCCGTATTGGCACAATTCAGTGATCAGATTCAGCCCCACTTGCATTCGCAAGCAACAGAAGACTGGTCACGCGAGATTGAAATATTCAATGAAAATGGTCGCCGTTTTTTATTCTGCCGTGGCGCACAGCTCACCGATATGGACGGAAATGCCACCGGGCGTGTCATTGTCATCGATGATATGACCAACTTGATCAGTGCTCAGCGTGATGCCGCCTGGAGTGAGGTGGCCAGACGTTTGGCGCATGAGATCAAGAACCCATTGACACCGATTCAGCTATCGGCAGAGCGTCTGCGCCACAAGTTTGCCAACAAACTGTCCAGCGGCGATGTCGATCTCCTGTCACGTCTGACACAGACTATTGAGAATCAAGTCGATGCGATGAAATCGATGGTCAATGCTTTTGCCGACTATGCGTCGACACCGAACGTCAAGCTAGGCGATACTGACGTCAATGCGCTGGTGCGGGAGGTAGCTGATCTGTACCAGGAAGGTGACTCCCATCTGACGCTGGATCTGAGCCTTGACAGTACGCTCAAGCCGATTCTGGTCGATACCGCGCGTTTTCGACAGCTTGTGCATAATCTTGTCAAGAACGCGATCGAGGCGCAACCTGCGCAAGCAACGCCGACAGTGCGTATCATTACGCGGGTAGGTCAGGACCGGGGTAGCCCGGTGCTGGAGATTGTCACAGAGGACGAAGGCGTGGGCTTTCCTGTCGACATGCTCAATAGAGTGTTTGAACCTTATGTCACATCAAAACCAAAGGGCACCGGTCTTGGGCTTGCGATCGTGAAAAAAATTGTTGAAGAACACAATGGCGTCATTCGTGCCGAGAATCGCCAATCAGGCGGTGCGGCGGTGATCATCAGTCTGCCGTATCCCGCGGGTATTCAGCTGCGAGGTGATGCCGCATGAGTGCTGCTTCCATTCTGGTGGTTGACGATGAGCCGGACATTCGCAGTCTCCTGCAGGAGATATTAGAAGATGAAGGCTACGCGGTTTCAGTAGCCGGTACGGCTGCCAGTGCACAAGCTCTGATCGATGAGGCGCACCCGGATCTGGTGTTACTGGATATCTGGATGCCGGACACTGATGGTGTGACGCTGCTAAAGAACTGGAAGCTTAGCGGCCAACTGGATTTCCCGGTTATCATGATTTCCGGGCATGGCACGGTGGAGACAGCCGTAGAAGCCACTCGCAATGGTGCGGTCGACTTTATTGAAAAGCCGGTTTCACTGGCCAAGTTGTTACTCACCGTCGAGAAGGCCTTGAGCGAGGGGACCTCGGATGCGGCAGGCGGTAAGTCAAACAATGCCATTCGCCGCCTGCCTTTATTGTTGGGTGTCAGTGAGCACGTGAAATTTTTGCGTGAGCAACTGGATGAACAATCCGGTCGCATGGATACCCTGCTGTTGATGGGTGAGCCTGGCTGCGGTCGAGTTTTGTTCGCGCAGAACGTTCACGATCGAAATACTGAACTGACTGGGCGTTTCATTCAGTTGCGCTGCGATACCTTGTCGTCGGTCAATGCGCATCGCGAGCTCTACGGTGATGAAAACGATGGCGCTGTCAGCATGGGTTTTCTTGAATCTGCCGCCGGTGGTACCTTGTTTCTGACCGACGTGGACTTGCTGCCACCAACAGCGCAACAGTGCTTGCGACAAGCTATCGAACAGCAAGGTTTCATGCGTACAGGTGGGAACACACGAGTGCCGTTTCGCTGCCGCGTCATGGCGTCGTCACGAGATGATCTGTCGACTGCGGTGAAGCAAGGGCGTCTTGATGTTACTTTGGCGCGTTTGTTATCAAGTAGTACACTTTCGATCAAACCCTTGCGAGAACATCCTGAAGATATTCCTGCCTTGCTCGAAGCCTTTGTTGACTGGCATGTTGAAGAGGAAGGTCTGGCCTATCGACACTTTACCGTGGCTGCGCAAAATCGCCTGCGTAACCTGGACTGGCCCGGTAACCTCTTGGAACTCAAAAATCTGGTGCAACGTATTCTGTTACTGGGTGGGCCAGCAGAGATAGAGGTCAGTGAAGTCAACCGTGCGCTCGGCGTTGGTGGCGGCAGTAGCGACACGACCCTGTCACTGCGCCATGACTTGCCGTTACGAGAGGCGCGAGCTGATTTCGAACGGCAGTATCTGTTGAAGTGTCTCGCTGTCACCAGTGGCAATATTGGAGATCTGGCCAAGCATGTTGGTATGGAACGCACGCATCTGTATCGTAAGCTCAGGAGTCTGAATATTGATCTCGACAAGGTCCGCGAGTAAGGACAAACGATGAAAATCATTGTGCTTGGAGCGGGGCAGGTTGGCTCGACGGTTGCGCGTAGTCTTGCGCAGGAAGACAATGACGTCACGGTTGTCGATACAGATGCAGCAGTGTTGCAGGAAATTGAAAACACCTCCGACCTGCGCACCGTTATTGGTCAGGCGTCGTTTCCGGAAGTACTGCGTAGTGCTGGTGCCGAAGATGTTGACATGATCATCGCCGCAACCGATTCTGATGAAACGAATATTGTCGCGATACAGATCGCTTATACACTGTTTCGGACACCCGCCAAGATAGCGCGGATTCGTTCGATGGAATACATGCGTGAAAAGAATCTGTTCAATAACGATAACATTCCGATCGATGTCATCATCAGTCCGGAACAACTTGTCACCGAACATATCCAGCGGGTTATTGAACACCCCGGTGCCGTGCAGGTTGTCGACTTCGCCGCCGGCAAGGTGCGCATGGTTGGTGTTGCCGTACAGGAAGGGTCGCCGATGGACGGCAAGGCTCTGGCGCACTTGCCCGCTGTTCTCGGTGAAGTAGAGACTCGCGTCATGGCAGTCTATCGTGGCGATGATGTCATTATTCCGGAAGGGGCGACGGTACTGCGCAGTGACGATATCGTGTTCTTTCTCGGGTTGCGTAAGTACACGGCGACGGTCATGGCGCAGTTTCATCATGTCGATGAACCTTGCCGCCGTGTGATGATCGCGGGTGGCGGCAATATCGGTATGTTGCTGGCGCGAAAGCTTGAACGCTTCTATCAAGTCAAGATTATCGAGACACGAGGTGATCGAGCTGATGTCCTCGCCTCGACCTTGTCAAGTGCGATGGTGTTGCATGGCGATGCTGCCAATCAAGACATGCTGATTGATGAAAATATTCAGGAGATGGATGTTTTCTGTGCGCTGACCAACGACGATGAAGCCAATATTCTCTCTGCCATGCTGGCCAAGCGTATGGGTGCAGGCAAGGTGATGTCGCTGATCAATCGACCGGCCTATGTCGACTTGGTGGAACGAGACATTATCGATATTGCGATATCGCCACAGCAGATCACTATCGGTGCCTTGCTGACCTTGATACGTCGTGGTGATGTGGTTGCGGTGCATTCCCTGCGCAAAGGTTCGGCCGAAGCACTCGAAGGTATCGCGCATGGTGATCGAGACAACTCGGTACTGGTCGGACGAGCCATTGGTGATATTGAATTACCCAACAGTGCAAGTATTGGTGTCATCGTACGTGAGGGTGAAGTACTGATTGCACATCACGATCTGGTGGTCGAGCCAGAAGATCATCTTATCGTGCTGATAACCAACAAGCAGCAGATATCGGACGTGGAGAAACTCTTCCAGGTCGGCGTGACCTTTGTTTAGACAGCCTTTATACAGTCTCGCATTTATAACTCATGCAACTGACCATACAGCTTAAGGTAGTTCAGCGTGTTGTCGGCATATTGCTGACGCTGTTCAGCGCTTCGATGCTCACCCCTATGGCGGTTGGGTTCATTTATCGTGATCCGGTCAATTCATTTAGCCCCTTTATCGGTGGCTTTGCGGTGACTTTGGTCACTGGCCTGTTGCTGTATTTCCCGGTACGTAATTATCGCAAGCAGTTAAGGCTTCGCGATGGGTTCATGGTGGTGGTGATGTTCTGGCTGGTGCTCGGTATCTTTGGCGGTGTACCGTTCATTTTATATTCACCGTTGGACTTGTCAGTATCTGCTGCGATCTTTGAATCGATGTCAGGCCTGACAACCACGGGCGCAACCGTTATTGTTGGTCTTGATTTGCTGCCACGCTCGATCTTGTTCTACCGTCAACAAATGCAGTGGCTAGGTGGTATGGGCATCATCGTGTTGGCCATCGCGGTGCTGCCAATGCTCGGTATTGGTGGACAGCAACTCTTCCGTGCCGAAACACCTGGAATCAGTAAAGAGAAACTGACGCCACGCATAGCAGGGACGGCCAAGGCGCTGTGGTTTATCTATCTCGGTTTGACTATAACGTGTGCGCTGGCCTACTGGGCCGCAGGCATGTCAGGATTCGATGCGATCAGCCACAGCTTCTCGACTGTAGCCATTGGTGGTTTCTCAACACACGACAATAGTATTGGATACTTTGACAGTAATCTTATCGAGATGATTGCAGCGGTATTCATGTTGATTTCAGGGATCAACTTTGCGTTGCACTTCACGACAGCTCGAACCTTTTCGATCAAACACTACTTCAAGGACGAAGAGTTTCGAACCTATATCGGTGGCCTTGTCGTACTGACCATCATCACCAGTGTGTATCTTTATTCCAGTGCAACCTCTGAATTGAAAGACTCGATAGCCAATGGGCTTTTTCATGTGGTGTCGATTGGCACCACAACCGGTTTTACCTCAGAGGAATATTTCAACTGGCCAGGCTTCTTGCCGGTACTATTGTTGTTTGCAAGTTTTGCCGGCGGTTGTACTGGTTCGACGGGTGGGGGCATGAAGGTCATACGCATCTTGTTGCTGTACAAGCAGGGCAAGCGTGAGCTTCAGCGTTTATTACACCCGAACGCACGCATTATGGTAAAGGTCGGAGAGCATGCAATGTCAAATCGCATGATTGATGTGGTCTGGGGATTCTTTGCCACCTATCTTGCCTTGCTGGCTGTCATGCTGTTATTGCTGATGGCAGCCGGGCTGGATCAGGAAAGCGCGTTTTCTGCGGTAGTTGCCTGTCTAAACAATCTTGGTCCTGGTCTTGGCATTGTTTCGGCCAACTATTCCAGTCTTGGTGACTTCTCCTTGTCAGTGCTCAGTATTGCGATGCTGTTCGGCCGATTGGAAATTTTTACCTTGCTGATACTTTTTACCCCGGCGTTCTGGCGCCAATAGGCCGTAACGTTCGAGGACGTACACTCGGTGTGGACATGAGCAATCAATCAAAGTGGAACAGTCGTTACGCGTTTTCGGGTGACACGTTGCCACCTCCTGCGGCGGTCCTTAGCCGTGGTGTCCGATGGTTGCCCGAGATCGGTGTGCCTGCGCCACTTGCACTTGATCTCGCCTGCGGCAGAGCGGCCAATGCCGAATGGCTTGGCGCACGTGGGTTTACTGCCCATGCCTGGGATTTCAGTGAGCAGGTGATTGACGATATCACGGTCCGCAAGAACACTCGAGTAACAAAGGCTGAGGTACGCGATGTCATCGCCGAACCACCCAGTGCAGAAAGTTTTGATGTCATTGTCGTCAGTCGATTTTTAGATCGAGGTTTGTGTCCTGAGATCAGTGCGGCACTGACACGTGGCGGTGTGCTGTATTACCAGACCTTTACCCATGGTCTGTCCAATCCCGACTACCTTCTCGGCGAAAATGAATTGCCCGCATTATTTCCTGATCTTGAGGTGCTTGATTACCTGGAACCCGCACCCGACAAGAATGGTCAGGCAGAAGCGCAATTGATTGCACGGCGCATTACACTAGACGTATGAACACACGCCAGTTTTATCTTCATGAGTCAGATTGACGCTTTTAAAGCAATGCTTGAACGAGGCCAAGACAGTGAAATGCTGCGGTTCACACTCGGCAATGCCTATTTCGCTGAAAAAGCGTACGCGGATGCCGTTGAGCATTTTCGCAAAGCGGTGGAATTAAAACCCGATTACTCTGCCGCGTGGAAAATGCTCGGGCGAGCACTGGCAGCTAACGAAGCATTGATGGATGCTTTGGCCGCTTTTGACCAAGGCCTTGTTGTGGCCGAAGCCAATGGCGATAAGCAGACTGCCAAAGAGATGACCGTATTCCGACGGCGAGTTGTGCGCGACCTTGAATCACCTGATGAGGGCAAGGCCGTATGAGTGGAGGGCCGTCGATGTGGTGGTGCCATCAGTTTTACAAGCGATTGCTTGGTTCCGTATTACCGGTTTCCTGGTTTGCCCGCGTAGTGCCGTGACCTGAGAAGCCGCAAAGTTTCTAAGGTGTCGTGCAATTCGAACCGAAGCTGTGACGGCAATCTCTAGAGCGCTGGCTGACAGCCCTTCTGCAAGAGCAGGATACTGTAAACGCCCATAGACGCAGCGGCTTGGCCAACCTGCGAAATCTGCGGAGGGAGAACACCTGCCAACGCTCGTTATGTATTTGCGTAATCTAAGGCGCCATTGTATCGGCTACAGCGAATTTGGAATGGTTTGGGCTTAAAACATTGAGTTTGAAGATATTGAAGTACCACAAACTTTCACTTACACTCAGGCACTGCGAATGGAGAACTGGCTGTGAAGCACAACTACTATATCGCTTTGGTAACGTTAGTGATGAGCGCGGGATTGATGTCTTGTGGTGGTGGTGGAGGTGCAGGCGGTTCAAGTGCTCCATCGACTGCGCAGCCGGACGATGCTACAGACGTCCAAATGTCAGCAGTACTACCGGCAATTGAAGATCAGCCCAATACCATATCACAGCATGTTGTCACCGACGGCAGCGGTCGAGTTCACGCAACCTATGCAGATGTCGAAGATAGAATTTTTTACTCGACTTGCTTATCGGATTGCAGCAGCGCAAGTGCCTGGTCATCAATTGTTCTGAGACAATTCAGTACCGGAATTGCGGGAAGCGCCACGCCCAAAATAGGACTGGACAGTTCTGGTCAGATACATATTGCCATCGTCACAGACACGAATGATCTGTTTACCTCTGATGTTTTCTACGCCAGCTGTGACAGCCTATGCACTCAACAGCAGAGCTGGACGATTGGTCTCGCATTTTCACTTAACGAAACAATAGCTAAACAGAACCTTCAGTTTCACGACTGGTTTGCAGTATCTCCAACCGGTGAACCACATATAGCGTTGTTTGGATCATCTGAATTTCTTGTGAGTGGGGAAGACCATCTACACCTCTACTCATGTCGCTCGTTGTGCTCCAGCGAGGCATCGTGGACAAGACAACAGGTAGCAATGCTCGATTTCGCATCTCCCTCTGGTGCACATCTGAAATTCGACAATCAAGGCATTGCGCATATCTCGGGTGTGTATACGGTTATTGGCGCTGATACCGGGACGATAATTTATGCAACTTGTTTGGCATTCTGTAATTCCAGTACCCCGGAGTGGTCAGCGTCGGCGGAGCTTGGCGAGATAACTGACGACCCATTAGATCCCCATGGTTCAGCGTTTGATCTTCTGGATGGACAGACGCCGATTATTGCGACATTCGCACCACAAGATCAGGAACTTCAGTTACTAAGCTGCGTATCGAATTGCAGTTTAGCGAACAGCTGGGCAAGTCGTGAAGTTCAGGGTGAACTGCCACTACCAGCGGGCCTGACCCTGCCGGAGGAGCATATTGTGTTAAATGCAGGCTCCGGTCGTATTGAGATCGGCATGATCGGTAAGGATGTCGATTTCGGCATTGCACATCGTGTGATTCGGTTGAGTTGTGACGGGCTCTGCGAGTCGCCGAGCTGGACGTTCGCATCTCTTGCAGACACCTCACCGGTCGTCTTTGAAAATATTGGCAATTGCCTGTTCTTCGGAACAGGCATTATTGGCCCAATAAACCTGACTCCCGGAGCGGTCAGTTACGGTGCTTACCCTCATTGGGGATGCAGTGGAACACCCGTGCTGGTCACAGTGCCAGGTTTTGGCAACTTCATAGATACCAACGATGATCTTCGGTTTTTCGAGATCGCGGTCTACGAAACGACATGGATCAATTAGTGTTTTAAAAGTGCATCCAAAATTAACGGGCGAAGCCTACGACAAGATTACTCACCTTTGGCGGAATGACCGTTTCAACAAAGAAAATGGAATAACGCAGCATAAAAAATCACTGGCGTTATTAGAAGCCCGTGGCAGGGCGCTGGATGTAGGATGTGGCTGCACGGGTAGATTGGCTGAATTTTTGTCTAAAGAAGGGTTTGTTTACGAAGGGTTGGACGTGTCCGGTGAGATGATTCATTTGGCGCGGAGGCAGCACCCGGATATTGCCTTCTATCATGAAAATATATGCGAGTGGTCAATCGGGAAAAAATATGATTTTATAACTGCGTGGGATAGCCTGTGGCACGTTCCGCTCGAGCAGCACGAGCAGGTTATTTCGAAACTTGTGTCAGCGCTAAATACCAGCGGTGTGTTTATTTTTTCTTTCGGCGGTACTGAAGAGCCAGACGAACACATCAATGAATTGATGGGGCCAGAAGTTTATTATGCGACGTTAGGGACTAACTCCTATCTTCAGTTGCTGGCGGATAGAGGCTGTATATGTATGCACCTTGAATATGATCAATATCCGGAATCACACGCATATATTATTGCTCGAAAAATATCCTGAAATGTAGCGGTTACCGCGCAGGCGATACGGAATTTTTGCCTGTATTAGACAGGAGTAACGCCGTTCACAATCTGGCATGCGTCGCCAGAATCGGTATCAACACCGGTCCGATAATTGGTTCAATGATCGGAATCAATAAATACGTTTACGATTCGTTTGGCCCTGGCGTCAACCTTGCGTCGCAAATGGAGAGCCTTGCAGAACCCATGCAGATCGTCGTCTCTGATCATACATTCGATTTAATCAAAGACGACTTTGTACTATCAAAACCCCGAGAGGACAATTTTACCTTTCGTTTGGCCGGTCTCTATGCGGCGATGGACTTCGCGCAGGTTTGCAGCGTTTATGGGGGATACCACTTCAGAAATAGTCGTTTTCAATTTGCCTGCATCAATTTGTGCTGCCACCCACGACAGGAGTTTGTGCTGCTCGATCATATCGGGGGTCTGATGCATTGCACGCGCGAACATAAATTCCCAGTGTAAGCTCGCGGCCTTCGTTTTCATGCCCGCCATTGGCATGGGTAGATTGACATCGTCAATGGTCACAATAGCGCCTTGTGGTCGTATCAACTCCACACTGGTGTCCCAATGGCGCATGTCATTGAAGATAGCGATATAGTCAACGTATTCAAAACCTAAGCCACGAATCTGCGTAACCATATCTTCTCGGTGATTGACCACATGGTCTGCACCTAGCTCGCGCACCCATTGCGATGTTTCCGGCCTTGATGCAGTTGCAATAACCGTTAGACCCGCATGCTTAGCCAACTGGATGCCAATCGAGCCCACGCCACCGCCTGCACCAATGATCAACAAAGATTGCCCTTTGTTGGCACCGTCGCGATCAATTCCAAGTCGGTCAAAAAAGGACTCATACGCCGTAATAGTGGTTAAAGGCAGTGCTGCTGCTTCATTGTGAGACAGAGTAGACGGCTTGTTGCCAACGATGCGTTCGTCAACGAGTTGGAATTCCGCATTACAGCCAGAGCGAGTAATGTCGCCGGAGTAGTAAACTTCGTCCCCTGGCTTGAAAAGAGTGACAGCTGTACCGACTGCCTGGACAACACCACTCGCATCCCAGCCAATCACCCGTGGTGGATCTTCAGTTGCTCCATCATTACGCTGGCCGGCGCGAACTTTGGTGTCCACTGGGTTAACAGCAATTGCCTTGATGGCGACCAACAGATCGCGACCTGTGGGCTTGGGCTTATCTGCTTCAAAATCGACGAAAGACGATGGGTCTTCGGATGGCAGGTAGTTGATGATACCAACGGATTTCATGCGGTTGATTCCTTGGAGAGACTGCCAAAACGGCATCGTATGGGGCTTTTCTGCCGCTATCGTGTTGCTCGAACTTCAGTTTACATTTTTCTGCCGCATATACAATCGGCTTGTTAATGGATTTACTATTAGATTCTGCACAACGCCATCAGAACCCGAAAGGTTTAAGCCTTTCGCACGCGTTGCTGCTCCTCGGTGCGCTAGGCAGAACGGGGCGTTTGTATGGCTTGTCAGCAACCGCAACCACTCGAAAAATCAAGTGGGCGTCGTTTCATCGCGTCTTGTATCACCGAACTCCTGAGGGCTTATCCGAACATAAGCTGTAGCTGAGCGATGCGGGGCGTCCAACATAACCATGCAGATTTGGTGTCACACAACTGCCTTGTGTTGTCTGGTAGCAGGAACTGGACACTGCGTGGCGTTGCCAAGCAAATTAACCCAGTCAAGGTCAGTGGTAATTTCAGCACCAATTGCGGCGAAGTCATTATCCAAGCTGTGCTGCGGTGTCGGTCTCGCGCTGAAATCGGTTTTGGGACATTCGCCACTGATTAACTGATGGAACGTTGCTACTGACTGGTACTGGAGAAATACACCATCGAGACGGTGTGGTCTTTCGGGCCGTACTCGTCATCTTATCTTTTACTTTCCATCGTCTGACGTGGCTTCGGTCGTTAAATTCCTTGCCAGGGTAACGTTACTTCTGTGAATTCAGTGTATCCATTCAGTGTCCTTTTTGTGAGCGCTTTCGCAGTGAATACAGATCCGGCAACAATGCCCAAATCCGAACTATTCCGTGACTTGCCGGTCCCAAAGAAAACACTTTTTTTATTGCGGGCCATGAATAACTTTACAAACAACAGATGCCTTACAGCGACTGGCCGCTCTCCGTGGCCGTTGATCGTGATGATGGCGCTCGGACTATTGACAATAACCGCGACGCTGCCAATGGTGGTTTCTGCCCAGTCACAGACCGCTTCAGTAGAATCGGGGCATGATCTGCCTGCTTACATCATCAAAGCCTTTGGTGAACCGCCGGCGGTGCCGGAAGGCCCGTTTGGTGAAGAACTTCAGGCGGCTGTCAAAACCGCGTTTGTAGACAGCCTTGCTAATGGGACTTGGGGCCAGGATCAACAAATCGCGATCGACACGATCAACGAGTCGGGCGATCCTCGCGTCATGTGGATCGTGTCCGACCTGATGCGATTCATCACTCAGCCAGGATTGAATGATCTGTTGGGTGAGACAGCCACTGCCTTGTTGGGTATCACCTTCGATGACGGCAATTACTGGGGTAAAACAACAGATCACTTGATTGCGTGGGATATCCCGGCGCCACCGGATTACCTGGCGTACAAGCGCGGTCTCTTTACCGGTTTTGTCCCGGGTTGGGAGAAAATTTTCGTTGAAGGTGACATCGACTGGCGACATGTTTCCTGGGGTGGTGTGTTGATCGATGACCGTGCGTACGATACTACCGATGAGCTGTGCAACTGCATCCCGGCGGCTGATAACCCACCCGTGAGCAGTGCAAAAGAAGCCACTTGGCTTAAGGATGATGACATTGTTTTCGGGATTGCGGTCAATGGCGAATATCGGGCCTATCCGCGGCGCATCATGGAAGTGCGTGAGATGGTCAACGATACACTTGGCGGACGAGATCTCGGTATTCCTTATTGCACCTTGTGCGGCGCTGCTCAGGCTTATTTCACAGACGAGTTGCCCGAGGGCGTGGAACGTCCGGTGTTGCGCACCTCGGGTTTGTTAATCCGTTCGAACAAGGTGATGTACGACATCACGACGCATTCGGTGCTTGACACCTTCCTCGGTAATGCAGTAACCGGACCGCTGGCAAAGATCGGCTTCAAACTCGAGCAGGCAAGCGTTGTGACGACAGAATGGGGCCTCTGGAAAGAAGAACACCCTGAGACAACGGTGCTGGTCGAGGAACTGGCTCTTGGTCGAGATTTTGACTTTCGTAACAACCGCGATGCCGGCGGTCCAATTTTTCCGGTGGGGAACGTCGACCCGCGGTTACCGGTACACGAGGACATCGTGGGTGTCGTCAATGCAGAGGGTCAGGCTGTTGCGTTCCAGCGCAGCAAGGCGATGAGTGCGCTGCTCAAAGGAGACAAGGTTGTGTTGGGCGGCATCCGGTTGCAGCTTGATGGCGGTGGTATCAAGGCAAGCAACCAGGTCGGTGAGGAGTTGGGTAGTCACCAGGCGTTCTGGTTTGCCTGGTCACAGTTCCATCCAGAGACCGAACTCTGGCCAATGTAAGTCCTGATCTGGTTCACATGGCTGTTGTCGATGCGTTGGTCGTTCGTCCATGGGTTTAAAACCTTGAATTAACTCGGCCTTTCAAACTTGATTAACGTTGACGAGTCGACCATCATTGGACGTGACTATCATGGAAGTGAATAGCGACGTACTAGAACGTCGCATCACCGAAATTGGCAAAAAAGATATCGCACCAGACGCTGACACCGTTGAAATCATCAAGAGTGATATCGTCAGGTAGTGTGACCGTGATAGTTTCGCTGTTGTATGGGCGGCCATTGAGGCGTGGCCCGACTAATCGGCCAACTCCAGGCGATGAATAATCGCCGTCAGTACCCAGATAAAAGTAAACTGATGGTCCGCCACCATCATAGGAAAAATTACTTACCTCAAATGTACGGTCATCGAGAAAGGTCAGGGTACCTTCTATGCCGTGTGCAAAATTTGAGAATTCCGCAGATGTGCCAACCAATGGATGGGTAGCAGGGTTGTTCGCTGATGGAGCGTCAGGTTGCCCACCGCTTGTTTCCGATCCGTCTGTTGTGGGATTTGTGGGTGCTTGCGGGCGCTCGACAATGCCTTCTTCAAATAGTGTTTCCTGAAAGTGATCAAGTGCTGATTCACCATCAATGAGACTGGTAACAATCGAGCCTGAATTGGCAACCAGATTATTTACCTGACTATCGAAACTGGTTGATCCGAAGTCCACGGTCAATCCTGTTGCGCTGGCGGCGGCGGTGCTGGTCAATGTGATTCCATTGTCGGCATTGCCGTCCTCATCCAGACTTTGCAGTAAGCGGGTGAGGTTGATCACCCTGGCGTCTGCGATGTTTGTTGTGGAGAACACATCGAGTGGAGTCACTACTGGGGCGCTGGCCACAGGTGGCAATACGATGTCACCCAATGAGAAAACTACTGTCTCATTCAACATGTAGCTGAAAGATCCATCAGCATCAGTAACCCCTGACTGCGTAGTAGTTTCGTATCGCATACCTGCTACAGCTGAGTCAACCAGGCGCCCGGTCAGGACTTCACCAACGGGACCGGAATCATCGGATGATCCTCCACCACCTCCACAGGCGGTGAGGGATAGAACTATTGTGGTGAGTAGTAATGTAGAGGTTGTGTTCATATCTAATGCCTTTCTTCAAATTTTTTTTGTACCGTATTCATGTCTTGGCTACGGTGCGCGGAGGTTGATGTATGGGTCAGGAAACTGCAGCGAATTCAGAAGCTGTAACTAAGCGATAAAGTACCAATGTTACTATCCGCAATATTCCTACCAGATAGAACGGTGGAGAGAGAAGCCCCAAGACCGAAGCCGTTTTGGAAGCCATAGTTTGCGCCGAGTATCAACCAATCGGAATCTCTGTCAGTTTCGGGAAACTGATCAACTGTAAAGCCGGGGCCGATATTGACGTTACTGTTCGTGCGGATTCCGCCTCCTGCTATCTGCACACCCAAACCTTGGATTGGCGTCGTGTAGTAGGCGCTGAGCAGGTATTTGATACCATCTGCTACATTGCTTCCGCGAGCGCGGTAGGTGAGATCGCCAAACAGGGCAACGCTTCGAGTGACTGATTTACCGACCAGCAAACTGAGGTCTACGCCGTCCGCGCCATCGCCAATTGCCTGGATGACGTCTGTTTCGTAGTCGCCACCAATGGTAAGACCGGCACGTAGTGCTACGGTGGGCGTTCCATTGTCTAGCTCAAATTCATTGAACAGCTGGTAACTGACTCCAAAGCTCGTATCAGCAATGTCTTCCAGCTCATTTATGTCTTCTTCGCCCGGTACGGGACTGTCAAGGTCAAAATTGGTTTCTGCGTACCCTGTTCTGAAGTCGAAGGCCCAGATATCATCGTAGCCATAACTTGCGTTAAACCAGACAAATGTCCCCTCAATGTCACCACCGAGAGGAGTGCTTTCATCTCCGATGAAAAAATTACTGGTAGAGCCACTCGTAACGTCGATTGAAATTGTTGTATTGCCATGAGCCTGCAGCCATGGTGATCCTTCTGCATACGCCAGCGGAGAGAGTGAGAAGATAAAAAGAGTTGCAACCAGTCTATTCATTGTCATAGGTAGATGTTTTTTTAGCATTAGCTGATATTAGTTTGGCCTGATTATTCTAGGCTTTGGCTTACGGGCCACATTCGTTGTCGATGCTGCAATAGCCATTCAAACCCCAATCGTAGGCGTAGATTGGCGTACCTTTGAATTTCTTTAGAACCTCGGCATCGTTGACCGTTGTGTGCCGACTGAGGGTTGCAAGTACGGCGCTCTGGTTTTTGCCGAAGTCATCCGCGTACCATTTAAACAATGATGACAAATATAAATCGTCGCCATTCAGCTCAATGCCGCGAGGATGATCGAGATATTCGGTAGCGGCTTGATCCAATTGTTCGTCCAGTGTATCGGCAGTGAAAGCTTCGGTAGCTAGATTTGGACAACCAATACTGGCGCAGTTGACGGCAAAGTGAATTCTATAGTCATCGTATAATGGTCTGATAATTCGATGCTCGATGTCGTTCAAGCTTAGCGTGATACCGTTGATACTGACAGCATCTTCATTCCAAGGGCCAAATTCGAGTGGGTTGGAACCCAGTGTCGTGATAGAAGCAAGCGGATAGTTATTGAGAATTAGTTGAACAGTCAAGGCATTGTATAAGTTGATCCAATAAGCCTTTTGCTCTTGCTTTTCTAAATTCAGAGGGTCGATTGATACCAAGGACTTGACGTAATCATCAAGTGGCTTCCTTCCATCATCAAGCAGGCCATCATAGTCAAATAAATTAATGCCTGAATCTGTGTCACTGACCAGATAGTCATCCAGTATCAATTGCCACTCACTGTGGTCAACTTCCAACTGACTGGTTTGCGAAAAGCTTGCCCACCGTTCATCCAGATCGGCTGAAGTGTCACTGACGCGATAAAAATAGTAACCAGCGGCAGCTACTGTGACTGCCAGTATGGCGAGAAAAATACGCATTTTTCAGTTTTCACCCGATCGCAATTTTGGCGTAGCACTTTGGCCTGCACCACGCAAATACAACTTGAATATGGTGCCGAGTATCCCGTGGCCAGCACCAATGACGCCGCGAACAGTTCCACTGATTTTGGACTTTCCAATGCGCTTCATTGTGCTTACCGGGACCTCTTTTATTGTCTTGTTCTCTTGCAATGCACGTACCTGCATTTCGACAGTCCAGCCAAAATTTCTGTCACTCATTTGTAGATCCAGCAGGGTTTTTTGAGTAGTAGCCCTGAATGGTCCGAGATCAGTCACGTTAGCTGACCACAACTTACTAATTAGTAAGGTGGCAAGCATGTTGCCGAATCTCTGAGGAATGGACAGTGCACCTTTTTCTGTCGTCCCAAGAGTTCTTGAACCGATCACCAGATCAGCGCCATTGAGTAACGGCGTGATGATATCGGGTAGCTCACTGGAAACGACAGAGTGATCACCGTCAACGAAGACGATGATGTCCTTTTCTACCTCAACGGCCAGGGCTGCAAGGCAGGCTGCACCGTAACCACGTTCTGGTTCGAAAGCGACTATCGCTCCACTGGCAGCAGCTCGCGCAGCAGTTTCATCTGTTGAGCCGTTATCGCAGACGATGATTTGATCTACCAGGGGATTGGCTGAATTGACCGGGATTTCAGCCCGACAATTCACATGAGGGCACTGCGAAGCATCGGTTGGCAGGGCTTTGTGAGTGGAATTATCGGTGTCGATCAACTGATGGCAATGAGGACAGGCTCGAAGTTCAGCGAGCCCTTCGACCACGCAGGCTATACTCTGCGCTTCATTGAGCGCCGGAATGATTGCGGTTACGTTCCTGCCTGCGTACATGAAAATCAGAGCAAATGTAAAGGCATTGGTTCAATCTTGCAGCGGAAAATAATGTGTATGGTTCCTGATTCTCGTCAATACGTTTTGCTGTCGGGAACCGTAGTGGTTTTCGCCTGCTGGCTATTTGTCACATTTGTTTCGCGTCAACCAAGCCATTTTGCCGTGGTGTATTTTTTGGTAGCGGCGGCGGCCATGGTATTGACGACCGCTTTTGTCGTATGGCATTACTATAAATTAAACAAATCCATACCGTTTCTCTGGATACTTGCTACGGCGATACTGTTAAGGCTTGTATCGATCTTCGGCGTACCGTTGTTTGAAGACGATTATTACCGTTACATGTGGGATGGTTATCAAACCTTCGCGACGAACGATCCTTATACACTTGCACCGGCTGCATTTTTTGATAGGCAGGACTACCCGGAGATCTTTGACTCTACTTTATCCCTGATCAACTACCCTGAAATTGCCACAGTCTATGGTCCGGTGACGCAGTGGGTATTTGCCTTGGGGTATCTGATAAAGCCGGCTTCGATATGGCCTCTGCAATTGATTGCGGGGTTGGCCGATGTTGCTGTCATCGTACTGTTGTACAAATTAGGGGCGGGTAGAGCGTTGCTGTTTTATGCATGGTCGCCTCTGATTCTCAAAGAGTTTTCTCTCACTGCCCATCCCGACATCTACGCTATTCTTGCGATGGTGCTGAGCATATACCTGGTTAAAAGAAAGCAGTACTGGCTAGCTGGTATAGCGCTGGCTTTGGGGGTGGGTGCAAAAATA
This sequence comes from uncultured Granulosicoccus sp., assembly GCA_937924505.1. The sequence continues at coordinate 23,958 of CALDSR010000041.1, read as the reverse complement.
TTTGCGGTGCTTGCCTTGCCCTACCTGCTAAGTCAGCGATGGTCTTTCCGTTACTGGAGCACAATCTTAGGCTGGTTTTTAGTGACCTTGGCACTGATAACTTTGGCGTTTGGGACATTGACCGTCTGGACACCAGAAGGTTTGCAGGCCATGGCTGACAGCTGGCTGTTCAATTCCGCTGTTTATCTTCTGTTGCTGGAAGTTCTGCCATTCCAGTCCATCAAGCTTCTGCTTTTGGGAATTTTCGCAGTTTATATTTTGTTGACCTGTGTAAATCGATTGCACAAGGCAAGAGACACGGCCTTGCAGAATGGAATACAGCTGTCGGCTGAGCCTGCGACAATGGCATGGCAGGACTCTCGATTTGCGTTTCGCGGAGACTGGCTGTTTATGTTTTTCCTTATGGCGCTGCCGGTTGTCAATGCCTGGTACGTTGCCTGGCTGCTGCCGTTTGCGACGCTCTTTCCGCGCTGGTGGTCCTGGGGGGTGAGTTATTTCTGTTTACTGTCCTATCTTACCGGGGTAAATCTGGGTAACCTTGATCAGACTGCTCTGGAGTTGCCAACACTAATCGTAGCGATCGAGTATCTGGCAGTGATAGGGGTGTTTTTATCCGCCTTGGTGTTCAGCAAATCTCACCCGAGCTATAGACAGTTTGCTCGGGTGTGAGTGGTGTGATTTTGTTGACCAGCCGTCAGGAATTCAGCTGTAGTGATGCCGGGTTGCCAGCGTTATCTAGCTTTTCAAACGGAGTTTGAAGCGCTTGTTCAGGTAATGCAAGATTGCCTGCCCTTGTTCTTCTGTGACCAGATCAGCAATTTTTTCATCTGGGTTAGCGCAGTTGTGCAAGGCCGCAACGAAATTGCTGGCCGAGCCTCTTTTAAATTTTTTGACTGATTTGCGCGATAATTTCCGCAGGTCACTGTCTGATTTGACGCAGTATTCCAGTCGCGAGCCATCAGCCAAAGGGGCCTTGAAGTAAGACTTGCCAAGCTCATATTGTTGGTCGATACGCTTGCTGGAAAACCCACTGTTACCAAATCCGCCGCCACCAGAGGCTGAGGCTGTAGCTGCAAAAATCAGGCTTACGGCGGGGATAAGTATCTTGAGTGTATTTTTCATATCCAGGTCCAGAAGTGTAGGGTTAGGATGTATACCGCATACACGGGTATCGGCTAGATAGACCGCAAATGGACGAATGAGTTCACAACGGAGTGATTTGCCATAAATATGTGATAATTACTGGCAACCCTGTACTAGATCTGAAGGGAGCCCCGTCGCCCTATCTTTCAGAGCCACCCGGCCAAGTAACGCTACTGAATCGTCGCTGGCTTGTCGGCACTTTTTCTTCCTCATTACTATCACTTTTTTGTGAACATGTTCTACCCGCATGCACACTCAGCAACACTTGATCGTCTTCGCTCGCGCCCCGGAATATGGATTGGTGAAACGTCGACTCGCCGCCGACATTGGGAAGCGGCAGGCCCTCGATTTCTATTCAAAGACACTCGAGACAGTTCTGGAGCAAATGGATGGCGAACAGTGGCATCTGACCGTAGCCGTAGAATCAGCCCGTGCGAAAAAACACACATTGTTCAAAAATCATGATTTGATCGTACAGCCAGAAGGTGATCTGGGCCACCGCATGGCGACTGTAATGGATCACTTTCGCGATAGTTCCAGAATAATTATTGGCAGTGATATTCCATCGGTCAGACCAGGTCATGTTCGAAGAGCGTTCGAAGTATTGTCAGATCAAGATGTTGTTTTTGGGCCGTCCCATGATGGCGGCTTTTGGTTAGTAGGATGCAGTGCAGGCTTCGATGGCCGCTTTTCCACCGATAGTTTGTTTACCAAAGGCATTCGTTGGTCCACAGGTAAGACTTTGTCAGACACTCTCTCGACGCTTCCCACGGGTTGCCGGGTTGCTAATGTTTGCACGTTGTCAGATGTCGATGATGGTAGTTCGTACCAACAGCACCTAAGCGACTCTGAGCAGATCGGCTTATGAGCGATGATTGGGATCGTGCAGCTTGTTTGGCAAAAGCGCTTGAAACATTGGCTGGTAATGTCAGTGTTTTCACGAGCACGCCTGATGCAGGAATAGATACATTGCTAGCTCATCGAGCGGTACTAGCCACGGTGAAAGAATCTGATTTATCGTTGATGGTTACAAAAGGGTTGGCACATGACCACTGGGCTATCGACGGAACTGATTTTTTGTTGCGCGTACCGAAACAAAGTCAGATGGGGTTAAGTGCTTGCGAAAACCTACATTATCAAAAAAACTGTTTCCAGCGGATGGCTCCGAGCAAACATACGCCGATTTGTTATGCGACTATCCCACCTTCGTCATCGTTACCGATGGGAGCATTATTGATTCAGAGAATTTATGGTCGTGAAGTACAAACCAAAAATGACTTCACTCTCATCGCCAAAGCCCTGGCATCGATACATCGATTGTCTGTGCCGCCGTCGGAAGTTCGTGCGCCGTTATTAAGCCCTGAAAATTCGCTGGTTAGCACACTTGAGGAAGTCGAGATGCAAGCCAGTTATCTATCCCATGCTGCTATCGATCCCTTGAGTCTGTCCATGATTCTGGCTGAGCTTGAATTGTCCAGAAAAGAGGTGCGTGCATTAGCGACACCGCCGGTTTGCTTGATCTCTTTCGATGCCCATCCGGGTAACTTTATTATTGATAATCAGGGCAAGGCGGTATTGGTTGATCTTGAAAAAGGTCGTTATGGTGGATGTGGATTCGATCTTGCGCATGCGAGCTTGTATACATCTACATCTTGGGATGTGGATGTCAGACTTGAACTGTCCCGAGAATCGGTAGTGTCTTTTTACGATATCTGGTCCCAATATGTATCAGCTGAATTTGCAGATGCAATGCAGCCCTATATGACGCCAATGCGAAGGTTGATGTGGTTGTGGTCAGTGGCCTGGTGCGCGATGTGGCAACTCGAAAGTAATGCTGCGGTGTTAGAGCAAAAGAATGAACGTGACAATACACGTGATTGGGCATCTGAAAATAATCCGGATGCGTTGACGGCGCATGTACGTGAGCGCGTCAGTCATTATTTGCGGGCGGAGACAATCTGTCGTATCCGGGAAGATTTGAATTTTTATAAATAAAGATCCTTCGATCTTTATCAGTTGAAGGGAATAGAGCTCGCTCGAATTATAAGGTTGTCTGTAGAAATTTCATTATCAGGGGAGCCGCCGGTCTAACTACCGATCGACTTTTTCGCAGATGCCATATAAGCATATTTAATGCGATACCAATTAATCACAAAGTAGGTAATTGAGGTTGCAACTAGCGTAACTGTAGAGTGATTGATTCAATCCGTGATTTTAAGGCATCGGAACTTCACTGACGTACTTGGGAATTTGATAACCCCTTTTTACGGCTTCTCGTGTCGCGATAGTTTTATACCATCGAGTGATATTCTTGTATTCGTTGATATCGATTCCTTGCCACTCAAAGCGAGATATCCATGGCCAGCATGCCATATCGGCAATGGAATACTCATCAGCTATGAATTCTCTGTCTTTTAAATGCTTATCCAACACACCGTACAATCGGCGCGTTTCGTTTTGATAACGATCTTCTGCATATTGAGATTTGCCAGGATTGTATTTAACAAAGTGGTGCGTCTGACCAGCCATTGGGCCAAGTCCGCCCATTTGCCAGTTTAGCCATTCGAGCGTGGTCCAGCGTTTTTTCGGATCGGTCGATAAAAATCTGCCGGTTTTTTCTGCCAAATATTGCATGATAGCGCCAGATTCCATCATCGATATGTTCAAGTCTTTGTCGAAAATGGCCGGAATACGGTTATTAGGACTGATTGCAAGAAATTCCGGAGCGAATTGTTCGTCCTTGGTTATATCAATTGCATTTACCGTATATTCAATACCTAATTCTTCCAACAGAATGGATACTTTACGGCCATTTGGGGTGGTCCAAGTGTATAAATCAATCATAAATCGCTTCTTTTAGAGTCTGACTTCAAGCGTATGGACTGTATTTTACACGATCACTGATCGACCATAACCAGATCTCGATTTGCGGCATGCCTTTGGTGTGCTTCCTGTAAAAAAGAGGAATATGAACTGACTATGGAACGAGAGTCAGAGCAGCGAAGCTTACTTGTCGATGAGGTGTGGGAGGCTTGAAGGAGCGAAAAATGAAGCTTATAGGGCAGATTACGTAGGATGACGCACGTGGATGGTCGAATGCCGTGTTGCTGCAAGTCGGATGAATTGGGTATTCTCTTCAGTTATCCTACGGTATTCCGGTCGGGGTTATATGGATATTGTGGTTAGCTTGTCGAATAGTGTCATCCGTATGCATTTTTCAAAAAAACTATCGTCTGAAGAGTAAGTGTCAGAGAGAGCTGAATCTCTTGGATTATTGCGACGTGTCCGAATCATCCCGGTAGATAATTTTCAACTTGATCGCATGCGCTCTTGGAGAAATATCATCGAAGCCGTTTGCTGACTATTTGATTTAATATTTAGCATTACTCTATCTGCGTTCCTTTGCAACACACACTTGTCCAACTGAATTCTGTCATCTTTAGCATTTGATAATTGACACTTATGCCAAAAATAGTCTCAATAGTTTTTATTCTCATATTTTCATTCAGCGCTCACGCTGAAAAGAGGTTTGATGCAATATCAATTTACGCTGGCGAAGGTAGTCCAGAGATCGGTATATACAGAGTGGGGCTTCAAAATTCTTTTGATCAATGGCTGAGCCGAAAAAATATACCATTAACCGGTTTCTTCGAATCCTCTGTGAATGTGTGGGACGGGTCTAATACAATTTTTGGGCTGGCAATTTCCCCGGTATTCAGTTATGCAATTTATCGTTTCGGGAAATATGAACTTAATTTGCACGCTGGCATCGGCGTGGCTCTCATATCGGAGACAACTATAAGTGGCAGAGACATGTCATCTGCGTTTCAATTTGAAGATCGAGCAGGATTTGAGCTCAAAGGAGATAGAGTGGATTTTTATGCGCTGTATTTGCACTACTCAAATGCGAGTCTCGTACAACCGAATGATGGAATTGATATTTTCTCGTTTGGCGTAAATTATAAATTTTGATATCTGCCGAGTTACGGGAGAGTCTCATTGTGAAAGGACCAGCATTGTACTCGACACTATCATATCCGATTTTAAAAACGACTCAACAGCAGTGTTTGATCTAACTGCACTTGTTCATGTCGGCTAACGATAGCCGAGTACCAGTGTAATTTTCATCACTAATATGTTTTGAGTCCGGGCTGAACATTCAACTGCGCAGCAAAGTGCCAGGTACCTGATTTGGAAAATAATCCTCACATTGTCCTTCGCGATGCACATCGCCTGTGGCGCAGTGAAGCCCACCACCAAATGGATAGGCATCGCGAAATGGCACCGGGATAACATTCATACCTAGCTTGTCCATTTGCTCTTGTTGGTATACCTCACTGGCTTCAACCACGACTGTTTTATGATCGAGGATCAGGCAGTTCATGGATAACCAGATACTTGAGTAGCAAAGTGGTGGCGGTTGGTTGTGAGAAGGTGGCGCAGCATCGATGATCTCCCAGTCGTTGGCTGCAAAGATTTTTCGTTGATGATCGGGTAAACGACGGTTTGGATTGTTGATGATCAAACCCGGGCGTAGCGGTACAAACGTTGCGTCTATGTGGATTGGATAGGGATCGCCCGGAAAATTAACGGCATGCACTCGATGATCCGGAAAGTGACGTTGTAACCATTCCATACCCCGGCGGTTGGTCGTTAGCCCATGTTGTACAAACAGGTCTTTACCCAGACGACAGACATCTGCAGCATCAAACAAGGGCTCGTGTTCGGTCGTGACAAAATCGAGCTCGGCCGTTCGTTTCAAACGCTCTTCAATCGTGATTTCGTCGAAATAGCCAGATTGGTATGAATGATCATTGAGGCGAGGACGTGGCGCTTGCTCCCATCGAAAGTTTGGGTCTTCATCAAAGTAGCGCTGCATCAGGTCGTGATAGGCCAGGTACTCAAAGTAACGGCATCGAAAAGACATGGGTGCTGACAGAATTTCACTACCAATGGTTAGCAGGACATCCCGAGGCGGCATACAACCGAACTGGCTGGCTGTTGAGAAATCGGGTGTGTTTACTGATTGATTCCATTGAATAGGTGTTGGGCGATCGACCTTGATGCCGCGCTTTTCCAAGGTGCTGGCGAGGTGGTCGAGCTGGGCATTGGCTTTTTCGACGGTCTCAAGCGGGCGCGGTCCCCACATACCTCGCATGTCACTGTCTTCAGGCACTTTGGCCTCGGTAGCCGGTTCACTGGGAGGGATGCAGGTGTGGTCCGCACGGCCGACAATGACGTGTGTGAGAGGGTCAAACTCGTTCCAGGAATTAACAACCGTTTTGCTCATGTGCGGGGATCAGGGCTTGAATTCGGGTGGAGTGTAAACAAAAGGCGGGAGACTGGTCTTTCGCGCTAACGACATTATAAGCGGTTCGTCTGTTTATTTGTATTCTGACGACCATCTCGGTTCTTGACATTGTGAACGCTGAAAAAAGTCGAATTTGATTCCACTAGAGTGGATAAGCCGATATGTTGAGGGACGCTATCCATCCTCGTGCATCCCGCTGCCTCGACGATATAGTGAAGATGCGGTGGGCGCCAGAGATGACGTCCCGTTGCTTTAAGCAGGTCTCCTACCGGTCCGTCCGTACCGTGTAGCTTACCGGTCGAACAGTTGTGAAGCCGTAACGTCCGTCGTCGCCAGTCGTGGACAGCGCAATGGAAACTATACGTCGCCTGTTCTGGATCTTGAGACGTTGGTTGGTTAATGAAGGAAGTTTGCAGTTGAACATCAAGCTATCGGCGCAGTCGATCTCGATGTAGTCCTCGATGTAATCAGTGCTTTTCATCAAACTCGGTCAAGTCCACTCCGCGATCTGCTGAATAAGCCCGTAACGCCAGATTCCTTCCTGCCGCAATGCTCAGGTGTCCAGACACAGTCTTCATGAGGCTGGACGCAACCAAGGCGTCGTTTTCGATGACTGCCATCAGTTCGCGAGCACCGATACGCAGAAACGTACAATCTTCCGAGGCGACAAGATTGAAAGGACGTCGTTCTTTCAGGATGACTGATAAGTCACCAATCAATCGCCCCGGGAGGATTTCTGATATCAGCCGCCGCTGGCCTTCATCGCCAGGCGAATAGAGTGCCGCTGCACCTTTCGTACATAAAAACGCAGCGTCTGCCTTGTCTCCCGCTGCGAAGATGATCGAATCAGATTCCGCCTCGTACCACTCTGCACTAAAGGCGAGTAATCGCTGTTGTTTTCGATCTAGCGCACCGAACAGGTCAGTCATCGCGATGGCTTCAATTTTATGATTGAGATCTTGACGAGCATCGGTGCTTTGTGAAATTTCCTGCCGTGTATTACCGTCGATACGACCGTCAACAATCTCGATAAAAAGATCGTATCTGTCAGGGTTTAAAATTCGTTTTTCAATAAATATCTTGGTGGTGTCTGGCATCAATTTGCTGACACGATCTCTCATCAAGTTACGCTCTTCGCTATCATGACTGGCCAGGGAGTTGCCTAGAATTAGAATGTCAGGCTTCTTTATGCTCGCTCTTGTAAACGCAATCCTTTCCTTGAAAACGGCTGGCAAATTTTTACCACCTGTTGATATTGTTAGATCGTAAATGGACTCTGCTGCCAAACGTCGTAAGCCGTGTTCGCTTATAACATCGACGATAATATCCTCAATCTCGTCTTTACGTGCACCGGCAATACTCGAGATACGCCCAAAAAGAGCATTACCCATTACTGTCATTATCGGAATGTACTTTTGCGGATCTATGGGCTCGAAAAGATTGCCCAGTGCCCTGACCATTTGCGCTGAGTTTTTCTTGCGGATCTCAAGTACGCGCTCCTTGAAGCTCTCGCTGAACGCAGGCCCCATTTGTTCCGCCGAAAACGCGAAAGGTACAGTCAGCATCAATGAGTAATCCTCAAACGGCAGACCGGCATCGCCGACATCACGTCGCTTTTTAATGATCGCCCCAAGGCGTTGATATAGCTCTTCGTCCAAGTTCAAGTTTCTGAACAAAGGGTGGTCAGTGCCGTCATCGCCAAACGTGGCCATCAGGTTTTCAATCAAGGTGACCGACATCTGCATGATTTCGTCCGCTATCCCGTTCTCGCGAATTATTTTTACGAAGTTATCTTCTTGAGACAAAGATAATTGGGTCAGCATTCGAGTTGGGTAGGCGTAAAGCAGATTGCTACCCAGGGGTGAGACAGGGTTGAATTTTTCTGGATGAAATTCGTACACAATGTCATCAAGACCTGCATCCGCCAAGCGCGCGGCAATTTCCGGTCGCAGTTTCACGATGGCATCAGTGAATTTTTGTTGTTTTTCAAAAACCACGCGCGAACGCAGGGCTCTGCGAACCATGAAATCATCAATGCCCATCGCCTGAACCAATTGGAACCACCATTCCCTGATTTCATCTGAGGACTGAAGCCCTGCTATCGTAGGGTCGACCCATTCTGTGTCAAATGGATCAATGCTGTTACCAGACTGCTTTGCTTTCTTCTGGAAACTGGTGGCGCCCGAACCAATTCCCAACTCCCCCAATGGCTTGTTTTTCAGAGGCATTAAAATATTTTCGCCAAGCGTGCCTTGCAGGATATGAGGGTTGGAGTGTGCGTATCCAATTGCGTTGGACAGTGTTTCCTGGTGTATCGTGAGTAAATCGTGCCCGGCAATTGTTACTGTTCCGTGTTGAGGAATGACTTCGCGCGTCAGCAGATCTGCGAAAGCCAACGCTGCGGTTTCGTTGGTTGTTTTAACGGCAACACGAGCGCCTTGGGGGATCGTAAGGTTAATGTCTTCCAATACTGGTTGGCCTTCCTCATTGAGGACGGTAACACCGCGAATGTCGATGTCACCTTTCAAGCTCAGGTCCTTCTTTGGCGTACCGTCAAACAAACTGTCGTCAACCAGAGAGCTTGGTGCGAAACGTTCAATGACGGCTTCCCATCGCACAGCCACGTCCTGGGTTGTGTTGTAGTAAGCGAGTAACTCTTTCCACGGGGACGACATATCCTTGAATGCAGCCAAAGCGGCTACCAGAGCTCCAACCGTAATATGTCCGGTTATCGCCAGGTAACCGCCGACGGAATAGAAGAAAAAAGGGGTTAGCTGGTTGATGAAGTTGTTTAGAAACTTCATGAAGTACTTCTTCTGATAAATGGCAAAGCGGTAGTCGTAGAGGTTGCCCAAGCGGTTGGAGAACAGAGACATCCTGTACCTCAAACCGCCATTGGTTCGAATATCACTCACTCCAGCTGCGGTTTCGCCGATGTCAGCTGCCAGTTTGCGAATCTCTTGAATTCGACTTTTGTTGAGCTGGTTGATTTGACGTTGGAGTCTGGGAATGATCCACGCCTGTAAGGGAATCAAGGCAATGGCGGCCAGTCCAAACCAAAAGCTCTGCGCGAAAAGAAATGCCAGAATGGTGAGCATCTGACCCGCCTGTAGAATCGGCTGGGATACCATGTCGCCCATGATTCCGCCCAGCGGTTCAGCTTCGGACGTGACCATCGCGACCAGTTCGCCCTGACTGGTGTTGCGAAAATAGGGTCGTGGAAATCGCAGGATTCGTGTCAGTAGCTGGAAGCGAAAACGTCTTAACAGCCGTTCCGCCAGGACACCTTTCATGGTATTGAGCCGCATCTTCAGCAGCCCGTTGGCCAGTACCGCCAATAAAAATCCGACACACAAAACGAGTAAGAACTGGATCTGAGTGAACGCGAAACCCAGAATAACTACACTTTCGCCTGTTCCACCAATCGCGTCATTGATAATCCGTTTGGGTAACTCCAGCGAGATATATAAAATGGGGAAAGACAACAAGGTAAGGAATAAAAGGGCGAGTTGGTTTTTCCTTGAATATTTCCAGATGAACTTAAAAATACTCTTTTCCATCAACGATTCTCTTGGACCTTAATTACATTAGTGATCACGATACATCGCTCGGATGTATCGCATATACATTCTCTTGGTTATGTCAAGACACGTCCGCTATGTTGAATTCGTTCTCAAGTGTCGAGGCGATGGCAAATCAGATGTCGATGGCCCGATAGCCATTGTAGTCCAGTACCTAGTCTTTGGGTTGATGCCATGGGGTCAGGATTAAGCTCAGTAGTGTGGAGTCGAGCGAGAAAAAAGGGTACTATTCCTTGGCTTGTGGGTGAGGTAACTGGACACTTTTTCCGCTTTTGTCGGGCGTTTAGCCCGCGTGGATATATTTTGCAACGTTGGCTTGCCAGCGTTCGACCATTAGGGAATTGTTGCGACCGTGAGCGATAACCCAATTGATCTCAAGGTTTACCGTGAGCTTCAGGACACGATCGGTCCTGAGTATCTTGCCGAGCTGATAAATACGTTTTTTGAAGAGGCTCCCATCATGCTCTCGGAATTGCGCACCGCGCGGGCTGAAGCCAATGCCGATGCGTTTCGATTGGCGTCCCACTCTCTCAGATCCAACGCGAAAATTTTCGGTGCGTCGGCGCTGGCGGATCAGAGTCATGCATTGGAATTACAGGGTATTGCTAGTGATAAGTCGGTCGACGAAGCGACTTTGGCTACGTTGGAAGAAACTTATGAAGGCGTTCGACACGCGTTGCTGGCGTTGATTGATGATTGACCAAATAGCGCGGTTACTGATTGTTGATGACAACAAGGTCAATCGTCTCTTGTTATCACGTTATCTGGAACTTGATGGTCATCATTTCGCGCTGGCTGAGAACGGTCAGGTCGCGTTGGAGAAACTGCGCCAAGAGCCATTCGATCTGTTATTGCTTGATATCGAAATGCCTGTCATGAATGGGTTTGAAGTTCTTGAGACGGTCAAGGCTGATCCAGATCTGCGAGATATCCCTGTCATCGTCACATCATCACTGGAGGGGTTGGAAAACATTGTGCAGTGCATCGGTTTGGGTGCTGAGGATTACTTGCCCAAGCCCTTGAACAGAGTGTTGCTGAAAGCCAGGATCGGTGCCAGCCTGGAGAAGAAGCGCTTGCGTGATGAACAGCGTGAACTTGTGCGCCGATTCGCAACAGCGGAGGTTGAGCAGGATCTGCATACATCTGGATTTGCCCTAGGTGGGAAAAGGGTTCATGTCTCGGTGATGTTTTGTGATATCCGCGATTTCACGCCACTGTGCGAAAGCCAGAATCCTGAGGAGACGATTGAGCTACTAAATCATTATTACTTGTTGATGTTTGAGGCCATCAGTAATCATGGTGGTATCGTTACGTTAATGGTCGGTGATGGTCTGATGGCTGTGTTCGGTGCACCTTCGCCAATCGAGGATTGTGCGGGCAGTGCAGTGAATGCTGCATTAGAAATGATCGGCCTGATCGAGCGGTTTAACACTGAGCGGGCTAAGCTCGATAAGGTGCCGATTTACATTGGCATCGGCATTGCCACGGGCGAAGTAATCGCAGGCTATGCCGGTACCGAGAAGCGAGCGACGTATACCTGCATCGGTGATACGGTTAATCTGGCTTCCCGATTGGAAGCGCATACCAAAGTTGCTCGACGTCAAATCTTGATAGATGGTGCTACCTGTCGTTCCTTGGATGTCGGTGTGCCTACGCAGGAACTGGGTGACGTGATGCTCAAGGGCAAGGCTGCGGCTGTCCAGATATTTGCCATAGCCGATGAGACGATTGCTTGAGTTCAAAGGTGCCAGATAGGGCACAAGCACCTCGCTGAGACGGTCTTTGTGCTTTGACAGGTTCCATTATCGGCCAGCATCCAACGTTGTGATGGTTGTCAGTTCTTTTTGTCCAGGGCAGGAAGTGTCAGCTCCTTGAATACAGGTAATTTACGTTGCGCCTCACTCACATCGCCTTTACGTAGATCACCTGCCAGGCATGATATGGCACTCGCAGTCAGGCCTGCGATTTCACCTTCCATAAAACGGTGCACATGACCACAATAAATACCGCGGATATTGCCGAAACGCGACAAGATTGCTGCAAGTTTATCTACGTCGCCCCAATCTTCGAATTGGAGCGGATCAGGTATCCCGACTGCTGCAAAAGGTGTGTGGTGGAGAAACAGACACACGGGTTTTGATGTATCGGCCATTAACATTTTTTCCAGATGACGCAGGCGCGCTTCACAAAGTTGTCCTTTGTTACTACCTTCGCTCACCGTATCGACCATCAACAAACGTACCGGGTATTTTTCGATCGAGTACTGTACCCAACCATCAGTCGGTAGTTGGTATTTGGCATCGGCAAATGCGGCGAGTAATTCAGTTCGATTGTCGCGATTTCCAGCCATGACGAAATAGGGCGCGTTGAGCTGATTCAGTACGTCTTTCGCGCTATGGTATTCTTCGCTTGCACCGTTATGCGATATATCGCCAGTGTGAACAACCAATTCTGGCAACGTGTCCAGATCGTTGATTACGCGAACACAGTTCTCCAAATCACTTAGGCGTTGTGGAAAATCGTTTGAAATATGTGTGTCCGAAATTTGAACAATCTGCAGGTTCATTGGTTGTCGTTTTTTTATCGTCAAGCGAGTATATGACAGGGACTGTTGGAGTGGGCGTTGAGAGCGATGATCAAGCAAGCATGTACCAATAGAAAGGCCAATCGATTATGAGTAAAAGCCCACCCTCTGTTAAAGAGCTCACTCAACAACTGGTTGAGTTTCGAGATGCGCGTGATTGGCGGCAGTTTCATTCTTTGAAGGATTTGATCCTGTCTCTTAATCTGGAGGCCAGCGAACTGCTGGAGCTGACTCAGTGGAAATCAGAGAACAGCTTTGAAAACGACGCGCTAGATGAGCAAATGCATCAACGGTTGCGCGAGGAATGTGCAGATGTCTTTTTATACCTGCTACTCGTTGCTGAACGTGCCGGTATCGACATTCAACAAGCCGCCGCTGAAAAGATTGCCGAAAACCACAAAAAATACCCCGTGGAGAAATCGCGAGGGACTGCGACCAAATACAATAAACTATGATTGTCCATGCCCTCGCGAGTGGTTCTTTTCGATTTTCAGCCGAGTTGATAATGCTCCATTAATATTTTTGCGACTTCGGGCCTTGAGAATTCCGTTGGAGGGGCGACGCCTTCACTGAGCATTTTGCGTACTGCCGTGCCGGACAAAAGAACGAAATCTTCTTTTGTGTGATTGGGTGCTTCACGCATCATGACTACCTTGTTAAGCTTTTTCGAGTAGGCCGTGTGGTCGGCTTTGAACAGCTCGATTTTCAGCGCGTCCTTTGGTATTTGATCGAAAATGTCTTGCGCTTCAAACGGTTCGTAGTAATCGCCTACGCCGGCATGATCGCGCCCGATAATAAAATGTGTGGCGCCCATGTTTTGTCTGAAAACGGCATGCAGAAGCGCTTCGCGCGGGCCTGCATAGAGCATATCGAAACCATAGCCCGTCACCATGGCCGAGTTGGCAGGAAAATACAGCTCGATCATTTTTCGAATCGCCGCATCACGCACGGGCGCCGGAATATCACCGGGTTTGAGTTTGCCAAGTAGCATATGGATGACCAGACCGTCAGCCTTCAGGCGTTCCATTGCCATATGACAGAGCTCTTCGTGCGCACGATGCATCGGATTGCGCGTTTGAAAGGCGACTACTCGTTTCCAGCCGTTGGCTACTATTTCATCACGGATCTGAGCTGCGGTGCGATAAGTATCCGGAAATTCGGATTCGAAGTAGCTGTAATTAAGCACTTGAATCGGGCCTGCCAACGCTATGTTTCCCTGTGAATTGAACGCCGCGACGCCAGGATGTTCAGGGTCAGTTGTGCCGAAAATTTGACCGGTTAGTGTGCGGAGTTCTTCATCAGTAAACGTGTCAATGGATTGTACGGTCTGGACCGCTAACACCGGTGTACCGTCTACGTTGGGGTCCCGCAAGGCAATGCGATCTCCCACCTTGAAATTGTCAGTGTTTTTGACCAGGTTGAGGACAGGCGTCGGCCAGAACAAACCGTCGGTGGTGTGCATGGATTTCCCGACAGATAGAGCGTCGGCCTTGGTCATGTACCCATCCAGGGGTGTGAAGTAACCCGCCGCCAGCATCACGGCGTTACCTGCCGTGGCCGAGCTTACGGTCGTGGTGGGTAAACCTTCGGATTCTGCTTGTAGCTTTGCTCGCTCAGTTTCGTTCGCGACCAAAAGTGGCTTGAGCGAATCCGCCCCATGTGGCGAAATAAGAGTGTTCATCAGTATTCCGTAGTCAAGTTCAAGTTATGCCATCGTGTGTGCGGAGCTAGCTTTAGGACAACCGCGTTGGCAGTCGCGGCACTCCTGAGGGTTAGCGGCAGTGGATTTTCAGATAAAAGGCTGGAAAAAACGAATCTCTATTGTACTCGATAGGCCATGAATTGACGTCCTCAGGCGCATCATTGGTCCAGCATCGCTGGGGCGCGATATTTGTCATTTGCCTTGGGATCCCGGATCTGGTTTGGAGTTCAAGCAGGGTGTGGTCTCAGGGGAGGTCAGTTTGTGTGATCCAGTGCCGCAAGCTCGCTTGATCGAATCGCACTATATAGGCGTCATAGCACCACTTCGTCGCTCATCTGACGGGCGTATCAACAATACTTATAGGTACATTAGAACGTTGAATATTCTTGATGCCGTTAAGCGTTTATCATTACACCAACCAAACGATTCGGCGAATTACCCAAAGCCTGTTCAGATCACCCCCTTGTGTGGTCGATATATTGCAATCAGGTAGACGCGTAAGCCCAACCGAAATCTACTTTCAGTTCGATAACCAGAAACAGCGGAGGATTCAGCTTAATGCTTACCAACAACCCATTTGCCGAGATTACGGCACTTATCTCGCCTTCAGTCATGCAAGGTTATGTCGTGCTGATGATTCTGCTGGTTATCGGTGGCACTGTGCTCGATATGTTGCACAAGCAGAGCGCAAGATATTTCTTCGAGAATTCGAAGAAAGCCCAGAAAGATGCGAAAGTCAAAGTCGGTAGTGGCAAGAAGGTCGGTCTTGCTGTCAAGACAGTTGCCAACGAAGTTCTGACATCATCGGAATTCTGCAACAAACGTCGTCGACTATCTCATCTGATGACCATGTACGGTTTCATCTTTTTTGTCGTTACGACAGCGTTGTTGATCTTCAAGTACACCGGCACCGATGCTAAAGCTCCTGCTCTTGTTCCCTTGCTGTGGCATCTCGGTGCCTTGTCATTGTGTGTAGGCGGTTATTGGTTCTGGTTTGCCATTCGCGTTGATGTTGCCTCTGAAGGTGTCAAGTGGAATCAGTTCAATGGTCGTGGTGACCTGTTTATCCTGGGCCTTCTTTTCACCGCTACATTCGCTTTGTTGTGGTCATTTTTTCAGGCTATTGGTACAGGTGGTTTTTCGCTGTTCCTTTTTGCTCTGTTCATTCTCAGTTCAACGGTGTTGTTCGGATCTGTTTACTGGTCCAAGTTCGCTCACATGTTTTTCAAACCGGCCGCAGCTTTTCAGAAAAAAGTCGCGATGGCCGATGGCTCGCGGCTTAACCTGCCTGCCGACTACGATCTGTCTGATCCGGAAGTACAAGCTAGATTCCCCGATATTCCTGAGTACATGGGTGCCAATCCACCCAATATGGGTCTCGGTATCAAGCGCGAATCTGCCAATCACTACTAATTGAACTCAACAAGGCTGGAGAATCTACTATGCCAACTTTCGTATACATGACCCGTTGTGACGGGTGTGGTCACTGCGTCGATATCTGCCCATCAGACATCATGCATATTGATACAACAACTCGTCGCGCCTATAACATTGAACCCAATATGTGTTGGGAATGTTATTCCTGCGTCAAAGCTTGCCCACATGAAGCGATTGACGTCCGAGGCTATGCGGACTTTGCGCCCCTGGGGCATTCGGTCCGGGTAAAGCGAGATGAAGAGAAAGGTGTTATTGCATGGCGCATCAAGTTTCGTAACGGTGAAAAAGACATGGATCTCTTGGCACCGATTACCACCAAGCCCTGGGGTAGTGCGACTCCTCAACTACGCGATGTGGAAGGGCCTACTCAGGAACAACGTGACAGCCAACTGCTGTTCAACGAACCCAAGTATATCCGCTTTGATGATGGCGGCATCCACACCTTGGAAACCAACGGGGTAGTGATGAAGAAAGGAGTGTCTTACTGATGAAGTACAAAACGATTGTCGAAGACGACATCGATATTCTGGTCTGCGGAGCAGGTCTCGGTGGCACTGGTGCTGCTTTTGAAGCACGGTATTGGGGTCAGGACAAGAAGATTGTCATAGCCGAGAAAGCGAATATAGATCGCTCGGGCGCTGTGGCGCAGGGTCTTTACGCGATCAATTGCTATATGGGCACGCGATTCGGTGAGAATAATCCGGAAGATCATGTCCGGTATGCGCGTATCGATCTGATGGGCATGGTGCGCGAAGATCTGTTGTTTGATATGGCACGTCACGTTGACTCAACCGTGCACCAGTTTGAGGATTGGGGTCTACCCCTGATGCGTGATCCCAAAACCGGTAACTTCCTTCGCGAAGGACGCTGGCAGATCATGATCCACGGAGAGTCCTACAAGCCGATTGTCGCGGAAGCAGCAAAGAAATCGGCAGACAAGGTGTTCAACCGTATCTGCGTCACCCACCTGTTAATGGACGACGCCAAAGAAAATCGAGTCGCTGGCGCAGTCGGATTCAATGTCCGAACCGGCAACTACCACGTATTCAAATCAAAGGCCGTTATCGTAGCCGCCGGTGGTGCATCGAACATTTTCAAACCGCGCTCAGTCGGTGAAGGTGCTGGTCGTGTTTGGTACGCACCTTGGTCATCCGGTTCGGCGTATGGCCTGCTGATCAATGCGGGTGCAAAGATGACGCAGATGGAAAACCGTATCGTGCTGGCGCGTTTCAAAGATGGGTATGGCCCGGTCGGCGCCTACTTTCTGCATCTGAAAACCTATACCCAGAACGGTATGGGTGAAGAGTATGAATCCAAGTGGTGGCCGTCTCTACAGGAGATGGTTGGTAAGGAATATCTGGACCCTGAGGCGTCTCACCTTAGCCATCGCCCGATCCCGACCTGCCTGCGTAATCATGCCTTTATTTCAGAGGTCAATGCGGGGCGTGGTCCGATCCATATGGTGACGATGGAAGCGTTTCAGGATCCACACCTCGAGGAAATTGGCTGGCACAACTTTCTGGGTATGACCGTTGGTCAGGCGGTGTTGTGGGCTTCCACCGATGTGGATCCTAAATATGAAAACCCTGAGCTCACCACGTCAGAGCCCTATGTCATGGGTTCACATGCGACGGGTTGTGGCGCCTGGTGTTCCGGTCCGGAAGATTTGTCTCCGCCTGAGTATCAGTGGGGCTACAATCGCATGACCACGGTTGAAGGTCTGTTTGGTGCCGGCGATGCTGTTGGCGGTACTCCACATGCATTCTCTTCTGGTTCATTCACGGAAGGTCGAATTGCGGCGAAAGCGGCCTGTAAATATATTGATGATGGCAAGGCTGAAGGCATCAAGATTTCTGAGGCTCAGATCGAACGTCGCAAAGAAGAAGTCTATAAGCCGATGGAAACTTATCGGGTTTACCGTAACGAAATTACCGCCGGTTCAGTCAACCCGAACTACATCAATCCTCGACAGGCGCTTGATCGTTTGCAGAAGTTGATGGATGAGTATGCTGGTGGTGTCACGGTCAGCTACATGACCAACGAGAAGCTGTTGCACATTGGTCTGAAGAAACTCAAACTGCTGGAAGAGGATCTTGAAAAAGTGGCGGCAGAGGATATTCACGAGCTGTTGCGTGCCTGGGAGATCAAGCATCGTCATCTGACATCCGAATCGGTTGTACAACATACCTTGTTCCGAAAAGAAACGCGTTGGCCTGGGTATTATTATCGTGGCGATCATATGAAGCTTGATGATGCGAACTGGCACGTTCTGACTGTTTCCAGACGTGATCCGGAGACAGGTGAATACACGATGGAGAAAGCACCGCTCTATCATCTTGCCGATGTTGATGCCAAGGAAGACGCAGCCTAGGCAGGCTCTGACTAGGGGAGTTGTTGCCAGATGGCGGCAACTCCTGGCTCTACCTTGTTATCAATTACTGTTTTGCATGTCGTTCCAGTTTCAAGTCCGTGCTGCCCATAGTTTGAGCAGTTTTGTTTTTATCTTCAGGCGCATTTGGAAACACTATGTGTCTCCTGTCCAATTAAACCGATGAATATAATCGAGCTATCAGACGACGAGATTTTCGCGCTTGCACATCCGATGTGGGACGATCTGATCAAGTATTCCAACGAAGGTGAATACGGGAAATTTATTCGTAATTTTTCCTATGAACTGTTGTTTGGCCTCAATGAAGTTGAAATAGGAAAGCAGTTCGCCAAAAGCGAGTTGACAAGAAACCTTGATCCTAATTACGACTGCCTCGGTCTGATTCGTCGTAACGAGCATGTGTCGGTGCTGTACCGAATGCGCAGCAGCAAAAAAGCAGGTGAGTGGTTAGGGAGGATGGTCCTTGGTTACAACAAGGAAGAGGAAGTGAAAATCTACGGCGCTTCCATTTTTTAACGACAGTATCAGACTGGCAGTTCGAACTGTCTGGCATTTATCGGTTTGCAATTGCTGCGGAGTCATGTAAATGAGTAAAACTATAATTAAAGACCCCATTGGTGACGGCAAGCTAGTCGAGCTGACATATAAAGTTATCGATGCGAAAACCGACAGTGTTCTGACGGAGGTGGAGTTTCCAATCGGGTATGTACATGGGGTTAATGAAATTCTCGCTCCGCAAGTGACGTCCGAGCTGGAAGGTAAGCTTGCGGGTGACATTATTGATGTTCCCATCGATTGCAACAAGCTTTTTGGGCCTCGTGATGAGTCTCTGGTTGTCACTGATCGAATCGAGAATGTGCCTGAGGAATACCGGGTTGTTGGCACGTCCATACTGATGGAAAGTGATCAGGGTAAAAATAAAACGTTTATTGTTACCCGCGTTGACGACAAGTCCGTCACGATTGATGGTAACAACCCGCTCTGCGGTCGAGAGGTGGTGTTCAAATTGACCATCGTCACGGTGCGGGATGCGACCGAGGAAGAAATGGAAGTCGGTGGGCCGGTCGGTGCGGAGCCTGATATTAGCGATATTGTTGGCGCTGATCAGCCTGTAAAACCTGTCTCCGGGTAATGCGCTGACAAAAGCAGAGACGTCGAGTTGGCTCATTTATATTCAGAAACCTTGCTCACCCCCGGTCTTGGCGTATCGTTTCAATGGCGCCACCAGAACAATGGTCGTAGCTTGTTGGGCGTTATTGACGAGGAGTCGCCAGTGCATGGTGCCCTGGGTCGGGCGATTGATCGGTTTGAACGTACCGTCTTTGAATTGAGCACGAACAAGCCAACGTTGATCGAATGGGCAAACTCTCAAGATACGCTACAGGATGAGGCGGACAAGCGAGAGCTGCGTCTTGGTAGTGCCCATGTTTTTCAGCAATCCATCGAGTTGCTTCAAGGCATGCAGATGATGACCGATCGCAAGGAGGACCCAGTCCGCCTCTCCGCTATCCACCACAATATTGGTGATGTGATGGGCTTTATCGGCCAACGTAGCGGCAGTGTGCATTTCCTGGAGCAGGCCGCCTTGTCCTATGAGCAGGCGCATGAAATTCGGACTCAGGAAGCCATGCCCATTGAGTGGGCGCAGACCACCTGCAACCTGGCTCTTGTCATGCAGACGATCGGTGTACTTGAGGATGATACACAGATGCTCAAGCAGGCCCTGGCATCGTTGAAGGAAGCAGTGAACTTGTTACCACGCAAAGAAATGGCTGACGAATGGGCTGGTGTCTTTTGCGACGTGGGCACTGTCCTGTACCAACTCGGTACCCATCGGCGTGGTGCGCGCACGCTTGAGCAGTCAGTGGTTGCGTTTCGCAATGCCCTGAGTGAACGTACACCGGACAAAAACGCCTATACCTGTGCAATCACTCAAAACAACCTCGCAGCTGCGATGCAGATGCTTGGTGAGCGAGAAGAGGATATTGGTTCTTTGGAAGCGTCAATCCCGTTGTACGATGCAGCGTTGAAGACGCTGAGTCATGATGCTGTACCTTTGATTTGGTCGATGGTTTCGGCCAATAGAGCCTCAGCAATGTACTCGCTCGCTATTGAGTCTGATTATCTGGACATGGCCGAAGCGACCGTCGTCGAATTTGACAAGATCTGCAAACTGTTTGAAGGGACGGAGTACCGAAACTATCAGGCAAAGGCATTGGAGCGTTCACAACAGGCGCAAGAACTGGTTGCTTCATTGCAAGTCTGAGGATATCTTGATGATCAGACGCAGTAATGCAAAAATTACCGACAAAAAATATAGATGTTGAAGTAATGAGCTATTCAAGAGTGTAAACGAGGATTTATTTATGAGTGAACCAAAGAAAGAGCGACCGGTCGTCCCCGAGGGTGTGACGGAGTATGTCAAAACTCGTCAGATGGAGGCCAACGATAAGGGCTTTGTTGGCTATGAGACAACCTGGAAATCCTTTCAAAAGGAAGTGGAATATCAGACGCCCAAGAAACCTTAGGACGTTTGTTAGATCGGTGTCCAGGTGGCACCGATCACGAGGGTAGTGTGTCATTGCTATGCGAGGGAGCAGTGGTCCTGAATAGTCTGGCAGGCACTGGATACGGTGTTATGTATCACGCCTTTTGAGGTCATTAAAAATGAAACCTGTCGTCCTGTTCGATCCATACTGGCGCACAGTGTCTGAACTGTTTTCAGCATCCACGCTAGCAGAGTTTCAGAATCGTTTCGATATTGCCTGGGGAAAGAACGCATCGATTCCAACTGATGTATTTCAACGGTTCTGGCCATCAGCGTCGGCGCTTGTCGCTGCAACACCCGTTGTGACGGCAGAGATGCTGGCGAACGCACCATCTCTTAAAACGATAATAGAGGTGTCCGGCGCATTCCCCGACACTATCGACTATACCGCATGTGTAGAACACAACGTTGAAGTGCTTTCCTGTTCACCTGGATTTCGTACATCCGTTGCCGAGATCGGATTGGCCATGGCGCTCAGTAGCGCACGAGGCTTGATCGCCGAACATGAATTGTTTCGCCAAGGCAAGGAGAACTGGCTTGAGGACAAGGTCGAAACGGATTTCACGCTGCGTGGCGCACCGGTCGGGTTTATCGGATTTGGCCAGATTGCCCAAGAGTTGACAAGACTGCTTGCACCTTTTCAACCCATGATAAAAGCCTATGATCCGTGGTTATCCGAACGTCGGGCGGAGAGTTTCGGTATCGAGCTATGCGGATTCGATGAAGTACTGCACTGGTCTCGATGTTTGTTTGTCACTGCGTCTCCGACGACAGAAAACGAAGGCATGCTTTCGGCGAATGCATTGTCAAAGCTCGCTGATAACGCGCTGGTGGTTGTGTTGAGTCGTGCTCATCTGGTTGATTTTGATGCATTAACTGCTGAGGCGGTGTCCGGTCGACTTCGAATAGCGACTGATGTTTTTCCGGAGGAACCGATGCCTGCAGATCATCCAATACGGCAAGCCGCCAATGCCTTGTTATCGCCCCATCGCGCAGCTGCGGTAGATGGAGGGCGTCAACTTATCGGGGAGATGATTGTCGATGACCTAAGTGCAATTTTCTCAGGAAAAACAGAACGCCGTCTTGCGAGAGCGGATTCAACAACGATAGCGGCGGTTACCGGTGTTACCGATTCTGATCGGGTTGCCGATATGGCAACGTCGAGAAAGACCTGATCACCCGACCTTGGCCCATGGTCAGGCGACTATCCAACAGATCGCTACTTTGCGTCAATATGGGGTATACGATTGTCGCAAACTGGTGGTTGATCTGACCCAAGGCAGAATGGCGTCGAATCATTCAAATAGGCTGGGATAAGGCAGTGAACATTCTTTCGTGGAACATACAAGCCACCTTGGGTTGCGATAATCGCTTTGATGTAGCCCGAATACTGGACCAGATCAAGACCTTCGGTGAACTGGATATTATTTGCCTGCAAGAAGTATCCAGGCACATAGCTGATTTGAACGGTGATGATCAGCTCGCACTTATCTGTGATGGATTTCCCCACTACGAGCGTGTTTGGGGGCCAGGGTTCAGCGTTCCGAGTGGCATGGGCAAGCGAATCGAATTCGGTAACCTGACATTAGTGAAGCCTGAATTTCTTGTTTACTCGCAAGTTTACTGCTTGCCTTCACCTGCTGTGAATACCTTGCAAATGCCGCGAACGATGGTTGAAGTGATAGTAAAGCCAGGTAGTAAAAATATTTCCTTGTTTAACACCCATCTTGCATTCCATTCGAGTGAGGAGCTAATCGCTCAAATACAGGAACTGACACGCTTACGTGATCAACGCATCGCGAAATCTGTTGTACCGACACCTGAAGAGGTCTCTGGGCCTTATAGTTATATGGGCTCAAGCGATGCCGTCATTCTCTGCGGTGATCTTAATGTTGGCCTCGATGACAATGTATTCAACGAACAAATCACCACTCAAAACTGGATTGACTGTTGGTTGGTACAATCGCGCTATCATGGACGGAGCCTCGGTGAAAGACAAGCGACCTGTGGTTGTTTTGATCGTGCTCAGTGGCCACAGGGCCCTCATGTAAGAGATTTTTTTCTTGCGACAGAGAATATTGCCAACAAGACGGTTAGAGTAGAAGTTGATGTTGAAACGGATGCATCCGATCATCAGCCTGTCTTGCTCGAAATTGCTTTGTGAATGATGCCGAAATTCTTGGCTATGGTCGCATTCCGGTTTGTTGCGTTTGACTGTGCTGCTTTCTACTACCAAGCATCAATATCAAGGCCGCACAAAACGCAACACCCACGGCAATCTGAACAACTCTCTGAAAATTGGATGCTTGCGCGATGATCCCGACTGCGGGTCCAGCCAATAAAACGCTGACCATCAAGCTATTCCAGTAGATGGCAGTGGCCCGTGCGGGTCGATCCGGTGCAAGCGATTGAATGTAGCTGATGCCAAGGCCCGCATAAAGCCCATAGTACACACCCTCCAAAGCAGCGCCGAGCAGCATCTGATAAAACGACCCTACCAGGGCCAGATATTGGATAGTGCCAACTGCAAGCAGTGTTGTCGCAAACAAGGCGTTGCGCATGCCGAAACGTACAATAAGCGCAGGCGTAGAGAAAACAGCAATAACCTCCATAAATGTTTTCATGCTGAAGGCGATGCCCGGGGCATATCCAGGCAAGCCAACTTCCTGCACATAGAAAAGCGGTAGAGATGTGACCGTGAGTGAATGAGCAAATGAAAGACAAAAAATATACGCTGCTGCCAGCCACAGCGCGGTTGCATTTCCCTGATGTGTACCAGGCCTGTCTGTCAGAACGGCCTTTGTGGCCGAAACGTTATGCGGTAGCACAATCCACCATAGGCCAACCCAAATAATCGACATGCCAAAAGCGGTAAAAAATACTGCTTGCGTGTTGATCTG
This sequence comes from uncultured Granulosicoccus sp., assembly GCA_937924505.1. The sequence continues at coordinate 363 of CALDSR010000041.1, read as the reverse complement.
ATCTGCCAATAGAAACGTTATTGCCGGCCCTAGCATCCATGCTGTCGAACTTGTTGCACGCATATAGGCGTTAAAACGGCTACGTTCAATGGCATGTAGCTCAGCCAGGTTTCCACCGAGACTGAACATCGTTGAAATGGCACTGGACCCGATCCCAAAACCCAAAACACCAATCGATAACACAGTGATCAGGTTCGGAGACAAAGCAATTGAAAGCGTAGCGAGTAGTGAGCCTGACGCGGCAATGCCAATTAATGGAAAGACGTTTTCACCATTGTCGATACGTTCCGCAAAAAAACGATTGGCCAGCAAAGTAAGGCCAACTGCCATGACTGAATACACACTGATTATTCGCGGCTCATG